>JBAULP010000138.1:0-68497 GCA_049578265.1 Acidobacteriaceae bacterium
GCGCTGCGTCGGTCCACGCTCCGGTGGAGAACTGGCCGGGCGCGAGGCCTGCGAGTCCCACGGCCGCCAGCGGAAGAATGTAGGTGAAGGCCACCAGCGAGGTGGCGCCCAGCATCGCGCGCGGATAGTTGTGCTGCGGGTCTTCGACCTCCTGCGCAACGGTGCTGGCGTTGTCCCAACCCATGTAGTTCCACATGGTGACGGAGATGGCGCCCGCGAGATCGGGTGCGCCGACGGAGTAGAGCAGCGCTCCGGTGCCGTGTCCGTGCCAGGCCCAAAGGCCCGCGGCGATGAGCACGACGAACGGCGCAAGAAGAACGCAGAAGAGGACGACAGAAGACCGACCGACAGCCCTTGCGCCGGTGAGGTTCCAGAGTGTGCAGCCGGCGATGATGGCCAACTCCCAGAGCGTGCCGCGAAAGCCGGCTGTCCAGGCGGGCGCGAGGCGGCTAAGGTAGAGCACGAAGATGGTGGGGTAGATGGCCATGTCGAAGACACTGGCGGCGAGCGAGAGCCACGCCTCCTGAAAGCCCCAGAACGGCCCCATGGCGCGACGAACCCAGACGTAAAAACCGCCCTCAGCCGGAATGGAGCTGGCCAGTTCGCCGACCATGAGCGAGGTGGGCAGGCTCCAGATGAGCGGGATGATGGCCAGCAGGATGAGCGCGCGCCAATAGCCGGCTTTGCCGATGATGTCTTCGAGGCCGTAAGGGCCGCCGGCCACCATGAAGTACGTGGCGCCAAGCAGCGGCAGCAGGCGCATCTTGCTTCGGGCAGGGAAGTGGTGGCGCGAGAGCCGCGGCGCGGACGGGTTCGTCGCTTGGTCGATGACAGCGAGCTCCAGGAAGAGGAGTGGGGCGATGCTCCTTGCACTGTAACGCTAAATGGATAGCATGCGAAGCCCATATCGCCGTTTCACGCGGACAGGCTATAATCAAGCTCAACCCGCAGGAGAGTTGGCCGAGTGGCTGAAGGCGGCGGTTTGCTAAACCGTTATAGGACCAAAAGTTCTATCGGGGGTTCGAATCCCCCACTCTCCGCCAGTTTCCCTTCCAGCGCTGTCCAATGGTGTCCACCCCCGTCTACAGACATTCTGTAACCATAAGAAAATAATAGCCAATCCTGATTTTCCATCCGGCGACCGTTTCTTGATCGAGTCCTATGAATTCGCTGGCAAAGAGAAGTTGCTGTCGGACGGGCTATACCCCGTTGTGACCCTCAACGAAGTCCGCAACGAACATGAGCAGA
This sequence comes from Acidobacteriaceae bacterium, assembly GCA_049578265.1. GTDB lineage: Bacteria > Acidobacteriota > Terriglobia > Terriglobales > Acidobacteriaceae > Granulicella. The sequence continues at coordinate 1,249 of JBAULP010000138.1, forward strand.
GGCGCGAACTGCGCACAGAAGTAGCCCCGCCGTCCTGGTGGGAGGTGTCCGTCGCCACAATCTGGTTGTTTCGTGAACTGAAGCAGTGCGCCGGCCCTCGCGCGACGCCCAAAAAACATGACGAGATTGTGTGGCACCTTTTGGTTTTGTCTGCGCCTTACTGAGTAGAGGCGCTCTTTGACACGCCTCCCAAGAGGAGAAGCTCTGCTGCAAAAGCCAACGTGGCGGCGATCGCCTGGGTGCCCGATCACACCAACGTAGAGATCCACGTCCAGGAAAACCCTGATAGCTCTCTTTCCGGAGCTGCGCGACCATGCTTCTGCGAACTATCCACAATCAACCAAGAAGATGAGGAGGCAACAAAATGAGTGCAAGTGTAAACATACGTCACGTAAAGGGAATAACATTTCTCGAAGTCAGCGGCCGGATTACTCTTGGCGAAGGGGGCTTCACTCTTCGCAATGCGATTCAAGATGCGCTCGATGCTGGCACGAAAAAGCTCGTCCTGGATTTGAGTAACGTGAACTACGTCGATAGTTCTGGTCTCGGCGAATTCACGACAGCGTACACCTCTACAAGGGAGAACGGGTGCGAGCTCAAGCTGGTCGGTCTTACGAAGAAGATCGACCAGTTGATGCAAATTACAAAACTCGCCACGCTCTTCGATGTCTTTTCTACCGAACAACAGGCGCTGTTGTCCTTTGAAGGCTGAGGGGATACCGCTGCTCCGATTGCAATTTGCCGACGATTCTATCGATGCCGAGAATGGTGTGAAGGCGAATCTGGCGGGCGCTCACGCAGCGGAGCACTGCTACTGGTGCACCCGCCCGAGGTATACGTCGAGCCAATCGAGGACAGCCTTCACCAATCGGGGCCGATCTTCGGTGACGTCGTGTGGCGTCTCCAAGACGATGTGCTGCTTATCCTTTGCCGGGGTGCCGAGCATGTTGAACATGGGCTCCTGCGAAAGCTTCAAGGAGAAGACGTAATCATAGCGTCCATTGATCATCAAGACAGGCTTCTTCATACGCGGAACGAAGTCGGCCTGGTCACCGCCGGGCGGCGGCGGATCGAGGAAATATCCTCCGTCGAGAAGAACGGCTGTCTTGATGCGATCCTGGAGCAAGGTCGCGTAGATCACTCCTTCGGCCGATCCCATGCTCACCCCAAGGTAGGCTAGCCTGTTGTTGTCGATGTCGGATCGAGTGGCGAGATAGTCGACGGTGCGCGCTGCGTCCTTATAGCGATCGGTTGTCAGCTGGATCTCCTGTGAACCGCGAGGCAGAGAGTACAGGAGGCGGCGTTCATAGGTGTCTTGATAGATGGGATAGACCACGGCTCGTCCGCTTTGAACGATGTAAGAAAAAAACTTGAGGTCGCCAAGGGCTGTGCCATTTTTGTTGTCGGCGATAAAGTCGACGCGCGCGCTGGGGAAGAAGAGCACCGTTTGATAGGGCGGTTTTACGTTCCTGGGAAGAAACAGATACACGGCCATGCGCTCACCGCGATAGCCTGTATCGATCGTCACTTTTTCCTCTCGCCAATCCGCAGTTTCAGCGACGACTCCTTGCTCGACTGTGTGAAGTGGCGACTGCGACGGAGCGTACATCACCTGATAAGCGCGAAAGACGTCGTCTGAAGCCGGCTTGTATTTCGCAAAGTCGCGAGCTTCCAGCCGCTTGATTGGCGCTTCGGAGGTCTGAGGTAGCGGTGTGATGTTCTTGACGCATCGGAAACCATTTTCCTGCGAGCGATCAAATGGAGTCAGCGTCTCTGGGCTGAAATAGAAGTACGCTGGAGACTTCCATGAGCCGCCAAGGATGAAGCGATGGTCGCCATCGTCTGCATTGGCCACCCACTCGCGAACATTGCCTGCCATGTCGAAGGTTCCGTACGGACCCACTCCTTTATAGGCGCCCACTGGAGCCGCCGCGCTGCCAGGGATATTACTTACGGGAACGATATAGCGCGAGTCATCGGGAGGAGCCGCCATGTACCACTGCGGCAGAACGGGCAGACTTTTTCCTGCAAAGACTGCGTAGGCCGAGGCTTCAAACCAGCTCACCCCAGAGACGGGACGGTCGCCCTGCCCCTCCGCGTAATGGCCTGCGACCCATCCCGATGGACCGGGCCGCTCGGTTGTGTCGCGAAACTGTGTCATCGCTTCGCTCCATGGAATTTCGCGGCCATCGCGGATGAACTTTTCTTTCCAGTATTGCTGCTTCTCGTACCCACCGTCGTCGACAAACTTCTGATACTCGCGATTGGTCACCTCGAAACGGTCCATGTAAAAAGAGGGCATCCGGTAAGGACCAACGAAGCCGATGAACGAAATCATATCTATCCAGTTCGCCCCCGGCACGGGAACCATGCCGGCGGGCGGAGGCAGTTGGATCGCGGGCGTGAAGTCCATGGATTTCCCAGCTCGAAGACCCTCGACCAGCTCTCCGGTGTGTGGACTTGAGACTTTCCAGCGGAAGAATCCCTTTGGAACCGTGACGTCGTGGATAGGCGTGACCCCGAGGGCGCGCCATGGACCATCTGGTGTCGAGTAATCCTGGATTGCAACTGTGGCGCCAGGCGAGGCAGACGTAATCGATGTGACCAGGGAGTCTTGATCTACCAACTGTTTTATCTGTGGGTCATCGGGCAGATAGTGCTGCGCTGTTTCAAGCAGGCCAAACGCCGCAAGGGGCTTTCCCTCAGAAACAAGTCGCGCAATCTGAGGCACTCCCTCCTCGCGCGCCCACGCCCTCTTGGACGAGCGGTGAAAGAGCCACGCCGCTCCTATACTTCCAATCAGGACAGCAGCGACTGCGCCGAATACGATCGCCCGAGAGCGTCGCGTTGCAACCAGGCCGCGGGAACTCGAGGACACCTGGTCCCGGAGTTCCGTGACTTCGTGAATGAGTTGAGCAGGCGTTTGATATCGCCTCGCAGGATCCTTCTCCAGGCACCGGCAGATAATTTCATTCGTCAACGGTGGAGCATCTGGGCGGAGTGTGCGCAGAGACGCCGGCGGATTGTTGATGATCGCATGCAGAATCGCGAGATTGCTCTCACCCGCAAAGGGTGTCCGCGTAGTGAGCAATTGAAAGTAGATAACACCCAGGCTCCATAGATCCGTCCGTGCATCGACCGAATGACCCTGCGCCTGCTCGGGAGACATGTACAGCGGTGTTCCAATCAGTGCGCCGGTCTCCAACGAGGCTGTTGCGTCCGTAGCAAGTGGTGCGAGCAACTTGGCGATGCCGAAGTCGAGCACCTTGACATGCCCCTTCGGTGTGACCATCACATTGGCAGGCTTGAGATCGCGATGCACAACTCCCTGGTCATGAGCTTCTTCGAGAGCTCCCGCGATCTCGAGAACAATCGAAGTCGCGCGTTCCATAGTGAGCGGCTCCGATTTCAAGAGGGCGGAGAGAGTTTGACCTGGAACGCACTCCATCACGAGGTAGTCGATGCCGTCCTGCTCGCCCACGTCGTACACAGCAGCGATGTGGGGATGACTCAGCTTCGCAAGCGCGAGTGCCTCTTTTCGAAACCGGCGGCGCGCATCTTCCCCTGTGACCAGGCCGGGCGCCAGTATCTTGATGGCGACGACTCGCTCGAGTTTTTCGTCGCGCGCGCGATAGACCTCGCCCATGCCACCAGCGCCGATGGCTCCTAGGACGACATAGCGTCCCAACTTGTGTCCCGCGGGAAGAATGTGTCCAGTCGTTTGTGGCGAGCCGCTAGCGTTCGCCGCCAAGGGAGGATCGCTCAAGAAGCCTCCCATGCGCTCGTAATCGGCTAAAAGTTTTTCGACACCCTCGCGCAGCTCGACAGATCCATGGCATGCCTCCGCGACGAAGGCCGAGCGCTGCTCCAAGGGCAGGTCGAGAGCAGCTCCAAATATCTCCTCCGCGGGTTGCTGCTGATTGGCCATGGGTTATCGTTACCGGCGCACTACGAATGAGAGTTCTAGCAGCCCCCAGGCTTTCCAATTGATCCGGAATGTGCCCAACGACGGTAGGATAATACCACACACTGGGAGGCAGCCAGCATGGACGTTGAGAAGGGTGAAGTAACTCACCTCTTGAATCAGATGACCAAGGGCGAAGCCGGTGCAGCGGAAAAGCTTTTGCCCCTGGTGTATTCGGAGCTTCACCGGCTGGCCGCGTCGTATATGCGGAGAGAGCGCCCCGATCATACCCTGCAGGCCACCGCTCTCATTAATGAGGCGTACCTCCGGCTCTGCAGAGACGACGCGAAGTGGAATAGTCGCGAGCATTTCATCGGAATGGCAGCGAAGGTGATGCGACACGTTCTGATCGATTATGCCCGGGCTCACAAGGCTCAACAAAGAGATGGGGGTTTGCAGCGGGTCGAACTGCACGAAGACCTCGCGATCTCGCCAGAGAAGCTTGAGGAGGTTCTGCTCCTCGACGAGGCTCTCAAACGGCTTGAGATGTTGCACCCGCGACAGGTTCAGGTAGTCGAGATGCGCTACTTCGGTGGCCTGTCGTTGGAGCAGATTGCTTCGCTCCTCGGAATTTCGGTGCGATCCGTAAAGCGGGACTGGTCGTTGGCTCGCATCTGGTTGTTCCGTGAGCTCGAGCAGGTCTCGCCGTCCATGCGCAGGAGCACGACATAGTTTCAACGAAGAATGCGTGACGAGTGCGTGGCACTTTTTTGTGGCCAGTGCGCCTTATTGAGTGAAGACGTTTTGTGAGACGTCTTTCCAAAGGAGAAGCTCTCATGTTCACACTATTCCCGTTGAAGAATCGCGCAGCCGTTATCGTCGCCGCCCTGGCAATCTCCCTGGCCTCGTCGGCGTTGCATGCACAAAACATACCTGAGCGCACGCAGGTCACCGTGCCGTTCGGATTCGAAGTCGGCTCAGCTCATTTAGGTCCTGGCCGGTACGTTCTGAGCAACCAGGGCGAAAATATAATCATCATCCAGGACAGAAAGCATTCTGCCCTGACGATGAGTTCACACGAAACGAGTCCCGACCCGGCCTCGTCGAGCAAGGTGATCTTCCATCGGTACGGCAACCACTATTTCCTTCGCGAGATTTGGAGGAAGGGTGAGAAAGACCACGTTCGCTGCTTCGAATCTAAAGCCGAACAGCGCGTGAGACGCGAGATGCGAGGCGACTATCGAGCTTCCGTCTCGACGCACACCGACGTGGAAGTCGCTCTGCTGGATCTGCCGCGCTAACGCTGGAACGCCCGCCGACAAAAGTCGCGGGCGTTCGCTTTTAAAGCACAACCGCCCTCCACGCGCAGGTAATCTTTTTCTTGAGCGGGTGGCCCGTTGCGAAATACGCTCCGCGCCAGTTCTAACGCAATGATCCTTCGGGTCGAGGTGGTGCGCAGGCCGATAGCCCGCAACAGTTGGCGCACTGCAGCCCCGGACACGCAAAGCTGTACGAATGGCCCTTTTCATCCTTCAGCATCGCCTTAGGGAATAGCAGAGGGACTAATCCCTGATTTCACTGCAACTTACTGCTGGATATTCGGTGGGTATTGTGTAACTATTGTGGCCGATGATGGAGAATAGTTGATTCTCTGTGTGGTCGGGTCCGCACGATTTTCTTTCTTCTAAAATCCACACAAAGCATCCCCTGTGATCCACAGAGCAGGCGTTCGAACCATCGCATGCCAATTCATATCCCTCACTCCTCTGGATGGGAATCATGGCTAGCCAAGACCATAACGTCGAGGAATTGTTCGCAGCCGCCCTGGATCGGCGACCTGAAGATCGCCGCGATTTTCTCGATCGCGCCTGCGCGGGTGCGCCTGAACTCAGGCATCAGATTGAGGAACTACTTCTCGCGGACGAGCAGGCTGGGAGCTTCCTCGAGAAAAAGATTGGCTTCTTCGGGAACCGCGAGAACCTGACTCGCTCTGTGATGAGAACCAACAGTAGCGATGCGGAGACGATGGATATTAAGTTTGTCCAGACTGGCCGCTTCGAGCCAGGACAGACAATCGCTGACCGTTTCGTCGTCGTTCGTTTTATTGATCGAGGCGGGATGGGTGAAGTGTATGAGGTGGAAGACGGCTTTCTTCAGGGAGTCCACGTCGCGCTAAAGGTGATCCTCCCGCACATCGCCAATGACGCTCAGTCAGCGCACCGCTTCAAACGAGAGGTCCTGCTCGCACGAAAGGTGACGCACCCGAATCTTTGTCCGATTTACGACATAGCGCACTGTGAGTTACCGCCGCCGCCCTTCCTGTTTCTTACGATGAAGCTGCTCTCGGGTGAAACGCTCGCCTCACGACTGGCAGGGATGAAACGCTTCTCTCGAAGCGAGATCCTCTCCCTCTTCAGCCAGATCATCGCCGGCGTTGCGGCCATGCATACGGCTGGCGTGGTTCATGGGGACATCAAGCCGAAGAACATTATGCTCGAGTACTCGGGGACGGCGTTTTGTCTTTCCATCATGGACTTTGGCCTTGCGCGTCTTTACAGTTCCCAGACAACGGTGTTCTCGGGAGAGGCGATTGCAGGAACGCCGGGCTATATCGCCCCCGAGCTTCTCCGAGGCAATCCTCCATCGCAAGCCACGGACATCTTCGCGCTCGGCGTCCTGCTCCAGCAGGTATTGACCCAGGAAACCTTAAAGCTGCAGTCGGACGGCCTCTCGGCTCGACCATCTGAAGCTCTTGACGCTGCCGATGCTCCGCCTCTTGTCATTCAAGCGGTGAGAGAGTTTCTTTCTCCGGAGCCAGATCGGCGCTGCCTGGCCTTCGAGCACATCCAATCCGCCTTCGAGTCCGGCGGCGATTTGGCCAGCCGTAGAATCGCTCCCATCCTCGCAGGCCTGCGGCCTGGCATTCTGAGCCGTCGCAACTTTGTCGTGGGATCTTCGATGGCTGCCTGCGGGGCGGCGGTTGGAGTCGCATGGCATTGGGATGGCCTGTTGAACCGCGTGAACGAAGTTCTGCGTCCACTTCCGACAAAGCGTTTCGTTGCGCTGCTGAGCTGGCCGGTGTCGGATGCTCGGATCAAGCCGATGCTGGGAGGAGTCATCGACGCGATCGGAACGGAACTCGCGCGCGCCGAAGCTTTCGATCGCAACCTCCTGGTCATCTCTCCAGCCGTTACTCCAAATCTTACTTCTGCGAAACAACTCAATGACGTTCGCGAGACGTTGGGAGCTAACCTCGTGCTGGCGGCGTCTGCTGTTCCTGACGGGAACAACTTGCACCTCTCTTTGATCCTCCTGGACCCTCCTTCGGGCCGGGCGCTGCGAGAGAAGAGGATAAGCTGTCCGCTCTCCCAACCGATAACCCTCCCCGGAAAAGCGGTTCGCGCGGCGGCGCAGCTCCTCGACCTGGGTCGCTATCAAGTTAGCGAAAGCGTTAAGATGCCGGACACTCAGTCGACCCAGGCATACTCGGCGTTTCAAGCCGCGGAAGCTGATATGAAGCAGGAGAACGACACCGGGCTTAACGCAGCGATCGACAAGTACAAGGAGGCGGTTGGATTCGACCCACACTATGCGACGGCGTATGCCGAGCTTGGATGGGCGTACCTGCGCTTGTACACGATTCGGGGCGACCCGGCTGCTTTGTCGCTGGGCCGAAGCAACAGCGAAGCCGCCCTTTCACTGAACCCTAACCTCATCTTTGGCCGGCTGGCCATGTCGTTCGTGTTGCAACAAACCGGAGACTATGCCGGCGCGGTCAATGAGATTTCAAAGGCCCTCGCGATCGATCCCGACGACCCAAGGACTCTCGTGCTTCAGGGTCAGTTGTTCGCGCGTCTGAATCGTTGGCTTGACGCCGAGGGGTCATTTGAACGAGCCATCCGGAGACGGCCGAATGTCTGGCAGCCGCACGATGAGCTCGGAGTGGTCTACTACTCGGAGGGAAAGTATCCGCAAGCGGTCGCGGAGTTTCGCGAAGCGGTGCTTCTGGTTCCGCGCCGCGCTTGGCCTTTGATGAACTTGGCGTCGGTGTATTTGGAACAAGGCAAGATTGCGGAGGCGAAGGCAGCCGCGAAGCAAAGTCTGGAGCTCAATTTCAGCGATTCGGCTGCAACGACGATGGCGGCATCGTTGCGGTGTGAGGGAGATGTCGAGGCTGCGATACCGTTCGGGCTTAAGGCGGTAGAACTCAATCCGTCGGAGGCGGGTAATTGGCTGGAGTTGGGCGATTGTTACTCGCTTCTTCGCGGCCGACATGGTGATGACGCGTTGAGGGCTTATGCACGCGGAGCTGAGGCCCAGGCAGACGAGCTGAAGGATGATCCCAAGAACGGTCCGGGCTGGATGATGCTCGCGCTATGCCGCACAAAAGCGAAGGAGCCGCAGACTGCGCCAGAGCTGATAGCGAGAGCAGAACAGGATTTGGCTGGGGATATGGATTCACAACTGATCAAGGCCAGAACGTTGGAACTCCTCGGGAGACGCGACGAAGCGCTGACGACTGTGGAAGCTTGTTTGAAACGCGGTGCTACCGAGTTTCAGATTCGTACGATGCCAGACATGGCAGGGCTCCGGGATGATTATCGTTACACGGCCTTTATCAAATCCATGCCGACCAGCACTGAGGCGGCTATCTGATCCGTTTATAAAGGAGATTCGTTCATGCGAAATAGCAGGGCACTTCTGTTCGTCATAGCTGTTCTTATTATCGTGGTGGCCGCGCTTTGCTATGCGCTCCTCAATCGGCATACCACCACTACGGTCGTCGTGTCTGCCGGTGGACTTATCGGTGGATCGGCCAATGCAGGCGACACACTCGTGTTCGAGACATACCTGTCGGGCGATCCTGGTTATAAGGTTAACTTCACAACCAATTCGCCCTGCACCAATGGTGAGAAGTCTCTTACGGTGACACCGGAACAACCGGCGACTTGCGTCCTCGCTGCGCCTAAAGGTGGACAGGTTTCCTACATCTATCAGATTGAGCGCAACCTATCTCAGAGTGTGCAACGTCCAGACACCGTGGTGCCATGCAGGCTCTGTTATCTCAACAATGGTTCTACCGTTGGCAGCAGCGCGGATCATCCGACGATCACAGCAACTTCGCCCAGTGACAATGCGAATGTTGAGATAGGTTGCTCGGTAGGAGCCGACGGACAGCCAGGCGTGAACCCGGAAGAAGCGGACGTTACCAATGACAAAGTTGCGACCGTAGGCTGGTTGCAGATCGATAGCGCCTGGGTCGTTAAGACCGGTGATCCCAACGCATGTACCGCCACGAGCTATTCGTCCGATGGATCAAATGGGCCGAGCCAATGCAACATCAGCCCCCAGGCTCCCGCAAACACCTATACCTATACGTGGCATTTGACGTGTAACGGTAAAGCGACCTCGGGTCTCGGCCAGGTGAAGGTGTACGCAAATAGCGCGGCGCAATAGGGAGGAATCGAGCAGCCAGGCAAAGAGAGAAGCGTTCGTCTCAGCTACCGAGCCGCACCTTGGGGAGACCTGAGTTGCGGCTCTGAGCCGGATGCTCCATCTCTTGCCTGAACACGCTCATGAGGTGAAGGCAACACTGAGGGAAGAGCAGAAGAAGGCGTACTGAAATACGCGGCTCGTGGGAATTCCGTGGGTGCGCTCAAGGGAGTTTTGCGAGAAAGAAGATTGAGTAGTCTCAACGGTCAGATCGATTGATCTGCCGCCGGCTGGTAATGGAACCCTGAGCTCAGGCCAACTGTTACGCAATCCTCGAATGGCTAACAGTTCGCCGCTTCAGCCAAAATTATTAAGCCTCCATTATGAGATGTTTATGGATCATGCTGCACCGAGCGCTGTGCTGAATCGCGTTGACAGGTTATAGGACTAAGGCGAAGATTAGGCGAATAAACTATGCTCTCCGCCACCGCCTTGCGTGCCCAAATCGAAGCGACTCTCGCCCACCAGATTCCATCGGCGCTCACTCCCGTACCGCGCACGATTCGCCCTCTTGCGGCAACCGGAATTCAGCCAGTCGATGAGTTGCTGGACGGCGGGCTCCCTCTGGGAGCCATCACCGAAGTGGTAGGGCCTGAGTGCTCTGGGCGCACCTCGTTTGCGCTCTCATTCCTCGCCAGAATGACGCGGGAGGAAAAGGTTTGCGCATGGATTGATGTGTCCGACTCACTCGATGCGGAGTCGGCGGCTGCTGCAAGCATCGATCTCCGCCGGCTTCTCTGGGTGCGTTGCGGCGTGCCGCCGGACTCCGCCAAGCGGCCGCTGCGGCAGCGCACGTTCTCGCTTCCGGAGAAGTACCTGATTGCTCCGCCGGTAAAGAAGGGCCTGCATGGTGGCGGCTCTGGCGCTCATCCGCGCAACGAAGTAAAGGGGCTCTCCGACGCAGTCAGCAATTTGCTGCGGCCGGAAACCTTTGCTCCTCGCTGTGCGGAGCCGCAGCACAAGGAGCGTCCGGAGAAAGAGGCCTTTGCGCCGAACGCGCAGCAGAGCACGCCGAAGCATCGGCTGCGCTCGACCAACCCCGGCAAGCCGTGGGCAAGAATCGAGCAGGCGCTCCGCGTCACGGACCTGCTGCTGCAAGGTGGCGGATTCAGCGCAATCGTTCTCGACATGGGCAGCATCGCACCCGAGTATGCGTCACGCATTCCTCTGGCAACATGGTTTCGCTATCGCGCTGCAGCTGAGCAAACACAGGCCAGCATTTTGCTTCTCACGCAACATCCCTGCGCCAGGAGTAGCGCAGAGCTCTTGTTGCGTCTGCAACCAGGCACGGCGCGTCGTGACGAACTCACCCTATTCACCGGAATCGAGCATCAACTGGAGATAACGCGCCGGCGATTTGCGCATGACCCGACCAACGTCATTCCATTACGCAAGCCCCCGCAGCGGGCAACGATCGCGAACTGGCACAGCCAGGCTCCCTGGGCAGGGCCACGATCGAGCTCCGCATGACGAAGCCTGCCGAGCTCTATGCCTGTCTCTACGCAAAGGAATTTCCGGCGCAGGCATTGTTGCGTCTGAGACTCGAGCTGCGCGACAAGCCCTGCGTCGTCATGAAAGGCGAACCACCGCTGGAGCAAGTGTGCTCGCTCAACAGGAAGGCGCGCATTCACGGCCTGCTCCATGGCATGACGCGCGTTGAGGTCGACACGTTTTCTTCGGTGATGGTGATGCCACGGTCGTACAAAGAAGAGGCTGCAACGAAGGCGGTGCTGCTTGAAGGTGCCGGCGCCTTTTCTCCACGCGTGCAAGAGCAGAGCGAAGAGAACGCGTTTCTTTGCGTCATCGATATCGCCGGGACAGCAAGCCTGTTTGGTGCGCCGGAGTCTCTGGCGAAGAACCTCCTTGGTCGCGTACGAACTCTTGGCATAACGGCCTGCATAGCAGTCAGCAGCAATGTGCCTACTGCAATCGCCCTGGCGAAAGGGTTGCCCCCACGCACCTCGATGAAGATTGTCTCTGCCGGCGAGGAAGGCGCTGCGCTGGCCCCTCTGCCGATAGCGGTCCTCGACATGGCTCCGCATCACGCTGAGACGCTAAATCTTTGGGGAATCCGCACCCTGGGGATGTTGGCCGCGCTCCCTGAAAATGAACTCGTCGCCAGGATGGGGCAAGCGGGCAAGCGCCTTCGCCAGTTGGCGCGCGGTGAGATGCCGCATCTATTCCAACCGATAGAGCCAGCCTTCACGCTGGAAGAACACATGGAGCTGGATTCCCCGGTCGAACAGCTTGAAGCGCTTCTCTTTGTAGTGAACGTGATGATCGAGCAACTCATCCTGCGCGCAAAGGCTCGCATGTTCGCGTTGGCTTCGGTGCACATCCTTCTGGAGCTGGAACGTAACGCCACGCATGCGCGCACAGTGCGGCCTGCGTTGCCAGCAAACGACAGGCAACTATGGATCAAGCTGATCCATCTTGATCTTGAAGCGCATCCGCCGCAAGCCGCTATCCTCGCACTAACTGTAACGGCCGAGCCAGGCAGTACCAGCAAAGTTCAGTTAGGACTGTTCTCACCGCAGTTGCCTGAACCAGCACGGCTCGACGTTACGCTGGCGCACATCCGTGCCATTGTTGGCGACGAGAATGTTGGCCATCCCGTGCTCCTCGATACGCACGAGCCAGGAGCGTTCAAGGTAGAACCGTTCACCGTCCCTTCAGGCTCTTCGGCGGTGATCCCTTCGCATCCATCCCGGTCCGCGATGCGAACGATACGGCCGCCTGAGATCGTCTCCGTTACCGTGCAGAGCCAGCGTCCAAAGGCATTTGCATTTCGCGGAAAACATTATTCCGTCGAGCACACCTATGGACCCTGGCTGGTAAGTGGCGACTGGTGGCAACCAACGCTGTGGGGCTTTGAGGAGTGGGACCTGGTGGCACGCGCGCAGGACGCCACCCCTCTCTTCTGCTGCATGATGCGTGATCGCATTGCAGATAGTTGGCACATGGCGGCGCTCTATGACTGAACGCTATATCGAGCTGCATGCGTCAAGCGCGTTTAGTTTTCTCGATGGAGCTTCCTTGCCGGAGCAACTCGCCCAGCGTGCGGTCGAGTTGGAGATGCCATCCATGGCATTGCTCGATCGCAATGGAGTGTATGGGTCTGCCCGCTTTCATACCAGCGCAAAGCGGAAAACCATTCGCGCTCACGTTGGTGCGGAGGTTGCCGTGTCAAGCTTCGGCTCTCGCCTCGTGCCACCAGCGTGGGTGCCTCATCAGCATAAGCCAGAGCCGCCGCGCATCCCTCTGCTCTGCACATCGCAGGAAGGCTATCAAAATCTTTGCCAGCTCATTACACAGTTCAAGATGCGCGAAGCAACCAAGAAGGACGGTGCTGCGAACTTCCGCGATCTGGAGCAGTACGCATCGGGTCTCATCTGTCTAACGGGTGGCATCGAGGGACCGCTGGCTGCAGCATTGATGCGAGGAGGAGAAGAAGCTGGACGCGAAACCGTCGATCGGTTGGTGCGAATCTTTGGTCGCGAAAATGTCTATGTGGAGCTGCAGCGCCATCGTGAACGAGAGGAAGAATGGAGAAATCAAGCAGCACTCCGTATCGCGAAATCTCTGCATCTACCGTTGATTGCAACCAATGGGGTCCGCTATGCGACCGCATACGACCGCGAGATTCTGGATCTCTTTACAGCGATCCGGTATCACGTGGAACTCGACCAGGCTGGCCGCCTGTTGGCGCTTAACAGTCAGCGACATCTGCGTCCGGCGCGCGAGATGGCTGCTCTCTTCCGCGATGTTCCAGGTGCAATTGAAACGACCGTCGACCTGTCTTCGCGCCTCGCATTCGAGCTCAGCGATCTTGGCTACGAGTTCCCACACTACCCCGTGCCGGATGGCGAGACGATGGATAGCTTCCTGCAGAAACGCGTAGCCGAAGGTGTGCTGCGCCGCTACAGCCCCAAGAACAACCGGCACTTGCTGGAGCGCGCGAAGAAGCAGGTGGAACACGAACTCGCGCTGATCGCAAAGCTCGGCTTCGCTGGATACTTCCTCATCGTCTGGGACATCATCACATACTGCAAACACAACGACATCCTGGTCCAAGGTCGAGGCAGTGCTGCGAACTCCGCTGTCTGTTACGCGCTCGAGATCACGGCCATCGATCCGGTCGGCATGGAGCTGCTCTTTGAGCGTTTCCTCAGCGAGAGTCGTGGCGAGTGGCCAGACATCGATCTCGATCTTCCTTCTGAAGAGAAGCGTGAGCAGGCCATTCAATATGTCTACAAGCGCTACGGCGAACTCGGCGCCGCGATGACCGCTAACGTCACCACCTATCGTCAGAAATCAGCAGCCCGCGAGGTTGGTAAAGCGTTGGGCTTCGACGAAGAGACGCTGGGACGGCTCGCGAGTCTCGCCGGCCAGTGGGAGTGGCGCGGCAAGACCGACACCATGGCGCACTCTTTCCAGCACGCCGGGTTTGATATCCAACATCCTCGCATCGCCAAATACCTTGAGCTGTCCATGCGGATTCAAGATCTCCCTCGCAACCTCAGCCAGCACTCTGGCGGCATGGTGATCTGCAAAGGGCGATTGAATCGGGTTGTGCCGCTGGAACGTGCTTCGATGCCCGGCCGCACCGTTGTTCAATGGGACAAGGAAGACTGCGCCGATCTCGGCATGATTAAGGTAGACCTGCTAGGCCTTGGCATGATGGCCGTTCTCAAAGATTGCCTCGAGCTGATCCCGCGACACTATGGAGAGAAGATCGACCTCGCACATTTGCCGGAGGACGATGAGGTCTATCGCACCCTGCAGCAGGCCGATACCGTCGGCATGTTTCAGGTTGAGAGCCGCGCGCAGATGGCATCGCTGCCACGCAATCATCCAGAAAAGTTTTACGACTTGGTCGTGCAGGTTGCGATCATTCGGCCTGGCCCCATCGTTGGCCAGATGATGCACCCGTACATGAGGCGGCGACAAAAGAAGGAGAAGGTTACGTACCCGCATCCGTCGCTGATACCCGTGCTCGAACGCACACTCGGCGTGCCGCTCTTTCAGGAGCAGTTGCTGCGCATGGCCATGACGGTCGCGAACTTCTCCGGCGCGGAAGCTGACGAACTGCGTCGCGCCGTAGGGATGCGCCGCTCCTGGGAACGGATGAAGAGCCTGGAAACCAAGCTGCGCGCCGGCATGACAGCGAACGGAATCGATGCGCAGACGCAGAACAACATCGTGCAAAACATCAGCTCCTTTGCGCTGTACGGCTTTCCTGAATCGCACGCAGCTTCCTTCGCGCTCATCGCATACGCATCGGCTTATTTCAAAGTGAAATACCTTGCAGCCTTCACCTGCGCCATCTTGAACAATCAGCCGATGGGCTTTTATTCGGCAGCAGTGTTGGTGAAGGACGCGCAACGCCATGGCCTGCGCGTGAAGCCCATCGATGTTCAGACATCCGATTGGCCATGCACCATAGAGCACGAACCGGATGGATCGCTCTCACTGCGCATGGGGCTGGGTTACGCGAAGCATCTGCGGCAGCGTTCTGCCGAGGCACTTGTGCAAGCCCGCACACATGCTGGCCTCTTTCGCTCGGCCGAGGATCTTGCCTTGCGCGTAGCCTTACTCGACAAAAAAGAGCTCACCCTGCTGGCTCGCATTGGTGCCTTAAATAAAATGGATGGGATCGCTCATCGCCGGGATGCGCTCTGGCAGGTGGAGCGCGCCGGCAAGATGGAGGGCCCACTCTTTCGGCAGCGAAGCGAATGGCTGAGAGACGATGTGGAGGCAAGTCCACTGCAGCAGATGAATGTAGAAGAGCGCCTGGTGGCGGACTACGCAGGCACTGGCCTAACCACCGATAAGCACCCGATGTTCCGCCGTCGTGCAGAGCTGCGTCATCGAGGCGTCCTCGCGGCCGAGGAGCTAAAGCGTAGCCGGGACGGAGATTTTGTTCGCGCTGCAGGCTGCGTGATTGCCCGGCAACGGCCCGGCACCGCCAAGGGATTCATCTTCATCTCCATGGAAGATGAGACGGGCATCTCGAACGTGATTGTCACGCCAGCACTCTATGACCAGGACCGCCTGGTCGTCACGCGCAGCAAATTTTTGCTGGTCGAAGGAATTCTCCAAAACCAGGACAGCGTCATTCATATCAAAGCGACCCGGCTTACGGCGCTATCCGATAACGCGCTGCAACTCAGCTCCCATGACTTCCATTGAGCCTACGCTTCGGGATGCTCCATGATCTGCGCGAGTGCATGCAGGCGCTTGGCATCCGCTGGATCCTGCGCGCTGGAGGCATCGGTATCTACTGACGCTGCCATCTCATGTAAGTGCGCGAGCGCTTTTGCATTCATATGCGAACGCTGCGTGCGTACGATCGCCTTATCCAGCGCAGCAATTCGCTCCGCGGGCAAAGCTTTCGAACGCTGCAACTGATCCAGATAGGCACGCGCCACAATCAACTGCGCGGGCCACGCGATCTTCGGCTGATTCTGTACATTGAGCTCGTTGAACTGCACAAGATTTGCAGCGTCGATCTCATTCTGGCTAAGGAATTTTGTTGGCACCAGTTTGAAAACATCCAGGCCACGCGCAATCTCCGAGCCGTAGATGTAGCCGTTGTACCAATACGCAGACCAGAATCCTCCGAGCACAAGCGTCTTCGCATTGATGGGGCCGCGATCGAAATAGGCGATCTCATACGGATGCGCAGGATCGGTGAAGTCCATCAGCGAGATGCCGCCCTGGTACCACGCCTGCACCTCGATATCGCGACCGGGCACCGGGACAAGAGAGCCGTTGTGCGCCACGCAATTTTCCGTGTCGGTCTGTGCTGCCGGCATCTTGTAATAACTGTCCAGCGATAACTTGTCATCCTTCAACGAGAAGATTGCATCCGCGCCCCACTTCATCGGATCGGTAGGACGGCAGCGAGGCTGCAGGCCACCACCCCACTCGTCAGTGAAGACAACCTTGGTTCCATCATTCGAGAACGTCGCCGAATGCCAGTAGGAATAGTTCGGATCGTTCACTGCATCGACGCGCTTCGGATGCACCGGGTCCTTGATGTCGAGCAGAATTCCATTGCCGGAACAAGCGCCTGCAGCAAGTCCCAGCGAGGAGTCGACCGTGATGTCGTGGCACTGGTTCGTGTCCACCGGCTTGAGCCCATTCGGTCCATGGCTGCCCCCGTTATTCAGGCCATTGAGCGCGCCTGTGCGGGCATCCATAAATACGCGCGGGTGCGAGACGATGCTGGCATCCTGCGGCGCGGCCAGCGGAACCTTGATCACATCAATGCGGAACAACGACGTGTTCGGATCCTTATCCGGAGCCTCCGCCGAACAGCCCGCAAGCTCTTCCGCCGGCCGCACGAACGACGTTCCTGAAACATAGATGTACACGTTCTCTTTGTCATTCGGATCGACCACAAGCGTGTGGGTGTGCGAGCCGCGGCAGGTCTGCACGGCAGCGACCTGCTTCGGATTCTTGATGTCGGAGATGTCAAAGATTCTCACCCCGCGAAAACGCTCAGGGTTAGCTGCTGGCGCATGACGTTCAATGCCGTGCCCGGCCTCCGCCGCTGGAGTCGGAGGAAAGCCCTGCGCGCCGCAATCTAAGCGCCCATTGGGCATCTCCACCGACATAAAGAGCAGGTGCCCATAGACAGAGACATCGCCTTGGCCGCCCGGGCATACGAGCGACGTGATCAACGAAACCTTCGCGGGATTCGAGATGTCATAAAAATTGATGCCGTAGAAGTTGCCTTGAAACAGATGCGTTCCCTGGAACGCGAAATCGGAGTTTGCGAAGGCGAGCTGCGCCAGCACAAGCTGCATCGGCTTCGGCATCTTCGCCGTGCTGCCCACCCCGAGCAGCTTCAGCGCCTTCTGCACCTTCGGATCCTCTGCCTCGGTGGACGACAGTTGGAACGCCTCAGGCTTCTTGAGGAACACGATATGCTTCATGCCCATCGCGGTTTCGCCGGCATCGAATAATCCAGGCGCCAGGCCCACGCGCGGATCATTGGTCGTCGAACCCGTCATGCCCGGCGGCAGCTGCGTCGCTGGCGGCGGTGCAAACGGATTATCTTCCGCTGCAGCCGGCTTCGCAGGGGCGGCTGGAGCCTGCGCCTTCGCCGCGGCCCCGCAGGAAGACAACATCGCGCCCACAAACAATGCGAGGGCAAAACGAACAGCAAAGGCATGCGTACGATTCATCGTCTCTCCTTCAACATGTTCTGCATAATTCTGATTTCGGCCCGCTGCGTGTTATCTGCATCCGTCGCGAAGTCAAACAACTCCGCATCCTGGCCCGCTCCTGGGTGGCTGAAAAGATCGTCCACCATAATCAGCGCGCCATTGTGGTGCTGAATCATCCCGGTGAGAAACAGGTAGTCGAATCGGGCGCCATATGCCTTTCCAAGCGCATCCATCTGCGCCGGCGTCAGCATTCCAGGCATCGGTTGCATCGGACGGCCTTGCATGTCCATCTCCGGCATTCCCGGCATCGCCATCGAGACAGGCTGGCCGTGTTCAATCAGCCAACGCTTCATAAATCGAATCTCATCTGATTGGGACACGCTGATGCGTGCGCCAAGTTTGCGCACGTCCGCGCTTTGCGTACGCGACGCAATCATGGCTGTCATCACCACGGCCTGCTGGTGGTGCATGATCATGCCCTGCATGAACTCGATGTCGGCTTGAGAAGGTCGCGGCGCCACGCCAGTCGTATCGCTTGGGAGAACGCGGCTGGGAGCACCCGGAGCGCCTGGTTCCACCACGGCCGGCGAACCGGACGGCGACTGTTGGGCTGCCACGGAAACTGGCAGTATGGCGCAAAGCAGCCCCACACCGAGCCAGCCGCACAGTGACGCGCCAGCGCTCCTCAACTGAAATTGATTGCGCTTGCGGCGTGGCAGGTTCCGCTTCAATGTTCGCGCCATCCGGAGATGAGATCTTGGTCGATTCACAGTAACACAACCGCCGCGCGACCGGCCTTCTCGCCGCCGGCAATCAAAAAGTCCGCGTGACGTCGGCCCTCGCGCCTGGCCGAGACGCGGTTGGTCCTGCCTCGCGCAATTACCGGCTCCACAGCGTGGTTTTCAGAGCAGGAGCCGTTGTAGCCTGCCGGCCTTTCCTGCACGCAGCGTTCTCACGGAAGGTGTCGGCACGCACCGAGCCGGCGTCACAGCGGAAACGAGAGAGAAGCTTTACCCTAGCTTGCAGATCCGATCTCAGGAGCACCACCATGAGCTGTACGCCGCAAGCCGTCGCCGAGGTAGTTGAAAGTGTGCGATCCAAACGCCCCCTCGTCCATCACATCACTAACATTGTTACCGTCAACGCCGTAGCGAACATCACCCTCTGCATCGGCGCGCTGCCAGTCATGGCGCACGCCCGGGAAGAGGTGGAGCAGATGGTAGAGGCATCGCAGGCCCTGGTGCTGAACATTGGCACGCTTACGCCGGAGCAGGTAGACGTCATGGTGCTTGCCGGCCGCCGCGCCAACGAGCGAGGAATTCCAGTGGTGCTCGATCCAGTCGGCGTCGGTGCCACCGATCTGCGCACAGCCAGCGCGCGCCGCCTCATGCAGGAGCTCTCCATCGCCATCATCCGTGGCAACGCCGCAGAGATTGCAGTCCTCGCTGGCGTCGAAGCAAAGATCAGCGGTGTGGAGTCGCTCGGAACCGCGGCAGATCCAGCAACTGTCGCTGCCAAATTCGCTCGCCAACAGCGCTGTGTCGCTGTCGTTACCGGCGCCGTCGACGTTGTAACGGATGGCAACCACCTCATCCGCATCGCCAACGGTCACCCCATGATGGGAACCGTAACCGGCACCGGCTGCATGGCTACGGCAGTCATCGGAGCCTGCGCTGCCGTCGAAACCAACCCACTCCGCGCTGCCTTCGCAGCGTTGGCGGCCTATGGACTTGCCGGAGAACTAGCCGCAACCCGATCGCAAGGCCCCGGCACCTTCCAGGTTCAACTCTTCGACGCGCTGGCGTCTCTGACGGCCGAAACCATCCTTGCAGGCGCTCACATCACGGAGGAGCCCGTCGTTCTGCGCTGAGCGATCGAACCCCCGGCACCCGACCGGCTATCATGGAAGAGATGTTTCATCCGAACAAACTCTCTATCGCAGGATCTCTCGTCGGTTTAGCCGCCGTCCTCGTCTGGCGCATCCGCGAAGGGCGCACGGCCGTCTCCGTAAAGAAGATCATCTTCCCGCCGCTTGGCATGGCGACTGGTTTCTCCATGTTCATCGTGCCCGTCTTTCGCTTCCCGTGGATCTGGGGCGTCGTCGCATTTCTCATCGGCGCCGTCGTTCTCGCCTATCCGCTCTTGCGCACGTCCCGCCTTATCCGGCAGGGAAGTGACATCATGATGCAGCGTTCTACGGCCTTCTTCAGCGTAATCCTGGTCCTGGCTGCTGTCCGAATCCTCGCTCGTGGTTACTTTGACACGCTCTTAACCGTCGAACAATCTGGCGGCCTCTTCTTCGTTCTCGCCTTTGGGATGATCGTCCGCTGGCGTCTGAGCATGCTCATGGAGTACCGCCGCCTTACCTCTGGCAGCGAAGCCGTCGCCTGACCCTATCTACCACCTCTGGAGAAATGATGCTGCGATGGATTGAGCGGATACTTGCGGGTTTCGGGCTGTTCGTCATCCTGTTAATTCTCGCGGTTGTGATTAACTTTGTGGCTGTCCCGTCCAGTAACTGCAAGCTGACGCACTTCGATACGCTCATGGTGCTGGGTTGTCCTGCCTTGCTTAATGGCCAGGTCTCACCGGAAGGCCGCGAGCGAGCACTCGAGGGTGTGAAAGAGTTCAAGGCCGGCCGCGCTTCCCACATTATCTTTACCGGCGGTCCTACCGAGAATCATTTCGTCGAAGGGCAGGTGATGGCAACCTACGCTGAGACCCAGGGGGTTCCTCCCTCGGCCATCTTCGTGGACGGCGAGTCGCACAATACCGTACAGAACATCTACTTTGGCAATCAGATCATGCAGCAGCATGGTTGGACGAGCGCCGAAATCATCAGTTCTCCCAGCCACCTCCCCCGCGTCGGCCTTATCCTCCAGCGGTTTCACTTCCAATGGAGGACAAAAGCCTGCTCCTGGCCGTCCGAGTACGACTGGAGGGATCTGGGCCAGGTCTACCTCTCCGAGAGCATCGAGACGATGATCCTCCGCTGGTACGGTTTTAAGGCCAGCATATATCTTCCCCTCCGCCACGACTCCCGCTGAACCTCGCGCTTGCATCGCACCAGATCGGTCTCCCCAAAGAATTAACATTGGATCGCTTGCCAAGCGCCCATCAATCTCTTTAAGGTTGCGCATCTAATAGACTGCGATCCGGAAACTCCGGTGGAAGGGGCAACGTATGTCAGCGACCATCAACGGCAAACTGCAGGCGGTCCAGCCAGAAGAGCACGTCATCGATGTGATCAACCGTAGCGGCGTTGAGGTGCCTCAGGTCTGCTACCACCACCAGCTTGGCCCCATCCAAACCTGTGACACCTGCATGGTCGAAGTTGACGGAAAGCTGGTCCGCGCCTGTGGGACGATCGCCGCCGACGGAATGGCCATCGTCACCGAGTCCGCCCGTGCCCTCGCGGCCCAGCGCGAGGCCTTCGATCGCATCCTCGCCAACCACTTGCTCTACTGCACCGTCTGCGACAACAATAACGGCAACTGCACAGTCCACAACACCACAGCCCTTCTCCAGGTCGAACACCAGCAGATTCCCTACAAACCCAAGCCCTACGACAAGGACATGTCGAACCCCTTCTATCGCTACGACCCGGACCAGTGCATTCTTTGTGGCCGTTGCGTCGAAGCCTGTCAGAACCTTCAGGTGAACGAGACCCTCAGCATCCGCTGGGAGGACGAGCATCCTCGCGTCCTTTGGGATGGCGGCGCACCCATCGGAGAATCCAGTTGTGTCTCCTGCGGCCACTGCATCACCGTCTGCCCGTGCAACGCGCTCATGGAAAAGTCCATGCTCGGCGAAGCAGGGTACTTCACATCGTTGCCGAAGTCCGCGCTCAACAACATGATCGATGTCGTCAAAGGTATCGAGCCAGAGGTAGGTTATGGTGCCATCCTGCAGCTCTCTGAGGTCGAGGCGTCCATGCGCCACGCCCATACCAAGGTCACCAAGACCGTCTGCACCTACTGCGGCGTCGGCTGCAGCTTCGACATCTGGACCAAGGATCGCCACATCCTGAAAGTCGAACCAGCGCATGGTCCCGCGAACGGCGTCTCCACCTGCATCAAGGGCAAGTTTGGCTGGGAGTACGTCAACAGCCCCGACCGCCTCACCAAGCCCCTCATCCGGGACGGATCCGGGGACGGCGCAACCTTCCGCGAAGCCTCCTGGGACGAAGCTCTCTCCCTCGTTGCGCGCCGATTCTCCGAGATCAAAGCCGCCTCCGGCCCCGACGCTCTCGCCTTCATCTCCTCCTCCAAGTGCACCAACGAGGAGAGCTACCTCATGCAGAAGCTCGCGCGCGCCGTCATCGGTACCAACAACATGGATAACTGCTCGCGCTACTGCCAGGCCCCCGCAACCACCGGTCTCTGGCGCACCGTCGGCTACGGCGGCGACTCGGGCTCTATCTCCGACATCGAGCAAGCCAGCCTCGTCCTCATCATCGGCAGCAACACGGCGGAGAGCCATCCCGTCCTCGCAACGCGCGTCAAGCGTTCGCATAAGACCCGCGGTCAGAAGCTCATTGTCTCCGACCTTCGCGAAAACGAAATGGCTCGCCGCGCCGACATTCACCTCCATCCGCGTCCCGGCACCGACCTCATGTGGCTCTCGGCCACCACGGGCTACATCCTCGACAACGGTCTCGGCGATCAAGCCTTCATCGATAAATGGGTCAACGGGGCCGACGCCTACCGCCAAAGCCTCGAGTCGTTCACCATGGAGATGGCCAGCCAGCGCTGCGGCATTCCCATCGACACGCTTACCACCGTCGCCCATATGGTCGCCGAAGCGAAAAGCGTCTGCATCCTCTGGGCCATGGGTGTTACGCAGCACGTCATGGGCTCGGATACCTCCACCGCCATCTCCAACCTCCTCCTCGCCACCGGCAACTACATGAGGCCGGGCACCGGCGCCTATCCCCTCCGCGGACACAACAACGTGCAGGGCGCCAGCGATCACGGCGCGATGCCCAACTTCTACACCGGCTACCAGAAGGTCGAAGACCCTGAGATTCGCGCCAAGTTCGAGAAGGCCTGGGGCGTGGCCCTCCCGCCCAAACCCGGTCTCGACAACCACCTCATGATCGATTCCATCCACGACGGCAAGCTCAAGGCGATGTACGTCTTCGGCGAAGAGATGAGCCTGGTCGATTCCAACGCCAACTACGTGCAGGGCGCTCTAGCCAAACTCGACTTCTTCGTCATGCAGGAGATCTTCTTCAGCGAAACCTGTCGCTTCGCCGATGTCATTCTTCCCGCCTGCCCCAGCCTCGAAAAAGATGGCACCTTCACCAGCACTGAACGCCGCATCCAGCGCCTCTACCAGGTCTTCGAGCCGCTCGGCGAGAGCCGTCCCGACTGGCAGATCATCCAGGACATCGCCAACCGCCTCGGCGCCAACTGGAAGTACAAGCACCCCTCCGACATCTACGCCGAGATCGCCCCACTCACGCCGCTGATGGCCGGCGTCACCTACGAGCGCCTCGAAGGCTACAAGACCCTGCAGTGGCCCATCGCCGAAGACGGCACTGACCAGCCCCTCCTCTACACCACGCAGTTCAAGTTCCCCGACGGCAAAGCGAACTTCTACGCCGTCCCATGGACCGAGCCCTCCGAACAGGAAGACGCCGAGTTCGACCTTCATCTCAACAACGGGCGTCTCCTCGAACACTTCCACGAAGGCAACATGACCTATCGCACCGAAGGCATTCGCGAGAAGACTCCCTGCACCTTCATCGAAGTCTCTCCAGAGCTCGCCGCCGATCGTGGCATTCAATCCGGCACCTGGCTTCAACTCACCTCGCGCTACGGCAAGGTGAAGGCGCAGGCCGTCGTCACCACGCGTGTGCAGGGCAAAGAGCTCTACATGCCCATGAATTCAACGGACGAGCCGGTTAACCGCCTCACCAGCAGCCACACCGACAAACCCACGCACACACCCGCCTACAAAGAAACGTCCGTCAGCATGAAGGTTCTCGCCGAAACCGGTCCCAATCCTCTGCCGCCGACGAACTCACGCTTCGGCCATCCCACCCCGCAGAACGGTGTCGAGGTCGAACGCAAGTGGCAGCGTTCCGACTACCGCGAGCCCGGCCACGAACTCGTACAGATTAAAACGCAACGCGCCGCACACTGAAAGGAGTCCGAACATGGCTCAACCCATTCCTCTCGCACTGCCGCCCCGCGACCCCCGCGTCGAGCTGCAGAAGCGCCTCGACGAAGCTCCCATGGAGTATGCCGAAGCGCTCCTGGATTCTTACGAGCTCCTCCAGCAACTTCACAATCACGGAGTGTTCGATCTCCTGCGCGGCGCCCTCAGCGCGACCGATAAAGTAGTGGAGACCCTCTCCGAAGCAGCCAACACGGACGAGTCCGTGCGCGCCATGCGCAACGCCATCATCCTCAGCAAGATGCTCAGCTCTATCAACCCGGAGGTCCTCCAGTCCTTCGCAGACGCCGCCGGAGAAACTCTCGGCTGCTACGATAAGCCGATCATCGAACCTCCCGGCCTCTTCTCGCTCCTCAGCCAGTTCCGCCACAAAGAGTTGCGAAGAAGCATCGCCCTCATCAACCGCTTCCTCGAGGCACTGGGTAACCAAATCAAAATCAAAGCCGATAAAGATCCTGAAGCGAAGCGGTAAAGCTGACAATCCACGAAGCAGCAGGGAAGGAACTGTATGTCAAACCAAAATCGTTGGGGAATCGCCGCGGCCGGGTTCCTGATGCAGATGGCCCTTGGTGCCGTCTACGCCTGGAGCGTCTTCCGCACGCCGCTGGTCAAGCAATTCCACTGGTCCATCGCAGCCGTCACGCTCACGTTTACCATCTGTGTTCTGGTGCTGAGCATCGCGTGCTTCTTCGGCGGTCTCTGGCTCAATAAAAAAGGTCCCCGGGTCGTCGCCCTCACCGGCGGCTTTCTCTACGGCCTCGGCGTCTTCCTCGCCAGCTTCTCCGCATACAAACTCTGGTGGCTCTATCTCAGCTACGGCGTCATCGGCGGCATCGGTCTCGGCTTCGGCTACATCGTCCCCATCGCCGTTCTCGTCAAGTGGTTTCCGGATCGCCGCGGCCTCATCACCGGCATCGCCGTGGGCGGTTTCGGAGCCGGCGCCCTCGTCACCGCACCCATCGCCTCGCGCCTCATCAAAGATATTGGCGTGCTGCATACCTTTGCCTATCTCGGCGTTATATATCTCGTCGTTACGATGGGGACCGGCCTCTTTATGAAGAATCCGCCAGACGGCTGGAAGCCTGAAGGCTGGATTCCCAGCGCCACCCAAAGCCTGCAACGCGCGGCCAAGGACTATAGCCTCGCAGGTGCTCTCAAGACCTGGCAGTGGTGGGCGCTCTGGTTGCTGCTCTTCCTCAACACCTCCGCCGGCATCTCGCTCATCTCCCAGGAGTCGCCCATGTTCCAGGAGATTGCCAAGGCCAGCGTGATCGTCGCCGCCGGCATGGTTGGCATCGCCAGCATCGGCAACGCCGCCGGCCGCATCTTCTGGGCCTGGCTCTCCGACGCCCTCTCTCGTCGCTGGACCTTCGCTGTCATGTTCCTGGTGCAGGTCGGGCTCTTCTGGGCGTTCCCCCACATCGGCTCCATCGCCGCTCTCACCGTCGTCTCGTTCATCATTCTGATGTGTTACGGCGGCGGTTTCGGCACCATGCCGGCCTTCGCAGCGGACTACTTCGGCTCCAAGAACGTCGGTCCGATCTACGGCCTTATGCTCACCGCGTGGGGAGCAGCCAGCGCCTTCGGCCCACTCCTCATCGCCCACCTGCGCGAAGCCACCGGCAACTATGCCAGCGGCCTCCACATCATCGCCGGCATCATGGCCGTCTCCATTCTTCTGCCCGTACTGGTCTCGCCGCCCAAACCGCAGCAAGCCTAAAAGAAGACCGCAACGTTACGGATGCGGGACCACATACGTGTGTGTCCCGCTTCCGATCGACTCCGCTTTCCGTCCCGGCAGGATGACCGTCGCCGTTGTGTTTGCAGGAATCGTTATCGTAAACCGGTGGTCCTTCCAGTCAGAAACAATCGGCCCATAATCCGAGTTGTACGAAACGTGCAGCGCGGGCAATGCCGGGTCAAAGTGCGGCGCAATTGTCAGATGGTGGAATCCCGGCCCCATCGCGTCCGTATCGATTCCCGCCGCCCGCCGATACACCCACGCCATCACCGACCCAAATGCATAGTGGTTATACGAGTTCATGCTCGGATCACCCGTATCGCCATTCCACCGCTCCCACCACGTAGTCGCGCCTTTCTTCACCATGTATCCCCACGAAGGATACGTAGTGGAGAGCAACAGCTTGAACGCCAGATCGGTCTGGTGATTCTCATCCAGCACGAACAGCAGGAATGGCGTACCGAGGAATCCAGTCGACAAATGAGTGTTGTGCGCCTCAATATTCTTCACCAGCCGCTGAACCATATTCACGCGCAGACTCTCCGGCGCAATTCCCGTGAACAGCGTCGCGAGATACGCCGTCTGCGTGTCTCCCGCAACGCTTCCATCCGGCTTCACAAACGCCGCGCGATACGCCGCCGCGATGTGCTCATACTCCTCGTGATACTTCGCCGCATCCGCAGGCCGATGCAGCGCGGTCGCCATCTCCTCCATATCCCGCGCGACCAGCGCCCAATACGCCGTGTCGATGAGCTCGCGCGGCGTATGCGGATCAGGCGCCAGCCAGTCCGCATAGTCATTGCCCACCGCATTCTTCCGCACATAATCCGGATTATTCCGCAGCACAAAATCCATCCAGCGTTCCATCGCCGGCCAGGACCGCTGCACCACGCCAACGTCTCCATACTGCAGCCACGCCGCATACGGGATGAACACACCCGCATCGCCCCACCCCGGCGCTCCCGGCCCAGGCCCCAGAATATTCGGCGACACATCGCTGAACGCGCCCTCAGCGTTCTGCGCATCCGTCACATCATGCATGAACTTGTGCGTAAACGAGTCGATGTTGAAGTTGTACGTTCCCGTCCGCCAAAAGGCCCCCGCATCTCCCATCCAGCCCAGCCGCTCATCACGCTGCGGACAGTCCGTAGGAATCGAAACAAAGTTCCCCCGCTGCCCCCAAGCCCCAAGCTGGTTCATCTTGTTCAGCGTCTCGCTTGAGCTGTTCAACTCCACCGTCGGCGGCTCGTCCAAGCTGTTGTAGACCAACCCATCAATCGTAGCCAGCGTGGGAGGCGTCGCAGGCTGTCCACCCAGGTACGACACCTCCACAAACTGAAATCCATGGAACGTGAACGCCGGCGTCCAAGTCTCCTCGCCGTCGCCGCTCAACGCATACGTATCCGTCGCATCGGCGTTGCGCAGGTTCTTCGTATAAATGCTTCCATCCGGATTCAGCCGCTCCGCATAGCGCAACTTCACCACCATCCCACGCGGCCCGCGTACATGCAGACGCACGTTACCAACCATGTTCTGCCCCATGTTAAACACCACCGGATGGTCCCCATTGGCAGGCTCCATGCTCACCGGGTGCAGCGTAATCGTCGTATGGATCAGCGGGTCCGGCTGCGCGGTCACCACCATCCCGCTATGTGGCGGCGTCATCTCGGACGCACTCGTCCAGCGCGAAGCATCGAAGCCCGGAGCATCCCACCCCGGCTGCGCCATTCGCGCGTCGTAGCTCTCGCCCCCGTAGATCTCCGCAAATGTAATCGGCGCCTCCGCCGTCTCCCAACTCGAATCGCTCACAACGCGCTCATGCCTTCCATCCGCCAGCGTCACATCCAACTGCGCGCGCAAAAGATCCGGCCCCGGCGTAAACCGAAATCCCGACCACGTCATCGGCGAGCTATACCACCCGCCCCCGAGCACCACGCCCAGCGTGTTCTCCCCGCGCCGCAAGAGTGAAGTCACATCGTACGTCTGGTACAGCACACGCTTCTGGAAGTCCGTCCATCCCGGCGACAGCAGCGTTCCCGGCGCAACTGCCTTGCCATTGACAAACGCCTCATACGCACCCAACGCCGTGATGCTAAGCCTTGCCTCGCGCACCTCTGAGTGCAACCCAAAATCCTTGCGCAGCAACGACGCATCCGTCGACACACGATCCGGCCCCGCCACCGCCGTCTCCCGATCCGTGCCAATCCCGAAGTGGATACTCATCGGCCCCACAACCATCGCAGCCTCCCACGCACCACTCGACCCCGCGCGCGCCTGCCACCGCGCGTCACTCACAATGCGTTCCTGCTTTCCGTCCGCAAGCCGCAGATGGATCGCCGCCGCAAACGCTGCCGGCGCCCCTCTGGAAGCGCCCGTACGCTGCGACACCACATCGACCACCACCTCGTTGTTGCCCGCGTGCAGCAGGGAAGCAATCTCCTCGCGATCGAACGCGCCCCACTCATTGTGATGCCCGGTCACCGTGCCATTCACCCGCGCCGTAAACTCGCCGCGCATCAGCACATGCAGACTCGCCGCCTCCGGCTTCGCATCCAGATGAAGCGTGTATCGAAACTGCGCCACCGTTCCAGAAGGCACATGCATCGCATCCGCGCCCGCCAGCCAGATCCAGCGCACCGCATCCATCTCCTGTTCATCCGCGGGATCCTTCCGCGTGATCCAGGCAGCCGTCCAATCGCCCGGCTGCATCAACCCTGTCTCAAACCAAGCCGGCGCCGAACTCGTCTCATGGCCCTTGTTGTCCCATACCAGTACCTTCCACCAGTAGCGTTGCTGCGCTCGCAATCCCTCCCCCGCATACGCAATGTCCACCGACTCCGACGCGCGCGCGCGTCCCGAGTCCCACGCATCCGTCTTACCCACCCGCAGATCCTCGCCCTTCGTCGCCACCAGGATCTCGTACGAAGACTGCATCCAGTTTGGCGTCGTCGCATCGCTCTGCCACGAAAACGTCGGCAGCGGCGTATCGATCCCCAGCGGATTCACCCGAGCATTTGTCTTCAAGTGAACCGGCGCAGCATAAGCGCACGACGCAACAGCAAGCAGGCAGGTAACCGCTTTAATCATTCCAAGGACTCCCAGGTTCTGATTCGACGATCCGTTTCAACTCAACCATCATAGCCACTGGTGCCCGTCCACCACGGCCTCAGCGCACCACAAATTCCGCTCGCACCTGCTTCTTTTCTCCACCCACAACTCCAAGCACGTGCGGAATATAGAAGTGGAAGAACTTGTCAGAATCCGAGCGCAGACACACCTGCGCATTTGGCGTCCCAGCCTCCGGCCGTGTGAATCCCGCGCCGTCAACGACGATATGCATCGGCGTCACCGGACAAAGCTTCGGATCCAGTACCACCGCAACGGCCATCGCATCAAACAGCGTTGGCGTCACCTGTTTCGTGGACGCGGCCCACTGTTCATATAGCGCCGTAAGCGCATCCGTCGTCGCGCTGTGCTGCCCAAAGAGGATCGGACGCATCACCTCATCCAGCTTCAACTGCGTGGAGTCCAGCGGCATCATCGCGATCGGCACGCCCGACGCAAACAGTGCCTGCGCCGCCGGAACATCCTCCGCGATGTTCCACTCCGCGCTCGGCCCGCGATCAGGCAAGTAGCCCAGGTCGCCATAGCCCCGCCGTATCGATCCGCCCATCATCACCACTCGCTTCAGTTTGCGAAACGTCGCCGGATCGCGCGCAATCAACGCTCCCACGTTGCTCAGCGGTGCAATCGAAATCAGCGTGATCTCTCCCGGATTCTTGCGGATCGCATCGAGAATAAAGTCGATCGCATTCGGCCACCCCTTCGCCGGTTCAGCAAACCCCTTCGCCCACGCCGCCTGGGTGAAGGTCGTGCTTGGCGGCGTCTTCGGTCCGGCGGCCACAGGAATCTCTCCATGCCCCGTCTGCCGCAAATAGCGTTCCGCCAGCCGCGCGCGTAAATCCGTATCGCCCCACGCTGTCGTCACCCCGAGCACCTGCACGCGATCACTCGACAGCAACAGCGCGAGCGCAAACGCATCATCGATGTCGTCTCCAATATCGGTGTCGAGGATGACCTTCTCCGGCCCCACAACCTTCGTCGCAGGTGTTTGCCCCCAGGCCCGACCGCATGCCAGTGCGCCGCCGTTCACCGCAAGCAGCCCCATCAAAACCACGGCTAATCCCGATCGCAAACCCAACCCTCTCACGCCAACCCTCCGTTTAAGCTCTCCATGGTCAAACGCCTCAAGCCCGACCCTGTTGCATCGCGAGTGCCCCATCGCGCAGCGGACCCAGCCGCGTCTCCTCCAGCCCATCTCGATAGAACATGTTGTACGTGTCGAAAGGAATCAGCCGCTTCCCATCGGGATGCGCAATGTGAATGCACGTCTTCTTGATGCTTCGCAGATCGAAGCTTTGTGCATCAATAAACTGAACAATCAAAATCCGAAACAGGTTCTCATAACTCAATTCCTTCGGCGCCAGCACCTGCGGGAGACAGCAAAGAAGCTCACGCAGCGTGCTTGCCTGCGATTGCGGCGAATGATTCGTCGAAAACAGTTTAAAGATCTGGCTGCGCAGGTTCGGGCTCTGCTCGATCGACTCCCGCACCACCGGATCTCTCTCATAGATGATCGTGTTTCGTCCGCCGTTGATCAGCACATCCGGCGAAATCATTCCCGTCAGCGGGACCACCTTTCCCGCAAGCTTTATCGCATACCCCATGGCTAGCGAGTCCGGATGGCAAGGCACTGGAATCAAATCCTCGGTCTTGAAGGTGCGAGTCTGCGCAAGAATCCTTCGCCGAACCTCCGACAGCGTTAGTCGATGTGCCGCCGCATCATAGTTTCCTAATCGCCCCGCCTGCTGAACCGGCTGGAACGTAACCCCGCGCACGCAAGGCTGCTGCAGCGCATACTCTACAATCGACCCAAGCTCATCATCATTCACACCGCGTTCGACCGTCACTACAAGCGTGGTCGAAACCTTCAGTCGATTCAGCCGCTCCAGGGCCCTCTCGCGCACGCTGCGCAGGTCCGCTCCACGCAACTGCATCAGCGGCTCGCGTCGCAGTGAATCAAACTGCAGATACAGCTCGAACCCCGGCATATACTCCGCCAGCCGGAGCGCGAACTCCTCATCCTGCGCGATGCGCACGCCGTTCGTATTCACCATTAAATGCCGTATGGGTCGCCGCTTCGCCGCATTCAGCACCTCAAAAAACTGCGGATGAATCGTCGGCTCCCCACCCGACACCTGCACCACATCCGGTTCCGCCTCGTTGGTCACAATGCAGTCCAACATTCGCTCAATCTGTTCGAGCGACCGAAACTCCGTACGGTGCGTGCCCGATTGCGCATAACAAACAGGGCAGGAAAGATTGCACGCATCGCAGATCTCCAGCAGCGACAGGCACGAGTGTTGCTCATGGTCCGGGCAAAGCCCGCAATCATAAGGACACCCATATTTCACCGCGGTGTTATAGCGGTTGGGCATCTCCGGTGGCTTGATGAATACCTCGCGGCAGCGCCGATAGTAATCCACATCGTCCGACACCAGCACCCGCTCAAATCCATGCTGCGGACACCGCTTCAGCATAAAAACGTTGCCGTCCTCAAACACCACCTTCGCATCCACACGCCGATAACATGTGCTGCAGATCGACACAGCCGTGTCATAAAAAAGATAGGGACGTGTCCGTGCAGCCATCATGCTCCTTTGCGATCGAACCGGCGAATGAATGCGATAAACCCTATAACCAGCAGCCCAAACCCACAGATCCCCTCAATCCCCGCCGAGATCCACAAAACATAATTCCCGATCTTGTCCATATAGCTGCCGCCGACCACCACCGTAACGCTGCACAACCCAAACGCAATCCCGAACGCGCTCGCGAAGATCGTCGCCAGCTTCGACAGCGCAATCCCTCCGCGCCGTTCTCTCCTACGCTCATCGCCGGCTGGCAAGCTCATACCGCACCTTCAACTTCCTTCGGAGCCTCATGGCCGTGGCTCACGCCGCGCGCGATAGCCATCACATCTGGGACAAGCGCCACCAAACCCACGAGGCACGCCCATTGGATCATATTCATCCCCAGCACCAGCGGCTGCGGCTTTAGAAAATCAATCGCCAGCCGCCATCCCAGGTACGCCATCAGAAAAATTCGAAACACAGCCCCTTCCGGGTGCGGCCGTCGCTGATACCAATGCAGTCCCACCGCCAGCGCCGCCAGAAACGCAATTTCATACAACTGTGTCGGGTGCCGCGGAACTCCATCGCCAAAGTCCACGCCCCACGGCAGCCGCGTCGGTTTCCCATACGTATCGTCAGCGAGCCCCGCTACAAAACACCCAACTCGTCCCACGGCAATTCCAACGCACAACGGCACCGCAAACAAATCCCCCGTCCGAGACTGAATTCCTCGCGCGCGCTTCATCAGCTCCACGCCAATCCAACCACCCAGCAGGCCGCCCACAATAGTCTTTCCTCCCGACGCGAAGACCATGCTCCACCGCCACGCATGCAGCGGAACATCCTCAAGCAATCCCAGCAGGCGGCTACCCGCCAGCGCTCCCACTGCCGCCACCGCAATCACTTCCCAGCGCTGCTCTGCACCCAGAAAATCCCCACGCCGTCGCCGCTCCCACTTATAAAGCGCGTAGCCCAGCACATACCCCAGCGTCTCGAAGACAAAGTGCATCGCCGGATGCGGAGCCATCTTCATACCCCGCCAGTCTAACCGGCACTCAACCCTAAATCCCAACCGCACAAAAGCTTCCGTCAGCGGGCCTGATTATCCAAAAATTCATATTTATATCTCGTTAAGCGAATCTCTTTTCAACAATTCATCGTGATAAGACAAGCGATCGCCAGATTTTTCAATGACTTACTGGTCTGGCACGCAACTTGCGTCTGTGTCTGTGCCTTAAGCACGCATATGCCTCCTTTCCAAGCCACCGGCGGGGAGTTTCGGGAGCAACAGGTGATTCTCAGGAAATGCCTTCTTCTTCTCTCATTTGTGGCGATTTCGACCTTCGCCATCGGCCAGGCGGTTTCAGTAAACGGTGGTTCCATCCAGGGCACAATCACAGACCCCTCGGGCGCAGTCATCCCCGGCGCTACCATTGTCGTCACCAACCCCGACACTGGTTATAACCACACCCTCAAAACCGACAGCGCGGGTCTCTACAGCATCGGTCCCCTCACGCCCGGCGCCTACACCATCAGCGTGACCGCACCCAACTTCGAGAGCCTCAAGGTCAACACGGTCGTCCGCACCGGAACCGTGACCAACGGCAGTGAGAAGCTGACCATCGGCCAGACCACCTCCACCGTCGAAGTCAACGCCGGCGCTCTTCAGATCAACACTGACCAGATTGGTGTTGCCGGTGTCATCAATCAGCAGCAGATTGATACGCTCCCGGTCAACGGCCGCAACATCCTCGACATCGCCCAGCTTCAGCCCGGCGTCATCCTCGAGTCCGGCATGTCCTTCGACCCGACCAAGGCCGGCTACTCCGCGCTTTCGGTCAGC
The DNA here is from genome assembly GCA_049578265.1 of Acidobacteriaceae bacterium. Taxonomy (GTDB): domain Bacteria; phylum Acidobacteriota; class Terriglobia; order Terriglobales; family Acidobacteriaceae; genus Granulicella. Next base: position 34,283 of record JBAULP010000138.1, read on the forward strand.
GGCGTCGGCGGCCGCACCACCCGTATCCTCCTCGACGGCCAGGACATCACCGACGAAACCGTCGGCACCACCATCTTCAACGTCCCCACCGGCGCCATCGGCGACTTCCAGCTCAACCGCTCCACCCAGGACGTCTCTGGTTCCGTTACCTCTACCGGCCAGGTGCTTCTCTCCACGCGCTCTGGTACCAACACCTTCCACGGGCAACTTTTTTATAATTTCCAGGACCAGGCCGTAGGGTTTGCCCAGGTCAACGGCCTCAGCGCTCCCTTCCAGCGCAACCAGTTTGGTGGCAGCATCGGCGGCCCCATCCTCAAAGACAAGGTCTTCTTCTTTGTCGATGTGGAGCGCGTGAAGCAGGACGAAGAAGATGCCGCCTCTGCCAGTGACCTCTTCAGCAATCCCGCCGACATCGCGGGTGATCCTTACCTCACCACTCCGATTCTGCAGCAGTATCCCCTCATCCCTGCGCCCTTCCGTGACACTTACAACACGGCGCGCGTGGACTACGATGCTCCCCACAACCTCCATCTCTTCGCTCGTATCGCCTACAGTGTTAACTCGGATGTCTCGGACTTTGGCGATCTCTACTCTGTCTACGAGAATCGTGACAACGTTCCGGCCATCGTCGGTGGCGCGGACTTCACCACCGGCCACTTCACTCACTCCTTCCGCGGCGGCTACGAGAAGTTCCATAACCTTCTCGGCGACGCGACCGCCCAATACGCCAGCTCCGTCTACGATCCCGTCCCCAGCCTCACCTTCAGCGACAGCACCGACGGCTTCTTCGCCGGCATCAACGATCTCGCCCCGCAACAGACCTTCCAGTCCGACAAGCAGCTCCGCTATGACGGCACCTGGACCCACGGTTCGCACGCCGTCAAGTTCGGCGGCGAGATGAACCGCCTCCAGAACGGCGGCTTCGCTGACTTCTTCGGTTCCTCCACGCTCAGCATCTTTGGTCCCGGAAGCTTGCTGCCCAACTGCGCTGGCAATCCGAATCTCGGCCCGTGCCCCGGTGACCCGGCCAATGGCTACTCTACCGAAACCTACCTCATCGGCAATGGCAATGGAGCCTTCGCGGCTGCTCCCGCTTTCGGTGAGACCTCCGGCGGCCTGTCCTCATGGCGCTTCGCTGCCTATGTTGCCGATGTGTGGCAGGTAACGCCGTACTTCACCATGACTGCCGGCGTGCGTTGGAGCGTAGACACCGACCGCGCCAACCAGGACCTTCCCACACCGCTCTGCTCCTCCGTCGATCCGTCCCTGCAGTTCCCGGGTTGCACCGGCAACACTCCTCTCTTCGACCAGTACGGTTCCACCACCGGCGGCGGAACCTATGGCTACAAGACGCATCAGCCCTACGCCGACTTCGGTCCGCAGGCAGGCTTCGTCTTCAGCCCAGGAACGCATAAGTATTCCATCCGCGGCGGCATCGGTATCTATTACGAGAGCAGCGTCTTCAACAACACAGGCAACGCTCGCCCCACCACCATTCCCCCAAATGTCACCGGAGCGTTCTTCAACGACGCTGCGGCCTGCTCCGATATCTTCCCCGGCAGTACCCTGGGCTCAGAGAACGGTGGCAATGGTCCGATTGCGAGCACGGGTGAGACCCTGAGCACTCTTTGCTCGGAGTCGCAGGCTGCCGCCGCACCTGGCGTCGCCTCCATCCGTTCGCAGTATCAGGCCCAGACAAGGAATGTTGCGGCTCCCAACCCGAACTACATCGGCCTGCCAACCGGTGAAGACCTGATCGCCAGTGACGTCTATGCTGGCCCCTACGTCGCGCCCTACTCCATTCAGTTCAACGGCGGCGTTCAAACCAAGCTCACCCAGGGCATGATCCTCAGCGTGGATTACGTGCACAACGCCACCATGAAGATTCCCTTGGAAGTCGATACCAACCGCGTCGGTGCGGCCAACACTCTCAACATCGCGACGGCGCAGGCTGCCATCGCGGCAACCGTCGCAGGCTATCCAGCCTGCCCGCAGGGCTACACCGCAGCCGCCATCGATTGCGCCATCTTCAACGGCGCGAACATCACCGACTTCTCCAACAACGGTCTTGATTCCGGCAACAACGGCTACAACTTCGGTGGCGCGCCTGCCGTTCAAACTGGCGCTGCCTTCGGCGGAATCAACACCAACGTCGGCATCGGTAAATTCATCCTCCCCATCGGCCAGTCAGGATACGACGCGTTGCAGGTGGTGTTGCAGGAGCAGAAGGCCCATCCGATGCGTGGCATCGTGAGCAGCAACTTCCAGATCTCCTACACTCTCTCCCGCAGCGTCAACGACCAGGCAGGAAGCAGCACCGAGGACCAGTTCTTCGCCGGTGCTTCGGCGTGGGACTACAACGACCCAAGCTACTACCTGGGCCGCAGCACCCTCGACCACAGCAACGAGCTGAGCTTCGGTGGCAGCGCCGGCATCAAGTACGGACTCAATGTCGCCGTCGTCGGTCACTTCTACTCCGCGCCTGCAACCAGCCTCACGCTTGACGACACCGAGTTCGGCGGCCAGGGCGAAATCTTCCGCACCGACGTCACCGGTGACGGTTCCTTCGGAGACCTCCTCCCCGGCACCCTCCCCGGATCCTACGAGCACACGGTAAAGGGCGCGAAGCTCAACCAGGTGATCAGCAACTACAACTCAACCGCAGCAGGTCAGGCGACCCCCGCAGGCCAGGCACTCATCAGCGCTGGCCTGATGAGCCTCGGTCAACTTCAGGCCCTCGGAGCCGTGCAGCAACCCATCGCTCTTGCCCCGGGCGCCCCACTCAGCAACGCAGCCTTCCGCACCTTCGACCTGAGCCTGAACTACCCGATCGTCCTCTCCCGCTTCCGTCGGGGGCTTTCGGTCGAGCCCGGAATCGCGTTCTACAACGTCTTCAACATGAGTAACTTTGGCGCACCCTCCGGCATCCTGCTCAACACTGCGGACGCAGGCGGATCCACCAACACCAGCGTCCCCGGCTATCTCAATGGACCCAACTCGCAGGAGATCCTCAACTCGCAGTTCCGGGTTCAGCGTGGCTCCGGCACCTTCGACCAGGGAGCTCCCCGCACCACGGAGTTCCAGTTGAAGGTCAACTTCTAACCTCTCCTCATGGGTGGAGAAAGCGCAAAGGGCGAGGAGAACTTCTCTTCGCCCGTCGCGCTTAACCATGCCCCCACGCGATCCTTAGAGCCTTGGCGCGTGCCTCGACTCCATGCGTTCCAGCTCCGAGCCTGCCAGGAGAAACGCTCCAACGCCATACACGTAACTGCTCGACGGCTGCACCGCTCCAGGAGCAGCGTCGATCGGTTGGATCGCCCCCAAACGCCCATCCGCATAAACATGGTCGAGCATGCCGCTCCACGCTCTTGCAAGAGCCGGCGCGAAGCGTGCGCGATCAAGCAAGCCCGCATTGACGCCCCAGGCCATCGCAAAGGTAAAGAACGCCGAACCCGAAACCTCAGGAGAGGAGTACGCCCCCTGATCCAACAATCCACTGCGCCAAAGCCCGTCCGGCTGCTGCAGTTCAAGGATGCGCTGCGCCATCGCCTGAAACTGCGCGACGTACCTGGGGCGAAGCGCGTCGTCCGCCGGCATCGTCTGAAGAATCTCCGCCAGCCCAGCGAGCACCCACCCGTTTCCTCGCGACCAGAACAACTTCTTCCCGTTCGCCTCCGTGCGAGTAATGTAGCGGCTGTCGCGAAAATAAAGCCTCTCCTGCGGGTCATAGAGCGCAGCCGTTGTAAGCTGCCATTCGTGATCCATGAACCGGACATACGTTGGATCACCGGTAATCTCAGACAGGCGCGCCAGCACCGGCGGCGCCATAAACAGTGCGTCGCACCACCACCACAGGTTCTTTGCCGGATCGTCCGGCCGTTCAACCAGCCGGTCCATCGTAGCCCGCACCGCGGCAATCCTCTCCGGCGACGGATGCTCGGCATAAAGCTCCAGGTAAGCCAACCCGATCGCCTCATCGTCCGCGTGAGGGAAGCGATCTTCAAGCAGCGACCAATGGAATCCATCGGCCGCGCGAACCACAGCATCCCGATACTTCGGCTCTCCCGTCGTGCGAGAAGCCGCGATCAAGCCGTCGTACAGCGGAGCAAACGTCCACTGCTGGTTGAAGCGCGACTCCCCTGTACGCAGTTGCCAATCAGCCACCTTGCGCATGGCAGCTCGAATATCTCTCGGTCGCAGCGCATGCGAGAGGTGAGTGGCCAGCGGTCCGGGATTGTTCGGAGAGTCGCCAGCAGCAGCCCGCTCAAGTTCAATGGGACTGAGGTTCCCCTTGCTCTGTTGCGCGTGGGCTGGCCAGCCCGAAAGCAGAAAAAGCAGGGCTGCATACAGCGCGTACCTTCGTGCAAGGCGAGGCATGGCTTACTCCTGATGAAAATGAAACCGAAAGGTAGGAATCACAGGACAGTTTGTCGAACAGCACAGCTTCCGATGATCGTGGAGAGGGGCGACAGGATGGTGAGTCTTCTCAAAAGCCGGCGCAGGAATAAGCAGCCCCACCTTCTTCCGCACGCCGGCCAGTTGGCAAGTGACTCACGGTTTGGCTCGCACTCCCTTCTCGCCACGTAAGAGAATGTGAAACATAGCGCCGCTTCAATCCTGTGACAAACGTCCCTTGCGAGCGCCTTCCGGGTCGCGTAGCATTCGATGTCGTAACCAGATGAGCCGAACCAGCGCAATTCGGGATGCCTGGCATCCGCAAACCCGGCAGGATCGTGAGTTGATTCTCCGCGAACTCGCGGTCGTGCTTGCCAGTCCCCACTTCTGTAACAGCAAGCGCTATCCCGCACTCCTGCAATATATTGTGGAGGCCACTCTCGATGGCCGCTCCGAGTCGCTCAAGGAGCGAACGCTCGGTATCGAAGTCTTCGATCGCCTACCCTCCTACGACACCAACAGCGATACAGTCGTCCGCTACACGGCCGGCGAAGTGCGCAAGCGCCTCTCCCTCTACTATCACGAGCTCGAGCAGAAACCAGCCGTCCAGATCTACCTCCCCTCCGGCTCGTATGTCCCCGAGTTCATCCTGGAAGAACCAGAGGATCACCACGGAGACTCCGCCCACCCCAGCCTCTCCGCCGACTCGCACTCCGACTGGCCACTCCACCCCAATTCACCGGAGCATCCGGACGCTCACGGCGCAGCGCCGCACGCAGTCGCCGTCTCTGCAGGTGCGCCCTCCGCCAGCCGTTGGTCCCGCACAATCCCTTGGCTCATCGTCGCCGCGCTGGTGGTCGCGCTGGTGTACGCCGGCGCGTGGAAGTATCAGGCCGCGCACCCTTACACCCCCTTGGACGATTTCTGGTCGCCGGTGCTTCACAACCAGAAAAACGTAGTGATCTGCTCCGGCGTGGTCGTATTCAATCAGAACGCGTTTTCTGGCGTGATCACCGCCGGTAGAGACACCGAATACCCCTTCGTCTCTTTCCAGGGCGCCTCTTCCATCGCTCTTCTCAGCGGTCTGGCCGCTAAGAACGGTGCTTCCACGCAACTGCAGGACGCTGCATCCATACCCCTCACCGCGCTGCGCGATCAGCCCGTGATCTATCTAGGCGCGTACAACAACCCGTGGACCATCCGCCTGCTCGAACCTCTACCGTTTCACTTCGCGCCGGAAACCGACGCCTCGATCGTGGATCGAGATCATCCAAACGTGCACTGGGAGCGAGATCGTTCCCTCCCATATTCCGGCGCGGACGACTACGGCCTCATCGCGAGATTTCGTGACACTACCACCGGCCGATGGGTCATGGTCGTGGCAGGCCTGGGGCGAAATGGCTCCGAAGCGGCGGCCGACTTCGTCACCAGTCCCCGCTACATGCAATTGTTGCGAGACCGCGTCGGAAGCGACTTCGCCGCGCACAGCGTCGAAGTCATCCTCAAGGTCAATGTGATTGAAGGCAAGACGGGAGCTCCTTCAATCTCGGCAATTCGCGTCTGGTAACCACCCGCTAAGCAATCACCCGCCCTCCGTCCCCAGGCGCAAGCCCCTCCCACCGCGTATAAATCTATTCCCTCAATACGCCAGGTCGCGCGGCCTCGGACACCCTCAGCCTCTCCGCGTATTCTCCCCATCCTCTGGAGCCTGCGGCTGCCTCAACGCAGGCGGATCGCCCTTAGCGAAATCATTCTTGTTCGCCGCAAATCCCAGGCGGCGCTCTCCGGCTCGTGCAACGGCGTTTGACACAACGAGTTTTTGCCGTGTAAGTAGCTGATTTTCCGAGCAATCTCACATGTACCTTGATCCAAACGGTGAGTCACTTGTCAGCGTAGCTCGCTGGCGTGGACTGTGATGCTGCTTCCAAGGAAGGCATGCTTGCGTGTGCGAATCTGTCCAACCCTTCGTCGCTGTGCGCATAGCGACTGCAGCCGATCGACGTCGGCGGTTCGCGCGGCAACCCCAGTGGAGCACCTGTGTGAGGTCAGTTTTGGTTCTGTCATCTCGGCGTCAATTTCTTACTGCGGCGACGATCGCCACCACCGGTGCGCTCCTGCCAGCATCCCTTCGCGCCACGGCTTGGCAGGCAGACGACGGAACCGCTGCCCCCCTTTCCACCAGGCTGGACACCGGATGGGAAGTAAGACGAGGCCCCACCATCGGCGTTTGGGAGGCATGGCGACCCGAAGAGAAGGACCTCTGGAAGCCCACGCACCTGCCGCATTGTGTGAACGCCTACGATGCCTGTGACCCCGACAAACCTTACTTCCAGGGCGAGACCTGGTATCGCACGCATCTTAAGCTTGAGAGCCCCTTCGTCGAAGGCCGCACCTTGCTGCACTTTCAGGGAGCAGGCCAGACGACCTCCGCGTGGGTCGATGGCAAGCTGGTAGGCAAGCACAAGGGCGGGTATGACGAGTTCGCGTTCGACATCACCGAGCCCATGCAGAGCGCAAACGATCGCTCGGCCGTTCCCGTCGTCATCTGCTGCGATAACGCCCCCGACCCTGAGCGCGTGCCATCCGACCTCAGTGATTTCTGTCTTTATGGCGGCCTCTATCGCCATCTGAACCTCGTTCACCTGCCGGCCCTCTCGCTCGACGCGGTTCACATCGTGCCGGAAGTTGAAGCGGACGGCCGAGCCAATGTGTCGGTAAAAGCCAGGCTCTACAACCCTGGCAATCAAACCACGCCGTGCACACTGACGCTGCAGATATTTAACCCAGAGGGGAAGGTCGAGCACACCGCGTCGAAGATCTTGCCTTCGTGGGACGGCTTCGTAGATCTCACCAGCTTCCGTATGGAACGCCCAAACCTATGGTCACCGGAGACGCCAACACTGTATCGGTGCAGAGTCTCGGTGAAGAGCAGCGCAGGAGAAACAGTGCTCGAGGAGCGCTTTGGCGTGCGCCACACCGAATTCGTTGAACACGGCCCCTTCAAGCTCAACGGCAAGCGTGTTCTGTTACGCGGAACCCACCGCCACGCTGACAGCGCTTACTTTGCAGCGGCCATGCCCGACGATCTTCTTCGTGAAGAGATGAAGCTGATCCGCTCCATGGGCGCAAACTTCATCCGTCTCGCGCACTACCAGCAGGATCGTCTCGTATTAGAGTTGTGCGACGAGCTCGGATTGATGGTGTGGGAGGAAGTCCCCTGGTGCCGTGCAGGCGTGGGCGATGCAGCCTTCCAGCAAAATGCGAAGGACATGCTCACCCACATGATCGAGCAGCATCACAACCATCCTTCCGTGATCCTCTGGGGCCTCGGTAATGAAGATGATTGGCCCGGCGAATACCCCAGTCTTGATCCGGCAGCCATCCGCGGCTTTATGACCGAGCTGCGCGATCTCGCCCACACGCTCGATGACTCCCGCCTCACTTCGTTCCGCCGCTGCGACTTTGCGCGCGACATTCCCGACGTCTATTCGCCATCCATATGGGCGGGTTGGTATCGCGGCAACTATCGCGAATACGAGCAAAGTCTCCTCAAGGAGAGCGCTCGCGTGAAGCGATTCATCCATATGGAGTGGGGCGCGGATAGCCAGGCAGGCCGCCACTCCGAGGACCCCGACGCGGTTCTGAACGAAGTGAAACCCGGTCACGGAACAGATGAGCGCGGGTTCGATTACCTCAAGGCCGGCGGTGCGGTCCGCGTCTCCTCCGACGGCGACTGGTCCGAGAGCTACGCATGCGACCTCTTCGATTGGTATCTGAAAACGCAGGAGACCCTCGACTGGTTCACCGGCTCAGCCCAGTGGCTCTTCAAAGACTTCGCCTCGCCGCTGCGTGGCGACAACGACATCCCGCACATCAACCAGAAGGGCGTCGTCGAGCGTGATATGAAGAAGAAAGAGTCCTTCTTCGTCTTCCAGTCCTACTGGACAGAGGAGCCGATGGTGCATATCTACGGCCACACCTGGCCGGTGCGCTGGGGCAAACCCGGTGAAGAGCGCGCCGTGAAGGTGTACTCCAACTGCGAACGCGCCGAACTCTTCCTCAACGGAAAATCCATGGGCGAGCGCCAACGCGACAGCCAGAATTTCCCGGCAGCGGGCCTGCGCTGGAACGTCGCCTTCGCACCAGGGCCAAACTCATTGCGCGTCGTTGCCACCAAGGGTTCGTCGACGGTCACAGACGCAATCGATCTGCAATACCAAACCGAAGCGTGGTCAAAGCCCGCGGAGCTGCGCCTGTTTGAGGTAAGCCGCAGTGAGGGCCTCATCACGGTTGGCGCAACACTGCACGACGCCAACGGCGTGCTCTGTCTCGATGCCCGCAACACCGTCTACTTCTCACTCGCAGGCGACGGCACGCTCATCGATAACCTTGGCACCGCAGGCGGTTCACGCGAACTCCAGCTCTATAACGGACACGCGCGCATCTCTCTGCAAAGCCGCGGACGATGTACGGTCGGCATCCGCTCAGACGGCCTGCCGACCACGCTCCTCAACCTCACATGAACAGACTGGTCCACGAAACCGGCAACCAAGCAACACCGCACACCGCACTCAAGGAGGACGTCAGTATGCAAACAACATCGAGCCAACCAACCCCGGCGAAGACGCAAAGCAGAAAATGGAGCCAGGCAGGCTCAACGCCCACGCACATCCAACAGCAGGCACGTCGCGCTCTGCGCTTGCTGCTGAGCTGCGCCGCGGTCCTCATGCTCCTGGCGACCCCGCACGCCCACGCTCAGCTCAGCACCGCAACGATGTTCGGCAATGTCACCGACTCTTCCGGCGGCGCAATCCCCAACGCCACCGTCGTGCTCACGCAAACTCAAACGAACTTCGCGCGCCATACCACCACCAATGGCCAGGGGGAGTACCGCGCCGAGTTCTTGCCGATCGGTCCCTACAGCGTAAAAGTCACCGCCACCGGCTTCAAAGAAACGGTGCGCAATGGCCTCGTCCTCAACGGGTCGCAGGAGGCCGAGGTCAACCTCAACCTGGAGCCGGGCGGCGTAAACACCGTCGTCGAAGTTACTGCGGAGGTGCCGCTCGTGAACCTCGGCAACTCCACCTTAAGTGGAACGCTCGACAACCATCAGGTAGACAATCTTCCGCTGGTCAATCGCGACGTCTATCAGTTGGCCAACATCGTTCCTGGCGTGCAGAATCTCTCTGAAGACAACAGCGTCGGCTTCCCCGAAACCCACTTAATCATCAACGGCTCATCCGACGATCTCGTCGGCCAGATAACGTATTACCTCGACGGCGGCCTGAACATGACGGGCCTCCGCAACACCGGCAACGCATTGCCTAACCCAGACGCAATCGACCAATTCAACATTCAGACCAGCAACTTCAGCGCTGTCTACGGCCGCACCGGAGCCGGCGTTTTGTCCGTCCTAACGAAATCCGGAACCAATCAGGTGCACGGTTCTGTATTTGAATTTCACCAGGAGACGAACTTCAACTCGGACTCGTATCTCCAGCACACGCGCACACCGGAGCACATCAACCGCTTCGGCGCCACAGCCGGTGGCCCCGCCATCAAGAACAAGATCTTCTTCTTCGGAAGCTATGCTGGCCTTCGTCAGGTAGCGCCGGTAGACTTCAACACGGTTGTGCCGGATGCGCTGCAGCGGCTCGGCAACTTCTCTGAAAATCTCCCCACAACCACTCCTGCCAGCGGACTAGGCGCCTGCGCAACCACTCTCAACGCAGCAGACAAAGCCAACACCAACTACGGTGGCAAGTTCTTCGTCTGCGATCCCGTCACGCACCAGCCGATCGCAGGCAATCGCGCCGATCTCGATCCCAACTACATGGCCCTCATCGATCCGGTGGCCGCCGCCGTGCTTGCGAAGAATGTGCCCTTGCCTTCCCCAAACCAGGCCACGCCTGCGAACCGCTACATCGGTAACGAAGGCCTGCCCAACCAGACCGACGAGTTCCTCATCAAAGGCGATCTTCAATTCATTCCGAAGCATCGCATCGCGCTGGACTACTTCCAGTCCAACGGCAAAGACGCGACACTGCCCTCCGGATCGAACCTTCCGAACTGGGCGTTGAACGACTACGTATACCGTCAACAAAATGCGAATGTCAGCGATGTGTGGACAATCTCCAATCGCACGGTAAATCAGGTGTGGCTCAACTTCACCCGCATGGCCGCCGGTCGCGTCAGCACTCCAGGCATCTCTCTCGCTGCATATGGATCGGACATCAACGTGCAGGGAACGCCCTCGCTCTCGGACATCAACGTATCCGGATTCTTCCATCTCGCAAATGCGATCAGCGGCCCCGAGGCCGGCGACAATCAGTATGGTCTGCGCGATCTGTACAGCACAACGCGCGGTCGCCACACACTCTCTCTGGGCGGAGAAATCTATCTGGAGAAGGACGTACTTGAAACTCTTCTCAATAACTACGGAACGTTTTCATTTACCAGTTCGACGGTGCCAAACACCGCTTCCGGCCAATCCACCTACGTGAAAACCGGTGCGGCCATCTCCGATCTCCTCATTGGCCGTCCCAACACCATGGGGCAGGATTCGCCCGATGATGGAAACTCGAACTACTTCAACTACGGTTTCTTCGCGCAGGATGACTGGCGCATAACGCCTGCACTCACATTGAATCTCGGCGTCAGATACGACGTGCAGACCGCGCCCGTAGACACCCAGCACCGCACCGCCATCTTCCAGCCAGGAACGCAGTCAACCGTATCGCCGTTGGCAATTCCTGGACAGTTGTTCCCCGGCGACCCGGGCGTGCCCGCAGGCGGAACCGGAACCAACTACAACCATGTGTCTCCGCGACTCGGCTTTGCATATGACCCCTTCAATAACGGAAAGACGGTCGTGCACGGTGGCGCAGGACTCTTCTTCGATAGTGTCTCCGGCAACGAGGCCGTATTACCGCAGAACTTCCAGCCGTTTGCAGTGCGTGAAACAAATGCCTTCACGCACGTTCTGAGTCTCGCGAACATTTATTCAACCGATCCGCAGGACTTTGCAGGCGGAGTCTCTCCCTTCCCATTCGTCTACTCGCCCACCAACCCGCGCTACGTCTCGCCGGCGCAACTGGTCTTCATCCAGAAAGGAATGCGCTGGCCCTACAACACGCAGGTCAACTTCGGCATACAACAGCAGCTAGCCAGAGAGCTCGTGCTCAGCATCAACTATGTGGGCGCATTCAGCCGCAAGCTTCCCTTGTACATCGATAACAACGCGCCAATCTACAACACCACAAACCCGAAGGCGAACACCACCAGCGACTACAACTGCCGCCGCCCATACGATGCGCTTCCGTTTGCTGCTGGCAGCACCACCACCTGCGCAAGCCCCGCACTAGGCTCGAAGTATTACGCGAATGCCTACGTGATCACCGACAGCCAGACGTCGAACTTCAATGCCATGCAGGTGATCCTCGATAAGCGCCTCAGCCACCAGTTCAGCGTCAACGCCTACTACGTCTGGAGCAAGTCGCTTGCATCCGCCTCCATCCAGACGGCCGGAAACATCGGCAACAGCGCGGCAACAGAGCCTGAAGACTACTACGACCTCTCGCTCGAGCGTCAGCGCACGGACAACGACGTAAGACAGCAGTTCACCGCGAACGCCGTGTGGAAGCCCATCTTCTTCCACCAGAATCATCTCTTGCATGCTGTGCTCGATGGCTGGTCCGTCGCAGCGATCGTGCAACTGCACAGCGGCAAGCCATTCCTCATCACCAGCGGAACGGATGACAACGATGATGGGGACACCAACGATCGGCCCAACATCATCCCCGGCCAGTTCGCGCGTCTCGTCCCATACAGCCGCTCAGTGCTAACGGCATCCACACAGAAGTGGTTCAACACTGCGGCCTACTGCCGAGTAACATCCGCCGGCTGCCCGGTCGGCGGTGGTCCCGCAGGCGTCGACGGCCTGGTCCGCGTGAACTCACTCTCGTCCCCAGGCTATCGCGATGTCGACGCTTCACTCTTTCGCGACTTCGGTATCTACGGTCGAGTCAAATTCCAGTTTCGCGGCGAAGCAACCAACGTCTTCAACCTCGTGAGCCTAGGCGCGCCTGGTGGCACCTTCAACGCGTCCAGCTTCGGCACCATCACAGGTGCCTCCGCCATGCGCGTCATCCAGGTCGGCGGCAGACTGCTGTGGTAGCGTTGGACCTCGGAGGCTATAACCTCCGAGGTCCAGTGTCTCTCTCCGGCAAAACGCGCCCACTTCAAGGAGTCTGATGGAAACGTCCCTCTCTCGCATCTCGCGGCGCACCTTCTGCGCAGCGTCCGCAGCGTTGTTTGCGCAGGCAGCACTTGGCCTTGAACCACACACAGAAGCAAATGCGTTCACGCTTGTCGCTCACGTGGATCGCAAACGGATCCTCGCCGCGGCCAAACGATATCTCCCGTTGCCACCAAAGACGATCACAAGTTTTCCATCTTCCAAGAGCCCCGGCGGACTTCACGATTACTTCTCCGAAGCCGACTACTGGTGGCCCAATCCAACCACTCCCAACGGCCCTTACGTTGAGCGCGACGGCCAGAGCGATCCCTACAACTTCAACGGTCATCGCGCAGCCATGATCGCGCTCTCCATTCAGATGCCGGCGCTCACCGCAGCATGGCTTCTCACTGGCGACGAGAAATACGGTCGCCATGCCGCGGACCACCTTCGCGCGTGGTTCATCAATCCAGCAACCGTGATGAACCCAAACCTCGAGTTCTCGCAAGGCGTCCACGGCAAATCGACGGGCCGCTCGTACGGCATCATCGACACATTGCATCTGGTGGAAGTCGCGCGAGCTGCCAGCATCGTTGCCCCCAAGATGCTGACCTCAACCGAGTCGCAAACTCTGCGGGAGTGGTTCACCAACTATCTGCACTGGATGCAGACAAGCAAGAAGGGAATCACCGAACGCGACGCAAAGAACAATCACGCAACCTGCTGGGGCCTGCAGGCCGCAGAGTTTGCTCGCCTCATCGGCGACGCCCAGACGCAGTCATTCGTGGCGGCAAGATACAAGGACGACTTGTTGCCCAACCAAATGGCGAAGGACGGCAGCTTTCCCCTGGAGCTCGCGAGAACCAAGCCGTATAGCTACTCCATCTTCAACTTCGACGTGATGGCCACGCTCTGCCAATCACTGCTTGATCATGATCGAAATCTATTCGCATACACCCTGCCGGATGGTCGTAGTATCTGCCGCGCGGCGACGTTTTTGTACCCTTACCTCCGCGACCGCGACGCATGGCCATACCGGAAAGACGTAGAGCACTTCACCTCACTGCCCGTTCGATCGCCCGGCCTTCTCTTCACCGGCATCGCATGCGACGCGGACAAGGAAGTGCAACTCTGGAAGACGCTCAATCCCGATCCAACCGACAGCGAAATCGTCCGGAATTATCCCATCCGCCAGCCGCTGCTCTGGTTCCCCGCATAAGCATCGTTTGGAAACCTCAGCAGAAAGCGCCAGCTTCCTCAGAACGATGCGCTCGGACGTTTGCGTCATGCGACAACTGCCAGGGATTCGCCCACAAATTCCCCTCCCATCCGGCCGTTGGAAGGGCAAAATTGGAAAGATGGCCAGGCCAGAGGATTCGAACCCACGACCTCACCCGCCATGGCGCGGAGTTGTGTGAAAAATGGTCGGGACGACTAGATTCGAACTAGCGACCTCACCCACCCCAAGGGTGCGCTCTACCAGGCTGAGCCACGTCCCGACTTGTTACAGGTTCCACTCGCACCATCACGGGCCAGCGGCTGGGGTACCTTCAGTCTACACCAATGTAAGGGTACCTTTACATTCCTCGCCGATATGCGCAGACGACTGCTCCGAGAACCCAGCTCAAACCTGCTCTCTGCAACACAAAACCCAGCTCGGAGCAGCGTGAAACGCACACGTTTTACTGCGTGGGAGCGACATACTCCTTCGGCAATTCGCCGCCCGTCCCAAAGAAAAACTCGTTCATCTGCTCCACCAGAAACTCCTGCGCCTCACGAGTCCAGGGCTGCAAACGGTATTCATTCAAAAGCATCTTCTGGCGCTCCACCCACTCATCCCACGCTTTTTTCGACACATTCTTATAGATCTTCTGACCAAAGTCGGTGTCAAACGGCGGCTCGTCCAACCCCTCCATCTCAGCCTTATACTTCGTGCAGAACACCATATGTGCCATCGTTAAGTCTCCTTTTCCAACCAATTACGCGATCTCCAGTTTACCCGACCTCAGCCTTTCTATAATCCTTGCGATGGCTCATAAATCCTCCCCCGACGATCGAACCCCTGAACAACGCATCGAAGCCCTGCGCGAGGAGCTGCGCCACCACGAACATCTCTACTATGTGCTCGATACACCAGAGTGGACCGACGCCCAGTACGATCAGCGCATGAACCAGCTCCGCGCCCTCGAAGCCGAACACCCCGACCTAATCACACCAGATTCACCCACCCAGCGCGTTGGCGGCAAGCCCAAAGAAGGCTTCCCAAAGATCACGCACTCGCGCCCCATGCTGTCGCTGGACAATGCGTACAACGAGGAGGAATTGAAGGCCTGGGCGGAGCGGGTTGCGGGTGGACTTGCGGCTGGGGAGAGTGCGCGGTATGTGTGCGAGCTCAAGCTGGATGGGTTGTCGTTGGCGTTGCAGTATGCGGGTGGGTCGCGCGGGGCAGCGGTGCTGAGAACGGGGGTTACGCGCGGGGATGGGACGGTTGGTGAGGATGTTACTACCAATGTGCGGACCATTCGGAGTGTGCCGCTGCAGGTATCGGGGAAGAGGTTGGGTGAGGCTGGGTTGCCGGTGGAGTTTGAGGTGCGGGGCGAGGTGGTGCTGCCGCAGAAGGCCTTTGAGCGGATGAACGAGGAGAGGGTTGCGGCGGGAATGGCTCCGGCGGCGAACCCTCGGAATGCGGCTGCGGGGACGATCCGGACGCTGGAACCGAACGTGGTGGCGCAGCGGCGGCTGGAGATGTTCGCCTACTTCCTGCTGAAGGATGGGGAGTTCTTCCTGCCTACGCAGACCGAGACGCTGGCGGCGCTGCGAGCTGCTGGGTTCCTGGTGAATCCGCATGCTCGGACGGTGCAGTCGATCGACGAGGTGCTGACGTTCATCGCGGAGGCGGAGGCGATGCGCGATGGATTGCCCTACGAGATCGATGGGGTGGTGATCAAGGTGGATGCGATTGCGCAGCAGCGGAGACTGGGGTTTACGGGGAAGGCTCCGCGCTGGGCGATTGCGTACAAGTTCCCGGCACGCGCGGGCGTGACTCAGTTGGAGGATGTGCTGTTCCAGGTGGGAAGAACGGGGAAGGTTACGCCGGTTGCGGCGCTTGCGCCGGTGTTCATTGGGGGAACGACGGTTACGCGGGCTACGCTGCACAATCCGGATGAGGTTGCGCGGTTGGGCGTGATGATTGGGGACTTCGTGTCGGTGGAGCGTGGCGGCGATGTGATTCCCAAGATCACGGAGGTGGTTTCGGATGCGAAGCATCCGCGCGGGACGAAGGAGGTTGTGTTCCCGATTGACTGTCCGCGATGTGGGGAATCGTTGGTGCGCGAGCCTGGAGAGGTGGATCTGCGCTGCGTGAACGTGAGTTGCCCGGCGCGATTGGAAGAGGAGCTAAGGCACTTTGCGTCGCGCGGTGTGATGAACATCGAGGGGCTTGGCGAGGTGATGGTTGCGCAGTTGCTTGGGCACACGATTGCCGAGCAGGAGGAGCACGTTGTCGATGTCCAGGCCTCTGCAGATGATGAAGCGGAAGAGCCTACTCGCAGGGCTTTGGTGCACTCGATTGCGGATGTTTACGACCTGACGAAGGACGAGCTGCTTACGCTGGAGCGTGTTGGCGAGAAGACTGCTGATGCTGTGCTGGAGCAGATTGAGCGGTCGAAGAAGCAGCCGTTGCAACGCGTGTTGCTTGGGCTTGGGATTCGGCATGTGGGCGAGCGAACTGCGCAGGCGCTGGCGGAAGAGTTTGGGTCGATGGATGAATTAATTGCTGCGACCGAAGAAGAGCTGACGCGCGTGAATGATATCGGGCCGAAGGTGGCGGCTACGGTGCGGGAGTTTTTTTTGAACGACCGCAACCTTGCGCTGGTGGAGCGGTTGCGGGGGTATGGGCTTACGTTTACGGCCGAGCGGAAGGTGCGGGGGACTTCGCTGAACGGGTTGACGTTTGTGCTGACCGGGACGCTTCCGACGCTGACTCGGGAGGAGGCTAAGGAGCGGATCGAGTCGGCTGGCGGGAAGGTTTCGGGGTCGGTTAGTAAGAAGACGAGTTATGTTGTGGCCGGCGAGGAGGCCGGGTCGAAGTTGGAGAAGGCCGAGCAGTTGGGGGTGGCGGTGCTCGATGAGGCTGGGTTGCTGGCGATGCTGGGGTCCTAGGCGGACGACGAGAGGCGTTGAGTGTTTTGGTCGATGGGAGCGAGCGGCCTGGAGGGTGCCCCTCCCCCCACCCCCCTCCCCTCCGATACTTCTGAACTGATAGTCCTCATTTCAAGCTAGTTAGGCGCGGACTTCTGAAAGTCTACCCCCGCTTTTTTTGGCTGCGAAGGCCTGCGAGGTGCGCCCAGGCGTAGGTCCTGATTAAATTGTAGCGGGTTGGGAGGGGTAACTGTGCCACGCGGAACTCGCCTGGAATGTGATGGTTGCGTGGTTTTAGGGGTTGACACGCGGTTTCTGGGCTGTTTTTGAGGGTCCTGCGCGGACGGCGGGAGGCTTCGCGCGGTGGCTCGGTCGGGTGTGGGGGCTGGGGGTTCGGTGGTGGTAGGGGATGAGGACGCCGGTGAGGCGGGTGTCGTTGATAATCCTTGCTGGGGGTTTGCTGCGCTTGGTTCCTTTGCCTTCTGCTCGGCTGACGTTTCGGTGCTGGACTGGCGAGGATGCTGCGCTGGCGGAGGCGTTGTGGTGCGATCCGGAGGTTACGTTCTACTTTGGCGGGGCGATGACGCGGGAGCAGGCGCGGGCTCGGATGGACGCGGAGCGGGAGCGCGAGGCTCGGCTGGGGATGCAGTACTGGCCGATGTTTTTGCGGGAGACGGGGGAGTTTGCGGGGTGTGCCGGGTTGCGGCCCTGGAGTGTGGATCCGGCGAAGATCGAGGTGGGCGTGCATGTGATGCGGTCGATGTGGGGGCTGCGGGTGGGTGAGGAGTCGTTGCGGGCGGTGCTGGCGCATGGGTTTCGGACGCTGGGGCTGGCGGAGATTGTCGCGGGACATGGCGTGGGGCACGATAACTCGCGGAAGCTGCTGGAGCGGGTGGGGTTTCGGTATACGCACGATATTTTGTGGGGGCCGCAGGAGATTGCGGTTTGTATGTACGCGATAGGTCCTGCGCGGACGGCGGGAGGCTTCGCGTGAGGGCTTGAGCGGGTGGGGTGGCCTGGGGATGGGGTGGCGGGGTTGGGGAAGGCAATTCAGTCGTTGCGCCTGCGGCTTCACTCCGGCCTTCGGCAGAGTGGAAGGGTCTTCGACCCGGCAGTTTATGGCACGGCTGAAGCCGTGCCCCTTCGAGGGGTTTGTGGTCGGCCTGGGAGTGCAGTGGCGACAGGGGATGGGTTCCACCTTGCACTCCACCTATGAGGCTGAGAGGATGGCTGGCATGAATCGAGGCGAGGATGGGAAAGCTATCGGAACTGGCAAGGCGAGACTATAACCTCGAAGCGAAGGTCATTGAGGATGCAGGAAATCGCCTGTGGGCGGTCGGCATTGGCATCGCAATCGTTCTGGCGATCATGTGCGGGTTCGACTACTTCTTCGGTAGGGCATGGGACAGATTGGACTTCTCCCTCGCCCTAGCCACAGTTGTCATAGGTCCTTTCGTCAACAGAGCGTGGGAGCGCCATTCAGTAGCTACCCGAATGCGACATGAGCGAGAGATTCGAGTGGAGTTGAAGGTAGACGCTCTGCTGGGACTGGTCAACATCGAAGACGAGAACTAGACTGCTGGGTTGACCAACACATTTATCACCCAAACGACAAAGGCAAGAAGCAGATCCTCCGCCTGCGGCGAAGGATGACAATCCATTGAGGGCTTGCCTGTGCCAACGATGGTGGTCTTGCTTGGGTGATGAGCGGGAGCGCAGAGCGCTTGTGGCCGTCCGCTTATGACTGTAGCGGGAGCTAAATGAGGCGGTGAGTTTGGTGGGGGTGGTAGGGCGGGGTGCGGAACTGTAGGACGCGCTTCAACGTATTCTGCTGGTAATGGAATCGTCTAAGAGAACTATCTTGCCGGACTCACTGAGTTCAACTGGCTCCGTGCGCCGGGATTTGTTTGTTTTGAGCGCGGTTTCTGCTCTGCTGCTGGTTGCCCATTTTTTGATGGGGAATGGGTATGGGTTTCATCGGGATGAGTTGCAGTTTTTGGATGATGCCCGGCATTTGCAGTGGGGGTTTGTGCCTTATCCGCCGTTGACTTCGTTCTGTGGGCGGGTGGCGATTGCGTTGTTTGGGGTGTCGGTGCAGGTGTTTCGGCTGCCGGCGGCGGTGGTGGATGCGGTGTCGCTGGTGCTGGCGGGGTTGATGGCGCGCGAGCTGGGTGGGGGGCGGTGGGCGCAGGTTTGGGCGCTGTTGCTTTGCTTTCCGGTGGCGCTGTCGATGAGCTCGCTGATGCAGTATGTGTCGTTCGACATGCTGGCGTGGTCGGTGATGGTGTTGTTTACGGCGCTGGTGCTGCGGACGGGGGATGAGCGGTTTTGGATGGGCGTGGGTGTGGGGTTGGGGCTGGGCGTGCTGTCGAAGTATGCGATTGCGTTTCCGCTGGTGAGCTTGTTGGTGGGGATCTTGGTGTTGCCTTCGCAGCGGAGGCATTTGAAGAGCCGGTGGTTCTGGGTGGGGGCCCTGATTGCGACGGTGATTGCTGCGCCGAATTTGATCTGGCTGGTGCGGCACCAATTCGTTACGCTGCAGATGGAGCACTCGATTCATCTGCGTGACGTGCGGATTGGGCGCGCGAAGGGCTACTTTACGGACCAGCTTAAGTTCACGCTGCTGGGGCTGCCGTTTGCTGTGGGTGGGTTGGTGGCGCTGCTGCGGAGTGCGCGGTTTCGGCTGCTCAGTGCGTTTTATCTGGGGCCGTTGGTGTTGTTCGCGCTGGTGAAGGGGAGGGGGTATTACTTGCTGCCGGCGTATCCGGTGCTGTATGCGGCGGGGGCTGCGGGGTTGGAGAGATGGCTGGCGGGGCGTGCGAGGGCGGTGCGCGGAGTGGTGTGGGGCGCGGTGGTGGTGGCGGTGATGGCGGAGGTTGGGGCGGTGGCTTGGACGGGGTTGCCGATATGGCGTCCGGGGTCGGCGGCGTGGAACTGGCAGATGAAGAATAACTATGACCTGGCGAATGAGGTGGGATGGCCGGAGCTGGTGGGAGAGGTTGCGGCGGTGAGGGATTCGTTGCCGGCGAGCGACAGGGTGAGGCTTGGTGTGCTGGCGGAGAACTATGGCGCGGCTGGGGCTATTGCGCTGTATGGGCCGAAGTATGGGCTGCCGGTGCCGATTGCTACGGTGAATGATTTCTATGACCGCGGGTGGGGGCCGTTTGAGCCGGAGACGCTGATTATTGTCGGCGGACATCTTGAAGATGAGAGCAAGTTTTTTGAGGGCTGCAGGGTTGCGGGGATGGTGCATCCGCCGAATGACGTGCAGAACGAGGAGTCCGCGGATCATCCGCAGATTTTGGTTTGCCATCGGCTGAAGGGGGCTTGGCCGGTGGTGTGGGCGCGGTCGCGGGACTTCAGCTAGTCCTGCGCGGACGGCGAGGGGCTTCGCGTCGTCGAGCGGGAGAGGTAGAGGAGGGAGGCGGTTAGGTAGGCGGCGTAGAGGTAGGGGAAATAGCGTAGCGGGGATGGGGGGATGGGGTAGAAGTTGCTGGCCATGGCGGCTAGCATCGCGGCGGTGGCGGCGGCGGTTAAGAGGATGTAGGGGGTGGTTAGGCGGTGGGTCTTGTGGAGGTGGACGGCTAGCGCTACAGCTACGAGGCCGTAGGCGGTTAGGAAGCCGTAGACGGCCAGGGTGCCCATCCAGCCGTAGATGTCGGCGCCGGTGGTGTGGTGGAGGGCTAGGGCGGCCGCGGGGAGGAAGGCCAGGAGGGCGGCGAGGATGCTGGCTTCGCCGGGGGTTTCGTGGGTGGTGTTGGTGTGGCGGAGGCGCTGGTGGGCGAGGCCGTGATGGGCCATGAGGAGGAGGACTCGGGAGGCGGCTATTACGCAGGCTAGCGTGGCGGCGAACATGCTGATGAGTACGCCGATGTCGATGATGGGGCCTAGGAAGGGGATGCCGGCCTGGGTGGAGAGATAGCGGAAGGGGTTGGCGGTGTCGGCGAGGGAGATGGGGGAGTGGCGGAAGCCGAGGACTTCGCCGTAGGTGACGAGGATGAAGAAGACGCCGGCGAGGAGGGCGGATTGGATGACGGCTCGGGGGATGGTGCGGAGGGGGTTGCGGGCTTCGGCGCCTAGGGTGGTGGCGGACTCGAAGCCTACGAAGCTGAAGATGGCTAGCATTACGCCCAGGCCGATGCCTCGGGGGGACATGGTGCGGAGATTGAGCTGGGGGTGGTCGATTACGGAAGAGGCGCCGCCGCTGTGGAGGCCGTGCTTTAGGAGGAGGGTTGCGGTGACGATCGCGATGAGGGTTACGGAGGCGCCTTCGATGACCAGCATGAGGCGGGCGGAGACTTTTACGTCGTGGTAGGCGACGAAGCCGGCTACTGCTGCGGCGATGGTGACGAGGAGGATTGCGGGGATGTGGGGGAGGTGGAGGCGGGACTGGAGGGGGTCGAGGAAGACGTAGGCGAACTGCATGAAGCCGCCGATGACGGCGGAGGCTGTGGTGATGTAGGCGAAGAAGAGTGCCAGGGCCGTGATGGTGGAGAAGATCGGCGGGAGGGAGCGGCGGGTGTAGACGTAGAGCGAGCCGGGGGAGGAGGACTCGCGGGCGAAGGCGGCGATGCAGAGGCCTACGAGGAGCATCAGGGCTATTGCGATGAGATAAGCGATGGCCGTGCCCTGGCCGGCTAGGACGAAGACTAGCGGGATGGTGAGCTGCGGGGAGGTGCTGGGGGCGATGGTGGAGACGGATTGGGCGAGGGTTTCGAGCGGGGAGAGAGCGTTGTGGCGGAGGCCGAAGGTTTCGGCTGCGGCTAGCTTCGGGCCGTCGTATGTGGGGACCGGAGCGTCGGGGTCGGCGTTCGGTTCTTGCATCGGAACCTCTAAAGGCAAGGAGTAAGGAGTAGAGAGTAAGGAGTAGCGGCGGCGCGGTTGAGGTGGATTGGGATGGGTGCTCTCCCCCGCTGGTGTTGGCGGGAGACTTGTTGGCGGTAGAGGTAGCGTGCGGCGGGGCTTTGGCTTTCTTTTACCTTAGCTTAGGTTGGGTTGGAATGGGGAGTGCTGTTGGGCTAGAGGGCCAGGCGGCTGGTGCGGAAGTTGGGGGCGTAGTGCTTCCAGGCTTCGACCAGGAAGCCGATGAGGCTGATGATGATGACGAGGCGGCAACTGAAGTTGATCCAGTAGTTGACCTGGGTGAGCATGACCTGCGAGGCGGCGGGGTTGGTGGAGATGAAGTACGTCCGGGTGGAGAGCAGGATGGCGGTTACACCAAGGCCGGCGAGCTTGGTGAAGAGGTCGAAGGGGACGCGCCAGTGGTCGTAGGTGGGATTGAGGGCGAAGATTTTGGGGATGATCTGGAGGACGAGCACTACGAGGAGTGCGATGTAGAAGGTGTGCCAGATGGGAGCGAACTTTGCCGAGAGCAGATGGAGGTAGAGCTCGCCGGGGCCGAGGATGAGGAAGGGGTGGGTGGGGATCTCAAGGACGTAGAAGAACCAGAAGATGTGGAAGACGAGGTCAGCGATGCGAGTGGCTCGGGATTTGCCTTTGTAGGGCGGCTTGAGGGAGGGGAGCTTGAAGGGGTTCCAGGAGAGGGTGGAGAGCTTGGCGCCGTTTTGATTGAGGACGTATTCGGCGATGACGAAGCCGGCGGTGAGCCAGAAGAGGAAGAGGATGAAGTCGGGGAGGAGCTGGCCGAGGCTGAGGAAGAAGCCACGAATGAGGTCGGTGAAGGAGTGGGAGAAGACGAAGGTTGAGGCGTGCGCGAGGAAGCAGGCCAGGAGCACGAAGGGCGAGGCTTTGCGCAGAATCATCAGGTAGTAGGGGAAGAGCGCCGGGCCGATGAGGTATTGCTGGGGGAGATAGCGGGCGGCGACGATGAAGGGGCGGCCGTGCTGCTGGAGGATGGGGGCGATGTCGGCGTCGGTGAGGGGGCGATTGATCTCTTCGGCGCGGTCGTCGAGCTGGGCCTGGAGGTTGGCGCGGAGCTCGGCGAGGACGTCTTCGCGGTTGGAGGCGGGGAGATGCTCGCCGATGGCCTGGAGGTAGCGCGGGAGGAGGTCGGAGGAGTGGTTGGGGGGCTGGTTGGGGCTGGTTTGGTTGGTCATTGCGTTACCTCGGGTTGCGAGTGCTGGAGGATGGTCTGGATCGAGTCGTTGAGGGCGTTGTATTCGGCTAAGAGCTGAGTGAGGATGGTTTCGCCGATGGGGGAGAGCTTGTAGAAGCGCTTGTTGCGCTTGTCTTCTTCGCGCCATTCGCTGGTGAGGAGTTGCTGGGTTTCGAGGCGGCGGAGCAGGGGGTAGAGTGTGGACTCTTCGATGGCCAGGCCCTGGTCTGCGAGGGCTTTGCGGAGGGTGTAGCCGTAGTGCTCGTGACGGAGCTGGGCGAGGACGGCGAGGATGAGGCAGCCGCGGCGGAGCTCGAGGCGGAGGGCGTCGAAGGTTTGGGGATCGGGTTGGACGGTGGCGGTCATACTGTATGAAGCATACTGTATGACGCATAGTGTGTGATGTCAAGTAGAGATTTTGGGTGGGTGCGAGGAAGTTGGTGGGTATGGGGCTTTCCCGATGGTGTGACGGTGTGGCAAGCGGAACTGCGGGTCTCTCTACTGCGCAGGATGATGAAACCAACCTGCTTCGGTCGAGATGACAGGGTTTGGGTGGTGCGGGCGGGAAGGAGGTCCCTCGCTGTGCTCGGAATGACAGCCAGAAAGGCAAGAGCAAGGGCAAAACCGCAGAGGCAACGGCAGAGAGGCACCGGAAGCAAAAGGGCAAATACGGAGGTTCCTCCGCTATGCAGGATGATGAAACTGTCCTGATTTGATCGAGAGGACACTCGGTGCCTGTGGGGAGGACGGCTTGGCTCTGTCGAGATGACGCAGATGCTGGCTTGGATCGCTCTATTATCGGGGCGGAATGTTTGGGTCACTTCTGGGCAGGGGTTTTCTAAGTTCTGTCGGATTGAGATTCACCGTCTTTTATTCGAGGGTTGAAGTGGGAGGGGGTATGCTGAACGCGGACGCGGGCGTGTCGACGCGGCCTGGAGTGTTGAGTGAGTCAGGTGGTCTTCGTCCTTGAAGATGATGCAGACATCCGGCGGCTGGTGCAGTACCAGCTGGAGGGTGCCGGGTATACGGTGCGGGCGTACCCGGCCATTAGCACGATTTTGCAGGATGCCGAGCGGCAGCGGCCGGCTCTGTTTCTGCTGGACATTATGGTTCCAGGTGGGGATGGGTTGGATCTTTGCCGGCGGCTGCGGCAGAATCCTACGCTAGCCAGCGTGCCGATTATCTTTTTGACGGCGCGGGCGGCTGAGAACGACCGGGTGCATGGGTTGGAGTTGGGCGCCGATGACTATATTACGAAGCCGTTTGCAATGCGCGAGCTGCTGGCGCGAGTGAAGGCGGTACTGCGCCGGTTTGAGCGGCCGACGGAGTCGACGGGTGCGTCGTCGGTGCTGTCGATTGACACGCTGGAGATTGACGGGAACTCGATGCAGTTGCGGGTGAACAACGAGCTGGTGACGACGACAGCTACGGAGTTTCGGCTGCTGGATTATTTAGCGCGTCATCCGGGGCGCGTGTTCAGCCGCGACCATTTGCTGGATGCGGTGTGGGGCGATGCGCGCTTTGTTACGCCGCGCAGCGTGGACGTGTACGTGCGGAGGATTCGGGAAAAGATTGAAGTGGACCCGGAGACGCCGCGGTTTTTGAAGACGATGCGCGGTGCGGGCTATCGGTTTGATCTTCCAAAAGTGCGAGAGACCGTGGGTAGTGCGGTAGGCGCGGCAACCGAGTAGTCTGCAAGCATGGGCGCTGGCGTGGGATCGTGGTTAAGAAAGAGTCTGTACCTGGCGCTGTTGTGGCGCATCGTGGCCGGGGTAGCGGTGGGCTGCGCGGCCGTACTGTTGCTGCCGCAGTGGTGGATGGCGGTGGGTGCGGGGTTGGTGGTGGCGCTTTGGATGGCCGCGTGGATGACGAGCGTGGTGACGACGGCGATTGAGACGGTGGAGCCTGCGGCCGCTTCGGTGGTGAAGAGTGATCGGAGCTTGCTGGCAGCTCCTTATCGGCAGATGGAGCCGTTGATGGATGCGCTGCATGTGTCGGCGCTGGAGGTTGCGCGGCAACTGGAGGCGAGCTCGGAGAGCAGGAGGAAGCTGGAGGCTCTACTCGACTCGATGCAGGACGCAGTGACGAGCGTGGACGCAGGCGGCCGGATTGTGTGGGCGAATGTGCCGATGCAGAGGCTGATGTCGGAGTCTTCGGGGAGCGTGAGGGCAGGGCACTCGTTGGTGCAGACGATCCGGTCGCCGGAGGTTCTGGAGTGTGTGCAGGCGGTGCTGGAGCATGGGGAATATGCCGAGGCGCGTCCGGTCTCGATTGGAGCGGGGAGGATCTTTGCGGTGAGTGCGGCGCCGATGCCGGAGGGTGGCGCGGTGGTGGTGATGCAGGATATTACGCAGGTGGAGCAGGTGGAGCGGACGCAGAGAGAGTTTGTGGCCAATGTGAGCCATGAGCTCAGGACGCCGTTGACGTCGATCTCGGGCTACGTGGAGACGCTGCTGGAGGACGAGCGGACGGGGCTGTTTTTTACGCCGCAGGTACGCGAGTTTCTGGAGGCGATTTACAAGAGCGCGAAGCGGATGGGCAGGTTGACGGATGATTTGCTGGCGATGGCGCGGGTGGACTCCGGCGAACAGAAGCTGAGGCCCGGGCCTGTGGAGGTGGGGGTTGTGATCCACGAGGCCCAGGATGCTGTGGCAGCGCTGGCGCGCGAGAAGCGTGGGGTGGTGGAGATTGGTGAATTTCCGGACGTGGAGGTGGTGGCGGATCTGGACGCGGTGGTGCAGGTGCTGAGCAATCTGATTGAGAACGCGCTGAACTATGGAGTGAGGGCGGAGAGCGCGGCGCAGGAACAGGAGGGTCAGGCGATGGACGGGGCGCTGGTGGTGTTGAGCGCGACGAACGTGCCGGAGACGGAGGAGGTTCGGTTCTGCGTGGAGGACTTCGGCGCGGGGATCTCGTCGGAGCATTTGAGCCGGTTGTTCGAACGGTTCTACCGGGTGGATAAGACGAGGTCGAGAGAGTCGGGTGGAACGGGACTGGGACTGTCGATTGCGAAGCATATTGTGGAGGCACACAAGGGGCGGATGTGGGTGGAGAGCGAGCTGGGACGGGGGAGCCGGTTCTGCTTTACGCTGCCGTGCGTGATGTTGCCGGCGGCGTTGCCGCAGGGGTAGGGCACTGCGCGTTTGTATGAACGCCAGATGAACAAGGTGGAAAACAGCGGTTGGATTTGAGGCTATTCACGCTCTATTCATCAGGCATTGCCTATTCATTCACATAGGGTTGCGAGGATCAGGACACGGACAAATCTGGCAAGGCAGTTCCACGGACATGGATACAAGTTCGCGCGCCTTAGCCCTCGTCCTTGAGGAATGATGAAACGATACAACCTGTTGAGTGCTGCGCTGATTGCCACGATGCTAGTGGGAGGTCAGCTTCCGATGCGTGCCCAGACGATGGATAGCACCGCTCCCGCCAAGAAGGTAAAACACACCAGGCATCACAAAGAGACCGCCGAAGAGATGCAGTTGCGTGAGTTGCGCGAGTCGCTGAGGGCGCAGCAGGAGCAGATTGATGCGCTGAAGCAGCAGCTCTCGAGCAAGACCAGCGATGCAGCGGCGGCGCAGCAGACTGCAGCCGATGCGCAGGCGCAGGCA
This sequence comes from Acidobacteriaceae bacterium, assembly GCA_049578265.1. Lineage (GTDB taxonomy): Bacteria > Acidobacteriota > Terriglobia > Terriglobales > Acidobacteriaceae > Granulicella. Next base: position 60,723 of record JBAULP010000138.1, read on the forward strand.
GCAGCCGCGGCAGCTTCAGCGGCGCAGGCGAAGGCCGCGGCGCAGGAGAGTTCGTCGAAGGTGGACGCGGTTTCCAGCAGCGTGGACCAGATGAAGACGACCACGGCAGAGGTGAACGCACAGACCGAGGCGCGTGAGAAGAAGATTGAAGCAGAGGTCAACGAGCCCGCCGCCCTGCACTACAAGGGTGTAACGCTGACGCCGGGGGGCTTCGCCGCATTTGAAGGTGTGTGGCGCCAGCACTCGGTGAACTCGGGCATCAACACGCCGTTCAACTCGATTCCGTTCCCGTCAGCGACGGATGGGCACATGAGCGAGCTGAACTTCTCCGGACGCCAGAGCCGTTTGTCTCTGTTGTCGACCGGTGGCAACGACAAGGTCAAGCTCACGGGTTACTACGAAGTTGACTGGTTGAGCGGCGGAACGACATCGAACAACAACCAGAGCAACAGCTATACACTGCGTCAGCGGCAGATCTGGGGCCAGGGTGCATGGTCGGGCGGCTTCACGGTGACGGGCGGCCAGATGTGGTCGCTGGTGACCGAAGACGCGCACGGAACCGATGCACGGAGCGAAGTGCTGCCGGCAACGATTGATCCGCAGTACATGGTCGGCTTCAATTGGGTTCGTCAGCCGGGTATCCGTATCCAGCAGCGCTTCGGCAACTACAAGACGGGTGCGTTCTCGATCGCGGCTTCGGCTGAAGAGGCGCAGATCACCAACTTCACGGTGGAGGGCACGACTCCAACGAACTATTTCTTCTCAGGCACGGGCACCAACGGCGGTCTCTATAACAACACGGTCACGAGCTATACCAATAACGTCGCTCCTGACTTTGTGGTGAAGGCGGCGTTCGATACGACCGGCGTCCATGCTGAGATTGGCGGACTGGCGCGCTTCATGCGTGACTACTACTACCCGATCCTGACGGCGACCACGTCCCCGGCTGGCTACACCTATTCACCCACGTCGGTGAGCAATACGGCGAATGCGGGTGGCGTGTTCGGCAACATCCGCGTGAAGCCGGGCTCGTTCTTCGAGATCGCGGCGCAGGCGATGGCCGGAACCGGTGTTGGCCGCTATGGCTCGGCGCAGTTGGCCGATGCGACGCTGAAGCCGAGCGGCGCTCTGGAGCCGCTCCGCAACTATCACGGGTTGTTCAGCGTGACGTTGCACCCGGAGAAGAAGCTGGATGTATTCGCCTACTACGGTGGCGAGTACGCTCAGCGCACGGTGTACACATCGGATACCGGCGTGTTGATGGGTTATGGCCCGAGAAACCTGAGCAACACGGGATGCTATGCGCTTCCCGCGAATCCAGGTTCCAATGCGGGCGCATCGACAAGCGCGGCCACCTGCGGTTCGCCGACACGGTACATTCAGGAAGGCATGGCGGGCTTCATCTGGCGCGCTGTCAACAGCCCGAAGTTTGGGCGTCTGCAGTACTGGGTTACCTATCAGTACATCCAGCGCAACTCGTGGTCGGGTGTTGGCAATGCAACGACACCGAGCGGACCGCGTGCGGAAGATCCGATGGTCCACATCAGCATGCGTTACTACATTCCTTAAAGGATGAATGAGATGAGGGGGGCGGGAGAAGACTCTCGCCTCCCGATTTCATGAGTTGGTAATGATAGGTATGGCAGCGCATAGTATGGTCGCTGTGTTGGTTTGAGATGCGAGCGGTCATTGCGAAGGAATTGCGAGACTGTTGGCGCGAGGAAGCAAATTAGTTTGAAGGAGTCGCACATGAAGATGAAGGTTATGTCGGCAGTGATGCTTGCGAGCGCGCTGATGCTGGTGCCGCTTGGTTGTAAGTCCAAACCTGGGAGCTCCACTGAAGAGGTCCATATGACCGGTGCGGGCGGGACGTTTCCGAACCCGATCTACCAGAAGTGGTTTGCGGAGTATGGTGCGGCGCATCCGGGCGTGCAGATCAACTACCAGTCGGTGGGATCGGGCGCGGGGATCCGGCAGGTTTCGCAGGGCATTGTTGACTTTGGCGCTTCGGACGGACCGATGACCGACAAACAATTGGCTGCGGCGGCCGCCAACAAGATCAACATCATTCACATTCCGACGGTGCTGGGCGGCGTGGTTCCGGCGTACAACCTGCCGGGGATTACGGACGAGTTGAAGTTCGCTCCGGATGTGATTGCCGATATCTATCTGGGCAAGATCACGAAGTGGAACGATCCTCGGATCGTGAAGGATAACCCGGGAGTGAAGCTGCCGGACCACTCGATTCTCCCGGTGTATCGCTCGGACGGGTCGGGGACGACGTACATCTTCACGGACTTTCTGAGCAAGGTGAGCCCGGATTTTTCCTCCAAGGTTGGAAAGAGCACATCGGTTCAATGGCCGCTGGGCGTAGGCGGGAAAGGCAACGAGGGTGTGGCGGGGACCATTCGCAACACCCCCTATGCCTTTGGCTATGTGGAGCTGATCTATGCGGCGCAGAACCACATGCTGTATGGCCTGGTGAAGAATGCGGCGGGGAACTGGATCAAGGCCTCGACGGACTCGGTGAGCGCGGCAGCGGCGGGAGCGGCAGAAAACATGCCGGCGGACTACCGTGTGTCGATTACGAATGCGCCGGGTGCGAACTCGTATCCGATCTCATCGTTCACCTGGTTGCTGATTCCGGTGCCGATGGATTCGCCGGCCAAGGGCAAGGTGATGCACGACTTCCTGGGGTGGATGCTGGATCACGGCGAGGCTGAGGCCGCCAGCATGACGTACGCTCCGCTGCCGCCGGCGGTAGCGGAGAAGGTGCGGCAGACGATTGGGCAGGTGCACTAGAGAGCAGAGGAAAGGGCCTGCGCCGTGTCAGGCGGGCCCTTTCTTGTTTGTCGAGAGCCCGACCATAGATATGGTTCAAGATACCGAACTCAAAGTCGTGGTGATTTGTTCGCTTCGCCGTCGATTCGAATTCGATATTCGCGATTCATTCACGACCGGTTTCACGGTCTATTCACATTCCTTTAATAGAGTGGAGTAGGGTCTCCCCCAAGTAAACTCATGAACGAGCCCAAGACCATTCCGCTTGCCACCACGCCGCCGAATCCGGCGGATTCCCCTCAGGCCGCACCGGTTCTTCAGATGCCGAAGGTGCAGCTTGCGGCGGAAGGACCTAAGGTCGCGGAGACCGCGACGCCAGCCCCTCCTTCGATCATTCGGAACTTCCTGCAGGCGAAGAGTTCCGGGCGGGCGGCAGATGGAGCGTTTGCCGGGTTGATGATGATCTGCGCCCTGACGATCTTCGCGATCGTACTCCTAATTTTGTTCGTGCTGATTGGGAGTTCGCGGCTTTCGCTGGCGGCGTTCGGGTGGAAGTTCTTCGTGAGTTCGACGTGGAACCCAGTGGCAGGGCAGTTTGGCGCGCTACCGTTTGTGTATGGCACGGTGCTCTCGTCGCTGCTGGCGGTGATCATGGCAGTGCCGCTGGCGTTGGCGGTTTCGATCTTTCTGCTCGACATCTGCCCCAAGTTTCTCCAGGGACCGATCTCATTTCTTACCGAGCTGCTGGCTGCGATACCGAGCGTGGTGTACGGGCTGTGGGGCATCTTCGTACTGGTGCCGATCATTCGCGACCAGGTTGGGCCTGTCCTGCTGAAGTACCTGGGATGGACGGGCTTTTTTGCCGCGCCAAACTTCGGAGTCGGCATGTTCACGGCTGGAGTGATCCTGGCGATTATGATCTTTCCGGTGATCAGCTCGATCAGCCGGGATGTGATGCGGGCGGTGCCAGTGAACCAGCGCGAGGCGGTGCTGGCGCTGGGGGCGACGCGGTGGGAGATGCTGCGGATTGGCGTCCTGCGCAATGCTCGCATGGGAATCATCGGGTCGGTGATCCTGGGGCTGGGGCGCGCGCTGGGCGAGACGATGGCGGTCACCATGGTGATCGGCAATCATCCGGACATTTTGAAGAACCTGCTTGCACCGGGATATACGCTGGCGAGCGTGATAGCGAACGAGTTTACAGAAGCGACTGGGAATCTGTATTTGAGCGCGCTGATTGAGATTGGCCTGGCGCTGTTCCTGGTGACGATTGTGGTGAATGCAATTGCGCGCCTGATGGTGTGGGCGGTGACGCGAGGAAATCCGGGGAGTGCGCACTAATGGGAAGTTTGCCGGTTCGTTCGCGCACCATGACGCAGTTTTTGAATCTGCGGCGCACCACCACCAATCACGTGGTGACCGTGATCTCAATTCTCAGCACAATCCTGGTGCTGGTCCCGCTGGTTGCAATTCTTGGGTATCTGATTTTCAAAGGTGCCAGCTCGCTGAATCTCGCGTTCTTCACGCATCCGCCGATGCCGGTGGGAATGACGGGCGGCGGCATGGCGAACGCGATTGTTGGCTCGGCGGCAATTCTAGCGCTGGCGAGCGCGCTGGGAATTCCGCTGGGGATTGGCGGGGGAGTTTATCTGGCGGAGTACGCGCGCGGGACTGTGCTGGGCGAGGCGGCGCGGTTTACCGCGGACGTGCTGAATGGCGTGCCTTCGATTGTGATGGGCATTGCGGGATACACGCTGATCGTGGCGCAACAGAAGCACTATTCGGGGCTGGCGGGCGGCGTCGCGCTGGCGATCATGATGGTGCCGACGGTAGCGCGGACGACCGAGGAGATGCTGTTGACAGTGCCCAATCCGATTCGCGAGGCGGCGCTGGGGCTGGGGATTCCGAAGTGGAGGACGGTGCTCTCGGTGAGTTTGAGGACGGCATCGCCGGGAATTATTACGGGCTGCATGCTGGCGTTTGCACGCGTTGCGGGCGAGACAGCGCCGCTGCTGTTTACGGCCTTCGGCAACCAGTTTTGGAGCTTTGATCTGAATCAGCCAATTGCGGCGCTGCCGTTGCAGATCTTTGTGTACGCCGTTTCGCCGTACGACGAGTGGCACCGCCTGGCATGGGCCGGAGCGCTGGTGCTGATTGTGATGATTATGGCGTCGGTGACGCTGGTGCGGATCTTTGCGAACCGCGGCGTACTTAAGGGAGGACATTAGTGGGAGTCGACATCAAGGTCGAAGGTTTGAATGCTTGGTACGGCCAGGTGCATACGCTCAAGGATGTGAGCCTGCACATTCCGGCGAACCATGCGACGGCGCTGATCGGACCTTCAGGCTGCGGGAAGTCGACGTTCGTGCGTTGCCTCAACCGGATGCACGAGACCAATCCTGCGGCGAGGGCCGAGGGAATGGTGCGCATGGGGGACATCGATATTTATAAGGACGCGACGCCGGTGGAGATTCGGCGGCGGGTGGGCATGGTGTTTCAACGGCCGAATCCGTTTCCTACGATGTCGATTTATGACAACGTGGCGAGTGGATTGAAGCTGAATGGGTTTCGGAAGAAGCGGGTGCTGGACGAAGTGGTGGAGCGCTCGCTGAAGCAGGCGGCGCTGTGGGATGAGGTAAAAGACGATCTGAAGAAGAAGTCTGGGGCGAGCATCTCGGGTGGCCAGCAGCAGCGTTTGTGCATTGCGCGCGCGTTGGCGGTGGATCCTGAAGTGCTCCTTATGGATGAGCCAGCGAGTGCGCTTGACCCGGTTTCCACAGCAAAGATTGAAGATCTGATCTTCAAGCTGAAGAGCCAGTACACAATCGTGATTGTGACGCATAATATGCAACAAGCGGCTCGTGTAGCGGAGAACACCGGGTTCTTCCTGATGGGCAAGCTGGTCGAGTTCGCTCCTACGACGAAGATATTTACGAACCCTTCGGATAAGCGCACCGAGGATTACATTACAGGGAGGTTCGGATGATACGGATTAAGTTTCAGCAGAGCCTCGACGAGCTGAAAGAGCGCCTGCTGGTGATGGCGGGGCTGGTGGAGCAGGCGATTCAGCGGGCGACGGAGGCTTACTCGTCACGCGATGAGAGCCTGTGCGAGCTGGTGAGAATGTCGGAGCCGGCGATCAATCGCATGGAGCGGGAGATCGACCAACTGGCGCTGGATTTGCTGGCGATGGAGCAGCCGATGGCCGTGGATCTGCGGTTCATTCTTTCGGTGATCCGCATCAATGTGGACCTGGAGCGGATGGGCGACCAGGCGGTGAACATTGCGGGGCGTGTGCTCGACCTGGGCAAGCAGGCGAAGGTCGATTTGCCGGTGGACATTCCGCGGCTGGCGCTGCTGGCGGCGGCGATGGTGCGCAAGGCGCTGCAGGCGTTTATTGAAGGCGACGCGGAGATGGCGCAGTCCGTGCTGATGCTGGACGATCAGGTGGATGATATGAACCGGGATGCATTCCGGGCGCTCGGCGACCTCATCAAAAACAAGCCGGAGTTGGCTCCGCAGGCATTGAATGCGCTGATTATCTCGCGCAACCTGGAGCGGGTGGGGGACCATGCGACGAACATTGCGGAGGACGTAATCTTCTGGGTGCGCGGCGCGGATGTGCGGCATCATAGCTTGCCTGACGACGGAGACTGAGAATCGGCTGCTGATGGCGCGAGAAGGCCCGGAGGCGATCTCCGGGCCTTTTTGCATGTGGAGTGGTGCGGGGCTTACTGCACAAAATCAAGGTGGAATGTAGTCTTCTGGTAGGTGGACGCGTCTCTTGATATAGGAATGGCGCAGGACGAGCAGGCAGAACGGTTCATGGCGCAGCAGGGTCTACAATCCGGCGAGATGACACTGGCGGAGACTGCAGGTGAGCGCGTCACGCCGTTCGACGATATTGCGGCTGTGCATGCGTTGTATGAAGAGAGGATCTTTCGGTTTCTGCTGCTCAGCGTGCGGGATCGCGATGTGGCGTTCTCGCTAACGCAGGACACGTTTTTAAACGCTTGGCGGACGAGAACGAACTTTCGCGGCGAGTGTTCGATTGCAACGTGGCTGACTTATATTGCGGTGAATCTGCTGCGCAGCCACACGAGGACGGAGGCGTTTCGGTTTTGGAAGCGCGTCGGTGATACGGCCGTGAGTGCCGACGATTTGAAGTTGCAATTGCCGCATCCGGAGCGCTCGGCGGAGGCGAAGTTGATGGCGCTGCAGGAGCTGAAGCAGATTTGGGAGAGAGTAGAGAAGTTGTCGAGACCGCAGCGCACAATTTTTCTGCTGAGATTTATTGAAGAGGCGGAGATTGCGGAGATTGCGAAGATTATGCAGATGCCTGTCCCGACAGTGAAGAGTCATCTTTATCGGGCGCTCGATCATGTTCGGGCGGGGCGGCAGGCGGGCGCGAGAAAGCGAGGACGGAGATGAACAGCAATCACCTTACGAGCGAAGAGATGGATGCGTTGCTCATAGAGTCAGAGTCGCGGGACGATTCGGAGTCGCGGGAACGGTGGGAACATCTGCGAGCGTGTACAGCGTGCGCGGAGGAGTTCGAGTCGCTGCGGGCAGCGGTGAGCGATTTGCGCGGCGCGGTGGTTGGTTCGGCGGAGTTGCATCGGAGGGCGGCGGTGATGCCCGCGCCTGCACACCGGACGCGGGCCGCGATGTGGAGCCTGGTGGCGGCGACGGCGTTGCTCTGTGTTGCGGGACCGGTCGTGCTGCATCACAAGACGGCGCACGTTGCGGTGGTGGTTGTGCCGAAAGCGGCGGTACAGGCGCCGATCTCGGACGAGCAGTTGATGAGCGATATCCAACAGGACCTGAGCGCTTCCGTGCCGCAGGCGATGCTCCCGCTCACCGCGAAGGACGCGTCAGGCAGCGGAACGGACGCGGCAGCGAATGCGAAGGAGAACGAATGAGGACACGACTACTTCTTGCGGTTTCGATAGTACTGCTTGCGCCGCTTGCGCCGCTTGCGCTGACTGCGCGGG
>JBAULP010000139.1:0-53081 GCA_049578265.1 Acidobacteriaceae bacterium
AGAGAGGACGAGGAAGGGCTTGTGGCCGAAGAGGGTCTCGTCGCGGTCGTGCGGGCCGGAGCCGGGGATGAGGACGACGGCGGGGAAGGGACCGGCGCCTGTGGGGAGGGTGAGGGTGGCGGCGAGAGTGAGGCCGGCGAGGGGGTTGGGGTAGGTGACGTCGAGGGATTGGTAGGGGAAGGGTGGGACGGGATTTTGGGGGCGCGGAGGCGGGGCGAGCTCGGCGGCGTTGGTGACGCGGGTGAGGGTGAGAGGGATGGCGGTGCCGTTCTGGGTGAAGGTGCCGGTAAGGGTGTTGGCGTCGGGCGAGAGCGTGGCGGTGAAGCTGAAGCGGTAGGGCGTGGCTTCGATGGTGAGGGTGTGGCCGTCGAGGTGGGTGGAGGTGGTGGCGATGCCGGTGGTGCCCTGGTCGAGGCTGTCGAATGTGGAGGAGAGGCCGGTGGGGGTGGAGGTGATGTGGAAGACGACGCGGAGTTTTATGGCGTTGGTTTGGAGCGTGCCTTGCCAGGAGGCGATGAGGTTGGCGGAGACTTCGGTGGGGGTTGGGGTGGTGGCGGGAGTTTGCGGGGGAGTCTTCATAAGGGGAAGTGTAATGGCGAGGAGAAGAGCGGAGAGGATCATGGGGGAGCTCGGCTACTTGAGCAGCTTGATGGAGAGGGCGAGGGCGATGAGTGCGACGAGGAAGATCCAGGACGCGGGGCGGGCGAAGTTGAAGGTCCATCCCCAGCCGAAGCGCTTGGGGACGAGGATGGCGGCGTCGGAGGGGTTGTAGTAGAAGATGCCGCCGTACCAGCGGGCATCGGGTGTGCTGTCGTAGGGCTCGGTGGTGTTGGAGTGAGGAGCGAGGCCGCTGCGCCACATCATCCAGAAGGCGGCGGCCATGGTGATGGTGAGATAGAGGGCGTCGATGAGCGCTACGTGCGTGAAGGCAAAGTGCGTGACGGGAAGGGAGGCCACGAAGCACAACATGCCTGCGACGATCCAGGAGAGAGCGGCCAGGGGATAGAGGGCGCGGCGGCGTTGCGTGGTTTGTGCGCCGGGTGCTCGGGAGAGGAAGAGCGCGGTGGCGAGGAGAATTAGGAGGACGATGACGCCGGCGAGAAGAGGATCGAAGACGCTGCTGAGGGATCGCGTGGCCCAGGCGTCGGCGATGCCGTTCGCGTTCCAGTGCTGAGGCCAGCGGGCGGGGATCTGGAGCCAGTGGAGACGGAGCCAGAGCGCGGTTGCGGCGAGAGGGAGCAGGCTGAGCGCGGTGAGGAGTATGGGCGCGACGGTGGAGGTGGGCGCGAGATCGGCGTGGCGCTCCAGAGGAACGGCGATGGCGTGGGGCTTGATGCGCGCGGAGCCGCGACGCCAGAGGAGATAGGCGAGGACGAGCTCGAGAAGGAGAGCGAGTGCGGGGATCAGGGTGTGTGCGTCGCTGGGCAGGAGCCAGAGATCGGCGGCGATGGACGCGATGACGATGAGGGCGAGGAGGAAGACGGCGCGCTGGTAGGAGCGGAGGGCGGTGCGCGCTTGCGGAGAGTTGGCGAAGTCGAGCGAGACGGTGACGCCGAAGAGGACGCCGCGGCGGGAGTGGCCAAACCAGGGAAGGATGAGGCTGACGAGGGCGATGGGTAAGAGAAGGACGAGGTGTGCGGCGGTGGCGGAGGTCATGAGAGTTTGGGCTCCAGTGCGGCTTCGGTTTCCTGGCGAATCCAATCGTGAGAGAGCCCCTGGGCCTGGAGTTCGGCGAGGAGGTGACGGAGGCGGCTGCTGGCGTCGGCTTTGGCGGTGGCGTTAGGGGAGCGGGGGCGCTGGCGGTCGAGGATGGTGACGCCGCGACGGCCTTCGGCGATGAGCCAGCCTTCGTCAGAGAGAAGGCGATAGGCTTCAGCGACGGTGTTGAAGTGGACGCCGAGGGAGGAGGCGAGCTCGCGAACGGTGGGGAGCTTGGTGCCGGGAGTGAGGCGGCCGTCGACGCAGAGGGCGCGGAGTGCGTCGGCGATCTGGCGGTAGACGGGGGTTGGACTGTCGAGTACGACGCGGATTTGGAGGGGCGCGGACACTGTTTGTACATTGTATGCATACAAACTACAAAACTGCAAGGGGAGGTTGGATTGAGGGGATGGCGGGGTGACCGCCTACACTGGAGAGACGAAGATGGCGGACAACTTTTCGCAGACCGTGAAGTCGCAGGCAGATATCGTCCGGATTGTGGGCGAGTATGTGAAGCTGCGGAAGAGTGGGGCGAACTGGTCGGCGCTGTGCCCGTTTCATAAGGAGAAGTCGGGGTCGTTTTATCTGTATCCGGGGACCGCTAGTTACTACTGCTTTGGGTGTCATGAACATGGGGACGTGTTTACGTTCGTGATGAAGATGGAGAACCTGAGTTTTCCGGAGGCGGTGCGGGCGGTTGCTACGAAGATGGGGATTGCGCTGCCGAAGAGGGAGTTTGGGTCGGGTGAGGAGGCGCGCGAGGCTGGGCTGCGGCGGCAGTTGATGGATGCGCATGAGGCGGCTACGCAATATTTTGAGCAGAGCTTGAAGAGCCCTGAGGCTGCGCGGGCGCGGGAGTATCTGACGTTGCGTGGGGTGAGCGCGGATACGATTGCGAAGTTTCGGATTGGGTATGCGCCGGAGAGTTTTAATGACATGCGCGACCGGCTGGGGAAGTTTTTTTCGGAAGAGGCACTGCGAGCGAGTGGGTTGTTTTCGTGGAAGGAACAGGAAGACGGTTCGCCTGGGCCGATGTATGCGCGGTTTCGGAAGCGGATTACGTTTCCCATTGCGAATGAGCAGGGGAAGACGATTGCGTTTACGGCGCGGGCGTTGGACACGCAGGAGCAGGATGCGAAGGCGGGGCCGAAGTATCTGAACTCGCCGGAGACGGCGCTGTATACGAAGGGGCAGGTGCTGTTCAATCTGGATAAGGCGAAGGCGTCGATACGCGAGCTGGACATTGCGCTGCTGGTGGAGGGGCAGATGGATTGCATCAGCGTGTATATGGGGGGGATTGCGAATGTGATTGCTACGAGTGGGACGGCGTTTACGGAGCACCAGGTGCGGCTGCTGTCGCGGTTTACGAAGCGCGTGGTGTTGAACTTTGATCCGGACCAGGCGGGAGCGAATGCGGCGGAGAAGACGGTGGCGTTGTTGGTGGAGGAGGGGTTCGAGGTTCGCGTGGTGACGCTGGAGGGTGGGCTTGATCCGGACCGGTATATCAAAGAGCGGGGGATTGCGGCGTACTCGACTGCGGTGAGAGGGGCGGTGAGGTATGCGGATTATTTGATTGAGCGGGCGCAGGGGATGTTTCCGGCGCGGACGGCGGAGAGCAAGGTGAAGGCGCTGAATTTTCTGCTGCCGCATATTCGGCGGGTGCCGAATGCTCTGGTGAGAGGGGAGTTTGCCGATAATGCGGCGCAGAAGCTGGGGATTGAGAGCTCGTTGATGCGGCAGGAGCTGAAGCATGCGGCGCAGCAGCGGTTGGAGAGTGTGAAGGCGGCGCAGCCTCGTGCGGTAACAGAGGTGGAGAGGATTTTGTTGTGTGCGCTGGTGCTGCCGGATGCGGATTCGGCGCGGGCGCTGGCGGTGGAGAGGTTGGCGGAGAACCCGGAGTGGTTTTCTGCGTTGGGGAGTGCGGCGGTGATGGAGGTGCTGGTGAATGGGCCGGCGCCGGAGAATCCGTTTGAGGCGGCTCCGGATGATGCGTCGCGGCTGTTGTTGGCGAGTGCGCTGCAGACGGCAGCCGAGGAAGAGGTGTCGGCCACGAAGGTGGAGGGTGCGTTGGAGACGCTGCGGCGCGGGTATCTGGAGCGGAGGTCGCGCGAGGTGCGGGTGCAGATGGCTGAGGCGTCGCGGCGGGGGGATGATGAGATGTTGATGCGGTTGGCGCAGGAGAAGGTGCGGCTGGATGTGGAGTTGAAGCGGTAGTACTGCTTCGATGTTTGTGGCTTGTGGCTTGTGGCAAAAGCAAGAACGGGCGCGCTTCGCGCGAGAAGCAGGTTCCTCGCTGCGCTCGGAATGACAATTTCTGGAAGAAATTGTCTGAAGAACGGCAAGGGCAAGGGCAAGGGCAACTGCAACTGCAAGGGCAACTGCAAAAGCAGATCCCTGCGGGATGACAACTAGAAAAGCAAAAGCAAAAGCAAAAGCAAAGGCAAAGGCAAAGGCAACTGCCAATACAGGGATCTCTCCACTTCGCTTCGCTTCGGTCGAGATGACGGGAGTATGGGCGGCAATGTGGGGTTGCTTCGATGTGCTCAGGATTATGGATATAGACGCAATGGCGGCTGGCCGGGGCTAAAGCCCGCTGCTAATCCGGTGGGACGGGCAACGGCAAAAGCAAAGGCATACCTTAGGGCTAAAGCCCTTTTTCTCTGCGACGCTATGAGACCCGAGGCTGAAGCCTCGGGGTACCTGGGTGGCGTTGAAGTGTCGGGGTGGCTGATGTTGAGTGGTGTTGGTGGTTGGTAGAATGGCGGGAATGAATCTCTGCGCGGGTTGGTGGTTCCAGCATGGATGATCGCACCAAACGGCGGCTGTTTGTTGGGTTCGCTACTACGCTGATCAGTAAGGCGGCGTCGACGGTGATTCAGCTCATCCAGGTGCCGATGCTGATGCATTACTGGGGCCGGGCGATGTTTGGGGTGTGGGGGATTCTTACGGCTACGCCTACGTATTTGAGCTTCTCGAATGCGGGGTTTGGGTCGGTGGCCGGCAACGAGATGACGATGCTGATGGCGCGCGGGGAGCAGGACGAGGCGCTGGCAGTGTTTCAAAGCACCTGGTGGCTGATCATGCTGGCCATTGGCGCGACGATGGCGGCGTTTGGCGTGGTGCTGTATTACCTGCCGGTGGCGAGGCTGCTGAACCTGGAGCTGCTGAGCGAGACGGATGTGAAGTGGGTGCTGTTCTGGCTGGGGCTGTCGGTGCTGTTTGGGCAGTTGGAGCAGTTGCTGCAGGCGTCGTATCGGTGCATTATGCGGTACTCGTATGGGAACTTTGCGAAGAGCTGCTTCTCGCTGCTGGCGTTTGCGGCGATGCTGTTTCCGATCATCGAGGGGTATGGGCCGCGCACGACGGCGAAGGTGTTTGCGCTGGCGAACCTGACGGGCACGGCGATTCTTTGCCTGATGGTGAAGCACGATATTCCGTGGATCAGTTATGGATGGAGCCATGCTTCGTTCAAGGAGATCAAGCGGCTAACGCGGCCATCGCTGGCGTTCATGGGATTTCCGCTGGGGAACACGCTGAATATCCAGGGGTCGCAACTGGCGGTGAACTATGCGCTGGGCAATGATGCAGTGGCGATCTGGATTACGGCGCGGACGGTGAGCCGGCTGGCGCTGCAGGTGGTGGAGATGGTGAAGAACACGGTGTGGCCGGAGCTGTCGATTGCCTTTGGCGCGGGGAATATGGAGGTGGTGCGGCAGTTGCATCGGAGGGCGGTGCAGATTGCGATGTTTGTGAGCTTGAGCGTGGTGGTGTTGGTGGCGATGTTTGGGCCGACGTTTTTGCATAAGTGGACGCTGGGGAAGGTGCCGTCGAGCCCGGGGCTGGTGGGGCTGCTGCTGGTGGTGGTGGTGTTCTATTCGATGTGGTCGACGAGCTCGACGCTGGTGGCGGCGATTAATCTGCATGAGCGGCTGGCTACGGTGTACTCGTTTGCGACGGGGATCACGGTGGTGGTGACGTACTTTGCGGCGCGGAGGTATGGGCTGTATGGAGCGGCGGCTTCGCTGCTGTTGAGCGAGATGATTATGGATGCGTATGTGCTGCCGTCGTCGTTGAAGATTGCGCATGATACGTGGGGTGGATTTTTGAGGGCGATGATGCACTATCCGCAGTCGTTGCGGCCGAAGGAGCTGGCGGCGCGGCTGCGGCGGCGGGAGCGGGAAGTTGAGGCGGAGTTGGAGCAGAAGTGAGTAAGGAGTAGAGAGTAAGGAGTAGAGGAAGGGCTCGCTGCGCTTGCCGGTGGTCTACGCGCGATCAAGGGGCTTTCTCTACTCACTACTCCTTACTCTCTACTCACTGTTTCATGCATACTGGCTGCGAGGGATGGATGCCGGGGCTTGCACTGAAGGTCAATCGATGGCTGCGGGGTTTGTGCGTTGGCGGGCTGCTTTGTTTGCTGGCGCTGCAGTTGGTGCATGTTGCGAATAAGACCTCGGCTAGCTGGGATGAGGCACACCACCTTTTCGATGGATACACGATCTGGAAGTTCCATGACTACAGGCTGAATCCTGAGGTGCCGCCGTTTATTAAATTGACGGCGGCGTTGCCGTTGCTGCGGATGCATTTGAAGGTGCCACCGGATTTGGGAAGGCCGAATCAGACAGAGGCGTTTCAGGATGGGAAGAAGTTTGTCTGGGGGAATGGCGGGGATCGGGTGCTGTTTCCTGCGCGCATGGTGTGTGCGGGATTTGCGCTCGGGCTGGGGTTGCTGATCTTTCTGTGGGCAGAGGAGATGTTTGGGTTTGTCGCGGGGATCTTTGCGCTGGCGATGTTTGTGTTTGATCCGAATATTCTGGCCAATGGCGCGATGGTGACTACGGATGTAGGGGCTGCGTGTTGTTTTGTGGCTTCGATGTATAGCTTCTATCGGTACTGCAGGAGGCCGGGGTGGGGAAGGTTGGTGGTGGCGGGGATAGCGTTGGGGGTGGCGCTGTCGGCGAAGTATACGGGGATTTTTCTGCTGCCGATATTGGCGGTTGTGGTGGTGCTGGAGGGTCTGCTTTCACCCCAGCAGGCAAAGACCGCCCGCTGGGGACCCCGGTTCGCTCGGGATTGGAGAGTGTTGTGGAAGCGGGCTTTGGCGCTGGCGTTGATGGGGGTGATGGCCTGGGTGGTGGTGTGGTCGTTTTATGGGTTTCGGTATAAGGCTGCGCCGGATGGGTTGGATATTAATCCGCCGCTGGCGCAGTACTTGACGGAGATGTATGACCAGCGCGATGCGCGGATGCTGCGCGCGATGGCGAAGGTGCATGCGCTGCCGGAGGGGTATCTGTGGGGGTTGGAGAATACGAAGCAGACGGATTGGGAGGACACGAGCTACTTCTGGGGGAAGGTTTGGCCGCATGGGAACTGGCTTTATTTTCCGGTGGCGTTGCTGATTAAGTCGACGCTGGCGTTTTTGATTTTGATTTGTATGGCGCCGCTGGCGTGGGTTTGGGGGTTGCGCGCGCGTGGGCGGGAGGTGGTGTTTGTACTGGCGCCGGTGGTGGTGTACCTGGTGATTTCGATGAGCTCGAGTATGGATATTGGCGCGCGGCATCTGCTGCCGGTGTGGGCGTTTTTGTATGTGTTGGTGGGTGGCGTGGCGGCGGTGTTGCTGGAGCGGGATGTGCGGTGGGGGTGGGTGGTTGGGGCGCTGCTTTGTTGGCAGGTGGTGACGTCCGTGCGGGTGTCGCCGGCTTATATGGCGTATGGGAATGAGGCGTGGGGTGGGCCGGCGAAGGTGGATCGGTATCTGGGGGATGCGAATACGGATTGGGGTCAGCAGTTGAAGGCGGTGAAGATTTATCTGGATGAGAACCACATTACGAACTGCTGGTTTGCTTATTTTCCGGATGGGTCGATTGATCCTTCGGACTATGGGATTCACTGCAAGCGGCTGCCTACCGCGGATGTGCTTTGGTGGCTGGATCTGCCTTTGAAGACGCCGCCTGTGATTAGCGGGACGGTGCTGATTAGTGCGGGGGATTTGGAGGGGATTGAGTTCGGGGATGGGAACCTGAATCCGTACGAGCAGTTTTGGAGGGTGAAGCCGGTGGCCGTGATTCAGCATGGGGTGTACGTGTTTGATGGGACGTTTGCGATTCCGTTGGCGGCGGCGCTGGTGGAGGCGCATGATGCGTCGAAGCTGGCCGATGCGGGGGCGGGTGACCCGGTGAAGCTTCAGGAGGCGGTGGCGAAGGCGGAGGATGCGGAGCGGTTGGCGCCGGGGTCGGGACAGGTGGTGGATACGTTGGGGGATGTGCTGGCGGCGGATGGTCAGAAGGCCGCGGCGCTGGCGGCTTATGGGAGGGCGTTGGGGATTGAGGAGTCGGTGAGGCCGGATTTGCAGGTGGAGGATGCGGATGCGATTCGGGGGAAGATTGCGGCGTTGAAGGCGGCGGGGTAAGTTGTCAGTTCTCGGTTGTCAGTTCTCAGTTGTCAGTTGCGACTTTTAGCTTTTAGCAAAGGCAAAGGCAAGAACGGGCGCGCTTCGCGCGAGAAGCGGGTTCCTCGCTGCGCTCGGAATGACAATTTCCGGGAAAAATTGTCTGAAGAAAGGCAACTGCAAGAGCAAAGGACAATACAGGGATCTCTCCACTGCGCTTCGCTCCGGTCGAGATGACGGGCTTTGTGGGTGGGGAATGCGGGGGGCCTTCCCCTTCGGCAAGCTCAGGGTCAGGACGACGGCGTAAAACAAGCAACGGCAACGGCGACTGCAGATCCCTGCGGGATGACAACCAAAAAGGCAACGGGCAAAGGCAACGGGCAAAGGCAACGGCAACGAGCACCGCAACGGTGGGGCGGTTGTTTAGTAGGCGGGGAGACCGGTGATGCTTTGGCCGATGATCAGGGTGTGGATGTCCTGGGTGCCTTCGTAGGTCTTTACGGATTCGAGGTTCATCATGTGGCGCATGATGGGGTAGTCGTCGGCGATGCCGTTCGCGCCTAAGATGTCGCGGGAGAGGCGGGCACATTCGAGGGCCATCCAGACGTTGTTTCGCTTGAGCATGGAGATGTGCTGGAAGTCCGCCTTGGCTTTGTCCTTGAGGCGACCTACCTGGACGGCTAAGAGTTGGGCCTTGGTGATCTCGGTGATCATCCAGGCTAGTTTTTCCTGGACGAGCTGGTGGCTGGCGATGGGTTGGTTGCGGAACTGTTTGCGCTGCTTGGCGTATTGGAGCGCCGTGTCGTAGCAGGCCATGGCGGCGCCGATGGCTCCCCAGCCGATGCCGTAGCGGGCCTGGCTGAGGCACATGAGCGGGGACTTGAGGCCGTCGGTGCCGGGGAGGAGATTGGCGGCGGGGATGCGCACGTTTTGGAGGGAGAGGCCGGAGGTTACGGAGGCGCGGAGGGACCACTTGCCGTGAACGTCCTGGGCGGAGAAGCCGGGACGATCGGTCTCTACTAAGAAGCCGCGGATGCGAGGTTCTTTGGTGGCGTCGGCGGTGGGGTCTTCTACTTTGGCCCAGATTACGGCTACGTCGGCGATGCTGCCGGAGGTGATCCACATTTTTTCGCCGTTGAGGATGTAGTCGTCGCCGTCTTTGCGGGCGCGGGTGCGCATGCCGCTGGGGTTGGAGCCGAAGTCGGGTTCGGTGAGACCGAAGCAGCCTAGCTTTTCGCCGGTGGCCATCTTCGGCAGCCACTTGGATTTTTGTTCGTCAGAACCGAAGGTGTGGATGGGGTACATGACGAGCGCGGATTGCACGCTGACGAAGCTGCGAATGCCGGAGTCGCCGCGCTCGAGCTCCTGGTAGAGGAGGCCGGCTTCTACGTTGTTCATGCCGGCACAGCCGTAATCGGGGAGGGTTGCGCCGTAGAAGCCTAGCTCGCCCATCGGACGGATGAGCTCTTTGGGAAAGCGGCCGTCGCGGTTGCAGGACTCGATGATTGGGATGAGTTTGTCTTCGATGAAGGAACGCACGTTGGTGCGGACGAGGATCTCGTCTTCGGAGAGGAGGGTGTCGAGGTCGATGAAGTCGGTGCCTTGAAATTTGAATGCCATAGCGGGGACTATTTTAGATGACGGCGGGGGGTGGGTGGGCGGTTGTCAGTTCTCAGTTGTCAGTTCTCAGTTCTCAGTTGGTGGTTGGTGATTGGTGGGGCTGGCTTCTAGCTTTTAGCTTCTAGCTTCTAGCTAAGGGCAAAGGCAAGGGCAACAGCAACGGCAGCTGCAAGGGCCACTGCAGATCCCTGCGGGATGACAAACAAATGGCTAGGCAACTGCTGTAGCGGCTACTACGGTGGCGGCAAGAGCAATTGCAGCGGCCAATACAGGGATCTCTCCGCTGCGCTTCGCTCCGGTCGAGATGACGGACATTTGTGGGGTTCGGTTGAGAGGACGGACGTTTTGTGCGCTTCGCTCCGGTCGAGATGACGGACATTTGTGGGGTTCGGTTGAGAGGACGGACGTTTTGTGGGGTTCGCTCCGGTCGGGATGACGCGGCGTGGGTGCTGCGGTTGTGATGATGCGTGGCGGTTTGGAAATGGTGGCGGGGTTGGAGCCCGGCCACTCAATGAGCGGACTTATGGTTGCTAAACCAACTGCCCGGCGCCTGCTACCAGACGTAGGTGCCTACGGAGCCGGTGTCCAGGGTGGTGGTGAAGTGGTGGGGGCCGGAGTGGACTTCGAAGGTTTGGGGGGTGTCGGTGGTGTTGGAGACTACTAAGACCTTTTTGCCGTCGGGGGTGCGGAAGGCTACGTTGGGGAGGGTGTCGAGGTCGTTGGAGGCTATGCGGACGGAGCCTGGTGGGACGAACTTGGAGAGCTGGGCGACGGTGTAGAAGGCGATGTTGCGGCGGACGTTGTCGCCGTCGATGGTGAGGGCGCCGGAGCAACTGCCGCAGCCGCCGTTGTTGGTGTGGGGGCCGTCGTTGGGATCGGCGGCCAGGTTCCAGAGGAGGACGTTCTTGCTCCAGTTGCGGGTGACGCCGATCATGACGCGGGCGACGGACTGGGTGATGTGCATGGGTGCGTCGTTATCGCGCTGCGTGATGGACTGCTCGGTGAAGTAGATGTTTTTGTTGGGGAAGGCATCGTGGACTTCGGTCATGGCGTCGACGGTGCCGCCGTAGAGATGGAAGCCGGAGCCGGCGACGTAGCGGGCGGCGGCGGGGTCGCGGAGGATGGAGAGCGGATAGAGCGGGTGGTCGAGGTTGTGGTCGTAGAGGACGATGCCGGTGTGGATGTGGGCGCGGCGGAAGGCGGGGCCGAGGTCGTCCTTGATGAACATGTCCTGCTCAGGCGAGAGCATGAGCATGCTGGGGGTGTTCTTTTCGTTGAGGGGCTCGTTCTGGATGGTGACGGTGTCGATGGGGATGCCCTGGGCCTTCATGCCTTCGATGTATTTCACGAAGTAGGTGGCGTAGGCAGGGAAGTACTTGGGCAGGAGAACGCCACCTTGCGCTGCGTCGTTGGTCTTCATCCAGAGAGGAGCGGACCAGGGGCTGGCGAGGGTTTTGATCCTGGGATCGATGGCGAGGATCTGCTTCATGACGGGGATGACGGTGGTCTCGTCGGGGGCGAGGGAGAAGTGCGCCATGGGGACGTCGGTTTGGCCGTCGGGGAGGTCGTCGTAGGAGTAGACGCTGGCGTTCATGTCGGAGGAGCCGATGGTGAGGCGGAGGTAGCTGACGCCGATGCCGTCGCCGGTTCGGGTGAAGAGCTCTTGCAGGAGGGCTGCGCGCTTGGCGGGGTCCATGTGCATGAGGAGCTCGGCTGAGCCGCCGGTGAGGGCGAAGCCGAAGCCGTCGATGGTCTGATAGGTTTTGGCGGCGTCGACGGTGATGGTTTGCGTGGCGGTGGAGGGGGTGGTGGAGAAGGGGATGGGGGGTTGGAGCTTGAGGAGGGAGGTGCGGTCGGAGGTGGTGAGGTAGAGGGAGACGTCGTGTGCGGGGGACTGGGCGAGGGCGGCGAGCGGAGCGGCGAGGAGGGCGGCGAGAAGGAGGGCGTGGCGGGCTTTCATGGGGGGATCTCCTGACAGGAAACGAGCTAAAGGGTGGAGCGCGAGCGGGAGCCATTCTAGACAAACGTTTGTCTGGCAAGCAAGGGGGAAGGGCGAGAAAGTTGAGCTGATTGGCGGTGGAGGGGGGTGCGGCGAGGGCGGCGATAGAATAGGAGAGTGGCGGGGACGAGGCGGCTCAAACGAGTCCGCTTATCGCCCTAGCGGTTCGATAACTGATGCATCCGGGGTTTACCATGATTGGCGGATGTGCGTACGCGCCGAAAGGGACGTCGAGTTGCGGGCCACTGATCTCGATCTTTTTTGGAGACTTTAAGATATGCCGACGGACAATGCAGTAGCGCAGGCGAGTTACAACGGAATTTCAGTGCCGACAGACGGCGAGGCGATTCAGTACAGCAATGGCAAGTACACGGTGCCGAACCATCCGATTATTCCTTTTATTGAGGGAGACGGAACGGGTCGCGACATCTGGAAGGCGTCGCAGCGGGTGTTTGATGCGGCGGTGGAGAAGGCGTACGGCGGCAAGCGCTCGGTGAAGTGGTACGAGGTGCTGGCGGGCGAGAAGGCCTTTGCGCAGACCAAGAGCTGGCTGCCTGAAGACACCGTCAAGGCGACGATGGACTTCCGGGTTTCGATCAAGGGACCTTTGACGACGCCAATCGGCGGCGGCATCCGTTCGCTGAACGTGGCTCTGCGCCAGTTGATGGACCTGTATCAATGCGTTCGGCCGGTGAAGTACTACGCCGGCGTGCCGAGCCCGGTGAAGCATCCTGAGCTGATGAACATTGTGCTCTTCCGCGAGAACACGGAGGACATCTATGCCGGCATCGAGTTCCAGGAAGGAACGCCGGAGGCAGCGAAGATCATCTCGTACCTGAACGACGAGATGCTGAAGGGCACGAAGAAGAAGATTCGCCTGGATTCGGGTATTGGGATTAAGCCGATCTCGATTACGTGCTCGAAGCGGCTGGTTCGCGCGGCGATTAAGTATGCGCTGACGGAAGGTCGCAAGTCCGTGACGCTGGTACACAAGGGCAACATCCAGAAGTTCACCGAGGGCGCGTTCCGCGAGTGGGGCTACGAAGTTGCGACGCAGGAGTTCCGCAATGAGACGGTGACCGAGCGCGAGAGCTGGATCCTGGGCAACCTGGAGCAGAACCCGAACCTGACGGCGGAGCAGAACGCGGAGATGATTGAGCCGGGTCTGAGCTTCGGCGCCAAGGAGTTCCAGGACTCCGTGGTGAAGGAAGTGAAGGACACGATTGCGAACATTGGCGCGACGCACGGCAACGGCCAATGGAAGAAAAAGATCATGGTCAACGATCGCATCGCTGACTCGATCTTCCAGCAGATTGTGACGCGTCCGGCTGACTATAACGTGCTGGCGACGACCAACCTGAACGGCGACTACATCTCTGATGCAGCGGCGGCGCAGGTGGGCGGACTGGGCATTGCACCGGGCGCAAACATTGGCGACGGGTATGCGGTGTTCGAGGCGACGCACGGAACGGCTCCGAAGTATGCGGACCTGGATGTGATCAATCCGGGCTCGGTGATTCTTTCGGGCGTGATGATGTTTGAGTTTCTGGGATGGAAGGAAGCGGCGAAGTTGATCGAGTCGTCGATGGAGAAGACCATTGCCCAGAAGTATGTGACGTATGACTTCGAGCGCCAGATGCCGGGCTCTACGAAGGTGAAGACGAGTGAGTTTGCGACTCGCATGATCGAGAACATGTAAGAACGTTTGGCTTAAGCAAGTGAGGCCCGCGCGCAACGGAAGATCGTTGCGCGCGTGTTTTGTTTTGGGGGTGGATAATTTCCGGTATGGGTATGTTGGCGAAGGTGGAGCTGCATCTGCATCTGGATTGCTCGCTGAGTTATGAGGCGGTGGCGCGGCTGGATGCGTCGGTGACGAGGGCGGAGTATGAGGCGGAGTTTGTGGCGCCGCCGGTGTGTGCGAGCCTTGCGGATTTTTTGAGGCGCGCGCCGCGGGGATTTCAGTTGATGCAGACCGAGGCTGCGCTGGAGTTGGTGACGGAGGACCTGTTTGCGCAGTTGGCGCGCGATGGGGTGATCTATGCGGAGATACGGTTTGCTCCGCTGCTGCACTTGTTGCAGGGGTTGACGCCGGAGGCGGTGGTCGCGGCGGTGGATCGTGCGACCGAGCGGTGCATACGAGCGACGGGGATTGAGGCGCGGCTGATTCTTTGCACGCTGCGGCACTTTGATGCGGTGCAGAGTTTGTTGACGGCGGAGTTGGTGGAGCGGTTCAAGGGGAGCCGCGTGGTGGCGCTCGATATTGCAGGGGATGAGGCGGGGTTTTCGCTGGAGGCGCACGTGCCGGCGTTTCGGTATGCGGCGGAGAAGGGACTGTTTCGGACAGCGCATGCGGGTGAGGCGTGCGGAGCGGAGAGTGTGTGGGAGACGCTGCGGGAGTTGCGGCCTAGTCGGATTGGGCATGGGGTGCGGAGCGCGGAGGATGCGGCGCTGGTGGAGTTTCTGAAGGAGCGGGGGATTCATCTGGAGGTTTGCCCGACGAGCAATGTGCAGACGCGCGCGAGCGGAAGCTATGCGGAACATGCGGTGGGCAAGTTGTTTGGTGCGGGGGTGTCGGTGGGGATCAATACGGATACGCGGATGATTACGAATGTGACGCTGGAGCAGGAGTATGCGCGGTTGCGGGAGCACTTTGGGTGGGGCGATGCGGAGTTGGTGGCGTGTAATCGAGCGGCGCTGCGGGCCGCGTTTGTGGAGGATGGGGTGAGGGTGGGCTTGATGGAGCGGCTGGGGTAGAGGCGATCCAGATGCGGCTTGCGGGAGGGTAGGAAAGATATTTAAGTTGCCGAGTATACGTCGTATACAGTTTTGGTATACGGTGTATACATGAAGACGGAAACGAGTTCGACGGCGGAGAAGATTGCGAAGGCGGCGCGACGGCTGCTGGAGAAGGGTGGGGTGGAGGCGGTGACGGTGCGGAGTGTCGCTGCGGCGGTGGGGATTACGCCGATGGCGGTGTATCGGCACTATGCGGATCGGGATGGGCTGCTGGATTCATTGGCGGATACGGGGTTTGAGGAGTTGGTGGAGCGGCTGCAGGGGAAGCGGCTGAAGGGGGACGTTGAGGCGCGGGTGTATCAGTTGATCGACGTGTACGTGGAGCATGCGCTGGGACAGCCGCGGATGTTCGAGCTGATGTTTTTGCGGCCACGCAAGGGAGCGCGGCAGTTTCCGAAGGACTTTACGGAGGGGCGATCGCCGACGGCGAATTTTATGGCGGCGGTGATCGAAGAGGGTGTGGATGAGGGCGAGCTGCGCAAGGATGATGTGTGGGAGATGGTGTTTGAGATGGGCGCGCTGTTTCAAGGGTTGGTGATGTTGTACGTGGGAGGGCGCGTGGGGATGTCTGCGGGGCAGTTCCGCGCGTTGTGCAAGCGATCGTTCAGGAGGTATGTGCATGGGATTCTTGCGTAGTGGTGAGCGGTGGTGGATGGGTCTGGGTGCGGCGGCGGCGACGGCGCTGCTGATGTGGTTGGGGACGGGGTTGAATCCGTGGTGGCCGCTGGTGTGGGTGGGTCCGGTGCCGGTGTTGTGGTTTGCGCTGCGAGCGCGGTGGGGTGAGGCTGGCGCGGCGGCGGCGGTGGCGTGGTTTGCGGGCGAGATGAATCTGTTTGGCTATCTGCGATTGATGCAGACGCCGGCGCGGGTGTGGGTGTTGATCTTCGGGGTCGGGGCAGTGGTGTTTGCGCTGGCGGTGCTGTTGTTTCGGGCACTGGCGCGGCGGGGTGCGTGGTGGAGCGCCGTGCTGGCGTTTCCGGCGGCGTGGGTGTCGTGGGAGTACGTGGTGAGCCGGACGAGCCCGCATGGGACGGCGATGAACCTGGCGTACACGCAACTGCGGTTTGTGCCGGTGCTGCAGGTGGCGAGCGTGACGGGGCTGTGGGGGCTCAGCTATGTGCTGCTGCTGTTTGCTGCGACGATGGCGGTGGGGCTGCACCTGTGGGCGCGCGAACCGAGACGAGCGATGGCCGTTGCGGGGATGGGGCTCGCGGTGACGGCGGTGGTGCTGGTGGGTGGGGTGGTGCGGATGGAGAGGCCGTCGGAGGACCTGGTGCGCGTGGGGTTGGTGGTGACGGACCAGCGGCCGAGTGGCGTGACGTCCGAGGCGGAGGCGAGGCAGAAAGGATTGGAGGCTTATGCGGCGCAGGTGAGGGAGCTCGCGGGGCGCGGGGCAAAGGTGATTGTGCTCTCGGAAGGGGTGTGGGCGATCACGCCGGCGACGGAGGCGCAGGTGGACGGGACGTTTCAGCCGATTGCGAGCGCGAGCGGGGTGACGGTTGTGGTGGGCGTGATCCGGGTGGAGGGCGGACGGATCTATGACGAGGCGCGGGTGTATGCGCCGGATGAGATGGTGCGGAGCTACGACAAGGAGCATCTGCTGCCGCCGTTCGAGTCGATGATGACGCCGGGGAAGTCCTTGCTGACGTGGCAGACGGCGACGGGGATGCGGGGTGTGGCGATCTGCAAGGACATGGATTTTACGGGGCTCGCGCGAAGGTATGGTGAGGCGGGAGCAGGGCTGATGTTAGTGCCGGGTGGAGACTTCAAGGTGGATGGATTCTGGCATGGACACATGGCGGTGATGCGCGCGGTGGAGGATGGGTTCAGCCTGGTGAGGTCGGCGAGCCGCGGGTTTTTGACGGTGACGGATGATCGGGGCCGGGTGCTGGGCGAGATGCCTAGCAATGCTGCGCCGTTTGCGACGTTGGCTGTGGAGGTGCCTGCGCGGCATGACGCGACGATCTATGAGAGGTTTGGGAACTGGTTTGCGTGGGTGGCGCTGGCGTTGCTGGGGTGCACGCTGGTGGAGGCGGTCGTGATGCGAGGGCGGAACGACGGCTGAAGAATCCTCGATGAAAGCGGGTTGTCTTCCGACGAGGTGCGTGCACTCGCAATCATGGCGAGGAGAAGCCGACTGAATCTTTGATCGATGGGGCGCTCGCGCGCAGGTTGAAGAGAAACAGTCTCATCAGTCGCTTCGATCGAGTTATGGAGAGCCTGATGGCGCGATATATGCTACCTATAACCAAGGCCGTAAGAGTTTCGACAGGCCGCATCCATGTAGGGGCCTTTTACATGCGGCGCATTCTTCGCATCTGGCCTCTCTATTTCTCGGTGTTCTTCGGACTGGCGCTGCTTAACCACGTCATTCCTGGGACGGGCACGGAGAATCGACATGCGTGGTTGGCGTTTAGTTTTCTGTGCGCGAACTGGTTCGTATCTCGACACGGGTTCGTGGCTGCGCCAATTGATCCGCTGTGGAGTGTCTCGATCGAGGAGCAGTTTTATCTCTTTATCCCACTGTTAGCGACGCTGTTCGGCCGCAGGGCGATGTTTTATGTCAGTTACGTGCTGCTTGCCATCGCAGTTGGGGTAGAGGTGTTTTACGGACTTCATCCGGGCGGAATTGGAGAGTGGACGAACAGCTTCTTGCAATTTCAATTCTTCTGCGCTGGCACTCTGATCGCGCTGATATTGGGAGGGAGAGTTCTGCCGCTGAGCATGCCTGTTCGTATTGGAGGATGCGTGGTGGGATTCCTCTGCTGGTTGACGCTCAAGTGGTTTGCAGGATCTGGAGCCGGATGGCCGGTGGCAAGTTCCATTGGGTCCTGGACGTTGCTCCTGGTGGGTACGGTTCTCATCTTTCTTAGCACGCTCGGAATTCCAGCTCGCATGGTGCCGCGCTGGCTGTCTTACGGTGGAAAGATTTCGTACGGACTTTACGTGTATCACGGGCTGATGCTTTTTCTGGTCTTCAAGGTCACCGATCATTATGGGCGGCCATGGCTGCAGAGAGGCCGCCCTTACGAGACCGCCGTTCAAGGCTTTGGCATTCTTGCTGCATTGACGTTGGACTTGATTGTCGCGCACCTCTCGTACGTATATTTTGAAGGCTTTTTCATCCGCCTCAAGAAGCGCTTTACTTTCGTCGTCAGTCGAGACTAGCCGGGCTGTGTGCGGACCGGGCTCGCCTGTGAGCGGGTTTTGGGTTGGGGGTCGCGCTGGGGGTGGGTTTTGGGCTAGGCTGATTGCACTGCTTTGCAAAAAACTCTTCAGGATCGGATCGTCCCTGCCATGTTGAATCGCCGGTGTTTGTTCGTCGCTGCGAGTGTTGTTGCTGGCGCTGTTGCGCTGCCTGTTGTTGCGCAGAAGGTTTATACGAAGCAGGATTACGCGCAGGCGGAGCGCTGGATGTCGTACAACGTTTATGGGCTCGTGCACCATACGATTCGCGGGGTGGATTATCTGGCGGATGGGCGGGTGTTTTATCGCGACCCGGGCGTGGGCGGGAACGCGTACATGATTGCGGACGCGGCGAAGGGGACGGTGGCCCCGGCGTTCGATAACGCGAGGCTGGCGACGGCGCTGAACGCGTCGATGGGCGCGGCTACGAGTGCGAAGTTTGAGGCGAACAAACTGGGTGTGCATGCGTATGCGGAGCTGCCGAACGGTGGGTTTTCCGTGACGGTGGATGAGGGCGTGTTTGATTGCAACGCCGCGGTGACGATGTGCAAGGAGGAACCGAAGCCGCCGACGGAGGTAGCGACTCCGGAGAAAGCCGATACCAAGGGGGCGACGAAGCCGGCGGCGAAGAAGGTGATCTCGCGGCGTCATACGGGCGATGAGAATCTTTCCCCGGACAAGAAGATGGCGGCGTTTCTTCGCGACAACAATCTTTGGGTGAAGACCGTTGCGACGGGCGAGGAGCGGCAGCTTACGACCGATGGTGTGGAGGATTTTGGATACGCGACCGATAACGCTGGTTGGCAGCATTCGGATGGCGCGATTCTGACGTGGTCGGCGGATGGGAAGAAGATTGCAACGTTTCAGCAGGACCAGCGGAAGACGGGGCTGATGTATTTGGTGCCGGTGACGAATCGGCATCCGAAGCTGGAGGCGTGGCGGTATCCGCTGGTGGGGGATAAGGACGTCACGATGATTGAGCCGGTGGTGATTGACGTGGCGACGGCGAAGATGGTGCGGCTGAAGATTGCGCCGCTGGAGCATCGCAGCATGGAGTGCGATGACGTGAGCTGCGATGGAGATGGGCGATGGAGCGATGTGGAGTTTTCGCCGGATGATTCGAAGCTGGCGTTTGTGTCGACGTCTCGGGATCACAAGGATGAGTGGGTGAAGGTTGCGGATGTGGCGACGGGCGATGTGCGCGATGTGTATCACGAGCATGTGGACACGTACTACGGCTGGCAGGCGAAGACGGACTGGAAGGTGCTGTGGGGGCGGAATGAGTTTTTGTGGGCCAGCGAGCGGAGCAATTGGGCGCAGTACTACTTGTATGACCTGGGAACGGGCGCGCTGAAGAATGAGGTGACGCATGGGGATGGGCCGGTGGCTGAGGTGAAGGCTGTCGATGAGAAGAGGGGCGTGCTTTGGTTTACGGCTACGGACAAGGTGAAGGGTGAGGATCCGTACGACGTGAACTATTTTCGCGTGGATCTGGATGGGAAGCACCAGGCGCTGTTGACTCCTGAGAATGCTACGCACGAGATTACGGCGGCGAAGGATGGAAGCACGTTTGTGGATGTGTACTCGACGGTGGACACGCCGCAGACGGCGGTGCTGCGCGATGGCAAGACGGGCAAGGTGCTGGTGACGCTGGCGAAGCAGGATATTTTGCAACTGCTGGCTGCGGGATGGAAGGCGCCGATGCGCGTGGAGGTGAAGGCTCGCGATGGGGTGACGCCGCTGTATGGGATTTTGTTTAAGCCGACGGATTTTGATGCGGCGAAGAAGTATCCGGTGATTGATTATGTGTATCCGGGGCCGCAGGATGGGTCGTGCTCAGTGTTTGGGCCGCCGGGGTTTGAGGCGTCACGCGGGGATTTGCAGTCTATGGCGGATTTGGGATTTGTGGTGGTGTGCATCGATGGCATGGGGAACCCGCATCGGTCGAAGAGCTTCCATGATGCGTTTGCGGATAGTCCGGCGGTGATGGGCGAGGCTACGATTCCGGACCAGGTGTCGGGGATTAAGGATTTGGCTTCGCGGTATCCGTGGATGGATCTGGATCGTGTGGGGATCACGGGTCACTCGGGCGGAGGGAATGCTACGGTGTCGGCGATGTTCCACTTCCCGGACTTCTTCAAGGTGGGTTGGGCGGAGAGCGGCAACCACGATCAGCGGGAGTATGAGGATGATTGGGATGAGCGCTGGGCTGGGCTGGAGGTGATTGGGCCGGATGGTGCGGACAACTACGATGCGCAGGCGAATGAGGGTTACGCGAAGAACCTGAAGGGCCACCTGATGTTGACGCATGGAACGATGGACGACAACGTTCCGCCGAACAACACGCTGCTGGTGGTGGATGCGCTGATCAAGGCGAACAAGGACTTCGACATGCTGCTGATTCCGAATGTGCATCATGGATATGCGGCGGACTCGCCGTATGTGATGAAGCGCAAGTGGGATTATTTTGTGCGGTACCTTGCGGGCGGAACGCCGGCGATGGACTTTGTGCCGAAGTCGTATGACGAGATCGTGAAGGCGTACTATGCGGCGCAGTGAGAAGGGGATAGAGAGTAGAGGATAGAGTGTAGAGAAGACAAAAGCCCCGCCTGATGGCGGGGCTTCTGGTTGAGGTTTAGAGAGGTTACTGGACGATCTTGCCGTCGGCTGGAGTTGCGGGGCCGGAGTTGTTGGACATTGGGCTGGGTGGGGGAGTTTGAACCTGCCAGCCGTTGGAGGTGTCGGTGAGGGTGACGCTGGAGTTGCCACTGCCGTCGAGGTTGGTCTTCACGCTGGGGAAGGCGTTCTGAACTTCGGCGGACTTTGCCCAGTCGGGAGCGCCGGAGAACTTCCAGGAGAAGTTGACGGTGGCGGTGTCGCCGGGCTGGCCGTTGTTGGGCGTGCTGTTGGTGATGGAATCGACGGAGCGATGGCCGTAGCAGAAGTTGCCGTAGCCGGGCTGGTTGGGGTCAGCGGTCCAGTCGCTGCGACCCTTGTCGCTGAGGTCGTAGTTGACCTCCTGCTTGGAGATGATGATGACTTTTTTCTCGCTGGTGGAGCGAGTGAGAAGGCCCTGGTCGACGAGCGCGGCGAAGGGTGCGGTCTTGTCCTGGTCGGAGGCGGCGACCTGCGTGGGGAACATCTGCGACTGCGGCCAGAGGCAGGCGGGGTGCGCGGAGTACCAGGCGTTGATGGCAGATTTGTAGTTGGCGGAGTTGTCGGTGGTCTTCTTACAGCCGGCGACTAGAACGAGTGAAGCAGCGAGGATGGTAGTTGTGCGAAGCGTGGATGCGAGTCTCATAGCTTCTGAGATGCTGTTTGTTTTCAGCAAGGCGACACGGAAATTAATGTGTGTGAGAGGCAACCCTTTGCTGAAGATCAGGTTATGGTGAGGGGTCGAATAGGGCGAGGATGTCGGAGGGGGAGAGGCCGTTGGCGCGGAGAGTGCGGAGGGCGAGAGCGTCGTGACGCTTGGCGAGGCGGATGCCGTTGTTGTCGCGCATGAGGTCGCAGTGGAAGTAGGCGGGGGTGGGGTAGCCGAGCGCGCGTTGGAGAAGGATTTGGCGCGCAGTGGATTTGAGGAGGTCACGGCCGCGGACGACTTCGGTGATCTGCGTGAGGGCGTCGTCGACGGCGCAGGCTAGTTGATAGCCGGGAAGGCCGATGTCCGCAGGGTTGGAGGTGAGGGGCTTGCGCCAGATGAGGAAGTCGCCGAAGTCTGTGGAGGTGGTGAAGGATTGCGGGCCGGCGTGGAGGTCGGTGAAGGAGATGGTGGTGTTGTCGGGGGTGCGGAAGCGATAGTTTGTGGTCCTGCGCGGACGGCTGGAGTTGAAGGAGGGTGCAGTGGGGAGCTCCGGGCGGCAGTGGTTGTTGTAGAGCGGCTCGTCGTCTTCGGGTGCGAGAGCTGTGGGGTCTTCGTGCGGGGCTTGCGTGGATTGGGCTAGGTCGCGGCGGGAGCAGGTGCAGGGGTAGGCGAGGCCGGCGGCGATGAGTTGGTCGAGGGCGGCGCGATAGAGAGGGATGCGATCGCTCTGGCGGAGCTCGGCGTCCCAGGTGAGGCCGAGCCAGAGGATGTCTTCGCGCATGGCCGCGGCGAAGTCGGGGCGTGAACGCTGGGGGTCGAGGTCTTCGTCGCGAAGATAGAGGAAGCCGTGGGCGGCGCGGGCGCGCTGGTGCGCGATGAAGAAGGTGCGCGCGTGGCCGAGGTGGAGGAGGCCTGTGGGGGATGGGGCTAGACGGCCGGTGTAGGGAGTGGGCATGGCTTGCTGATGTTGTATCTGAGCTTGCGATGTGCGAGAGGTTTCTCGCATCGCAAACACAATTGGTAGACTAGGACAGGTTATGACATCGAACTCCACGGTGGGACCAAATCATACTGTCGCTCGTGGACATCTGTTGGCGCTCGACGGCATTCGCGGTCTTGCCATCCTGATGGTGATCTTCTCTCATGCATTCAAGGTCAATTACGAAACCCGAGGATTTCTGATCGATCTTATCGGCCATGTGCTGTTTTATGGCTATTTTGGCGTTGATCTGTTTTTTGTACTTTCAGGGTTTTTGATCACGGGTATTTTGTTTGATTCTCTGCAAGATGAAGGTTATTTTCGGAAGTTTTATGCGCGGCGGGCGCTCCGGATTCTCCCTCTCTACTACGGTGTGATCGTGGTCTGTTTGCTGCTGACGCATCCGCTGCATCTGCATTGGGGAGACATGGGTTGGCTGCTGATGTTTTATCTGCAGAATTTGCACCCCATGACGATTATGGGTTTTTCGCCAGGGGCCGGGATAGGTTTGTATCATTTTTGGTCTCTCGCGGTGGAAGAGCAGTTTTACCTGATCTGGCCTGCAGCGGTTTTCCTGATCAGAGGGAAACGAAAGTTGTTTATCACTATGTTGGTCGCGTCGGGAGCGGCGCTGGTGCTCCGGCTAGCGGCTCTGGCTCTTGGTGCGTCGCCATTTGCGATGCATGTGACGACGATATGCCGTGCCGACTCATTGTTGCTGGGAGGTGCGCTGGCGATGATGTATCGATCAGCGTGGTGGCCGCGGGTGGAGCGCGTTGCACCGTGGGGATTTCTGGCGGCCGCTGCGATTATGGTAGGTTCTCTCGTGCTGCTTGAACCCTTCATGGTGAGACATTCTCTCTATGTTCCATTCTGGAGCGAGGGGCTTAGTTACACGGTGCTGGCGGTGGGATTTGCATGTTTGATTGCGTGGTCTTTACGCGCTGGTTCGATGTGTCAGTGGGTGTTTCAGCGGCCGTGGCTGCGGTTTCTGGGCAAGTATAGTTATGGGTTGTATGTGTTGCATGTGATCATTCTTTCGGAGATCGATGAGCGTTTGCGCGATGTGTTATATGGCGCGACTCACAGCAAGCTGCTCGCGGTAGTTTGCGCAGGGTTCATTTCGCTGGCTCTTTCGATTGTTGCGGCGTACGCGAGCTATCACTTGTATGAGAAACCGTTCCTCAACTTGAAGCATCGGTTTGATTACTCGCGACGATCGTTGAATCACGGTTCTCCGGACGACAGCTTTGTGAAACAAGGTTAGTTGCGGGCTTATACTTGGCCGGAATGGAGGGGTTATGACCTTGATGGAGCGGCGGGCGCGGATTCGGACGATTGCGGAGGAGGCTAAGGCTTGGCGGCGGGAGATGCATCGGCACCCGCAGACGATGTATGAGGAGACGTTTGCTTCGGGGTTGGTGGTGGAGCGGTTGACGGAGTGGGGGATTCCGCATGAGACGGGGTTTGCGGGGACGGGCGTGGTGGCTACGATTGAGGGGCAGTCGCCGGAGATGGGGCCGGTGATTGCGTTTCGCGCGGACATGGATGCGCTGGATATTGCGGAGGAGACGGGGTTGGAGTGGAGCTCGATGTATCCGGGAAAGATGCACGCGTGCGGGCATGATGGGCACACGGCTACGCTGCTGGCGTTGGGAAAGTATTTGCACGAGACGCGGCGGTTCCAGGGGAAGGTGCGGCTGGTGTTTCAGCCGGCGGAGGAGGGTGGGCGCGGCGCGAATCGGATGATGGAGGATGGGCTGCTGGAGAAGTATCCGTTTGATGAGATCTATGGCTGGCATAACTATCCGTATGCGCCGCTGGGGGAGTTTTCGATTTGCCCTGGGTACATGATGGCGGCGGCGGATTTCTTTGAGGTGCGGCTGACGGGTAAGGGTGGTCATGCGGCGATGCCGCAGGTTTGTACGGATGTGATTGTGGCGGGGTCGCAGATGGTGACGGCGCTGCAGACGCTGGTGAGCCGGGAGATGGATCCGCAGGAGGCGGTGGTGCTGTCGGTGACGACGTTTCAGTCGGGGACGGGCGCGTGCAATGTGCTGCCGGCTTCCGCGATGTTGAATGGGACGGTGCGGACGTTCAAGCCGGAGCTGCGCGATCGGATGGAGGCGCGGATGCGCGAGGTGGTGCGGCATGTGGCGGAGATGTTTCGGATGGAACATACGATGGAGTACAAGCGGCTGATCGATGCGACGTTTAATCATGCGGAGAGCGTGGAGTATTGCAGGGATAGCGTGGCGAAGTTGTATGGAGAGGAGAAGCTGAAGGTGCAGAAGCCGGTGACGGGGGGCGAGGACTTTGGGTCGTTTCTGGATCAGCGGAAGGGCGCGTTTATGTTTGTGGGGCAGGGGGCGGAGGACCGCGGGTCGGTGCATAGCCAGGGGCTGCATACGTCGCGGTTTGATTTTAATGATGCGGTGATTCCGCTGGTGGTGGAGTATATGGCGGATCTGGCGGAGACGCGTGGGGCGATGGACTAGTGGGGATTCGGCTTCTAGCTTCTAGCAAAGGCAAGAACGGGCGCTCGCTTGTGCGAGCGCGAAGCGGGTTCCACGCCTTCGGCTACGCTCAGGGTCGGAATGACAACTAGAAGGGCAAGGGCAAAAGCGACTGCGGGTCTCTCCGCTGCGTCCGCAAAAAGCGCGGACTCCGGTCGAGATGACAAGGTATGGGTGGGAATGCGGGGGTACTTTCCCTTCGGCAGGCTCAGGGTCAGGATGACGGCGAAAAACAAGCAACGGCAACGGCGGAGGCAAGAACAAAAGCAACGGCCAAAGCAACAGCCAAAGCAACAGCCAAAGCAACAGCAGCGGCCAAAGCAACTGCAACTGCAACTGCTACTGCAACGGCCAAAGCAACGGCAACTGCAGATCCCTGCGGGATGACAAACAAGAGCGGCAGCGGCGGCGGCAGAGGCAGAGGAACAGAGGCAGAGGGGGCGCTAGTGATGGTCTTGGTTACATGTACTCGTGGCCGTATTGGACTGGGATTTGGGTGAAGGCTATGCGGGTGGGGGCGGCTTCCCGGGCGGGGAGCATGCCGGCGAAGTGTAGCGTGGTGTGGCCGTATTTCAGGTTTAGCTTGTCCATGGTGGCGGAGAGTTGGTTGCGGTTGCCGGGCTCTTCGAAGAGGGTGGTCTGCATCTCGGATTCGGGGATGAGGTTGCGGAGGGTGATGCCTACGAAGAAGGGTTTGCGGTGGTCGGGGGTGGTGGGGGATTGCTTCCAGCAACCTTGCAGGGCTTCGAGTAGGGAGAGCGTGTCCTGGCAGGGGCGGAAGCGGGCTTCCATGCCCCAGCCGGTTTGGGTGATGCCGCTGTAGTGTTTCTTTACGCCTTGGGTGTGCGCGGCTTGCGATTGCGTGAGCGAGTACTTGATGGTCAGGGCGAGGGAGCCGGCGAAGAATTTTTCCATGCGGAGGCGCATCGCGGCTTTGTGGAGGAGCTTGTGGGCTACGGCCCAGGCGCCCTCGGGAGAGCGGTGCTCGGGGGCGAGGACGTGGGAGTGGCCGAGAGATTTTTGGAGCTCGGAGGGAACGGGTGCGCCGTCGCCTCCGGTGTCGTTGCCGCGAAGCCAGTGGTACATGCGGTCGCCCCAGACGGAGTCGAAGAGCTGATGCATGGCGGTGCGGTCGAGGGCGAGGAGCTGGGGCATGGTGCGAATGTTTTTGTTGTTGAGGCGGATTTCGGTTTTGGCGCCGATGCCGGGAAGGTCGCGAAGTTCGAGATGAGCAATGGATTGTGGGAGGCCGTTGGGGAGCAGGCCGACGAGGCCGTCGGGCTTCTGCATGTCGCTGGCGATTTTTGCGAGGTAACGGTTGGGGGCCATGCCGATGGAGCAGCGGAGGGTTTCGCCTACGTCGTCCTTGATGGCTTGCTTGATGTCGAGAGAGATGCGGCGGGCGTTGGCGGGCTGGCGCTCGCGGCCGAGGAGCTGGCAGACCATCTCGTCGATGGAGGGGGTGTGGGCTACGGGGCAGACGCGTTCTACGGCGGCGACGATCTTGTGGGAGTACTCGGCGTAGGTGGCGTGGTCGCCGTTGACGAGGATGATGTTGGGGCAGATGCGTTTGGCGTCGAGGACGCGGGTGCCGGTTTTGATGCCGAGGGCCTTGGCTTCGTAGCTGGCGGCGATGAGGGAGGTGGTGTCGGCGAGGGTGGGGACGACGCCGGTGGGGCGGTTGCGGTACTCGGGATGGAGCTGCTGCTCCACGGACGCGAAGAAGCTGTTGAGGTCGATGTGGAGGAAGCTGTAGAGGTCGGGTTGAGCAGGGGAGCTCATGGTGTCACCAGATTTATTTTCGCCTAAAGTTCGCTTCGGCGCGGCTAGGATATCAAGGTACTTGCTGGAGGCGCTTATGGATGGACGAGGGTTCGGGATGGTTTTGCTCGTTGCGGTCCTGGGAGTGGCTTCCGCGGCGGGACAATCGGCCGCGGATGGATCTATCCACGGAAACGTCTATTCGAATCGGTACTTCAAGATTTCGCTGACGTTACCGCCGAATTTACACGCGGTGGATCTGGCGTCGCTCAATGTGCGTCGGCCGCCGGGAAACAATGAATTTTTGATGCTGGCTGCTCGCGAAGGGAACGCGCCCGCGGGAATTGTTCTTTTCGCGGAGAAGCTGAATGCGGGACCGTCGCCTGTGGCGGATGGGCAGGAGTTCCTTCAGCGGGTTCGAAAGACGTGGGACGCGGGACAGGTCCTGGATAGCCAAGAAGTGAAGGTGCAGAAGGGCGGACCCACCTTTGAAGAGCTCGATTACGAGATTCCAAAGGTGGAGTTCGATTCGGCGATCGTAACCCAGGTTGGAGATTATTTGCTGGTGTTCAAATGCAACGCGAGCTCGCGGGAGGATTTAAAGAAGATGGAGGACGTGGTGATGGCGATGCGTCGCGAATAGGACGAGGCTCGGACTCAGGGCTGGGGGTTGAGGCCGGTGTCGGTGATGGTGGGGCCGTCGAGGGAGACGGGCTTGACGACGTTGAGCTTGAAGACGAAGTAGAAGCTGGATTCGTTGTCGAAGGAGCTGATGTCGCGGGATTTGGAGCGGACGCCGTTGGACTCGGCCCAGACTTCGTAGTCGGTGTCCTGGGAGAGTTCGCCGAAGCGGAAGCTGCCGTCGCTGTCGGCGATGTAGGTTTTGACGGAGTTGGTGTGGGAGTCTTTGAGGTAGACGACGGCTCCGCCGATGGGGTCGCCGTCCTTGTTGACGACTTTGCCGGTAAGGATACGTTCGCGGGGAACGTTCTTCTGGGCGAGCGCGGAGGCGGGCGTGGAGAGCAGCAGGGCGCCGGCGCAGAGGGCCGGGCCGGCTGCGAGGCAGGCCAGCAGCGTTAGCGAAAGAAATCGATTGGGGCGGGGGGTGAGGCTACTCGTCTTCTTCATCCACATGCAGGGCGTCATCTTCATCATCGTAGCCTTCTTCGTCGACGGGCGCTAATTCCAACGGGTCGCTGGAGACGACTTCAAGATCTGTTCCGCACTCATCGCACTGAATGATCTCACCTTCTTCGACATCGTCTACATCGATGTCCAAGGGATTGTCACATTCTGGGCACACGACTGACATATACGCTCTCCTCTATTGCAGGCAAGAAGCCGTTCTTAAACGCGATGCGGTGCAGCTTGTACCATGGAGCTGGGACCACGATCACCTTTTCTAGTTCTAGCGGTACCGTGGCGGCTCGTCAACCTTGAGATGCAAGGTTGCGATTTCAGGGTGCCGAATCCAAGACGGAGGCAGGGATGAAGCGAATTCTGTTTGCTTGTGGGATGTGGATGGCGGCGGCGATGTTGGCGGCGGGACAGACGCCCGCCGGACACATGCAGGGTGCGACGGGTTCGACGGCGCTGGCTCCGCTGCCGGTGAGCCCGGCGGTGAAGCGGGCGTTGTCGGGGATTTCGGCGGAACAGGTGCGAGCCGACATTGCGAAGCTGGTGAGCTTTGGGACGCGGAGCACGCTTTCGAGCATGGACACGGACCTGCCGAAGGGGGAGGGGATTCTGCCGGCGGCGGATTGGATCACGAGCGAGTTCGAGGCGATCTCGAAGGAGTGCGGAGGGTGCCTGGAGGTGAAGCGCGACGAGTTTGTGCAGCCGGCGTCGACGGAGCCGAGGGGAAGGATTCCGCGGCCTACGAAGCTGGTGAACGTGTATGCGATTCTGCATGGCACGGGCGGGGACAAGGCGCCGTGGGTGCTGGTGACGGGTCACTATGATTCGCGCGCGACGGATGTGATGAACGACAAGCTGATGGCGCCGGGAGCGAATGACGATGCGAGTGGGGTCGCGGTGAGCCTGGAGTCGGCACGGGCGATGAGCCGGCTGACGAAGGCTGGCGTGAAGCTGACGGGCACGATGGTGTTTGTGGCGGTGGCGGGCGAAGAGCAGGGACTGTATGGGTCGGCGCACTTGGCGAAGCTGGCGAAGGAGGAGGGATGGCCGCTGGAGGCGGTGCTGAATAACGATATCGTGGGCGGCGATACGACGCCGGGTGAGACGATGCAGCGCAAGGACGTGGTACGGGTGTTTAGCGAGAGCATTCCTAGTGAGGCGACTCCGCAGGAGCTGCACATGATGCTGGCGCTGGGTGCGGAGAATGATTCGCCGTCGCGGGAGCTGGCACGGCAGATTGTGGAGCTGGCGCCTTCGTACTTCAAGCCGACGACGGAGAGGCCGCCGGTGTTGAAGAACGGAGCGCGGGCGCAATGGATGCGGCTGGTGGCGGCGTTTCATCCGGTGATGATTTTGCGGCGCGATCGGTATTTGCGCGGCGGAGATCATACGAGCTTCAACGCGGAGGGATTCGCGGCGGTGCGGTTTACGGAGTGGCGGGAGAATTTTAATCATCAGCACCAGACGCCGCGTGTGGAGAACGGCGTGGAGTATGGGGACTATCTGAAGTTTGTGGATTGCAAGTATGTGGTGAAGGTGGCGGAGTTGAACTCGCTGACGCTGGCGAGCCTGGCGGCGGCGCCGAGCGAGCCGCAGCATGTGCGGATTTTGACGAGGAACCTGGATAACAATAGCGAGCTGGCGTGGGATGCTCCGGCGTTTGCGCCACCAGGAACGACCTACGAGGTGGTGTGGCGGGACACGAATGAAAATCTTTGGACGCATAGCGAGAGCGCGGGGGCGGAGACGCATCTGACGTTAAACGTGAGTAAAGATAACGTGCTGTTTGGCGTGCGGGCGGTGAGTGCTGCGGGCGACCGCTCGTTGCCGGTGCCACCGCTGCCGTCGCGTGAGTAGCTGTTGAAGGAAGTGTGTTGATGGCGTTTCGATCGAACAACCCGATCTCGTTGATGCTGCCGCCGTTTCGCGGGGTGACGCGGCGCATTATCCTGACGGGCGGAATTGCGTACCTGGCTACGGTGGCGATGGGGTTGGTGTCGGAGCAGTTCCGTGGATTGGTGCTGAACTTTTTCCGGCTGCATCCGAGCCAGGCGCTGCATCCGCAGATCTGGGAGTTGGTGTCGTATCCGTTTGCTTCGGATGCGTTGATTAGCGTGGCGCTGGCGTTGTTGTCGTTGTGGTTTTTTGCGAATGAGTTGGAGGAGGAGCGCGGGTCGCGATGGCTGGGAGAGTTTTTCCTGGTGTCGACGGTGGTGGGCGGAGTGGTGGCGGTGGTGCTGAGCTTACTGGGCGCGCGGGTCCCGGGATTGGGGCCGGATGTGTCGACCGCGGGACTGTGGCCTGCAGTGCTGGCGGTGATGGTGGTGTATGGGGTGCTGCATGCGGACGAGACGGTGCGGTTCAACTTTATTTTTTCGCTGAAGGCGAAGTACCTGGCGGCGATCTATGTGCTGTTTTACGTGGCGATCGCGCTGCTGGGTGGTGACCGGTTTGGAGCGCTGACTGCGCTTTGCAATGCTGGCGCGGGGTATGGGTTTTTGAAGCTGGCTCCGCGCAAGGGATTTCGCGTGGGGATTTCGGAGCGGTGGTTTGCGATGCGCAACGCGTTTTATCGGGCGAAGAGAAGACGCGCGGCGAAGAAGTTTACCGTGTACATGCGGAAGCAGGGCAAGGATGTGAGTTTGGACGAGAGTGGGCGGTACGTTGATCCGGATGGGAAGCCGCGCGACCCGAATGACCGCAACTGGATGAACTGAGGTCCTGCGCGGACGGCGAGAGTTAAATGCGCGGCAATTGGTGGAGGAATTGGTGGCCTAGCATCCTCTGCGGCTTGAGGGGTGTCCAATGCAGTGGAGGTTTCAGCATGCAGACGCGACGTTTGGGTGATACGGATCTGACGATTGTCCCGGTGGTATTTGGCGGGAATGTGTTTGGGTGGACGGTGGATGAGGCGCGGTCGTTTGAGCTGCTGGATGCGTTTGTGGATCGCGGGGGGAACTGTGTTGATACGGCCGATGTGTACTCGACGTGGGTGGAGGGGCACCAGGGGGGTGAGTCGGAGGCGATCATTGGGAAATGGCTGAAGCGCAGTGGCAAACGCGACAAGGTGGTGCTGCTGACGAAGGTGGGGATGGAGATGAAGTCGGGCGGAAAGGGGCTTTCGAAGAAGTACATCCTGGAGGAGGTGGAGCAGTCGTTGAAGAGGCTGCAGACGGATCGGATCGATCTGTACCAGTCGCACAAGGATGACGAGAGCGTGGGGTTTGAGGAGACGCTGGAGGCGTATGCGCAACTGATGGATGAGGGGAAGGTGCGGTATATCGGGGCGTCGAATTACACGGGAGCGCGGCTGGCGGAGGCGGAGGATTTGGCGGAGCGGGAGAAACTGCCGGCGTACAAGACGCTGCAGCCGGAGTACAACCTCTACGATCGCAAAGGGTATGAGGAGGATCTGGCGCCGGTGGCGGAGAAGTATGGGCTGGGGGTGATCACCTATTTTTCGTTGGCGTCGGGATTTTTGACGGGGAAGTATCAGAGCAAGGAAGACGCGAAGGGGAAGAACCGCGAAGGGCGCGTGCAGAAGTATTTTGATGAGCGCGGGATGAAGATTTTGAAGGCGCTGCAACAGGTGGGGGAGGAGACGGGCGCGGCGCAGGCGGCGGTGTCGTTGGCGTGGCTGCTGGAGCAGCCGACGGTGACGGCTCCGATTGCCAGCGCGACGAGCGTGGAGCAGATGGAGGCGCTGTTTGCGGCGGTGGAGTTGAAGCTGAGCGCGAAGCAGATGGCGCTGCTTACGGATGCCAGCGCGTATTAGCGGGGCTGGCTACGGGGCTTCGACATAAGATCGGGGCCGGAGCAGGTGGGGTCGGAGATTTTGGAGGACTTGCTGGATATGGAAGAAGTACGGGACGGGGGGGCCTCATCGCCGCCGGGTTTTCCAGGAACGATGCGGTTGAGCTGCGTGTCGAAGGCGACCTGGAAGTTTTTGGGCGCGGAGCAGGCGCGTACGGGGCCGGCGTTCCACGAGGTGTAGGTGTTGCTGTGCTCTGGGTAGCTGGTTTCGTAGAGATGGTGGATGCGTTGGAGCGCTTCGGTGCTGGCGGATAGGGATTGATCCGCGGCTTCGGGCCAAGGCATGGAGAGCCACTCTTCAACGAAGCCGCGACCGTTGGTGGCTATGGGTTCCAGGCGCGCGACGCTTGTGCCTGAGACACGATAGTGATAGATGACCGTTCGCTCGAAGCCGTTGGCCGGATCGAAGAGCATGGCATCATCGTGAATGCGAAGCTCGAAGGTGTCTCCCACGGCCTTGAGGGTCGGGGCGAAGTTGTCGCGTGAGTAGCCGCGATCGGTGTGCCAGAGAACTCTTGGGCGCGGATCGTTTGGTTGCGGGGCGAGGACGTCGATGTCGAAGCCGCTGAAGCGTGACGTGCACCATGGCTTACCGTGTGCGATGACGAGGCGCCAGTCGTTGGGAGTTGCGCCGGGCAGGACGGCGGTGAGGAAGAAGTCGCCGAAGGCACCGCTGATCTCTTTGTAAGCCGGAGCCTGCCAGAGAAGGCGTTCCTCCCAGTGGTCGCTGTCGCGCTCGAAGACCATGAGCATTGTGTCGTCGCCGCAAGGGATATGGAATGTGAACTCGACGCTGAGCAGGTTTGGAGCGAGACTCTGAACATTGACCAGCAGGTTCCTGCCGTACTCGAACGCAAGCCATTCCGCGTAGCGTTTGTCGCCATTCATCACGATTGTGTTGGGAGGGGGTTGTGGCGGGTTGGCATCGAGGAGCTTCGCCAGTTCGTCCTGAATCAGAGGCGCGAGGGCTGAAGCGCCCCGGCAGGCGAATACATCCGCGGCAACTTTTGCCAATGCATTCTTGAGATGCGTTAGATCGCTCTGCACGGAGACGGGGATGTCGATCCCAATATCGTCATCAGGCAGCTTTGTTGAGCGAAGGTCAGCGCGAAGATTGCCTATCATTGCGGCGTCGCGGTTCTTGATCGTCGCTGAGCAAGGTTGCTGTGCATACAGCACGGAGTTGGTCGCCGAGATAAGAGCGAACGACACGATGAGCGTCAGCCAGTTCAGCCGCTTGCACATAGCGAAGGTATATCAGACCGCGTTTGTTCTGCGGGAAAGCTGTTGTGATGCCGACGATTTTGAACGGCTACGGTGTGGGGAAGAGGGTTAGTTTGGGATCCACGCGGTGGGGGGCGCAGGTGGTGGAGGCGCCGGTGTTGTCGATGATGTGGCGGATGCCTCCGTTGTGTTCGAGGCAGACGGTGATCATGTCGTGGAAGCGGACGTTGGGGGTTTTGGGGGTTTCGATGGCGTGGGAGAGGAAGACGTTGGGGTAGGTGAAGACGCTGTAGACGCCGAGGCCCCAGGCTTCGTGGTGCTTGACGGTGTCGGCTACTTTGTAGGAGGCCCAGCCGTCGGTATTGGGGGCGCTGGAGTAGGCGGCCTGGTTGGGTGGATCGTAGGGAATCTCGGATTGGTAGAAGTAGGTGCGGCCGTGGTCGCCGTTCCAGAGGACCTGGAAGTGCTGGTGGTGTTCGACGAAGAGGCCGTAGATGGTGACGTCGTTGCCGTTGACGACGAGGCCGTTGTTGCTGAGGTTTTTGGTCCAGCCGACGCCGCGGCCGTGGTCGGCGCGCCAGATCCAGGTGTGGTCGACGAGGGTGTCGTTGGCGTTGATCTCGAGGTTGATGTTGGTGCGGCCGATGCCGGCGCCGCCTACGCGGAAGAAGATGTCGCTGAGGGAGATGGGGTCTTTGGTGTGGCGGGCGGTGGAGTTTGGCGGGCCTACTTGCACGAGGACGGGGGATTGTTGCTCGCCGGCGTCGATGAGGAGGCCGGCGAGGATGATGCCGTTGGCGTCGGCGGTGGTCATGGCGGCGCTGCCGTTTGTTGGGTGGAGCGTGGCGAAGCCCAGGCCGAGGACGACCGTGTTGGGGTGCGTTACGCGGATGGGTTCGGTGAGGTCGTAGATGCCGGGGGTGAGGAGGAGATCTTTGCCGCTGGCGAGGGCTGCGTTGAGGGTGGCGGCCGTGTCGTGGTCAGGGTGCGCGATGTAGACGTGAGAGAAGGGGATGGTGCGGTTGGGGGCGGTGGGGTTCTGCCAGGTGATGCCGGTCGTGTTGTGGAGGAGGGGTGGGACCTGGATGCTCCAGTGGTTGGCGGCGTCGACGGAGAGGTAAGGCTTCTCGCGGACGATGGGCGTGAGGGCTACGGTGGTGTAAGGCGGAGTGGGCCAACTGTTGGCGGGGGCCTGCGGGACACCGACGAAGACCATGTTCCAGTTGGCGCCGGTCCAGTTGTGCCAGTCGTCGTTGCGGGAGATCCATTGTTGCTGGGAGCCGGAGTCTACGTTGCCGTCGACGAGGGTGTCGGACATCCAGCCGCCGGAGGCCCAGCCGTGGTGCTGATGGAGGACGAGGTTGCCGTAGATGTGCAGGCGGCGCATGGGGACGGCTTGGGAGACGGCCCACTGCATGGTGCCGGGCGTGTCTCCGCCGAGGGGAGTGACGGCGAGGTTTTCGATGGCGCGCCAGAAGGTGCAGGTGGCGTTGTTGTTGGGGAGGCTGGCGTCGGCGTGGACGTTGCCGGAGATGTGGGTGGCGTCGGGCGTGGCGCCGAGGCCGGCGACTTCGGTGTAGAAGCCTACGGGGACGTCGACTTTGTAGTTGCCGGGGAGAAAGAGGAAGGCGTTGCGCTGCGGGCCGAACTCGTTGTGCTGCTGGATCGCGTAGACGCGGTCGATCTCGGATTGGATTTTGCCGGAGGGCGTGGCCGGAGAGAAGACGGCGACGTTGGGACCGAAGTCCGGGGTTTGGGCGTGGGCGGAGAGGAGGGTGGTGGCGAGCGCGGCGAGAAGGAGGATTCGCATGGGGGAACAGGATATGCCGCGGGACTAGCGTTTGTCTTGTCGGGGTTGTCAGTTCTCAGTTCTCGGTTGTCAGTTCTCGGTTCTCGGTTGTCGGTTCTCGGTTGTCAGTTCTCGGTTCTCGGTTGGAAGACGAGGTTAGAGGGGGATGGGGTCGGGTTCGGTGCGGTTGGGGGGCCAGCCGAAGAGGGCGGTGATGCCGGCGATGACGATGAGGGAGGCGGTGAGGGCTACGCAGCCGGGCCAGCCGGCGTGTCTCCAGGCGAGGCCGGGGAGGACGCCGCCTACGGTGCCGCCGATGTAGTAGCTGCAGATGTAGAGGCCGGCGGCGGAGACGCGGGAGCCGGCGGGTGCGGCGTCGCGGAGGAAGCTGTTGGCGCAGGTTTGGGCGATGAAGACTCCGGAGCTGCACACGGCCAGGCCGAGGGCGACGATGGACAGCGAGTGGATGAGGGTGAGGGTTACTCCGGCGAGGCAGAGGATGGCGGCTGCGACCATGCCGTGGCGCAGGCCGACGCGCGCGAGGACGGTGCCTACGGCTAGCGTGACGGCGAGGCCGACCATGTAGACGGCGAAGAGGTAGCTGATCTCGGCGGAGGAGAGATGGAAGGGAGCGGCGCTGAGATAGAAGGTGATGAAGCTGAAGACCGAGACCAGCGTGAAGAGCATGCAGAAGCCGATGGCGAAGGTGGCGATCAGGCGCGGGTTACGGAGGTTGTTGAGCATGGGGGCGAAGCGTGAGGCGTGGGGCTGGCGCGGATGAAGGACGCGAGCGCGCGGAAGGAGGCGATAGGTGGCGGCTGCTCCGCAGAGGCCGGCAAGGCCGAGGACGAAGAAGACGTAGCGCCAGCCGAAGTGGTCGGCGATGGTGCCGCCGAGGAGACGCCCCATGAATCCGCCGAAGACAGTGCCGGCGACGTAGGTGCTCATGACGCGGGGGACGAGGATTGCCGTCCACTCTTCGGTGATGTAGGCGATGGTGATGATGAAGATGCCGGGGGTGACGAGGCCCTGGAAGAATCGCCAGACGGCGAGAGCGGTGAGGTTGGTGGCGGTGGAGGTGAAGACGGTGCAGAGGGCGAGGGCGGCCATGCAGGCGAGGATGGTGCGCTTGCGGTCGAGCTGCTCGCCAAAGGCTGCGAGGAGGGCGGCGGAGATGGCGACGCCGAGGGTCGAGGCGCTGATGGTGAGGCCTACGTGGGTTTCGGTGGCGTGGAAGACGTGCGCGAAGAGTGGGAGGAGAGGTTGGACGCAGTAGAGATCGAGGAAGGCGAAGGTGCCGCAGAAGAAGACGGCGAGGAGATGCGTAGCGGGGCCGAGGGCGTCGCGCGGCGAGGTGGTGTCGGACGTGGATGCGGCTGGCGGCATAGGTTCTTCGCGGAGTCCTGTGGGGACGGCGGGAGCAAAAGCTGGTCAGATACAGGTTAGAGGATTTGGTTGAATTCGAGGCGTTCGCCGTCGGGGCCGGAGATGTTGAAGTATTTGCAGCCGTTGGTCCAGAAGGGGAGGAAGACGGGTGCGGGTTCGAGGGGGATGTGGCCGGCGACGGTGAGGAGTTGGAAGGTGGCGTCGATGTCGGGGACGTCGAAGGCGATGTGGTCGATGTGGTCGATGTGGCCGTTGGAGCGGGCGCGGATTTCGGCCAGGGCGGGTGCGGGGAACTCGTAGAGCTCGAGGACGATTTCACCTTGCTGCATCATGCGGACGTGGCCGGTGCCTTCGGGGTGAGGGAAGGTGGAGGACATGACGTCTTTGAAGCCAAGGCCGGCGTAAAAGCCGGTGGAGGCTGCGAGGTTGGCGACGGGGATGCCGACGTGCTGTATGCGCGAGAGGTTGAGGTTCAGGGGCATGGTTTTATGCTCGGGGTGTGCGGGCGGTGAGTTGGAAGAAGATGGCGGCGCCGAGCATGGGCACGCCGAGAAAGAGGAGGCTGGCGCCGACCATGCCGGCGGTGGTGCTGGCGGCGCTGTGGGCGTTGGTGAGGGTGAGCGCGAGGATGGCGGCCGCGGCGGCGAAGAGTAGAGCGCTGGCTGCGCGGGGCTTCCAGAAGCCGAGGATGAGGAGCGGAAGGAAGGCGATGGTGAGAGTCTGGATGACGATGCTGGCGAAGTTCAGCGGTGAGCCCTGGTGGACGGCGGTGTAGAAGACGTGCAGGCTTACGCCGAGGATGAGCGTGCTGTAGAGAATGAGCGTGCCGGCGAGGAAGCGGT
The DNA here is from genome assembly GCA_049578265.1 of Acidobacteriaceae bacterium. Taxonomy (GTDB): domain Bacteria; phylum Acidobacteriota; class Terriglobia; order Terriglobales; family Acidobacteriaceae; genus Granulicella. The sequence goes on from JBAULP010000139.1 coordinate 36,436, forward strand.
TCGAGATGGATAAGCGCGCGGGGCTGGGCATGGTTGCTCCTGGTGGTCCTGCGCGGACGGCGAAGGATTCGTGACTGCGAGGGTTAGCTGCGCGTCGCGATCTTGAGGCTGAGTTCGCGGAGTTGCTGGTCGCTTACGGTGGTGGGGGCGTCGACCATGAGGTCGATGGCCTTGGCGGTTTTGGGGAAGGCGATGACTTCGCGGAGGGACTGCGCGCCGGCGAGGATCATGACGATGCGATCGAGGCCCAGGGCGATGCCGCCGTGCGGCGGGGTGCCGTATTCGAGGGCGTCGAGGAAGAAGCCGAAGCGGGCTTTGGCTTCCTCATCCGACATACCCAACGACCGGAAGATCTCGGCCTGGACGTCTTTGCGATGGATACGGATGGAGCCGGAGCCTAGCTCGGTGCCGTTGAGGACGACGTCGTAGGCGAGGGCGCGGACGGAGCCCTTGTCGTTAACCAGCGCGCCGGACTTGATGTCTTCTTCGTGGGGCGAGGTGAAGGGATGGTGCGCGGCGTCCCAGGTCTTGGTCTCCTCGTTCCACTCGTACATGGGGAAGTCGGTGACCCAGAGAAATTTGAAGTCGGCTGCGGTTTGCGTTTGTTCGAAGAGCTTGTGCTTGTCTGCGAATTTCTTGGCGAGCTCGAGGCGGAGAGCGCCTACGCGCTTGTAGATCCATTGAGGATCGTAGTTCCACATGGCCGGTGTGCCGGGCTTGGGGGTGATGACGATGGCGAGGTCTTCGGCGGTGTGGGAAGAGGCGTTGAATAGGGCCATTTCCATGCTGAGCTTGCCTTCGATGGCCTCGGCCAGGGGGACGAAGGTGGGGTTGGTGCGGAGGCGCGCGACGTCGAGGAAGTCGAGGCCGGTGTCGCCGAAGCTGGTGCGGATCTCGGAGATGAGGGACTTGCGCGCGGTGCCGGACATCTCGCCGACGGAGGGGATGGTGAAGCCGAGGACGGGAAGCGCGGGGTCGATCTTGAGCGACTCGCGGAGTTCGGCGGTGAGCTCGGTGGAGAGGTCGACCATCGCGGGGAGGCGCATGTCGGGCTTGTCGATTCCATACTTCGCAATGGCCTGGTCGTAGGTCATCTGGATGAAAGGTTCGGCGGGGAGCTCGATGCCGGCGGCGGAGAAGGCAGCGTGGAGGAAGCCTTCGGCCACGGCGAAGATGGTTGCCATCTGCGGGAAGCTGATCTCGAGGTCGATCTGGGTGAACTCGGGCTGGCGGTCGGCGCGGAGGTCTTCGTCGCGGAAGCAGCGGGCGATCTGGAAGTAGCGATCGAAGCCGGAGACCATGAGGATCTGTTTGAAGATCTGCGGGGACTGCGGGAGGGCGTAGAAGTGGCCGGGGTGGACGCGGCTGGGGACGAGATAGTCGCGCGCGCCTTCGGGGGTGGAGCGCGTCATGAAGGGGGTTTCGATCTCCAAAAAGCCTTGCGTGACGAGGTAGTTGCGGATGGCCATCGCGACCTTGCTGCGGATGAGGAAGTTCTTCTGCATCTCGGCGCGGCGGAGGTCGATGTAGCGGTACTGGAGGCGGACTTCCTCGTTGACGGGGGCGTCTTCGGCGGGCGAGAAGGGTGGAGTCTTCGCGTCGTTGAGGAGCAGGAGAGAGTGGGCTGCGAGCTCGACTTCGCCGGTGGGCATGTTGGGGTTGGCGAGGCCTTCGCCGCGGTTGCGCAGGACGCCGGTGACGGCGAGGACGTATTCGGAGCGGGCGGCCTCGGCCTTGGCGTGGGCTTCGGGCGAGACTTCCTTGTCGAGGACGACCTGGGTGATGCCGGTGCGGTCGCGGAGATCGAGGAAGATGAGGTTGCCGTGGTCGCGGCGGCGGTTGACCCAGCCCATGAGGGTGATGGTTTCGCCGGAGTTGGCGCTGCGGAGTTCGCCGCAGGTGTGCGTGCGTTGGAGCGTGCCTAGAAAGTCGAGAGTCACAATCCTTCTATTGTACGAAAGACAGCAGAGCGTGCGATTTATGATGCACGCGGTGTTTTGCGGGACTATATTGCCGCGTATGCGAAAACTGCTCCTTTCCCTGCTGTTCCTCGGGCCCATGGTGTGCGCGAGTGGACAGGCTCCTTCGGGGGCGTTGGATGTGGGAGATACGTGGCATCATCTTGCTGCGTTGCCGCCGCATAGTCATCTGCATGTGTCCGCGGACGGCGGTGGGAGGACGTGCTACCTGATTGCGGTGGATGAGCAGTCGCTGAGGTGCGGACGGAAGGACGGTGGGCTGAAGGGGCAGCATGTGTTTCCCCGGGCCGCGGTAAAGAAGGTGAAGCTGACGCGGTATGGGGCATCGGCGGTGGCGGGCGCGGGGATAGGGGCGGGCATTGGAGCCGTCGTGGGGTTCGCTGGCACGCAGAACCCGAATGGCTGGTTCAACGGCGATATTCGCGGCGTTGTTACGGGACTGGGTGCTGGTGTTGGAGCGCTGGCGATGGGTCCGACGGACGTGTTTCGCGGGCCGACCGTCTATCGTCGACGCGCAAAGAGTGAGTAGGTGAGGAGTTTGCTGGGAGGGAATCAAGATGAAGATGCGATTCGGTGTGAGGGTTGTGACGGTGGTGCTAGCTGGGATGAGTGCGCTGCCCGCGCTGGCGGCAGCCGAGGTATTTATGACGATTAAAGGCACGACGCAGGGAGCATTCAAGGGTGAGGCGTCGCCGGCCGGGCATCCGGAAGAGATCAGGCTGGAGAGCGTGACGCAGGGTTCGGCGCTTGACGGCGGGAAGTTTAAGCATAGGGTGCTGGTGATTACGAAGGCGATCGGAGTTGCTTCGCCGCAGTTGGAGCAGGCCGCAGCGAACAAGGAGGATTTGGCTGAGGTGACGATCCGCTTCGCGGAAGGCAACGGGAAGGGGAAGATGCCGACTGCGGTGGAGAGGGTGGAGCTGAAGCATGCGGCGATCCTGAGTCGGCGCGTGGTGGGGCAGAGGGAGGTGATCCGGCTGACGTATCAGCAGATTCTGGTGACGCATGTGAACGGCGGCACGAGCACCACGGATGACTGGCTGGTGCCGATGGATTAGGCTGCGGGCTAGCGGTCACTCTACGCGCTTCGTAATACGGCTTTGAGTTCTGAGCGCGGGACCTTTACTTGTTCGCCGGTGGCGAAGGTTTTTATGGTGTAGATGTTGGTGGCGGCTTCGTCTTCGCCTAGCAGGATGATGTTGCGGGCTACGGTGTCGGCCAGGTCGAAGGACTTGCGGAGCTTGAAGGTTCCGTCGCCTACTTCCACCTTGAGGCCGGCCGTGCGGAGTTCTCGGGCGAGGGCCAGGGCGGCGGGGTTTTGGGCGGTGGTTAGCGGGGCGATGTAGGCGTCCAGCTTCTTCGCTTGCCATTTGGCGGCGGTGCTGGCTCCAGGTGAAGCAGATCCTCCGCTTCGCGAAGGATGACAATCTTCGGAGGTGGCGGTTGCTTCGTCGGCGGCCTTTGCGTCCTCTTCGTGCTGGGCCTGGAGGGTTAGGATCAGGCGGTCTTCGCCTATGGCGAAGCCTATGCCTGGGGCTCTGGGGCCGCCTAGCATCTCGCTTAGGCCGTCGTAGCGGCCTCCGCCTAGAAGGGCGTTCTGGGTGCCTAAGCCGGTGGTTACGGTGAACTCGAAGGTGGTTCGGGTGTAGTAGTCGAGGCCGCGGACCAGGCGCGGGTTCAGGTTGTAGGGGACGTTGCAAGCGTCCAGCGCGGCCTTGACTGCGTCGAAGTGGTCGCGCGAGTCGTCGCTTAGGTAGTCGGCGATTTTGGGGAGGTTGTTGATGAGGTCCTGGTCGGCTTCGACCTTGCTGTCGAGGACTCGGAGCGGGTTGGTGTCTGCTCGGCGCTGGTTGTCCTCGCAGAGCTGGTGCTTGATGGGTTGCAGGGCTTCGCGGAGGGCCTGGTTGTAGCGGACGCGGTCTTCGCTGGAGCCTACGGAGTTGAGCTCCAGACGCCAGTCGCGGATGCCTAGCTCGGTGAGGAAGCTGGCCAGCATCTCGAGGATCTCGGCGTCGCGGAGGGGCGATTCCGAGCCGGAGGTTTGGGGGCCGATGACCTCGGCGCCGATCTGCCAGAACTGACGGTAGCGGCCGCGCTGAGGGCGCTCGCGGCGGAACTGGGGGCCGATGTAGTAGAGCTTTTGCAGGTTGCCGGTGTTGCCTAGCTGGTGTTCGATGTAGGCGCGGACTACGCCTGCGGTGTTCTCAGGGCGGAGGGTCAGGGATTGCGCTTTCTCGCTGGCGGCGCGGGCGCGGTCTTCCCAGGTGAACATCTCTTTGCTTACGATGTCGGTTTCTTCGCCTACGCCGCGGGCGAAGAGTTCGGTGGTTTCGAAGATCGGGGTGCGGATTTCGCCGAAGCCGTAGCGGGCGAAGAGGTTGCGGGCGGTGGACTCGACGTGGTTCCAGAGGGGGGTCTGGTCGGGGAGGAGGTCGCGGGTGCCGCGGACGGCCTTCAGCGTGGGGCGCGCTGGGGTCTTTTTGTTGTCAGCCATAGAATCTCTAGTTTACGTCGTCCTGCGCGGGTCCTGCGCGGACGACGGGAGGCTCGCTTGGGGTACCCCCCTCCCCCCCTCCCCTCTCTTGAGGGGGTACCTTTTAAAACGATGAAAACAGGTTGGTTATACGGCGTCGCTGGTGTTTATAGGTGAAAACTGCTAAGCGGCTTATTTTGTGCGGCTTACGTGGCAAACTTTCTGTAACTGTAAGATATAGCACTGGTTACGGGTAAGAATAACAAAATAGGCGGGTTAGATGGCATATTTGGGGTGTCCTATTGGTGGGTAACCAAAATGGCTGTATCTGGTTGATGCGGTTGGGGTTACGGGTATCGATAACATTCTATTGGGGTTAGGTTGCGTCTATTGGGTTCTGGGGATGATTTAATTGTAGCGGATGGGGTGGGGTGGTTGTGCCACGCGGATGTGGTTTGGTTTGTTGGGGTTGGGTGGTTTTGGGGGTTGACAAGCGATTTTTGGGTTGTTTTTGAGGGTTTTATTTTGTCCTGCGCGGTGGGGGTGGGTGGTGGTTGGCGGTGTCGGTGGCGTCGAGGAGGGCAGGTTGGTCGTTCCGCCTGCGGCTCCACTCCGGCGTTCACCCCCTGACAAGCAAAGAACGCTTGTCAGGGGCCCGGTTCTGCGGCAGCGAGGTTGCGCCTGCGGCGCGGCGGGTTCATGGCCCGACTGAAGTTGTTCAGTCTCACGACATCCTTTACAAAGTGTAAAGGATGTCCCGGAACAATCTGTAAGGGATGTCCTGGAACTTGACAACTGAAGTCGGGCCCTTCCGGGATGGTGTGGGCTGGGAGCTTTTGGGCGGGACCGGCATCCTGCTAACCCAGGTCCCAAAGGCGGGACCTGGGGCACCCGGCACCCGGTTTGTTTGGGGCGCCGATTGGTGATGCGGGTTAGGTGTTGTAGGGGTGGGGGGTGTTGGTGGTGCTGGCTTCGTCGATCTCGCGGGATTGGATGCGGGTGTCGATGAGGAAGCCTACGCCGATGCCCAGAGGGACCAGGCCGCAGGCGGCGCCGCATAGGACGTCGCGCTCCTGCAGGATGGCGGACAGGGCGATGAAGAAGAGGACGATGCCGGCCGAGGCTCCGATGAGGACGATGCCGGCGAGACGGATGTTGGCGCGGCGGCGGTAAGCGCTGGGGATGGGGCGGCTTTGGGTGAGGGCCAGCTCGTCGGCCGTGGGGGGAGGGGTGATGCCTTTGGCGATGGCGGCGAGGCGCTCCTGGCTTTCGATCTCGCGCTTGCGAGAGGAGGCCCACATGGAGACGGCTACGATGCCGAGGACCATGAGGCAGCCGGCTACGGGGACGATGAAGGGGCTGTTGACGGATTCGCCGAGGGATTCAAGCAGCATGGGAAACTCCTGAGGCTGCGGGCGTCTGGCGCTGGCAGCTTGTTTTCTGTGGGCTTCGACTGAGGGAGGGGGCGAAAGTTTCAGGTGCGGGGATGAAACTTTCGGAGGATGATGAAGTCTGAGGGCAGTGGTTAGTGGTTAGTGGTTAGTGAACAGCGGAAGGCGAAGCGGCGAGTGGATGCGTGGTGACCTTACATCTGCGGAGAACTTTGAGGCCTTGGTGCGGGAGCATCAGGGGATGGTGTTTCGCACGCTTACTCGGCTGACGGGGAGCGGGGCGCAGGTGGAGGATTTGGCGCAGGAGGTTTTTCTGCGACTGTATCGGGCGCTGCCGGAGTTTCGGGGGGATGCGGCGCTGTCTACGTATCTTTATCGGATTGTGGTGAATGTGGCGCAGGATGAGTGGAAGCGTCGGCGGAAGGAACGAGCGGTGATTGCCAGCGCGCCGGCGGATGAGGGCGATGAGGCTGGCGATTCGGGATGGATTGAGAGCTTTGCTGGGGATGATTTGACGGAGCATGCGCGGAATCCGGAGCAGCGGATGGCGGATGCGGAGATGCAGGCTGCGGTGGAGCATGCGCTGGGCGAGCTGCCGGAGATGGAGCGGGCCGTGCTGGTGCTGTATCACCAGGAGGAGTGCAGCTATGAGGGGATTGCTGCGGCACTGGGGTTGCCGATTAATACGGTGCGAACGCATCTGCACCGCGGCCGCAAGCGGCTGAGCGAGGTCCTCCGCGGACGGCGAAAGTTAACTGCGACGGTTGGGGCGGGTGTTGTTGGCGATGCGGGTGAGACGATGGAGAAGAGAGGTTTGGGGGTTGGGGCGCGGTCGGTTGTGGTGGGGGGATTGTGAGAGAGGTCGAGGTTGCGATGAGCGATGGGAATGAGTTCGAGGCGGCGATTACGCGGGCGTTGGAGCGCCAGCCGGAGGTTGCGGTGCCGGCGGATTTTGCGGCGCGGGTGAGAGCGGCGCTGCCGGCTCAGCCGAAGGTGCAGGCGCGGCGGAGCGTGAGCCAGACGACGGCCACGGTGGCGGTGGTGGCGATGGTGCTGGCGTTGTGCATGCTGGCTCCGCATGTGCGGCCGAGTGTGAGTAGTTTGGGGTTCGACCTGGAGATGTTGATGGTGGTGGAGCTGGCGGGTGTGGCGGCGTGGCTGGGGATGCGACGCGAGTCTTGACGCTGCGGCGTTGAATCCAGGTCCCAAAGGTCGGACCCTTCGACGAGCTCAGGGCAGGCTCTGGGGCACCCGGTTCTGTAGGGGCTGAGACGAGACTGCTGCATGAAAAAAGTCGCCGATGACCGGCGACTTTTTGTTGGAGTTGAAACGGGGTCAGTCGGCGATGCCGGGGTCGGGGGTGTCTTCGCCGAGGGCGGTGGCGAGGGCGTTGAGGTGGTCCTGCTCGTCGCGGAGGATCTCGCGGAGGTCTTCGCCGAGGGCGAACTCGTCTAGCTCGTCGGCTTGCTTGACGCGGCGGCGATAGTTGCGGATGGTCTCCTTCTCGTTTTCGAGATCGAAGCGGAGCATGTCGGTGGCTTTTTCGCTGGTCTTGACGGGCTTGGGCATCGTAGCGGGCATGCCGCCGAGGACGTCGATCCAGTAGCTGACTTTGAGAGCGTGGCCGAGCTCTTCTTTGGCGTGGACTTCGAGTTCGCCGGCGATGTTCATGTAGGCCGCGCCCTTGATGACCTGTGAGTAGTTGACGTAGGCGATGATGGCCTGGAACTCGCGCTGAAGGTCTTCGTTGAGGAGGTCGACGAGTTTCTTGCGGGTGAGAGAAGAAGACTTGTCGTTGGATTTCTTTGCCATTGGGAGTGACGCTCGCTTTCGTGAAAATGCTGGTACTTAGATTCTGGATGAGATGCGGGGGAGAAGGCAACAGTGGCCCGGTATCGCTAGTTGGATGTGGCTGAGACCAGCACGAGCTCGCAAGTGGGTTCCTGGTGGCAACTTAGGACGCCGCGGCGAAGAAGTTTCGCGTGGCTGGTGGGGGGCAGATCGAGATTGAGTTTTAACATTTGGACGGCGCCAGAGAGTGGTTGGAGACTTTGGTCTCCGCTGACGATGCGGAAGGCGGCGATACCCTGGGTGTTGACGTCGACTTCGACGTCTGCCCAGCCCTGGCCGGAGGGCCTGAGGCTTCCGCGGGGAAGCTTGTAGGTGCGATCGTCCTGAAGCTGCATGCCGGCGTCTTTCTTCAGGGTGGAGTGGGTTTTCTTGCTGAGGGTGGCGGTTTCGTCCTCGATAAGTTTCTGGACGCTGACGGGATTTTGCCCGCGTCCGCCCTTGGAGGCGAGCTCGAGCTGGTTGAGGGCTTCGGTGAGGTGGCCCTGTTTTTCGAGGAGCATGGCGAGGTGGTAGCCGGGTTCGGCTTCGTTGCCATTGCGCCAGGCGGCGCGAATCCAGGGCTCGGCCGCGACGATTTTGTTGTCGCGGAAGAGAATCCAGCCGTAGGTGTCCCACGCGGAGACGAGGAGGGAGGCACGGAAACGGGCGTTGGGGCCGGTCTCGCCGTTGTTGCTGGCTTTGTCGAGAAGTTCGAGGGAGCGGCGGGAGGCGGTCTCGGCGAGGGTGAGGTCGAGGGAGGAGTCGGCTAGCTCGTAGGCTGCGTTGTTGAGCTGGAGCGGATCGGTGCTGGTGGTGACGACGGCGCGGAGGAGGGTTTCGCCTTCCACGGTCTTTTGCTCGTGGAGGAGGACGTTGCCGAGATCCATCTCGATGGCGGCACTGGTTGGAGTTGTGGTGAGCGCGGCGCGGAGGGTCTTTTCGGCTGCGGGATAGTCTCCGTGCTGGACCTGGATGCTGGAGAGAAGGAGGGCGAGGTTCTCATCCTTGGGGCTGTAGCTAATGGCGGCCTGGAGGGTAGTGATGGCGTCGTCGCGCTTGTTGTTGCCTATGTATACGGAGGCGAGCATGCGGGAGACGTTGGCTTCGTCCGGGTGGAGGGTGAGCTCTTTCTGGAGGTTGACGATGGCGGAGGTGGTGTCGTGATCCTGCAGGGAGAGGAAGGCGTAGTTACTCCAGAGGAAGGCCTGTTTGGGATTGGCGGCCTGAGCCTTGGTGAGGAGTTCGCGGGCGCCGTTCCAGTCTTTGCGCTGCTCGGCCTGGGCGGCCTGGTGGATGAGGTTGGCGGCGGTGGGATTGTCCTGGGTTGCAACGAAGGGGGGCGGAGCGGTGCCGTTGAGGGAGTTGGGGATGAGTTGGATGTAGCTCTCTCCATCGAGGCCGGCTTCCTGGAACCATTTGTAGTAGGTCTGCCAGTCGGAGGCGGGGATGTGCTGCTGGAAGACCTGGATATCGCGGTCGGTGGTGAGGACACCGTTCTCGAACTTGTAGGTCTTGTCGATGCTGGCGAAGACCGTCCGGGCGTGGATGGAGGGCGGGAGGTTTGCGGTCCAGCCTTTGGGCAGGGTCATGACGGCGTGATCGATCTCGCGATGAAGGACGCCGAGCTCGATGGGGGTTACGGGAGGGTCTTTCTCGTCGATGGTGGGAAACCCCGCGGGCGGTAGCTGGGCGACGATGCGGAGGTTGTCCCAGTCGCCGGCCTTTTCGCGCTCGTAGTCGTAGGTGACGTGGAAGGGGATGGAGGTGTCGTCGGGGCGGCCGAACTCGGCGTTGGTGACCTTGCCGCCGAAGGCCATGGAGTAGGAGACGCGCTGCATGAATTCATCCCACTGGGCAGCGGAGATAGAGCGCACCGCCTGACGGACCCCGACTTCTTCATCGCCGCGGAGATCCATGGTGAGGTGGGAGTGGGAGGTGCCGGTATCGTCGAGCGTGCCGATAGCCTGGAAGTGGACGTAGGAGGGGAAGGGCGGATTGGCGGGGGTGGTTTCAATGCGGGCGTCGCCTGTGGAGGGGATGACGAGGGCGCGCTGGTCGCGGATGAGGTTGTTGAGGAGCTGGTAGGGGGAGGCTTCGGGGGTTGAGTCGAGCCAGATGGGCTTGCCGTCGACCTGCGCGAGGGTGATGACGTGATTGAAGGCGCCGGGTGAGGGGACGTCGGGGTTGAAGGGGATGCCGACGCCGATGAGGACGGGGTCGGCGGAGATGCCGGCGGCGGAGAGCATGGAGATGAGCAGGGTGGATTTGTCTTTGCAGTCGCCGTACTGGTTGCTGAGGACGTCGCCGGCGTCATGGGGCTGGAAGCGGCCAACGCCGAAGTCGATGCCGATGTAGCGGACCTGCGAGCTGACGTAGGCGAAGATGGCGCGGGCTTTTTCTTCGGGGGTGGACTTGCCGGCGATGAGGGTGGCGACCTTGGCGCGGATGTCGTCGTCGGGCTGGGTGCGGGAGGCTTCGAGGGAGCGGTACCAGGAGCCAATCTCCTGCCAGCTATGGAAGTTGGTCCAGGCGATGTGGGGGAGGGGAGGTTTGTCGTTGGTGCCGAGGGTGGGGTTGTGGTCGAGCTTGAGGAGGTCGTTTCGCGTTTTGCCGGCGACGGGAGCGAGCTGGTTGGATTGCCAGCGATAGACGCGCTGCGGGACGCCGGCGAGGGTGGTGTTGGAGAGGGTGGGCTTGTAGTTGGGGCTCCAGACCTGGATGTAGACGTCTTTGGGGACGTGGAGCTCGATGGTCTCGGAGCGGATGACGATGCCGGAGGAGGGAAGGAAGAAGCCGTCGTTGCCCCAGAAGCGGCCGGGGGCTTCGGCCTTGGTGCGGACGATGCGGAGCTTGTACTGGAGAAGGTCGCCGGGCTGCAGGCCGCGGATGGGGATCTGCTCCTGCTTGAGGTCGCTGTAGAAGGGAGCCTCGCGGGTGACCTCTTCGGGGAGCTCCTGGGCGTCGGTGGGCGGGGTGGTGACGACGGTGCCGTCGGCGTGGCGGACGCGGACGTATTCGATCTCGACGTGCTCGGAGTTGGAGGCGAAGTCGAAGGGGATGACGCTGAAGGCTTTGACGCCGGCCTGGTTGCGGATCTCTACGACGCCGCTGAACTCGCGGGAGCCGGTGCCGTCGGCGGCTACGGTGTAGATGCGGTCGAGCTGGTCGAAGACGTAGGACTCGCCGGGGTAGTCGGTGGGGGCGGTGGCGGTGGTGGGTGCGGAGGCTGGTGCGGCTTTGGTTTGGGCGGGGGTGTTTGGCGTGCCGCACGCGAGGAGAGAGAGGGTGACGAACGCCGGTGCCCAGATTTTCATGATGGTAGGTGTATAGCAGAGTCGTGAGCGGAGGGCTAGAGGGCTTGGCGTCGTGGAGTCTTGGAGATTGGATTGAGAGCTGGTTTGCGGCCGTGAAGATTCGTGCGTTCCCAAGTCCAAAAAGCGGGACCTGGGGCACCCGGGATCGTTCAGGTGAGATTGCAAAATCGCCAAGTGACGGCGCTAAGTGACGGCGGCTAGGGGGTGGGTTCGGCGAGGTAGGTGAGGATGTAGTCGAGGTAGTTGTTGGCGGCGGTGCGGATGAGGGCTAGATCCTTTTCGGTGGTGGTGCGGCGGATCTTGCCGGGAAGGCCTGTGACGAGCGAGTTGGGTGGGATGACGGTGCCTTCGGGGATGAGGGCTCCGGCGGCGATGATGCTGTTGGCGCCGATGTGGGCTCCGTTGAGGACGATGGCACCGATGCCGATGAGGACGTCGTCGTCGATGGTGCAGCCGTGGACGGTGGCGTTGTGGCCGATGCTGACGCCGTTTCCGATGAGGACCGGGTGGAGGTGGCGCATGCCGTGGACGGTGGCGTTGTCCTGGATGTTGGTGCGGGCGCCGATGCGGATGGAGTTGGTGTCGCCGCGGACGACGGCGTGGGGCCAGAGGGAGGATTGAGGGCCGAGGTGGACGTCGCCGATGAGCTGGGCGGATGGGTCGATGTAGCAGCCGGGGGCGATGACGGGGGTGAGGCCGCGGTAAGGGCGGATCATACAGATAAGTATAGAGATGGGTGCGGAGGGTCGTAGGAGGATGATTATGAACGATCAGACATAACGTGTAAGTTGCGCAAAAATATCGATTAAGTGGGGATTTTTCCGTGCGAAAAGCGGACAGAAGGGCTATGCTGAAGGGATAGCCGATTTGGCAGGTTTGGAGGTGTATTCAATCTTGGCAGAAGTACGTGTTCAAGAAGGCGAGCCCTTGGAGAATGCTCTTCGTCGTTTCAAGCGGAAGGTGCAGACGGAGGACATTATCAAAGAGGTGAAGCGCCACTCCTTTTACCTGAAACCAGGCGAAAAGAAACGCGTGAAGGAAGCACTCGCACGCAAACGGAACCGCAAAAAGGTCCGCAAGGAACAGGACTGATTGGCGAATAAGTAGTAGAGTCAGTTGGCACGATTGAAATGCCTGGAGCCAAACGCTTTGGGCGATCGAAAGACATCTTCGACGGGGGGCGAATGCTGCACGGTAGCATTTTCTCCCCGTCGAATGCCGTAAGTTCCTTAGACAGCAGCGAGAGAACCTACGGACGCGACACCGGGCCCTGTACGATGCAACACCAGGTTTGAGCGCATGTACCGGCTCCCACCGGCTTATGCAGGTTGGGCACGGCTGCGTTTCATCCTTATCCCGCAGAATGGGAGAAGGCGATGCAATTTATCGATCGGTTGCTGAAGTGCTCCGACTGTAGCAACGAATTTGTGTTTACTGCCGGGGAACAGATTTTCTTCTACGACAAACAGTTCAAGAACGACCCGAAGCGTTGCAAGCTATGCAAGGCAAAGCGGGCCGGTCTCGGCAGGTCTGCGAGCGCGACCGGAGCTACGGCTCTGCCGTTTTCGCGGACCGAGACGCGGACGATGTGTTCGGCGTGCGGGATTGAGACGACGGTTCCGTTTAAGCCAACGCAGGGTCGGCCGGTGCTTTGCCGGTCGTGCTTCCAGATGAAGCGAGTGCCGTCGGGAGTAGCGGCGGCGGCGAATCTGGACTCGCCTGCAGCGCAGGTAGCGGCTGCAGCGGCGGCGCTGGATGGAGCGTTGAGTGCGGGGGCTGCGATGGCCTCTGTGGATACGTCTCCGGCGGCGACGATGGAGATGATTGCCGACACGCCTGCTGCGCTGATGGCCGAGAGTGAAGCGTCGGCAGAGCTTGCGGGCGCATCGCCGAAGGCGTCGTAGAAGACGATCGAGGTTCCGACGGAGCGAGCGGCAAACCCTTTAGGGGACGGGCGATTATAGGCCCCGGTGCGGGGACGAGGGGTGGGGTGCGCGACGTATACTCGCTGGATGCATCCGGCGTATACGAAGCAGGACGATGAGCTGGCGCGGGGACGGCGGGCGCTGGGCGACCTGGAACTGATTCTCTGCAGCGATGGGACGTACGTGCTGGATGGGGGCGCGATGTTCGGCGTAGTGCCCAAGCCGATGTGGGAGAAACGCACGCCGGCGGATGAGAAGAACCAGATTCTGCTGGGGCTGAATTCGGTGGTGGTGCGGACTGGCGGCGCGGTGGTGCTGATCGAGACCGGGATTGGGAACAAGCAGCCGCCGAAGTTGAAGGAGATTCATCAGAACCAGGAGCGACTGCCGGCGTCGTTGGCGGCGTCGGGCGTGGGTGTGGACGAGGTGACGCATGTGGTGAATACGCACCTGCACTTTGACCACTCGGGTTGGAATACTACGTTGGGGGCGGATGGGGTTTCGCGGCCTACGTTTAAGAATGCGCGTTACTTTGCGGCCGCGGGCGAGCTGGCGCATGGGCGGTTGCAGTTGGAGCGCGACCGTGTGAGCTATCTTTGGCCGAACTATGATCCGTTGATTGAGAGTGGGCAGTTGACGCTGATTGATCCTGGGGGGAAGGGTGGGTTTACGGCGGACGATGCTCGGCTGAGGCCTGCCGATGGGAAGGTGCTGCCGGCGGTGACGATCCAGACGGGGTTGGAGATTGTGCCGGGGGTTACGGTGGAGAATCTTCCGGGGCATACGGCTAGCTTGCTGGGCGTGCATATCGAGGCTCGTGCGCATGGGGGGGCTACCGAGCACGCTTGCTATGTGAGCGACCTGGTGCCGACGCATCATCACCTGGATGCTACGTGGGTGATGGGGTATGACCTTGATCCGTTGACTTGTATCGAGGAGCGGAAGCGGTTTTGGGCGCAGGCGATTCCGGAGAAGTGGCTGGTGCTGTTTACCCATGACCACCAGGTGCCGGCGGGGTTTGTGGAGTGGAATGAGAAGGGCAAGCCCGTGATGCGGGAAGAAGACAGTAGAGAGTAGTGAGTAGACAGTAGAGAAGACGAGGAGCGTTGGATGGCGGATACGTTTGCGAACTTTGATTTTGGGGCGATGGCAAAGACGGATGTGTACAAGCTGCTGGTGTCGGTGGTGATGCCGCGGCCGATTGCGTGGGTGGTGTCGCGCGACGCTGAGGGACTGAATGCGGCGCCGTTTTCGTTCTTCAATGTTTTGTCGTCAGACCCGCCGCTGGTGGCGATTGGGTTTGGGACTCCGCCGGACCGGGAGGAGAAGGACACGCTGGCGAATATTCGGGCGCAGGGTGAGTTTGTGGTGAACCTGGTGCCGGAAGAACTGGCGCAGGCGATGAATGTGACGGCGACGAATGCTCCGCGAGGGACGGATGAGACGCGGCTGGCAGGGCTGGAGTTGACCAAGTGCGAGGTGGTGAATGTGCCGCGGATTGCGGGGTCGCCGGTGGGGCTGGAGTGCAAGCTGTTTCAGGTGATTGAGACGGGTGGGACGGGGACGATTGTGCTGGGACGGATTGTGTATGCGCATGTGCGCGAGTCGGCGTTTTCGAATCGGGAGCGGTTGTATGTGGACCCGTCGAAGTTGCGGCTGATTGGGAGAATGAACGGTGCGGGTGGGTATTGCACCACGCGGGATATGTTCAGTATTGACCGGCTTAGCTGGCCGCTGGAGAAGTAGGGGATGGGGGAACGGTAAGCGAGTTACGGGCAGCGGGCCGATCGTATCGCTTCGATCTCGCGAATCAGCAGCTCCAGGCCATCGTTCAGTGTGTCCCAAAGAACTTTGGCGTCCACGGCGAAGTAGCCGTGCGCTATGCGGTTGCGCTGGCCTACTGCGTCTCTGAGATCCGGGACGGAGTCGACCGAGCCTGGAAAGCAATCCGAGGCCTGACGGAGAGCTTCACCGATGATCTCAAACTTGCGTTCGACAGCGGAGCGGACGAGATCGTCGGCCTCGAAGGCCTCATAGGTAATACCTGATGTGAAGCGCTGGATGGCTTCGCCGGCATCGAGAACGTCCTGGAGATAGGCGCAGAGGTCACGCTGCATAGAGCTCGACTTTGCCTTTCTCGATTGCCTGCAGGCGGTAGCGATTGCGAATCACGCCTTCGCGGAGGAGATCGACGTTGCGGTGGAGCAGATCTTCCAAGTGATCTCGAAGGCTGTAGAAGTTCTCCGCATAGGAGGCATCTGCCGCGGGATAGAACTCGACGAGGATGTCGACGTCGCTGCGGGCGGGGTCGAAGTCGTCGCGGGTGGCGGAGCCGAAGATGGCGAGGCGGCGGACGTGGTGCTGGCGGCAGAGCTCGGCGATGGCTTCGCGTTTTTCGGCGATGAACGGCTGCATGGCGGCCCTCCCTGCGGACTAGTTTAGCTGAAGGCAGCAAAAGCCCCGCCAGTGTGCTCCAAAGGATGGTCTGGGGGGTGTGATCCTTTTGGGGCCTTGCGGCAGGCAAAGCGGTGGTTTGCTGTCGCAAGCGATGCCCATCTTAGCGATGATGGGGCCGTCGCGAAGATGTGGCCGTCGCGAAGATGTGTCACGCGATTTTGGGGCGGCATAGGAGAGGGACGCAGAAAAAGCCCTGCTTGCGCAGGGCTTTTTGGTGGAGCGGGAGATTGGCGGTTAGGCCGTGGCGGCTTCGGGCTCGATGATGGAGACGAAGCGGCCTTGCTGGCCACGGTTCTGGAACTTTACTACGCCGCTGATCTTGGCATAGAGGGTGTCGTCGGAGCCACGGCCTACGTTCTTGCCGGGCTTGAGGGGTGTGCCGCGCTGACGGACGAGGATGGAGCCGCCGGTGACGGTCTCGCCGGCGAAACGCTTGACGCCGAGCCGCTGGGCGTTTGAGTCGCGGCCGTTTTTGGAGGAGCCTAAACCTTTTTTATGTGCCATTGCTGTGCCTCTTTCACGCCCCTGAGGAGGCGCTGAAGTTCAAATTTTGTCCGCTGGCGGTTTGGGCTCGGCGGGGGAAAACGGATCCTTCGCTACGCGAAGGATGACAAATCATGGGTGGTTACTTCTTGTCGGCCTTGAAGCTTTTGCCGCCTACGATGATCTCGTTGATCTTGACTTCGACGAAGCTCTGGCGGTGGCCCTGGAGCTTCTTGTACTGCTTCTTGCGCTTGAGGTGGAAGACGAGGATCTTGTCGCCGCGGCCTTCCTTGATGACCTCGGCGAGGACCTTGGCGCCGCCGAGATCGCTCTCGAACTTGCCCTCTTCGCCGGAGACGGCGAGGACTTCGGAGAAGGTGATGGCGCCGTCTTCGTGGGCGGCCTTTTCGATGCGGACGGTATCGCCGGGGGCGACGCGGTACTGCTTACCACCGGTTTTGATGACTGCGTACATGGCTTGAAACCTCAGAGGCGGGGCGCGGAAAGCCGCACGCTGCCTATCCATTCTCTATCTATTTCTCTGCAAGGAAATCTGCAAGATGTCTTGTCGGGGGGCCTGCGCGGCCAGGGAGCCGGAAAGCAGCTTCAATCGCCGCAAAACTCCCATGCAGAGGGAGAAATCCCTGTGCATCGCCAAACTATGTAAGTTTACCGGGAAAGGGGGCTGGGGTCAAACTTTTCCACTGGAATTTTGGAGAGGCGCCGGCGGCCTGGCAGGGGCGGAATACAGGGATCTCTCCGCTGCGGCCTTCGGCCTCCGGTCGAGATGACGG
>JBAULP010000140.1:0-8026 GCA_049578265.1 Acidobacteriaceae bacterium
CCCCATCTCCATCGACGACTTCGTCAAAGTCGAGCTCCGCGTAGCCGAGATCAAACTAGCCGAGCGCATCCCCAAAGCCGACAAGCTCCTCCGCCTCGAAGTCGACCTGGGCGAACTCGGCACCCGCCAGATCCTCTCCAGCATCGCCGAGTGGTACACCCCCGAAGACCTCATCGGCCGCCGCATCATCGTTATCACCAACCTCGCCCCCCGCAAGATGCGCGGCCTCGAGTCCCACGGCATGCTCCTCGCCGCCAGCCAGGAAGGCGGCAAGCCCTACCTCGCCACCGTCCCCGAAGGCGTTCCCGTAGGCACCCGACTCAAGTAACCTGCGCTCGCAGCCACGGGAGCTACATCTGCCCGTGGCTCACCGAGACCACAAAATACAACGCCGGCGCGTCGCCAACATTCTTCAAACCATGCATCTGGTTCGACGCCGTATAGATCACATCGCCCATCCCCGCCGGCTCCGGCTTCCCATCATTCAGAAACTCCAGCTTCCCCTGCCGGATCAGCACAAACTCCGTGTTCCGATGACGATGCGGCGGGTGCGGCATCTGCCCCGCCGGCAGCATCGTCTCATGCACTTCGACGAACTCTCCAGTCGGCAGCGTCCCATGCATCACCGCTCGTCCCCACCCTCCATTCGCGTAATGCGAAACCTTCATCTCGTCATAGCGAAACACCTTCGATACCGCCATGTCCGTGGTATCGGCCGCGCTCCCCTTCGTCTCCTGCGCCTTCCCCATCAACCCACCCAACGAAGCGAACGCCGCCATCGCCACGCACCAGTCCCTGCGATTCATCTCCATCTTCCCTCCTTCACGATCGGTTGGTATCTCCGCCAATAGCCAGAACAAAATACGCTGCCGGCCCTGCACCTACGACACGCACTCCATGCAGCGTTCCCTTCGCAATAAAGAGAACGTCTCCAGCCTCAGCCCGCTCCGTCCTGCCATCGTGCTCAAATTCCAGCGAACCCTCCCGCAGGCAGATCAGCTCCGTATGCTCAATGCGGTGCGCTGGATTGGGCTTCGCTCCCGCAGGCTGCATCGACTCATGCAGCGACACCTCCTCGCCCGTCACCAGACGTCCGCTCAACACATTCCGACTCTCCCCACCATTACTGCCCATCCGCATCGGCAACTCATCAAACCGATACACCTTCGACTTCGCCCCCAACTGCTCAGGCCCACCCGCACGCCCCATATCGTCGCCCGCCCTCTCGACAGACATCCTACGCCTCCCAAAATCCCAGGTCTCTCTCCACGCGCAGCTCTACGCATCATCTCGCCGCGACCGTCCTATCCTCACGCCTTGTATCCTAAGAGAATGCCGCAACTTGTCGACTCCCACTGCCATCTCGACGACTACGAAGACCTCGCCGCAATCCTCGCCCACGCGCGCGAAGCCAACGTAGGCAAGCTCCTCGCCATCGGCATCGGCGACGGCCCAGCAACCATGCACCGCGCGCTGGACCTCGCGCACGCACATCCCAACATCTTCGCCACAGCCGGAATCCATCCCCAGGAAGCCCACCAAGCCACACCCGAGAACCTCGCCAAGCTAGAGACCTTAGCGCGCGACCCGCGCTGCTTAGCCATCGGCGAGATCGGCCTCGACTACTACCACCTCGACAACCCCGACGTCCCCACCCAGCAAGCCGCCTTCATCGCCCAGATGCAGATCGCCGCCGCCGCACGCAAGCCCATCACCATCCACTGCCGCACCAGTGAGCTTGCCATCCCCGCTGCCAAAGCCAAATACGAACCGTTCGGCGGTCCCGATGCGGCATGGGAAGACCTCCTCCGTCTCATCCACCAGCACTGGACCCCCACAGGCCTTCCCGGCATCATGCACTGCTTCTCCGGCAACCAGGACCAGGCCGCCCGCTCGCTAGCCGCCGGCTTCTATCTCTCCTTCGCGGGCAACGTCACCTACCCCAAATCCATCACCATCCAGCAGGTAGCCCGCACCACCCCCGCCAACCGCATCCTCGTCGAAACCGACGCGCCTTTTCTAGCCCCCATCCCCCTCCGCGGCCAGACCAACGAACCCGCATTCGTAGCCCACACCGCGCGCTTCGTCGCAGATCTCCGCAACATCTCCGTAACCGAGCTCGCAGAAACTACCACAACTAACTTCGGCGTGCTGTTCCCAACGTCACTGTGCGATTAGTCTCACATCTGACACAATGGACTGCAATCACCCACGACGACGCATCTAAATCGTAAGAGGATCCAAACTATGGCAGCTGATAACAGCTTCGATATCGTAAGCAAAGTCGACATTCAAGAGGTGAAGAACGCCATCGATCAGGCGAGCAAGGAGGTCCACGCCCGCTTCGATCTCAAGAACTCCAAGTCCACCATCGCCCTCGAAGGCCAGGACGTCGTCCAACTCGCCTCGCAGGATGAGTACACCCTCAAAGCAGTCATCGAGATCCTCTCCCAGAAGTTCGTCAAGCGCAACGTCTCCCTCAAAAACCTCGAGTACGAAAAGATCGAGCCCGCTTCGAACTCCTCTGTCCGCCAGAAAATTAAACTCAAGCAGGGCATCTCCGGTGAACCCGCAAAAAAAATCGTCGCCCTCATCAAAGATTCCAAGCTCAAAGCCCAGGCCAGCATCCAGGGAGACACCGTCCGCGTCACCAGCAAGGACCGCGACACGCTCCAGCAGATTATGTCTCTCCTCCGCGGCAAAGACCTCGGCATCGATCTCCAGTTCACCAACTTTCGCTCCAACTAGCCTTCGTCCCGCGCAACACAACCCGCAACGCGCTTCATGCGCCCAACGTGTAACCTCCTTCACCTGCTACTCTTAAGTTGAGACGAACCATGAGCACGATCTCCATCGCGACGGCCGCCGAAGTCTTCGATCTCCTCAAGGACGATCTCGCGGCCATTGAGGTCGAGTTCTCCCGCCAGGCCGCATCCCCCGTCGCCGTCGTCACTGACATCGCCAACTACCTCATCGCCGGCGGCGGCAAGCGCATCCGCCCTCTGCTTCTGCTCCTCTCGGCCAAGTCCCTCCACTGCGACACCGACGCCCGCATCCGACTCGGCGCCGTAGTCGAGATGCTCCACACCGCGACCCTCGTCCACGACGACATCATCGACGAGGCCGACACCCGTCGCGGCCGTCCCTCCTCCAACACCACCTGGGGCAACGCCAAGTGCGTCCTCGCCGGCGACTGGCTCTACATGCAGGCCTTCCAGACCGCCCTCGCCGAGCGCAACTTCCGCATCCTCGACCTCCTCATCTCCCTCACCCAGGAGATGGTCGAAGGCGAGCTTCTGCAGATGGAAAAGCTCGGCCACCTCATCAACGAGGAGGAGTACTTCGACCTCATCTATCGCAAGACCGCCTGCCTCTTCAAGGTCTCCATGCAGCTAGGCGCAGTCGTCGCCAATCCTGATATACGCGACGGCGAGCGCCCCTTCGAAGACACCCTCGGCGAGTACGGCCGCAACCTCGGCCTGGCCTTCCAGATCATCGACGACGTCCTCGACCTCACCGCCAACGACGAAGTCCTCGGCAAGCCCGCCGCCTCCGACCTCCGCGAAGGCAAGGCCACCCTGGCGGTCATCCACGCGCTAGAGCGCGGCACCGGAGCCGACCGCGAGGCCATCCGCACCGTCCTCGCCGACCGCAGCTTCGCCCGAGTAGCCCACGCCGACATCCTGGAAATCCTGCAGCGCCACGGTTCCCTGGCCTACGCCACCGACACCGCCTGCGCCTACGCCGAAGCCGCCCGCCAGTCCATCGCCGAACTCCCTGAGAGCGACTACAAGCGCGCCCTCCTCTGGGTTCCTGGCTTCGTCACCAGCCGCGACCGCTAAGCCCTCAGCCGCGACGCCCCCTACAGCCGCCCGTCGTTCAGATCGTCCGGCATTTCGTCCTCATCCGCGTCGAACTCCTCTTCGTCGTCCTCTTCCTCCGCGACCGCCATCGCCAACTCCTCCACCCGCGGCTTCCCTCCCGCCTCCGGCTCCATCAGCACCTGGATGCGACTCTCCGCATTCGCCAGCTGCGCCTTGCAAGCATTTGAAAGCTGCACCCCGCGCTCAAACAGGTTGACATTCTCTTCCAGCGTCAGGTCCCCGCGCTCCAGCCGCTCCACCACCTTCTCCAGCTCTTCCATCTGATCTTCAAAACTCGCCATCACTTCGCCTCCACTGTCAGCCCAAGAACCTCTTTGGTCAGCGCATACTTCCCAAACGGCGCGCTTACCTGCACGCCCTGCACCTGTCCGCGCACGCTCTCCAGCATCTCGCGCGCAATCGCCACACCCTCGGCCAGCGCCGCATCCTTATCTGGAGCGGCCGCCATCCGCGCCAGAATCTCGTCCGGCATCGACACCCGCAGATCGTTCTTCATGAACTCCGCATTGCGCAGGCTGGTCAACGGCCAAATCCCCGCAACCACCGGAATTCTGAATCCCTCAATCCTCCGCAGAAAATCCTCAAGCAGCTTCAGATCAAACACCGGCTGGGTAATGCAGAACTCCGCACCCGCCTCTACCTTGTACGCAAACCGCCGCACCTCGTGCTCAATGTCGCTCACCCCAGGATTGGCCGCCACAGAAATCGTAAATCCTGTCGACCCCCCAATCGGATTCCTCCCGATATCCAGCCCCTGATTCAGCCCGTGCACGATATTCACCAACCCAATCGCATCCACATCGAAGACCGCAGTAGCATCCGGATAGTTCCCCATCTTCGGCGGATCGCCCGTCAGGCAAAGGATATTCTTTAGCCCAATCGAAGCCGACCCCAGCAGATCACTCTGAATGCTCAACACGTTTCTGTCCCTGCACGTGTAGTGCAGAATCGTCTCGATCCCAACCTTCTGCTGAATCTGCACGCACAAACTCTGCGCACTCATCCGCGCGCTCGCTCTCGGCGAATCCGGAACATTGATCGCGTCCACCCCAAACTCCGCCAGCAGCGCCGCCCCCGCCAGCTCCTTCTCGCAATCAAAACCCTTTGGCGGAACAATCTCCACCATCGTCACAAACTTCCCATCAGCAATGCACCTCCCAATATGCGATCGCTCGCGCAACGGCGGAGGTTCAACACCCGATTCCTTCACCCCGCTCACATCGCTCGTCACCGCAACCGCGCCAGCCTTCGCCACCGCCGTCTCGCCCGCATCCTGGGCCTCCATCGCGCGCAGCGCACTGCGCATCGCGCGCACATGGGCCGGCGTCGTTCCGCAACATCCTCCCACCCAGCTCGCTCCCGCGCGCACAAACTTCCGCGCAAAGCTCCCCATATACTCCGGCGACGTCAGATAAATATTGCGCCCCTCCACATTGCGCGGCATCCCCGCATTCGGCATCGCCACAATCGGCAGCCGAGTCACCGCACGCATCCGCTCCACCGCGCTCAGCACCGTCGCCGGACCCGTGCTGCAGTTGCATCCCACCGCATCGGCACCAATCGCCTCCATCCGCTGCGCCGCCACCTCCGGGCTCGTTCCATCCAAACAGTTCGCCTCTTCGTCCACCGTAAACAGCACCACCACCTTCAACCACGGCGCCACCTCCCGTGCCGCCTTCACCGCCTGCTCCGCCTCGTCCACCGACATCATCGTCTCCACCATCAGCAGATCAACTCCACCCTCCGCCAGCGCCGCAATCTGCTCCGCAAACGCCGCCCGCGCCTCGCTCAGCGCCGTCTTTCCCAATGGCTCCAGTCGCAGTCCCAGCGACCCCACCGCCCCGGCCACGAACGCCTCGGATCCCTGCTTCTCCTTCATTGCATCCACGCACTGCCGCGCAATCGCCGCACCCGCTCGATTGAACTCGCTCACCTTTTCCCGCAGCCCAAAACGCTCCAGCCGAAAGCTGTTCGCCCCAAACGTATTTGTCTCGATGATCTCCGCGCCCGCCTGAAGATACTGCTGGTGCACCGTCCGCACCGTCTCCGGCTGGGTCACATTCAGCTCGTCATAGCATCGATTGATGAACACACCGCAGCTATAGAGCATCGTGCCCATGGCCCCGTCACAGAGCACCGTCCCACCCGCAAAAAGCCTGTCCACCGCAGCCGCCATCGATCTCCCGTCCCATCAACTCATTCGGAATGCCTAATCTCTCATCCTATAACGCCCCGACAGCCTTCACCGCCTCTTACTCCTGCCCGGACAACGCCAAAATAGAGGGGTCGCCCTGCTATACTTTGCTTAGAAATCGCAACTTCCGCGCACGAGGCGGCTGACGTTTGGAGTGGTTAAAGTTGAAGATAAGAAGTTTCTCTGCCCTGGTTGCATCGGGCGTCCTGCTGGCCACCGCCACGCTGGCTCTCTCGGGTTGCGGCGTTGTTGTGCTTTATAAAACTCCTGAATACGGCTATGCCGGCCGTCCCGTACCGCCCAGCAAGCTGCTGGAGCGCGTTCTCGCTGCCTACACCGGGAATGGCACCTCCAGCGGTGGCCTCGAGATCCTGGACGGACTTCGCGACCTGCGCGGCAACGTCCAGAACACCACCAAGTCCTACAGCATCTCTGGCTATTCAGAGGGCGAACCCATCAGCATCATCAACTTCCCCGAAGAGACCAGCGGCTATGTCCTCTCCTATAACGATGGCAACCTCATCGATATCAATTACAGCAAAGAGACCGCTAGCGGGACCGTAGCCAACTTCGGCGCCACCAGCCCCTCCGCGGCCGCAGCTCCTCTCGGCACCGCCTTTGCCGGAGCCGCAGAGCAGGCAGGCGAGATCATCTTCTCTACCGGTGGCACCTCCTACACGCTCAATCTCCCGGGCGTCGATAAAGTCGTCATCGATCCCGGCGATAGCGTCGTCCTTGCGATGGTGCAGAACTCTGACACCCTCTACCGCATCGTCAAGCTACCCGCCACGCCCAATCCCGTCTTCCCCCCTGGCTATGTGGACTGCGAACCCCTCCTGCTCCCGGCCTACTGCGTCGTTCCCGTCGCCGGCACCTACGATCGGCCCGTCAACGTCAACTTCTCGCTCGACGGCAGCACCGCCTATGTCCTCAACTCCGGCCCTGAGAACGGTGGAACCACCGCTAGCGTGAGCTTCCTGAACATGGCCCCGCTTAACATCAACATCGTTCCCACGGTGAATCCGCTCGGTGCCGGTGCACCCTCACCGATGGCCACCCTCCCTGTCGCCAACCCCGTCCCAGTCCCAGGCGGCGTAACGGCCGCGGTAGCCGACGGCACCTACCTCTACCTCTCCGGCCAGCAACTCCAGACCACCGGCGCTTACAAGGGCCTCTTCGCCGGAAATCTCAGCCTGCTCAATCTCAGTACCTATGCCGTGGGCGCACCCATCCCCATCTCCGACGGCACCCACACCAAGATGCTCTTCGCCGACAACAACACCCTCTGGATCGGCTCGTCCAACTGCGCCAACGGTGTTCGCGCCGCCACAGCCGCCAAGGAACTCGCATCTCAGGGCTACACCGACCAGGCCGGCAACTACAACTGCCTCACCATGGCCACCACCGGAACCGCCACGCCAACGGCGACCATCATCCCCGCGGTCGTGCAGTCCAACGTCTCCACCGTCACACCCGTCACGGTGCCATACCCAAACACCAATCAGAATCAGTACTACTACGGCAGCCTCACCGGTCTCTGCTGGGTGCAGAACTACTTCAAGGTCTACACAGCCTACGGCGGCCAGATCCACGCCTTCTACACCGGCCCGAACCCCAGCCCAATCGTCGAAACCCAGCAAGAGGACGAGAACGGTGGCACGCCCGGCTCTGAGATCGACAACATCAACGTAACCGTGCAGGGCACTGTCTTCGACGTAGCCTACATGGACGCCGAGACCGACAGCGCCGACTAACCCCCATGACCACGCCGCAGGCGTCACCCTCCCCGCACGCTGGCCCGCCCCAAGCAGGGTCGCTGGACATCCTGGCGATCGCCGCCCATCGCGATGACGTGGAGCAGACCTGCGGCGGAACCCTCCTCGTGCAGCAATCCCTCGGCTGGCGCACCGGCATCCTCGACCTCACGCGCGGCGAGTCTGGCACTCGT
>JBAULP010000141.1:0-16983 GCA_049578265.1 Acidobacteriaceae bacterium
CGGCAAGATCGACCGCCCCACCGCGGTCGCCGCCCTCGAGATGCTCGAGGTCGACGCCCACGGCTTCGACGAGCTCGATCGCCGCCTCCTCCGCACCATCATCGAAAAATATGACGGCGGCCCCGTCGGCCTCAACACGCTCGCCGCCGCGTTAGCCGAAGAGCAGGACGCGCTCGAGGAGGTGTACGAGCCCTTCCTCATCCAGATCGGCTTCCTCGACCGCACCCCCCGCGGCCGCGTCGCCACGCGCCTCGCCTACGAACACCTTGGCATCGACATGCCGCGCAAGCACACCCTCTTCAGCTAAGGAGGCGCGAATTGTTTGAACGCTACACGCAACCCGCTCGAAGGGCCATCTTCTTTGCCCGCGACGAGGCGATCCTTCGCGGCGCCACCGCAATCGCTCCTGTCGATCTCGTGCTCGGGCTCTCCCGGGAAGAATATCCGCCCGGCTCTCCCCTCGCGGCGCTGCATGAGAATGCTGCGGAGATCCGCAGCCTGCTCGGCGTCGAGCCCATCTCGGAGTCGAACCATACTTCAATCGACATACCCCTGACCGACGCCAGCAAAAGGGCCCTCGCCTACGCCACGGAAGAGGCGGAGCGCGATGCCTCCCACGACATCACCGCGGAACATCTGCTGCGCGGCGTCCTGAGACTCGACGATCCGACAACCAGCACTCTCAGCGCCGCGGGGTGGACGCTCAAAGGGATGCGGAATGCGCACGAGCCTATCCCAAATCCCCGGGCCACCGACCAGGAACCGCTCCCTTTGATCTTGAAAATCTATGGCCGAGTCATCGTGATTGCGGTCTTCGCTGTGATCGTTTTAGCAGCGCTGTTCTACTTTCATGGTCGATAGCCCCACCGCTGAAACCTTCCGTGCAGCCGCGATCAACGGCAACGGAAGAGTGCTCTCGCGAGCGCCGTTTAGGCCACGGCCAGCGTAGCAATCACGACAAACGCGAAGCCCAGCAGGGCCCGGCGTCCCAGCACCTTCACACTCGGTTGCGTAAGGAATTTGCGCATACTGCAACGTTAGACGCCCGTTGTTGCACGTTGATGAACTGCGCGCAACGATCGCTACGAAAGCGCACCAGCGAGAATACCCCCCGCCGCCTTCAGCTTCTCCAGCGCAGCCTCGCGCCCCACGCCAAGCCTCCCCATCACAATCGCCATCTTCACGTCGCTACCCGACTCCACCAGCAGCCGCGCTGCCTCTTCCGCGCCGCACCCGGTCGCCGCGGCGATAATTCTCTCCGCGCGGTCCACCAGCTTCGCATTCGATGGACGCATGTTCACCATCAGGTTGCCAAACGTCGCGCCCGTCCGCACCATCACGCCGGTCGAGAGCATATTCAGCACCATCTTCGTTGCCGTGCCCGCCTTCATCCGCGTGCTTCCCGTCAGCACCTCCGGCCCCGTCGCCGGAGTAATCGCAATCTCCGCCGCGCGCGCCACCGCCGACCCCGGCACGCAGCTCAACCCCACCGTCAGCGCGCCCAGTCCCTTCGCATACTCCATCGCACCAAGCACATACGGCGTCCGTCCACTGGCCGCAATCCCCACCAGCGTGTCAGGCTTGCCGTCCGCGCCAAATCCCGCAGCCTTCAGATCCCTCGCACCCTCCTCGCGCGAATCCTCCGAGTGCTCACTCGACAGCCGCAGCGCCGAGTCACCGCCCGCAATCAATCCCTGCACCAGCTCCGCGCTCACCGAAAACGTTGGCGGACACTCACTTGCATCGAGTACGCCCAGCCGCCCGCTCGTCCCAGCCCCGATATAAAACAGCCGACCGCCGCGCTTAAACCGTTCCGCAACCGCATCCACCGCGAGCGCAATCGCCGGCAACTCCGCCTGCACCGCTGCCGCAACCTTCGCGTCTTCCGCGTTGATCAGCGCCAGCATCTCCAGCGTCGAAAGCTCATCCAGGCGCTCGCTGGCAGGGTTGCGCGCCTCCGTCAGCAGCGTCCCCAGCGTATCCCGATCCGGTGCAATCATCCCGCCTCCGCACATCTCTCTTCAAATCCCTATCCTAACCGTGTTCATGACTGTCCCACCCCAATTGTGCAAGCATAGTAGGTCAGATGAGCGACGCCGATCAGCAATCTCCCAGCGCGACCGTTGCGTGGCAGTCGCGCGAGTTTCGCTTCTACTCGCTCGCGCGCCTGATGGGCATCATGGGCGCCGAAGCTCAGGCCGTCGGCGTTGCCTGGCAGGTCTACCAGATCACGCACTCCGCGCTCGCGCTCGGCTACACCGGCCTCGCGCTCTTCCTCCCCGGAATCTTCTTCGTCTTACCCGCCGGCCACGTCGCCGACCGCTACGATCGCCGCACCATCATCCTCACCTGCTACTCCGTGCAGGCGCTCGCAACCTCCGCGCTGCTCTGGCTCGCGCTGCATCATGCGCACAACATCTGGCTCATCTACGCAATTCTCTTCGTCGTTGGCGCAGGCCGCTGCTTCAGCGGACCCGCGGCCAGCGCGCTCGTACCCACCCTCGTCCCCAAAGACCACTTCGTCAACGCCGTCACCTGGGGCGCGACCATCTTCCAGATCGCCAACGCCACCGGCCCCATGATTGGCGGCATCCTCTTCACCATTCCGCTGCTCCGGCTCTTTGGCGGTCGCTTCGCCGCGCTCAACGGAGCTCCACTCGTTTACTCCTTCACGCTCATCGGCCTGATCTTCTTCCTCAGCTTCTTCAGTGTGCTCAAGCCGCGCGGCGCGGCAGACAAAAAAGGCTTCACCGTAGAGACGATGCTCGCCGGCCTGCGCTACGTCATCGGCACGCGCCTGCTGCTTGGCTCCATCTCGCTCGATCTCTTCGCCGTGCTGCTGGGCGGCGCCGCATCGCTGCTGCCCATCTTCGCTTCAGACATCCTGCACTCCGGCGCGAGCGGCCTCGGCCTGCTGCGCGCGATGCCCTCGCTCGGCGCGCTCGTCGTCTCGCTCACGCTGCTGGCCTATCCCATCAAGCGCTTCGCCGGGAAAAAGATGCTCACCTGCGTGGGCATCTTCGGCGCCGCCACAGTCGTCTTCGGCCTCAGCCGCAACATCACGTTGAGTTGCGTGGCATTGGTCATCATCGGCGCGTCCGACATGATCTCCGTCGTCGTGCGCTCCAGCATTCTTCAACTCGCCACGCCGCCGGAGATGCGTGGCCGCGTCTCCAGCATCAACTGGCTCTTCATCGGCGTCTCCAACGAAGTCGGCGAGTACGAGAGCGGCCTCACCGCGCATTGGTGGGGAGCTGTCCGCGCCGTCGTCATCGGCGGCGTTGCCAGCATGGCCGTCACTGGCTCCTGGAGCATCTTCTTCCCAGCCCTCCGCCACGCCGACAAGCTAACCGCCGAAAGCCTCATCTCTCTCGAAAAACAGTTCAGCAGCATGGAGCCGGTAGGCTAAGGAGTAAGGAGTAAGGAGTAGAGAGTAAGGAGTAAGGAGTAGAGAGTAAGGAGCAGGGAAACGCAAGCGCTCTTCGCCGCTTACTCCTCTTTAGACCATCTCCCCTGCGGCCACAAACCTCCGTCATCTCGACCGAAGGCGCGCTTTTTGCGCCGTAGCGGAGAGATCCCTGTATTCGCTGTTGCAGTTGCATTCGCCGTTGCCGTTGCATTCGCCGTTGCCGTTGCTGTTGCCTTTAGCTAGAAGCTAGAAGCCAACTTAGAACTTAGAACTTAGAACTGAGAACCGAGAACCGAGAACTGAGAACTGAGAGCTGAGAACCAATAACCCCGCCCGCAACTTCCCCGCCTCAATACTCCCCATACCTCCCCTTCACCGACTCCAGCAGCTTTTGCGAGTCATACCCCACTCCATCCTTGAACACAATCTCCGTCTTCTCAATGTCGTTGATGTTCTTACTCGGATCGCCATTGACCACCACCAGGTCCGCATCCTTGCCCGGCGCGATGCTGCCAATCGTCTCGGCCTTACCCTCGAACGTGGCTCCATTCAGCGTGGCAATCTTGATCGCCTCCACCGGCGTAAATCCGGCCTGCACCAGCAACTCCACCTCGCGCTGATCGCCATAACCCGGCAGCGTCCCGCCATCCCCGGTGGGATCAGGCCCGGCCAGCAGTAACCCGCCTGCTGCCACAAACTCGCGCTCCAGCGCCATGCCATTCTTGAAGATCGCCGCACGTTCCTCGGCCATCTGCGGATTCGCCGCCGCGCGCATCAACTCCAGGTTGCGCGTGTACAGATACGCCTCGCGCGTTGGTGCCGACATCGCCTCCAGCACCCGCGGCTGAATGTGCAGATGCGCGGGATCGTCCGACTGAAACACCGGCAGCGTCGACGTAATCGCCACATGATCTCGCACCAGCAGATCGATCAGCGCCTTCGCCTCCGGTGACCCGGCCTTCATCTTCTCCATGGTCGCGTTCCCCGTCGTTCGTGGACACTCATCCGGATCCTTGCCCGGATCGAGCTGCGTGTTCACAAAGAACCCGTGCTCCAGATCATCAATCCCCAGCGCTGCGGCCTCCGGGTACGTCACCGCGCACAGGTGCCCCGTAATCTTCAGCCCATGCTTGTGCACCTCATCGATCGCCGCCTTCAACTCCGCGCGCGTGATGTACATGTACGCCTTGAAGCTCGTCACTCCCTGCTTCGCCCAGAAGTCGACCGTCTCGCGCGCATCCTCCGCATCGCGCAACTTATGCATCTGCATAAACGCCGATTGTCCGCCCTCGAGATAAGGTCCCGTCACATCCAGGTGCGGCCCCGGAATCGCTCCCGCATTAATCTCGTCGCGCAAATTCAAATCCGCATAAGGCTCCACGCTTCCCGTCGTGCGCAGCGTGGTCACGCCGGCTCCCAGGTAAAGGTGCGTCGAAGAAAACGGCAGATACGGCGCGAACAGCGGCGGCTCCGCCTCTCCCGCCGCATTCAGATTCGGCCGCGCCAGGTAGAACATGTGGTCGTGCATACCCACCAACCCCGGAAACACCGTGCGCCCGCTCAACGCAATCACCGCCGTATCCGCCGACACCTTCGGGTCAGCCACATCCGGAGTGATGCTCTCAATCTTGCCGCCAACAATCAGCACCATCTGGTGCTCGAGCGGCGCAGCTCCCGTGCCATCGATCACGCGCACATCTTTCAGCAGAATGCGTCCCGCCGGCACCTTCACATACCGCATCACCGCGGGCGACAACGTTGGCGAACTCGTTTCCGCAACCTGCTGCCCTCGCACAGCGGGCAACGCGCACATCACCGGGGCAAGCATCAGGGCAGGGAGAAGACGCATGGCAGGAACCTCGATTTGCAGGAATGCACGCAATCATAGCGCACGACGGATTTTCCCGCCTCCCCCTCGCAACCTTTTCGCACTCACGCTAATCTCTCAGGAGGGAGGATTTTCATGCAAAAGGGACCAAAGATTGCCCTCGCCGCAACGGCGGTGATGGTGTTGCTCGTAGGCGCGCGCGTTGGGTGGCAGTATCACCTCAACCATGAGCAGGGGCCCGTCGCGAAAAATCCCTACGCCGATATCAAGGTCGATCCCGACGACAACGTATTCCTCAAAAAGGAGCGCCCCGACTCCCTCGCCGATCAACGCTCCCTCATCGGCCAGACGCTCTGGGTCAGCGCCGGTGGTCAACTCGCCTACTACGCCGACAAGGGCAATCACGTCGACTACGCCAAGCCCATCGGCAACCTGCTCGGCGCCACGCCCCTGCTCATCAAAGGTGTCTTTGAAGAGAAGGCGCCCGCTACCGGCCCCGCCATCTTCCGCATTCCCGCCGGCCAGCGTCAGGTGCTGCTCGCCTTCACCATGCCCAAATCGCCGGACCCCACAGCCCTCTACGCCACCCCTGTCGGCGACTACGATAACGGCGCCTACAGCTTCGTCAACGATGAGGTCTTCTTCTACGACGATCCGCACAAGCTCTACAACTACTGGGGCCCGGCCATCTGGTCTGACATCGACCAGCACAAAGTCGTTCCCGGCATGAGCGAGAACCAGGTGATGATGTCCATCGGCCAGGTCATGCGCCCCGATTCCGACAACATGGGCAATCGCACCGTGCTCTACGACAACGATGGACACCCGCTCGTCATCACCTTCGAGAACAACAAAGCCGTCACGATCAAGCCCACCAAGTAACGCGCGCCGCCGCTCCGTGCGGATGGTAGGCTATCTGCATCCCGCAGTCCCGCCCGCACGGAGCATCTCATGATTGACGTCCACGCACCGGAGCACGGCATCCAAAACGTGCGCGAGTTCTTCCTTCATCTCTTCACCATCACCGTCGGCCTGCTCATCGCGCTCGGCCTCGAAGCCGGCGTTGAGGCCATTCACCACCGCAATCAGCGCATCGAGGCAGAAACAACCATCCGTCAGGAGCTCACCGAGAACCGCAAAATCCTGATCAGCGCCCAGCCTCAGTTGACCGCCGAACGAAACCAGCTCGTAGGCGTGCTGTTGCTGCTGCAAGCGAAGATCAAGGGTGATGCAGTCGCCACGAAGAAGGGGTCACTCTCCTTCGGCGAAGCTCCGCCACAAGATGCTGCGTGGCGCACAGCAAACGCGACCGGCGTGCTCAACTACATGCCATACAGTCAGGTGCAGCTATACGCCTCCGCCTATAAAGAGCAGGACCTCTTCGATGCCATGCAGCGGCAGACGCTCGATGACTATCTCCAGTTCGACTCGTACGGCGCGCAGGGCGGCTTCTCCAAATTGTCCATCGACGACCTGAAATCCGCAGTTACCCTGGTGCGCCATGCGATCTCCCACCTGGATGGTGAGCTCGACGTAGGTGCCGGCCTTCTCGGCGCATATAACAACGCGCTGAAACAGTAGAACCTACCGCCAGCAAACAGCCCTCAGCCCGTATTCCGCAACCCCGCGCTAATCCCGTTGATCGTCGCCGTAATCGCGCGATCCAACTCTTCGCCCTGCTCGCCCGCGCGCTTGCGCCGCAACAGTTCGAGCTGTAGCAAACTCATCGGGTCCACGTACGGGTTGCGCAGCCGGATCGACCGCGCCAGCACCTGGTTGTTCTCCAGCAGTTCCTTCTGTTGCGCGACCGCCAGCACCATCCTCCGCGTGCGGTTGAACTCCGTCTCCAGCGTCGTAAACACGCGCTCGCGCAAGCCCTCATCCTGCACCAGCCGCGAGTACTGCTTCGCAATTCCGAAGTCCGCCTTAGCCATCGCAATCTCAACATTCTTGACGATATCCACAAACAGCGGCAGCCCGCGCATCATCTCCTGCAGCAGTGCTAAACCATTCGCGTGCGCCTCGGCATACTTCTCCAGTGCATAGCCCACGCCGAAGTACGCGGGCACCACATGCCGCGACTGCATCCATCCGAACACCCACGGAATCGCGCGCAGGTCCGCAAGGCTGCGCTTCTCCGCCTTGCCCGACGCGCTCGCATCCATCCGCTTCGCCGGCCGCGATCCAATCCTCGCGTGCTCCAGCTCGGCCACCGGAGTCGCCTGCTCAAAGTAGGTGTACACCTCGGGATCATCCATCAGATGCTGCGTATAAAACGCAAACGACGTCGCCGAAAGCTCGTTCATCGCCGCCTCCCACTGCGGCAGAATCTCTCCCGTCAGCACCGGCTTCACCCCAGGTTTCACCGCCGGCCGCGCCAGCGCATCCAACGACGCCGCAATCATCAACTCCAGATTCCGCTCCGCCAGAACCACATCGCTGTACTTCCAGTTCAGTACCTCGCCCTGCTCCGTAATGCGCAGCTCACCGGTAAAGCTGTCGAGAGGTTGCGCGAAGATGGCTCCATGCGTCGGCCCACCGCCGCGGCCCACCGTCCCTCCGCGCCCATGGAACAGCCGCAGCGTCACGCCGCACTCCCGCGCCACCTCATGCAGCGCGCGGTGCGCCTTCCAGATCTCCCATGTGCTCGTAATCATGCCGCCATCTTTGTTGGAATCGGAGTAGCCCAGCATCACCTCCTGCCGGCCCTCCCACGCCTTCAGCAGCGGCTTATACTCCTCGTTCGTCCACAGCGCGCGGCACACGACGGGTGCATTGCGCAGGTCCTCAATCGACTCAAACAGCAGCACCGGCTGCAACCCAGGATCATGCTCGCCGCTCGCGCTTGTTCCACCTTCAACCGCCACGCCGCCGCGCCGTGCCAGCGCCACCACCGTCAGCGCATCCTCCACCGACGTCGCGCCCGACACCACATACTGCGTAATCGTCGCCGGCAAACTTTGCTTCAACTCCGCAATCGCGCGGAAGGTCTCCATCACCTCCGCGGTCTGCGCGCTGTTCTCGCCGCCAGCCTCCAGCTCCTTCAGCGCCGCCGCATCCACCTTCGCATGTTGCCGAATGTCCAGCGTCTGCAAATGCAATCCAAACGTCCGCACCGCCAGCAGCAGCGGATCAACAAACCGCTCCGCCAGCCGCTTGCCGCGATTCTGCGCCAGCGATTCATGCAGCAGCGTCAAGTCGCCGAGCAGCTCCGCCGCTGTCTCATACCGCGGCAGCGTCGCCGTCAGCGGCAGCGCCAGGTGCCTGTGCATCGAAATCGCGGGTGCCCCACCCAGCCGCAGCGTCATGCACGCAAGCTGCATCCGCACCGCCTCCGTCGGAAACGCGCCCACAAAGGTCATCGCATACCCCGCTGCCCGCAGTTGCTCCAAATAGCTCGACAACCGCCTCCTTAGCGCCACCGAGATCGGCGCCTGCCGCGTCGACGGCGCAAGCTGATCGAACAGCTCCGTAAGTTGCGCTACGTAATAGTCGTGTACCAACTCCCGAGCCATGCTCAGCGCTTCCGCCGTCGTCGTCGCCGTCACAAACGGATTCCCATCGCGATCGCCGCCAATCCACGACCCGAACTGCACCACCATCGGCAGCTCTGCAAGCTGCGTCGGCTCCGGCCCCGGAAACTCCGCATCCAGCGCGCTCGCCATCTCCGCATACAGCACCGGAATGGTCGCAAACAGCGACGCATCGTAATAGTCCAGCGCCATCTGCACCTCGTCGCGCACCGTCGGACGCGCGTGGCGCACGTCGTCTGTCTGCCATAGCGCCGTAATCTCCGCCAGCAGCGCGGCCTCCAGCGCGTCGAGCTCCGTCACTGGCAGCGGAATCCCATCCAACTGCTCCAGCAAATCGCTGATGCTCCTGCGTTTGAACATCACGCTGCGCCGCGCGACTTCCGTTGGATGCGCTGTGAACACCGGCGTAATCCGGATCTGCTCCATCAGCGCCATCGCGATCTCGCGCGAGAACCCCGCCTCTCTCAGCCGGCGCAGCGTTCCGCGCAGGCTGCCGCGCTGCGGCTCGGCCGCCGCATCCAGTAGCGACGAACGCCGCCGCCGCTTGCGGTGATTCGTCTCCGCAAGATTGATCAGCTCAAAATAAAACGCAAACGCGCGCGCCAGGAAGAACGCAGTCCGCGCATTCGACGCGACTTCGCGGGTGAGCGCCTGCGCCTGGGTCAGGTGACTCTGCGCAGCCTCCCCATCACCTTTCCCGTCAGCTTCGCGCCGCGCAATCGCCGTCCGCCGCAGGCTCTCCACCGCGCCAAACAACGCATTGCCTGGTTGCTCGCGCAAAACCTGTCCCAGCAACGCGCCCAGCGACCGCACATCGCGGCGCAACGGCGCGTCCTTCACCGCTCCAGAGCGGGCTTCCAGTTCTGCAAGTCGTTCAGACCAACTAGTGGGTGTCCAAAGAGAGGGCATAGGTGATTATCGCGCAACCTCGTTGCCGCCTTCGCCGCCCCTTCGCCATGCTCTACCGCGCCCCGCTCCTGACCTCGCTCAACTCTTCCGCCGGCCCCTCTGGCTCGGTCCACAACACCACCGCCTGCGGCAGGCTAAGCACATACACCACCAGCATCCACACCAGCACCGGCAGCTCCTTTCCCAGGGACGGATAGGTCCACGTCAGGCTCAACCCATACCCAAGCGCCACAACGCCCAACGTCCACCGCAAAATCCGATACGCCGTGTAGTGCGCATGGTCGCGCTCCACGCGTTCACGCTCATCCAGCGGCGACCACCACCTGCGACTCTCCCTGCGCCCGCTTAGATTCAGCGTCTGCGGCCCATCCTGATCGAATGGCACCGGCAGTCTCTCGTAGGCCTTGACTGGAGCGTCATACGAGATTCCGCCCAGCAGAATTGCCATGACAAACGCAAGCTGAACGAGGGCAGCCAGGAACTTAGGCCACAGCCAGAATCCCACCCCAGCCATCACCGTGAACAGCAGGTAATATCCAACCACCAGCAGCCTCCGCTGCCTCTGTGTCTTGATCGGTATTCCCCAGAACTTCGTCTGCTGCACCATGCTTCCTCCCTCTGCGTGCTGCCATGCGCGCACAAGTTCGCAACAACATCAACCCATATCTATATCCGGTTCGCTCCACAAAATAATCGCCGACGGCAGCGTAACCACCAGCACCGTCGCCATCAACGCGCCCTCCCTCTCGCGGCCGTCTTCTGCTCCACCACCGCATCCCGATACACCGCCTCGCTCAACGGCCGCAGCGGCTTCCGAGAAAAGATCGCCTCCACCGGCAGCCCGAAGTACGCGCTCAAATCCAGCGCCAGCGTCAGCGAAGGGTTGTAATCCCCGCGCTCCAAAAATCCCACCGTCTGGTAATTAATCCCGAGCGCATCCGCAAGATCCTGCCGCGAAAGATTCCTCTCCGCCCGCAGCACCGCGATCCGGTTGTAAAGCTCGTTTCCCATAGCCGACAGAATATTGCTAGTACGCAACATATTCTTGCGAGCAGAAACATGCAAGCAAAATCGAGCGCCCCACAATTATTTCTTGATCGCCGCCGAATACACGCTCAACTGCGCATACGCCGCGCTCACCAGCGGAGTCCTCACCCCACGCTCCCGCCCGCGCCGCAGCAGGTCGCCGAGGATATGATCGGCCTCCACCCGCGCACCCTTCATCAAATCCCGATACATCGACGCGGTCAGCTCCGAACCCGGCGCGGTCAACCGCTGCACCGATGCCGCATACAGCTCCGCATCCTGCGGCGGATACCCATTCGCCGTCGCAATCGCCACGCACTCCGCAATGATCGCGCGCGCCGTCTCCTCTCCACCCGGCGCGGCCGCCACCGCCCCAATCGACCCGCGCATCAGGCAAGTAATCGCGCCCAGCGACGCCAGCAGCGTCCACTTCTGCCACATCGTCGCGACAACATCCTCGCGCAGCCGCACATCGAATCCCGCCCCCGCGA
Organism: Acidobacteriaceae bacterium; assembly: GCA_049578265.1. Taxonomy (GTDB): domain Bacteria; phylum Acidobacteriota; class Terriglobia; order Terriglobales; family Acidobacteriaceae; genus Granulicella. The sequence continues at coordinate 11,197 of JBAULP010000141.1, forward strand.
GCTCCGCCTCAATCGCCTTGATTCGCTCCGTCGCACGCTTGTCGCGCTCGCCAAAGTTCAAATCATGCAGTGCGGTCATCGAGTGCACACCACCCTCCGCATCCAGATCCGCGACAACGTACGTCGTCCCACCCAGCACCTTCTCCGCGCCAAACCGCACGTCCAGCGCATCCAGATGCCGCATCCCGTTGAGCAGCGGCAGAATCGCAGTAGCACTCCCAACCGCCGGCGCAAAGTCCTCCATCGCGCTCTCCAGCGAATACGCCTTCGTGCTCACAACAATCAAATCAAACGCCTCCGGCCGCGCCTTCAGCTCCTCAGCCGTCAGCAACTTCGGCTGCACCTCCACATCGCCATAAGGATCAAAGATCTTTAGCCCGGTCGGCCGCAGTTGCTCCGCGCGCGTCGCCCGCACCAGGAACGTCACATCTCGTCCCGCCGCCGCCAGACGTCCGCCAAAGTACCCACCGACAGCACCCGCGCCGATCACCAGAATTCGCATACGGCCATTCTATGCAGCTATCTTGCCACGCGATATCACGCCTTGCGCCATGCAAATTTTAAGCCGGACCAGCCAGCATCGACGGCGCAGACCTTGTAGTCCACCAAGCCTCGCGCCAGTCCCCGCTCGCGCACGTCATTCTGATTGAAGTCCGGCTTGCAGTGCGCCTTAGGATGCACGATCCAGACATGCGCCGTCCGCGGTAGCTGCGCATCAATCAAGTCAATCATCGCATCCAGCTCCGCGCGTGATCGCACAAAGCACAGCGCAAGATTCGTGCTCGGCTGCATTCTGCTGCGCAAGCGCACGGACGGCGGCAACTCTCCCAGCAGCTCGCGAAATCCCTCTGGCTCACCCACAAGTGAAACGTCTCCAACCCCACCGTGAGCCGTCAACACGCCAAGCTTGCGCACCAGGGGTGTAGCCGAATAGCCGCTCTTGGCGGGCGCATTCGTCATGCGATCCGCTGCTCCTCCAGCTGCGTCGCGAGCTCTTCCCACTCAGCCGTGCGCGCTGCGTGCTGCTCGCGCAGAACATCCAGCTCCAACGCGAGCGCCTGCGCCGCCTCCGCCGTAGTGAAGAATCCCGACTGCTGTTCCGCCGCCTGAATCCGCGCCTCAAGGTCCGGCAGCTCGTCCTCTATCGCGGCCACGCGATCCTCAAGCTGCTTCAGCTTAATCGGATTCAGCCGCTTCACCGTTGGCTTTGGCGCCGGCGTCACCTCGGCCAGCGAGCCCTCGATCTCATGCGTGCTCTCGAGCAACTCGACTGGCGCGGCCACCTGCTTTACAGCCCTGAGCTGATCTGTAGCTTTGAACATCCCAGTCGCCGCGTCCACCTTGGCGTTGGTCGTCGCATCGTGCGTCAGCATCTTCTCCGCCTCAGCAGTGTTCGTCGGTATCCCGCCCTGCTTGCGGAACATGTAGTCCTCATAGTTGCCGGGGTAGATATGCACGCGCCGATCTTCCACCTCAAACACCCGCGTGGCGAGGCCATCGATAAAATACCGATCGTGCGAGACGAAGATCACGGTGCCGGTAAACTCGCGAATCGCCTCCAGCAGCACGTCTTTCGCGCGCAGGTCGAGATGGTTCGTAGGCTCGTCCAGCAGTAGAAAGTTCGCCGGGCTCACCAGCATCTTCGCCATCGCATACCGATTGCGTTCTCCGCCGCTCAGCACACCGAGCGTCTTGAACACATCATCGCCGGAGAACATGAAGCATCCCAGCAGCGACCGCAGCGTCACCACATCCACGCGCGGATTGCTGCCCGTAATATCGTCGAGCATCTGCGCCGAGCCATCCAGCACCTTGTACTGGTCCTGCGCAAAATAATCTGCGAGCACGTTGTGCCCCAGCTTAATCTTTCCGCTGGTCGGCCCTTCCAGCCCACTCAGCATGCGGATCATCGTCGATTTACCCGCGCCATTCGCCCCCACCAGCGCAATGCGGTCACCGCGCTCAATCGTAAAGCTCACGTCGTCGAGCACCACCTTCTGCCCGCCCGACGGCGTCGGATACACCTTCGTCAGGTTCGACACCTCAATCACCGTGCGTCCACTCGCCGGCGGCTGCGGGAAGCTGAAGTGAATCGTCGCCTCTTCCTCCGGCACCTCGATGCGCTCAATCTTCTCCAGCTCTTTAACCCGCGACTGCACCTGCTTGGCCTTCGTCGCCTGCGCACGAAACCGATTGATGAACGCCTCCAGCGCCTCAATCCGGTCACGCTGATTCTTGTACGAGCTCATCAGTTGCGTGCGCCGCTCTTCCTTCAACTGCAAATATTTTTCGTAGTTGCCGTGGTACACATGCATCCGCTTGTTCCACACTTCAACGGTCTTGTTCACCGTCACGTCCAGAAAATAGCGATCATGCGAGATCAGCACAAACGCGTTCTCGTAGCTGTGCAGATACTCCTCAAGCCAGTTGCGGCTCTCCAAATCCAAATGGTTTGTCGGCTCATCGAGCAGCAGCAGCGAAGGCTTCTGCAGCAGCAACTTCGCCAACGCGATCCGCATCTGCCAGCCCCCGGAGAACTCCTCCGTGCGCCGCTCCCAGTCTTCTTTCGTGAAGCCCAGGCCGCCCAGCACCGCGCCCACCTGCGAGTCCAGCGTGTAGATGTCGTGATGAACCAACAGGTCCGCAATCTCGGAGTAGCGATCAGCCGCCGCCGCATACTCGCGCGACTTCGGATCGGCGTCGCTCAGCACATGCGTCAGTTGCTCCTGCTCCTTCTCCATATCGCGCAGCTCATCAAAGACCGACAGGCACTCCTCAAACACCGTTCGCCCGGAGAGCGCGAGCCCGTCCTGCGGCAAATAGCCAATCGTCATGCCCTTGATGTGCGTCCGCAGCCCGTAGTCCAGCGTCTCCATGCCTGCCAGGATCTTCAGCAGCGTGGACTTGCCCGTACCATTGCCGCCCACCAGGCCAGTGCGCTCGTTCGGCGTCACCAGCCAGTTCACGTCTTCGAAGAGGAGTTTGTGGCCATATCGTTTGCCGGCGCCAGCGAGTTGAAGCATCCCTCCCATTTTCTCATCCCCAGTGTGGCGACCATGTGACGTTTTCGCCTTACGCCGCATCGAACCAACACTGGAGCAGGAAATTGCACGAGACGAGCACGGCTACCGGCGCCCCCGCAGTTCATCCTCACCGCACGCGCGACCGCTGGCTTGCGGCGCTAGGCATCACCCTCGGTGTGTTCCTCATCGCCTTCGTCATCCTTGGCGAGTACGTCGCCCACCACCTCGGCCCCATCCTCCGCAGCAGCGTCGTCAACACCCTCAGTCAGAAATTCCATTCGCCCGTAGAGCTTGATTCGCTCAACGTCTCCATCGCCAAGGGCCTCGAAGTCGAAGGCCGCGGCCTGCGCATCTTCTATCTCGCCGGACCCACGCAACCGGACCTTCGCCAGAAGATGGGCAAGCCCGCTCCGCCCATGCTGAGCGTGAATCGCTTCAGCTTCCGCACCTCCATCCACGCGCTGCTGCACCTGCAGGCCAACATCGCCCGCGTCGACATCGATGGCATGAGTCTTCACATCCCTCCGCACAGCGGCGCGCACACGCCGCACATCACCGCACCAAACTCGCGCATCAAGATCACCGTCGCAGAGATCTACTGCCGCAACGTGCAACTGGTGATCGAAAACGCCGACCCGCAAAAGGAGCCGCTTAGCTTCTTGATTCAAAACCTCAAGCTGCGGGACGTGGGCGCCGGGCAGCCCATGCTCTACGACGCGCTCGTGATTAACCCCAAACCCATCGGCAACATCCACGCCACCGGACACTTCGGTCCCTGGCATAGCGACGATCCTCGCTCCACCGCCGTCGATGGTCACTACAGCTTTACCAATGCGAATCTCGGATCCATCAAGGGCATCGGCGGAACCCTCTCCTCCACCGGCAACTACACCGGCCGTCTTGACCACATCACCATCGACGGAACCACCACCACGCCCAACTTCTCGCTCGACATCAGCGATCATCCTCTGCCGCTCGAGACCACCTTCCACGCCTACGTCGATGGCACCAATGGCGACACCACGCTCGATCCCGTGCAGGCCACGCTGCTTCACTCCCACTTCACCTGCAAGGGAACGGTCGTGAACATCCACGGCAAGGGTCACGACATCAACCTCATCGTCAACATGCCCGATGGCCGCATCGAAGACCTGCTCGCGCTGGGCATGAAGGCTGAGCCACCCATCATGCTAGGTGCCGTCACACTCGACGCGAAACTTCACATCCCGCCCGGAGACGTCCGCGTCGAGCAGAAGATTCAACTCGCCGGCACCGTTCACATCCAGGGCGTGGAGTTCACCAACGCCAAGCTGCAGGACCGCATCGACTCTCTCAGCATGCGCGCGCAGGGCAAGGCCAAGGACGCACACTCCGCCGGCAGTGATCTCAGGCCCGAGGTCGCATCCCGCATGACCGTCGACTTCTCGCTCGGCAATGCCATGCTCGGCGTCAGCTCGCTTACCTATCGCGTTCCCGGCGGCCAGGCCCAGATGCACGGCGCGTTCACCCTCAACCACCGCGCCTTCGAGTTCTACGGCCACATTCGCACCGAGGCTGAAGCGTCGCAGATGGTCACCGGCTGGAAGTCCATCCTGCTAACCCCCTTCGACCCCTTCTTCAAAAAGCACGGCGCCGGCCTGCAACTTCCCATCTCCATCAGCGGCGTCGGCAACAGCGTCCACTTCGGCCTGGCCATGCACGGCGCCGACGAACCTTTGTCGCAGATAGAGTCCGACCTGCGCGGCTCCGGAAAGTAGCAAGGAGTAGAGAGCAAGGAGTAAGGAGTAGAGAGTAGAGAGTAGAGAGTTGGGAGTAGAGAGGAAGGAGCAAAGAGCAAGCAGCGGTGAAGCAAACTGTAGCAGGCAACACCTGTGGTCGACGCGGCAGCACCCAACCCAACCACACAACGGCAGCGGCAGCCTTAACTACTTACTACTTTCTACTCACTACTTGCTCCCCTCTACTCCTTACTCACTACTCCTTACCCCATGCATCTCTGCTAACCTCAGGAGACGATGGCAGTGCACCCCGAGCCCATACTCGAAGAGCCCACCCGGCTGGAAACGGCGCAATCTCCCGGCGAGCGGCCTGCACGCCCTGTATCCAGCTCGACCCCGCCAGCGCCCATCTGGTTGCAGCGCATGAGCCTCGTCGTCCTCGTGCTTTTCTGCTTCTACATCGGCGGCCTCCTGGCGGTAATCCCGTGGTCGCCCCGCTATTGGGACCAGAACGGCTGGCTGCTAGCCCACCCCGCGCTGGAAAGCATCATCAACAAAGGTTGGGTCCGAGGCGTAGTCTCCGGCATCGGCCTCCTGGACGTCTGGATCGGCGTCAGCGAACTCCTCCACTACCGCGACTTCCGCGGCTAACCCAACTCTCCCTGTCGAACCCTCTCCGTCGCCGTAACGTTGACGTTGCTCTTTCCGAAAACCAAGCACCAAGCACCGAGCACCGAGAACTGAGAACTGAGAACCAGGCACCAGGCACCATCCCAGGACCATCATGCCCGACAAGCCCATCCCCGCGCCCCTCGAATCCGCGCCTCTCGCCTACGAAAATCCCGACTTCCTCAACTCTCCCGACGGCCGCACCCTCCGCATTCTCGCCGAGTACAACGAGCCCATGACGCGCTTCCGCCGCGAGCGCATCCAGGACACCGTCGTCTTCTTCGGCTCCGCTCGTTTCCGCGCCCTCGACGTCGCCAGCCAGGAGCTCGAGCTCCTCGACAACACCGGCTCCGCCACCCCCGCGCCCGAAGCCGAGC
>JBAULP010000142.1:0-121893 GCA_049578265.1 Acidobacteriaceae bacterium
ACCGCCGCCCGCCATCAGCACCCGGCGCGCCCTCACCAATCTCTTCCTCATCCAACGCGGGAGGCGCCGCATCCAGCGCTTCATCTTCTACCGGCGCAAAGCTCCGATACTCCTCACCCGAACCCTCAGCCCGAGCCTCCGGCGCAACCTCACGCCCGCCCCGGTCACCACGATCCCGATCGCGCCCACCTTCGCGCCCGCCATCACGCCCATCTCTGCGCCCGCGTCCACGTCCATCCCCACGACCTTCACCGCGCGCTTCCGAACGCCCTTCACTCCGAGGCCGATCGCCTCTAGGCGCACGATCCCCACCAGAAGCTCCGTCAAAATCCGCAGCCTCATCCGTCTCTTCCATGAAGTCAGTAATGTAGAGAAACGCATCGCGCTCCAGCCCAATATCCACAAAGCTGGACTGCATGCCCGGCAGAACGCGCGTCACCCGCCCGTTGTAAATCGATCCCGCGAGCGTGTATTCATTCTCGCGCTCGTAATAAATCTCTGTGAGCTCTTCTTTTTCGACAATCGCCAACCGTGTCTCGTGTGGCGTGCTCGATATATAAATCTCTTTCGACATTGCTTGCTCTCTCCTCGCACCCGGTCTTCAACCGGCGTGCATTGGCAGAACAAGCGAAGATCGCGCTACAGATCCTGACCAGCGTCAGTTCCCTGCAGCTACCTCCTGCGATACGGACAGACCCTGAGCTGCGGAACCATGTACTGCGGAGACTGACTCCAACTTCCAGAGGCCGCGCTCAAACGCCGCGCCGCCTCCTGCCCACAGACCGATGCGCTCTTCGCGCGTCTGCGTGCCGGTGCCGGGAGAAATACGTGCCAGTGTTGTACCGCGTATCGGGAGCCCACAACCTCTGCTCTCCGACACCATGCCGTCAACGGAGTTTGTGACCAACGCAGCCTCTAACTCAGGCGGGGCCGTTAACCGTCCGTTCACGTCCATTCTCAAAACCTGTCCGGCCATCGGAAGTTGATCCGCGCCTGGCCGGCCTTCTAATAAATCTCTGTTTCTAAAATCTTTAGCTAAAACTTTTAAACCACTGCAACGGGAAAAATAGTCGCATCCGTGCCGCGGTCATCCTGCGATCACTCCGTGGGATCGATCGCCCTGCCTCTAGTATGCACCAAAAATAGGCATCAAGCATCCACGTTCAGTAATTAGATACCCCAGTCAGTTCCCCCACCCGCCCGCCTTCTCTACGCTCTACACTCTATCCCCTATCCCCTGCCCTAATTCACGAACCGCCGCATCCGCACATTCATCACAATTCCCAGCGCCAGAAACATATAAATAATCGACGACCCGCCATAACTCATCAGCGGCAGCGGAATCCCCGTCACCGGCATCAGCCCCACACACATCCCGATATTCACCGCAATCTGGAACAGCAGCACCCCCGCAATCCCCATCACGATCAAGCTCCCAGGCGGATCAGCCGCGGTCTGCGCATTCTGAATCAGCCGCACCAGAATCAAAAAGTAAAGCAGCAACACCCCAATCGCCCCAATAAACCCATGCTCCTCGCAGAACGCCGCAAAGATGAAATCCGTATAAGGAATCGGCAGAAAATCCCCTTGCGTCTGCGTCCCTTTATTCGCGCCCTTCCCCCAAAGCCCCCCCGACCCCACCGCAATCAACGACTGCCGAATCTGATACCCCGAAGCCTGCGGATCGCTATCCGGATTCATAAACGCCGTCAGCCGCGCCCTCTGATACGGCTTCAGCAACTTGCCCGACCCAATCCCAATCCCACCCACCACCGCCAGCCCTACCAGCAAGATCGCCACCTGCCTCCACTTAATCCCGCCCAGAAACAACCCCACCACCAACACCGGCAGATACGTCAGCGACGTCCCCAGGTCCGGCTCCTTAAACACCAGCACCAGCGGCACGCCGATCAACAAAGCCGCCTTCCCAATGTCCTTCCACGTCAGCGTCCGCCCATTCTCCACAATCTCCCAGAAGAACCGCGCCGCCACCAAGATCAGCACCAGCCTCACCCACTCCGACGGCTGAAAGTGCATCCCCCCACCCAGATTAATCCACCGCCTCGCCCCCAGCACCTTGGTCCCCACCAGCTTCACCGCCAGCAGCGACGCCAGGCTCACCCCATACGCCCAATACGCAATTCCCAGCAGCCGATGGTAGTCAATCAGCGCAAACCCAAACATCCCCACCAGCCCCACGCCCAGAAACACCATCTGCTTCTGCTGGAACCCATGAAACTTCGTCATCTCCGTAGCCGACCGGATCTCCAGCACACTAATCACCGACAGCACCGCAACGATGCCCAGCAACATCCAGTCGAAATCCCGAAACCGCGATCCAAACATAAGCTATCCCAGTCTACCGGCTACCACCCGCAGCCAAACCCACAGGCACCAAGCAAGCCATTGCCTTCCCCGCTGCCCACGCCGTTGCCGTTGCCTCTGCCGTTGCCGTTGCCTCTGCCGTTGCCGTTGCTCGTTTTACGCCGTCATCCTGAGCGAAGCGAAGGACCCCCGCATTTGCACTTGCACTTGCACTTGCACTTGCAGTTGCCTTTGCCTTTGCCTTTGCCTTTGCCGTTGCCGTTGCCGTTGAGCTAAAAGCCAGAAGCCCCCATCCCCCTACTCCGCCGGCGCCGCGACCCCATCCTTCACCACCGGCACCACCGGCACCGCCGGCGCCACCACCTTCGGCGCCACCACCTTCGGCGCCGCCACCACCATCTTCAAATTCCCTTCCCGCTTCCGCTTCTCGGTCACAAACGTATCAATCACCTGTGCCGCGAGCTTCGCAGAATTATTTCCCCAATACCCATGCTCCCAAAGCACGGCCACCACAATATCCGGATTCCGTCGCGGCGTCATCCCGACAAACCAAGCATTCGGCAGCGTGCTCTTATCCGTGCTGTTCTTCTTTCTTCCGCTCACCACATCCGCCGTTCCCGTCTTACCGGCAAAGTCCACACCATCCAGATGCGCCTCCGCCGCGGTCCCAATCGGGCTCAACACATTGGCCATATCGTCGGTAATAATCTCCCAGTTCGCAGCCGTCAGCGGAATCCGCGCCACACCCGACCCCGGAAACTCCTGGTTAATCTCCGTCTGTTCCTCCGCCGAAATCTGTCCTGGCATCAGCACATGCGGCCGCACAAACACGCCACCTGAAGCAATCCCGCTCAGCGCGCGCGCCAGTTGCAGCGGCGTCGCCTCCGTCGCTCCCTGCCCAATCCCCACCGAAATTGTCTCGCCCGCATACCACTTGTCGTGCTGCGTCTTCAGCTTCCACTCCTCGCTCGGCACAATCCCCGCCTCCTCATCCGGCAGGTCGATCCCCGTCTTCTCCCCCAGCCCCACGCTGTGCGCATACTTCGCAATCGTCTCAATCCCCAGCTTGTTCGCCAGCGTGTAATAAAACGTGTCGCACGAGTACGGCAGCGCATTATGAATATCCACCATCCCATGGTGCCGATCGCACGCAAAGAAATGCCCATAGAACGTAGCGCCGCCATTGCACTCCACGTGCATGTCCTGCGCCACATTCTCCTGCAATCCCGCCAGCGTCATAATCACCTTGAACGTCGACCCCGGCGCCAACTGCGCCTGGATCGCCTTATTCATCATCGGGTGATTCGGGTTATCCATAATGCTCTTCCAGTACGCCGACGACAGCCGCACCGAAAACTGGTTCGGATCAAACGTCGGCCGCGACGCCATCGCCAAAATCTCGCCCGTATGCGGATCCATCGCCACAATCGCGCCGTTCTTCCCCTCCAGCGCACGCTCTGCCGCAATCTGCAGATCCAGATCAATCGTCAGATGCAGGTCCTTGCCCGGAATCGCAAGCTCCTGCCCCATCTGCCCCACCTCTTTGCCATGCGAGTTCACCAGGATGTCGCGCGATCCGTCCGTACCCCGCAGCACGCTGTCATACGTCTCCTCCACGCCTGACTTGCCCACCACGTCCCCCGGCTCATACGCCGCAAACCGCTCATCATTCAGGTCCGCCTCGCTCACCTCACCCACATACCCAATCAGGTGCGCCATGAACCCGTCCTTCGGATACAGCCGCCGCTCCGTATCCAGCGTCTCCAGCTCCGGCAAATCGTCCTTGTGCGCCGCAATAAACGCCTGCTCATCCGGAGTAATGTCTTCCTTCAGCGGTATCGGCTCATACTTCGGCGCGTACTGATAGTGCCGCAACGCCGCCTGGATCTGCTCCAGCGGAATATGCAGCCCCTCAGAAATCAGCGGCAGGTCCGCGTTCAGTTTCTGCTGCTGCTCCCGCACCAAAAAGCACGTCACCGACGGATAGTTGTCCACAATAATCCGCCCATACCGATCGAAGATTCGCCCCCGCGGCGCCAGCACCGGAACCTTCCGCACCCGGTTCTGCTCCGCCAACACCCGATACTGATCCGCCCCCAGGATCTGCAGCCGCCACAACCAGCAACCCAGCACCACCAATACCGCCGCCACCACGTACTGCGACACGTGCAGCTTCGTAGCCGACAACTTCTCTTTGCGATCGATGCTCTCCAAATCCATTCGCAGTTCCCGCTTCCTCAAATGCAGTGAGTAGTGAGTGCAACAGTGAGTAAAGAGCAGAGAAAAACCCGCCTTTTCTACTCCTTACTCCTTACTCTCTACTCCTTCCTACTTCCTACTTGCCCGTCAATCCCTAATCCGAAACCGATCCAACACATAAAACATCGGAACCGCCACCACGCAATTCGCCGCAGCTCCAATCAACTCCATCACAGGCAGGAACTGATAAGACGTCTCACCCAGCAACCAGTGAGCAATCAAAAACAACAACCCGCTCTGCGCCAGGCTAAGCGTAAACACCAGCGCCACGCGGTTCACTACATTATCAATGTCCACCGCAAATCCCAGGCTGGCGGCGACATATCCAATCACACCCTTCGCAATCCCATCCACCCCAAACGGATGATTCGTAAGCCCATCCTGAAACAACCCGATAAGCGTGCCCGTCACCGTGCCCGCAATCGGACTCCGCCGCGACACTGCAAAAAAGATCGTAGCAATCAGCGGCAGATCAATGTGCACCAGCCACGGCACCGTCTTCGGCAGCATCGCCTGCAGCAGAATGCAGATCAGCGGCGCCAGCACCGTCACCCCGGGATGGAACCCGTACTGATCCAACTCTTCGCGGCTTGTATAACTCCGTTCCAGCACGATGCTCTCTCCTACTCCACCTGCGGCTGCGATTGCGTCTGCGGCTTCTGCGTATCCTGCGTCGGCCCCTGCGTCACCGGCGTCTGCTCCTCCGACGGCCCTCCCGGCGTCAAATCTGTCGCCGGCGGCGCCGCTCCCGGCGTGTACTTATCCGGATGAATCACCGGCTTCGGCCGCGGCAGCCCCGAGTTCACAAACCCCGCCTTCGCTCCCACCTGGCTCTCCGGGTCATCTGAAACCACCTGCCCATCCGGCCCCACCGTTCCCACCGCCGCTCCACTCGCTGTCGTCTCCGGCGTTCCCGCCGCGTTCGTATCCACGCTCGGCAGCTTCTCCGCAATCAAGTCCGCGGCCTTCTGATTCGCATCCGCCGTAGCCTCCGCCGCATCCGCATCCGCCGCGCCCTGCGCCGTCAACGTCGGCGACGTCCCCGTTATCACCAGCACCTCTTCCAACCGGCTCAAATTCGCCGCCGGCTTAATCAAAATCGCCGTATACGGCTGGTGTAGCGGGTCCGGCGCAATCGACTCCACCGTTCCCACCGGCAGCCCCCGCGGAAATACCAGATCCCCACCCGACGTCACCACCGGCTCGCCCACCTTAATCCGCGAGTCCGCCGTCAGATTATTAATCTCCACCTGCCCCGTCGCCGTCCCTCGCACAATCCCGCGTATCCGAGTCGTCGCCAAAATTACCCCCGCGCCCGACGACGGATCGCTGATCAGCAACAACTGCGACGTATGCGGAAACACATCCCGAATCTTCCCCACCACCCCATCCGGAGTAATCACCGCCTGCTCCGGCTTCAGCCCATCATCCGAACCCTTATCCAGATACAGCACATGCGACCGCTCCGACCCGCTCGTCCCAATCACCTGCGCCGCCACCGTCGTCGTTACATACTGTTCCTTGAACGCCAGCAGCTTCTGCAGCCGTCGTCCCTGCGCCGCGTCCTCCGCAAACGAAGCCTCCTCCACCCGTAACCGCGCGACTTCATTCTTCAGCGCCGCATCCTGCGCCCGCGTGTGCCGCAAATTCACATAGTCGTCCCACCCATCCCGCACCCGCAAACTCATCGTATGCACCGCCGTCTCAATCGGCGTCATCGACGTCACCGTCCACCTTCTCAGCAACGACACATGCTTCCCATCCGGAGCCGCCGCCCCACTCTCCATCGTCCGCGCGCTCGCCGGCACCTCCGCAACCTTCAACGGGCGCTGCACCTGCATCGCCAGCGCAATCACCTGCACCAGCACAATCGCAATCAACACCAGCGGATTTCGAAATCGATAAAAAAATGAGTCCATCGTAAAAACTTGGGCCCCAGCAGGCGGTCTCGCCCATCGGTCAAAATCTGCAGCCCGCGCGCAGCCCGTCTCTCGCGCACTCCTCTATTATTTCATCTGCGCAGGCCTCGTATCGCACCGCTCCGGCCGCTCTGCCCGATCATTTCATCCCCACCCCCCAACCGTCCCACCAAACTCCCGCGCCGAACCCCACACCTAACCCCCACAACCCTCACTGCAACCACCTACTCCACCACCTCAACCAGCTACCGCGAGCTTCAACCAGGTCCGCATCACCTCAACCAGCTACCTCATCACCCAGGTACCCCGAGGCTTCAGCCTCGGGTCTCATAGCCCAAAAGAAAAAGGGGGGCTTTAGCCCCAAGGTATGCTTTCCGCCAGCCCCAACATTCCCCCCCAGCAACGCGAAGCCGTCCGCGCAGGACCGCAGGACCCACTGCTACCATCAATTCGGTGCCGCTCCAACTCTCCACGCCCGTCAAGTTCGTCAAACGCATCGGCGACCGCATCGCCACGGGCCTCTCCGACCGCGGCATCCACACCATCGAAGACCTCCTCTACCACCTCCCCTTCCGCTACGAAGACCGCCTCCACCCCAAGCCCCTGCACCTCTACAACCCCGGCGACATGGCCTCACTCCTAGGCGAAGTCCGCGGCACCGTCCTCCTCCGCACTCGCTCCGGCCCCATCTTCGAAATGACCGTAGGCATCACCCCGCCCGACCCCAACAGCGAAGCCGCCCTCCAGGGCCTCCTCGCCCCACCCCCAACCTTCGCACCGCCACCTTTCGCCCCGCAACAAACCAGGTACCCTGAGGCTTTAGCCTCGGGTCTCATAGCCAGAAAAAAAGAAGAGGGGGCTTTAGCCCCCAGCTTCAGCGCACCGTTAGAAACCGTAAAGTGCATGTGGTTCCACGGAACGTATCTCAAAGACAAATTCCACCCCGGCCAAAAAATCGCCCTCTACGGCAAACTCGAAGGCAGCCGCAGCGGCAACGCCCTCAACGCCGCCCCCGGCAGCACGCGCTTCAAGATGATCCAACCCACCTTCGAACTCCTCCCCGACGAGCGCGCCACCGGAGACGACGCCGAGTTCACCATGCTGGAGATGGGCCGCATCGTCCCCGTCTACGAATCCCTCGGCACCAAAACCGCCTGGGGCGCCAAACTAACCTCCCGCTGGCTCCGCCGCGTCATGTGGACCATCTTCAAAGACCTCTCCGAATCCGAAGCTTCCCTCCCCCCCCATCCGCGTGACCCATCTTCGCCGATGGCTCCCTCATCGGCTAAGGTGGGATCGCCAGCAGCCCCCACCGACGAAACCCTCCCCACCACCCTCCGCACCCGCCTCCACTTCCCCACCCGCATGGCCGCCCTCCGCGACCTCCACTTCCCCCCCGCCGGCACCTCCATCCCCGAGCTCATGACCGCCCGCACTCCAGCCCACCGCCGCCTCATCTTCGAAGAGTTCTTCTACCTCGAACTAGGCCTCGAGCTAAAACGCCGCAAGCTCCGCACCCGCCAGGGCACGGCCTTCATCACCAACGACCAGGTCCGCGAAGCCCTGAAACAAATCCTCCCCTTCAAACCCACCGCCGCCCAAAAACGAGTCCTCGGCGAAATCGTGCAAGACATGCGCCGCCCCCAACCCATGCGCCGTCTCCTCCAAGGAGACGTAGGCAGCGGCAAAACCATCGTAGCCTTCCAGGCCGCACTCATCGCCATAGAAAACGGCTATCAAGTAGCGCTCATGGCGCCAACAGAAATCCTGGCCACGCAACACTACCTCTCCGCGCGCAAACTCCTCTTCGAAAAAATCTCCCCACACACCAAGCGCCCCTACCGCATCGCGCTCCTCACCGGCTCGCTCGACGACAAGGCCAAGCGCGACACCCGCGCCCGCATCTTCCAGGGCGAAGTAGATCTAGCCATCGGCACGCACGCCTTAGTAGAAGCCAACGTAGACTTCGCCAACCTGGGCCTGGTCATCGTAGACGAGCAACACCGCTTCGGCGTCCAGCAGCGCTTCCAACTAACCCGCAAGCCCAACTCCGGCACCACGGCCACTCAACCTCTCGAACCCAACCCAAACTCTGTCATCCTGAGCGAAGCGCAAAGCGCGCAGTCGAAGGACCCCGAGGCCGCTCCGCACCACCACCCCCGCCAACCCCTTTCTCCAACCCAAAGCCCCGCGCAGGACCAAGCAAGCCGCGACCAGGTACCCCGAGGCTTTAGCCTCGGGTCTCATAGCCCAACAGAAAAAGGGGCTTTAGCCCCCGGGGCAAACTCCGCAGAACCCCCGCCGTCCGCACAGGACCCAGCAAGCCGCGACCAGGTACCCCGAGGCTTTAGCCTCGGGTCTCATAGCCCCGATGAAAAAGAGGGGGCTTTAGCCCCCGAGGTAAGCCATCCCAACCTCTCGCAGGACCCCGACGTCCTCGTCATGACCGCAACCCCCATCCCCCGCACGCTCGCCCTCACCCTCTACGGAGACCTCGAAGCCTCCATCATCGACGAGCTCCCCCCCGGCCGCACCCCCATCCAAACCCGCCGCATGCCCGAAGAACGCAGCGACGAAGTCTGGGACTTCGTCCGCAAGCAAGTCACCGCCGGCCGCCAGGCCTACATCGTCTACCCCATCATCGAAGGCAACAACGAAGACCAACCCGAACTAGACTTCGCTCTGGAGACAGACGACCCCGCCCTTGGTTTGTCATCCTTCGCCGCAGGCGGAGGATCTGCTTCTTCGTCCCGCGCCACCAAAAAATCCCGCGCCAAAACCGCCCCACTCAAAGCCCCCAAGCCCCGCAAACCCACCACCCTCCGCTCCGCCACCGACATGCACCAGGCCCTCGCCCAAGGCCCCCTCCACGGCTTAAAACTAGGCCTACTCCACGGCCGCATGTCCCCCGACGACAAAGAAGTCACCATGGCCCGCTTCAAGCGCGGCGAGCTCGACGTCCTGGTCTCCACCACCGTCATCGAAGTAGGCGTCGATGTCCCCAACGCCACCGTGATGGTCATCGAACACGCCGACCGCTTCGGCCTCGCGCAACTCCATCAGCTCCGCGGCCGCGTCGGCCGAGGCGCCGCCAAGAGCTTCTGCATCCTCGTCACCGCCGCCGAGATCACCCCCGAAGCCGACCTCCGCCTCAACGCCATGGTCCAAACCCAGGACGGCTTCGCCCTCGCCGAACTAGACCTCCAGCAACGCGGCCCCGGCGAATTCTTCGGCACCCGCCAGGCCGGCCTCCCCGACCTCCGCGTAGCCAATCTAGCCCGCGACCGCGACCTCCTCGAACTAGCCCGCACCGAAGCCATCCTCTTCGCCGAAACCAAAGACCCCAACCGCACCGACGCCGAACGAGAAGCCGTCTGGTCCCGCCTAAAGCAACAATGGCAACGCCGCTACGGCCTCCTCGAAGCCTGACCCCACTTGCTTTTTGGGTCGTCATCCCGCAGGGATCTGCAGTTGCTGTTGCGGTTGCCGTTGCCGTTGCCGTTGCTGTTGCCGTTGCCGTTGCCGTTGCAGTTGCCCTTGCGGTTGCCTTTTTGGTTGTCATCCCGCAGGGATCTGCAGTTGCCTTTGCCGTTGCCCTTGCCCTTGCAGTTGCCTTTGCCTTTGCCTTTGCCTTTCTAGTTGTCATCCCGTAGGGATCTGCTTCTGCCGTTGCCTTCCCTTGTTGACCGCCGTCCTCTCAAGCCGTCCCCTCGACCGAAGCATCCCCCTATCAAGCCGTCATCTCGACCGGAGGCGCGCTTTTGCGCCGCAGTGGAGAGATGCCCGTATTTCGCCTTTGCAGTTGCCTTTGCCTTTGCAGTTGCCCTTGCCTTTGCCGTTGCCCTCGCCCTCGCCCTCGCTCCCACCGGCCCTCACTACCGGTCAATCAGCTTCGCATGCGTTGCAGGATAGCGTTCACCCTCCACCCTCACCGCCGACGAAGCCTCTTCCAGCCGCCGCACCTCTTCCGTCGTCAGCTCAACCTTCGCGCCCCCCAGGTTCTCCTCCAGCCGGGAAACCTTCGTCGTACCCGGTATCGGCACAATCCAAGGCTTCTTCGCAAGCAGCCACGCAAGCGCAATCTGCGCCGGCGTCGCATGCTTCTGATCTGCGAAGCGTGTAATCACATCCACCAGCGCCTGGTTGGCTTTACGGTTCTCTTCCGAGAAGCGCGGCACAATCGCACGAAAGTCACTGCTGTCGAACTTGGTCGCTGCGTCGATCTTCCCCGTCAGAAATCCCTTGCCCAGCGGACTGAACGGCACAAACCCAATCCCCAACTCTTCCAGCGTAGGCATCACCGACTCTTCAGGCTCGCGCCAAAACAACGAGTACTCACTCTGCAGCGCCGTCACCGGCTGAACAGCATGCGCACGGCGGATCGTCTTCGCTCCAGCCTCCGACAAACCGAAGTGCTTCACCTTGCCTGCCTCGATCAGGTCCTTAACCGCTCCGGCCGTCTCTTCAATCGGAGTGTTCTTATCCACGCGATGCTGGTACAGCAGGTCAATGCGATCGGTCCGCAGCCGCTTCAGCGAGCCTTCCACCACCTGCTTAATATGCTCAGGACGGCTATTGGTTGCCGTCCATTTGCCGTCGTTGGCGGGGTCGGCCTCGAAGCCGAACTTGGTCGCAATCACCACCTCACCGCGAAACGGCGCGAGCGCTTCGCCAACAACCTCTTCGTTGGTAAACGGCCCGTACACCTCTGCGGTGTCAAAGAACGTAACGCCGCGCTCAACAGCCGCCCGGATCAGCTTCACCGCCTCCGTCTTCTCTATCGCGGGGCCAAGGCCAAAACTCAAGCCCATGCAGCCCAGACCGAGCGCCGAAACTTCAAGACCACTTTTTCCTAACGTGCGCTTTTGCATGATGTCTCCTCATGACCGGATCGTGCTTTGTTGGTCACTCCCAAGTCTATGCACCGAACGTTTATGAGACTAGAGCGTTTCCAGTTCATACAGTGATGAGTAAAATGCATGAATCATGAGAGACGACCTCAAAGAGCTTTCAGCCTTTGCAACCATAGCCGAGGAGCGCAGCTTTACCCGTGCAGCCCAACGTCTCGGCATCTCGCAGTCCGCACTCAGTCACTCCATCCGTGGCCTCGAAAAACGCTTAGGCCTTCAGTTGCTCGCGCGCACCACGCGAAGCGTATCTCCCACCGCGGCCGGAGAAAAGCTTCTGCACGAAATCGCTCCGGCACTCGATCAAATCGGCCGAGCCGTCATCGAGGCCAGGAAGCAGAGAGAGACCCCGTCCGGCCGCATACGCCTCGTCATCCCTCGAACGGCCACCAAGGCAGTCCTCCTGCCCAAGCTGGCCAAGTTCACCCGCAACTTCCCGGAGATTGTCCTCGAGGTCACCTCCTCCAATGATCCAGTCGATCTCATCGCCGGAGAATACGACGCCGGCGTGCAGCTAGGAGAATTCATTCAACGCGACATGATCGCCGTTCGCGTGACAAAGGAGATGCGCCTCGCCGTAGTCGGGTCTCCGCAGTACTTCGCAACCAATAGCCCTCCGAAACATCCGCAAGACCTGAAAGCGCATGCGTGCATCGGCTTTCGATTCAGCAATCGCTTATACCGGTGGGAGTTTGAAAGAGGCCGCAAGACTCTCACCGTGAGTCCTGAAGGCCCCGTGTCCTTCGACGATCCTGAGCTCGTCATCCAGGCCGTGCTCGAAGGCATCGGATTGGGAACAGCCATGGAGGACAGCCTGAGACCCCTCATCAAACAGGGTCGCCTCGTTCAAGTCCTCAAAGACTGGTGTCCACCCTTCCCCGGATACTTTCTCTACTACCCCAGCCGGCACAATCAACCCGCCGCCCTGGCCGCGCTCATCGCTGCGCTCAGGCTGAAGTAGGTTCCCCACGCAACAGCGTCGCGTCACCGCCGCAGCCCTCCCTTCCGACCCAGTCGAACCACCGCTCAACGAGACCCACGCAATGGAACTTCGGCTCGATGGTAACTCAGGAGATTAGCGCTGCGCAGCCAACCCTCAAAACCGAATCAACCCCCCTTCGTCAACGACCGCGCCGTACCCGACCCCTCCGCCATGTCAAGCCAGCCCGTCACATCGGCATGTAAAGTCTCCTTTACATCCGATGTAAAGGAGACTTTACATGCCCCCCTCAAAAGGTCAAGGTAGCTTTACATTTTCAGCCCCATCAGCAAAAGTGCGCAACCGAAAACCGGGCCGAAACCGCCCCAGCGCAACACAGAACGGGGTTCGCAGCGCACTGAAACTCACACAAATCGCGCCCTAACCCGCCATCGCAACCTGTACATCCGGCACCCGCACCGACTGCACCTGCTTCTTCGGTCCTCGCTTCCGCGCCACCAGAATCCTAATCCTATCAAGCACTTCCGCCGGCGTGCACGCCCCCTTAGGCAGAAACGCATCCGCCGCCGCCGCCCGGTCAAACGACGTCACCGTCCCCGAAATCAACAGCGTCGGCAACCCAGGATGCACCTGTTTCGCCTTTTGAATCAACGTGTTACCGTCCATCTGCGGCATCAAAAGGTCCGCCATCAGCAGGTCCACCGACCCCTGCACCGACCCCTCCAAAAACTCCAACGCCTCCGCCGCCGTCCCCACCGCAACGACCCTATACCCCTTTGTTTCCAACAAAAACTTGCGTACAGACAGCACCTGCTCGTTATCTTCCACACACAAAATCGTCTTCCGTGGCCTCATCGTTTTTCTCCGTGCCGGTGGTCCCCGGCTAATTGGTTCCTGGTTCCTGGGTTGCGCGCCGTTCCTAAATCAAATCAACGATTTGCAAGGCAACAAGCCAATCGGTTCCTGCAGCCAAGCGGGCCCGTTTACGCCAAAAAGGCGCACCCAAACCACGCTCAGAGTTGAGCGTTCCAAATCACTACAATCCAGCCCATTTCAAAGCAAAAGGACCCACCTCGGCCGCGCCAACCGCGCTAACCGTGCGTCTGCTGTGGATGCTGTGGATTTCAGTGGATAACGCCGAAAATCGGCACCCACGGTCCCCATACCATCTTCAAAGCAGGGCCCATCTGCAGCTCAACATGGGAATTCTCCCGCATGAACTGGTTCATAGTTCGTGATAGCCCCGAAACTCGCGGATCTCTCTACAGCGCTCGACCTTACTAAGGTTTCATCGCAGCGCAGAGAACGCCGTTGGCGCCTTTGCTATCACACAGATTGTTGGTAAATCAGGCGAAAAATCTTGCGTCATCCAAGCCTGCGCTCGTTGACGATTTGCTGAGCATACGGAGCCGCACCCCCCGTGGCAATGGTGAATTTTTAGCGAAAATGCAACGACTTTGGACTGGCGCTTCCACCGCAATCGCACATTCCCCGTCCCTGTTGGCGTTTGTGATTCTCCCCTTGTGGAAAACCACCGATTTCAGGGCAGGAAAAACCGTCCTTCTGCAACACAAATGGTGCGTCCCGAAACCCGCACCGAATGAACTCGCTCCCCCTCCCGCGAAGCCCGTACCGTAATCCGACTGGGCCGCCCAATCTCAATCCCCTGCTCAATCACCACCCCAACATCCGCAGCCACCAATCCCGCCTTCACCAGCCAGGAAATACAGCACCCCGCCGCCGACCCGGTTGCCGGATCTTCGCCGCCGTAAAACTGCATGCGTGCATGCCAGGTCGCACCACTCGCCTCGTCATCGCCTACCCGTGCAATGCAGTAAAAAAATTCGCCGTTATGCCTCGCCGCCCACTCCTGCGCCTCACGCGGTGACAAACGCAATCGTCCCGCCGCCTCCATCGACCGCAGCATCACCATGCAAAACGGCAAGCCCGTCGACACCGTCTGCGGAGCATGTTCAGCCGAAAGATCCTCTGCCTCCAACCCCAGAACCCGCGCAATCTCTGCGCGATCATGCACCTCTCCAAACTTCGGATCCTTCTGCGTCATCGTAGCCACTAAGCCCGGCACGCCCATCCGTTGCTCTTCAAACTCAACCGGCACGGGTCCCACATTCAACTTCAACGTGACCCTCTGCGCATCGCGCAGCGCGGGTCGATTCAAATACAACCACGTAGCCGTGCCCAACGTAGGATGACCCGCAAAGGGCAACTCCTCTTGCGTAGTGAAGATGCGAACCCGCACACCATCACGCGCCTCCGTTGCCGCATCCTCCGGAAACACAAACGTTGTCTCCGATAAATTCGTCTCGCGCGCCAGCGCCTGCATCTCTTCATCCGACAGCGAACGCGCATCATGAAACACCGCCAGTGGATTGCCCTCCAGCGGTCCTTCTGCAAATACATCGAGAACCGAATAACTATGAGTTCGCGCCATGATCCCTATCCTATGTGCCAGGCGATCGCGAAGTCTCGCATTCGTTCCCGCGGCCGCTTGCCTTGACATCCATTACGCCTCACCGTACCTTATCGATAACCGCAGGTGAAGCGAAACTGCTTCCGCGCTGACGCCCGGCGTCCGCGGCGGTTCTAAAAGTTTAGAAGTGCTCCGATCACCTCATGACCACGACCACCCTCAACCCGATGCCTTGCTGCTGTGGTTGCCGCTGCTGTTGCTGCGGCCCCATGACGGGTGAGCGGATGAGCCGATCGAGACGATAACCAAGCCTCAAGAAGCCAACATAACCGCCACCCAGGTTTTCCGGGTGGTTTTTTATTTTTCCTGAACCAATGCGCCAAGAATGGAATGAACGATGTCTCTTCGCATCAACGATATTGCCCCCGACTTCACCTCTGACACCACCCAGGGCACCATTCATTTTCACGAATGGGCCGGCGACAACTGGACTATTCTGTTCTCTCATCCAAAAGATTTCACTCCGGTCTGCACCACCGAACTCGGCGCGGTAGCAGCCCTCGAGCAACAGTTTGCCCAGCGCGGCGCCAAGGTCATCGGCCTCTCCGTCGACCCCGTCGAAAGCCACGGCAAATGGGAGAAGGACATCGAAGACGTAAGTGGTCACAAAGTGAACTACCCCATCATCGGTGATCCCGAGCTGAAGGTTGCAAAGCTCTACGACATGCTCGCAGCCGAGGACGGCGATAGTTGCGACGGCCGCACGCCCGCCAACAACGCCCCCGTCCGCACCGTCTTCGTCATCGGACCAGACAAGCGCATCAAGCTTCAGATCGCCTATCCGATGACCACCGGTCGCAACTTCGACGAAATCATCCGCGTGCTCGATTCACTGCAACTCACCGCAAAGCACAAGGTGGCCACGCCAGCCAATTGGAAGCAAGGCGATGACGTGATCATCACCGGCGCAATCTCCAATGACGAGGCCGACAAGATCTTCCCCGGCTACAAAACGTTGAAGCCTTACCTGCGCACAACGGCGCAGCCCCAGTAGAATCAATTCAACGCTGCAACTCCACGTGAGCGGCAGAACATGAGCACCGGTGGCGAAGTGGCTAACGCGCTGGTCTGCAAAACCAGTATTCATGGGTTCAAATCCCATTCGGTGCTCCACATTTTCAATCACTTGCGGCGCTTTCACGATTTCGTCCAACCCATAATAACCCACGATAAGCTAAAATGCTCCCAGAACTGCCCTCGGCGTATGGGTTGGAGATGGGTGCATGAAAATTCGTCGGGACAAATATCAGCAGGGTTCCATTCGTCGTGTAAAGCGGGCCAACGGCTTCGCCTGGGAGTTTCGGTACTACGTTGAGCAGGACGGCGAGCGCGTCCTCCGTAGCCAATACTTCGACGGCGCTCTCTATCGGACAGAGAAGGCCGTCCGGCAAAAGGTCGAATCCCAACTCCTCAAACTGAATGAAGCCACCGAGTACGCGCGGGCGAAGGATGTCACCTTCAATGCGTTGCTCGACCGATACGTTGCCGAGGAGCTGCCGTCGCGGGCATCAACGCAAGGGTCGTACACCTCGATCATTAAGCGGCGGCTACGGCCACAGTGGGGCGAGAAGATCGTTTCGGAGATTCGACCGGCAGAGCTGCACGCTTGGTTTCAGAGCCTCGACCTGGCACCGCTCACCAAGGCGCATCTGCGGAGCTTGATGCACAAGCTGTTCGATTTGGCGACGCTCTGGGAGTACCTGCCGATGGAGCGCCGCAACCCAATCGACCTTGTGAAGATCAAGAACGTCACTATGCGGAGCAAGGAGTCGGTTGTGCTCTCGCCGGAACAGTTCCGCGACGTGGTGAAGCGGCTACCGGAAAACGTGAACATGATCGCCGTGACAATGGGCTGCCTGGGCCTCCGCGTAAGCGAAGCTCTCGGCCTCCAGTGGGAGGACATCGATTGGGAACGGCAGACGGTGACGATCCGCCGCAGCGCTTATCGTGGCTCGATTGACGAGACAAAAACAGCCTCATCGAAGGCTAAGCTTCCGCTGCATCCGGCGCTGGGGGATTTGCTCACAGTCTGGAAGCTGAAGTGTGAGACGGAGTGGATCTTCGCCAACCCAGCAACCGGAATGCCTTACCAATCACCGTCTATGCAACAGCGCTGGATACGTCCTGCCGGCGAAGCCATCGGGATCGAAGGACTAGGATTCCACTCGCTGCGCCACTCCTACCGCTCCTGGCTGGACTCTGCCGGAATAGCCCCCGGCGTCACCAAAGACCTGATGCGGCATTCGGCCATCTCAACCACATTCAACGTCTACGGCAGAGCTCTTTCACCAGAGAAGCGGGACGCTAACCGCAAGGTTGTGGAGATGCTCTTGGAATCGGATACGACCACTGCGATTTGAGACGCAGTACTAGCTATGGTCGACAGTGGTAGCCTTTCGCCAGTGAGGAAACAGCGAACAAGTATGGCGCAACCGAGCGATGACGCATCTTTAGAAGCTCTCATCAATGAAATCCGTCAACAACGCCCAGCCTTGGAATCGTTGGGTCCGCGCTTTCGGAAGCGGATTGAGCAATTCGAAGCGCTCTCCAACGCCGATTTAATTCGGAAGTCGGGACTTTATTGGAAGGCTGTCGCCTTCGGTGACTCGCTCGTAAGGATTCGACTGTTTCTTGAGCAAAATTTCAGCCACATCGAAACAGTCGGGGTCTTGGCGGTAAGCCGTTATCTGTTTGAACTCACAGTCTGGCTCAAAGTACTGCAGAATGACAGCCGGTATGGTTTGGTCTACTACCACCAACTTCTAAAGAAGCAGCTTGACTACTACACGGCCTTACGAAAACGCGCTGAGCGAGAAATCCTGTTTTTGCTGCAGATCGATGCGACTGAAACAAGCCTCATGGCACGCAGTTTATCGGAGGCCATGAGCATCTCTGATGAGCAGGCGCGGAACGTGGCGTTACGGCAAGTCAGTAGCAAAGTGATGCACCTGATTGACCAGAATGCCTCGCGAGACTTTAGTCTTTACGGCGAACAGGCGCAGACCAATGGCTACGCGTTTCAGTCCCACCTCGTTGAGACGCAGGTCCTCCCCAAACATTCGAAGGCTATCGAAGATATCGAACAAGAGCTACGCGATTTCGAGCGTGGTCTGCCTGCCGAGATTAAGACCCTTACCTCAAAGCGCTGGAAATGGAATGAGCAGGCGGAACGGGTCGGGATGAAGGACGAATATGACTTCATCTATCTATTTGCCAGTTTGCTCATGCATGCAACGCCGGTAAGCATAACGACGGATCAAAAGAACCTTGAGCCCGAAGAGATGCGGGCGTTCTTGAAATACATTCGCGTGCGCGTGGCTGATATCACTGAGATGGCGGAGGAGCTCCTAAAAACCCCAGTCCTCCTGCAATGACATTAGCGTTACGACTCATCGTCCAAAGCGGCCATGCCCACATCGAATGAGACTCGCACAACATCGGACACTGTTCAACTCCCGTTCGAGCTTCATTCGATGTCGGTGTGCATCGTGCCTCACGTAAGCCGACAGGCTTAGGGATGGTGTCTACCCTTCGCCGGTCTTCGCTTGGCTGTGCCGCCACTGCTGGAAGGCGTGGGCGGGGTACTCCGGTTCTCTTGAGAACGGAGGAGCAGACATGCTCCTCATGATTGGGAACACCCGCAGCGGAGGCGTCAGTCAGGGCCGACCGCAGGGAGCCGCGCTAGCGGTCGGAGCGCAGCGGAGAGCCTTGACGGACGCCGGAGCGGAGGGTACGCGGCCACGGATGCTTAGGGCTTCTTGCGCTCCTCTTTCCTGTGGCTTGCCAGCATGTCTACCGCGAAGTCGCGCTTCCTCTTGGTGATCTCAGTGAGGTACCACTCCCACTTCTCCGCCGGTAGCAGATCACCGGTCACGAGTAGCGACTTGAACATATTCATGAGCAGCAGCCTGACCGCGACGATCTCAACCATTTCAGGACTGGGAGTCTCCCCCTCCTGGTCGCGGCGCACCTCGGCTGCGATGAGGTCGCGGATGAATTCACCCTGCGTCTGCCGCCGCTTTTCGACCAGCGCCTCAAATGCTCGCAGCTCCGCTTCATTGAGCTTCGTGCCGACGTGATTGAGACGAAACTTTGCCCGCCTAGCGGCTTCCGCCTCCAAGTTCTCTTTTCCCAGGATTGCCATCGCTGTTGACCTCCAATCCCGCAGGGTTCCTCGCGGTTCCCGGCGGAAACCCTAAATCCTGCAAACAATGGATGCCGAACACGTTACCGCGAGTGGCTTGGAAGGTTCCCTAGCACCACCCTGCAAGGGATGGAGTGTCAACATTCTTCCGGTGCGCAGCACCGCGTTTGTATTTGGAGGCACAACGATCACAATGAACCTGCACCACTACGAGTCTTCGGACCGCCGAATGAATCGACATTCACGTCCACCGTCACTCTCGGTTAGCGAAGGTTTGGCGGCTTGGCATTAACTAGTCGTTGCCTTGACGAGCGGGCCCCCAAACATATTTTCCGGATCTGTCGATATATCCCCATTTACCATCCTTTGTCACGACGCTCGCGAGCCCGCTATGGAAGTCTTCCACCCGGGTAAAAGGTCGCGGCTCAATAATCAACTTTCCGGTCTTATCGATGTACCCCCACTTCCCATCGATCTCAACTGCAGCTAGATCTTCAGAGAAGTGCATCACAAGGTCAAACTGCGGCTTGATAACAACCGCACCAGTTCGATCAATGAAGCCATACTTTGATCCGAACTTCCATCGCGAAAGCCCTTCGCTGAAGTCGCCCCAGACTGACGCACAATCCTTTTCCTGCGGAGGTACAGGCGGACGCAGAACGTAGTCTCCTTTGGGATCGATGAACCCACAATTATGCTTGCGATTCACCGCAGCAAGATGGTCCTGGAATGAACTGCCCCAATCAAACTGTGGTGCAATAACCCACTTCCCACTGGTATCGATATAGCCCCAACCACTATCCATCGAGTCAGCTTTAGTGACCGCCGCTAGCCCCTCACTAAAAGGAGTGGCAAGGCTAAACTGCGGCGCAATAACAACCCTTCCGGTCTTGTCGATATACCCGCTCTTGAAATCTACTTCGATCTTTGCAAGGCCATCATGGAAAGCAGAATCCGGCCCATCGTCCCCCATATAGGTCTTTCCATAAGTCGGCGCGATAACAACTTTACCAGCCGTATCAATGTACCCCCATCTGGCGTCGTAACCGAGAACCGTGCCGGTTACCTGAACCTTCGCGAGACCTTCAGAGAACTCTTCGGCCCAAGGGAACTGCGGCTGAATAACGACCGTTCCAGATTCGCCAATATATCCCCAAAGGCCGTCGCGTTCAAAGCGAGCCAGCCCTTCTGAAAAGTCACCGACCCCGTCAAAGCAGAGGGGAATACGAATCCTTCCAGTCTGGTCGATGAAACCACCACGATTGTGCTCGGTAACGGAGAAGAGAGCGGCCGGTTTGGGCAGGTCGGGTGACTCGGATTTGCGGAATGCGGATACACAGGCCACGTCGCGCGGAGCCTGCTCCGGAACCAGATCTCCATTGGGTGTTACCTCTCTGCCAGAGCACCCACCATTGTTGACACGGTAGTACTCGTCGCACTCTCCGGCAGGGAAATCGCTCGGCTTCCACTTCAGAAAGCCTCTTGGCCCTTCAAAGCGCCACAACATCATGTGCTTATCAGGAAAAAGTAGCCAGTAAACATAGTCAATCTTGAGCAGGGCAATTTGCGA
Organism: Acidobacteriaceae bacterium; assembly: GCA_049578265.1. Taxonomy (GTDB): domain Bacteria; phylum Acidobacteriota; class Terriglobia; order Terriglobales; family Acidobacteriaceae; genus Granulicella. The sequence goes on from JBAULP010000142.1 coordinate 20,556, forward strand.
CTGCTGGGCGCGCACAATCGGTACAAGATCTTCACGGCCTCGCGCCTTCATATCACGCGCAAAGCTGTCCATAGCATGGTTTCCGAACGATGTCTGATGCACATGTTCGAGTGTCACCGTCTCTTTCGGATGTTGACGAAAATACTCGTTCAGCCACGGCACGGAAAGGGCGAGAGATTCGTACTTCGCTCCGGACGTGAGGAAGGCCTTAAGGCCCTGAACTTTGTCATGCTCATACGGCAGGACCAAGTGTTCGTTCATGTTTGCAGGAAAGCTGGCCTTGTGAAGCGTGACCTGAAGATTTGTTTCATGAGGCCCTTTATCACTCCATCGAAGTCCAAATGCAACGTCGTGGTAGGGATTGATGTCCGCAGCTTTGATCGTGTAAGCGGTGCGCAATTCCGCTAACGCATCGCCAGCTCGATCCTCCACACCCCGTAACTTCCATTGCGGTTCGATTCGTTGCATGAGTGTCTGTGCGAGTTTTGAAACAAACTCATCTGAGACCAGGCGCTCTTTGTTGGGAGTTTTCGCGGGAAGCAATGCGGAAAAATTGCGAGAGATATCAGCATTGAACGTCTCACCCTTGCCAGAAACAGTCCAAGGGATCATGAAGACATAGTATGAATGAGTCTTAGCCATGATCCGCGATCCATCGTCGAGGGTGACTTCGGCGCTGGCATAGGGGCTATCGTCGAAGCTCGAATAAGCAAATAGATCGGACACGACCTTCTTCATCATTATTGGATCGACAAAGGAAGCGGAGAATAGAGACTTCTGACTAGGAGTGGCATCAGCGATGTTCGCCGCTGCACTACTTTCTGCCAGCGCGCGATTTTCTCTTAGCCATTGGGGTGTGACGCCGAGGTTATCCATCTGCGGCTGCACGATGGCAGGGGCTCTAAGCGACCTGAGAAATGCATCCACCAAATCTGAGCGGATTGGTTTCCCGTTTTCCAGATATTGGCCATGCTCGCGCCTAATCACGACCTCTACGTTCTGAGGCGTTCCAAGCCCACCCCAGCCCGACCGGATTTCTATCTGACGTACGTCCTGGGCAGCGATGACTGAAGTAGATAGCGAAAGTAGGAACAATGCGAAGATGGGCAGAAAACTCGATCTTGTCACGTGAATGCTCTTCCGCATGGCTCCAATTATCCCCTCGATCGGGAGTAATCAGGAAACCGAGAGAATGAGAAGGAAGGCCGCCCCGCAGAGAGCGGATATGTCGCGGCTTCAATGTTCAATATTCATTTTATTTGAATATTGAGCAAAACCGGCTATCATTACGTAGTGCTGAGACCGTTAGACATCGTCGTCCTGCTCAAACTCTCCCTAGCGAAAGGGGATCGGCCTCCGTATCTTCAGCTTGCGAACGAGCTGCACCTGTACCCATCGGAGGTCTACGCTTCCATCAAACGGGCGCGGGCATCACACTTCGTGCAGGGGCCTGAACTTAAGGACCGTCTTAACCGGTCGGCGTTGCTTGAATTCCTCCTGCACGGCATTCGATACGCCTTCCCAGCGGAGCGCGGTGCTATGACGCGGGGGGTTCCCACACGCTACGCGGCATCGCCACTGAAACAGCACCTGGAACAAGGGAAGGAGCCGCCGCCGGTCTGGCCATATGCGGAAGGCTCGGTGCGCGGTTACAGTTATGCTCCGCTGCATAAGAACGTACCGAAGGCTGTGCTCGCCGACCCGCATCTGTATGAGTTGCTGGTGCTGGTAGACGCTCTGCGCGACGGCAAGGCGCGGGAGCGCGAACTGGCAGTGAAGGAATTGACCAAACGATTGCAGGGGGCCTCCGATGGACTTTCCAAATCTTGACCTATTGCAGAGCGCCGCAGAGAAGTTGCGCCCGCTGCTGCCCGAGATTGTCTTCGTGGGTGGCTGCGCCACTGGCTTGCTCATCAGCGACCCTGGCGCTGCCCCTGTGCGCCGGACCTATGATGTTGATGTCATCTCGGAGATTGTCTCTTACGCGGATTATGCGGTGTTCTCTGAACGGCTCCGGGCGCTTGGTTTCACAGAGGACAGCCGAGAGGGTGCGCCGCTCTGCCGATGGAAGCACGGCGAACTTGTGCTGGATGTAATGCCGCTCGACGCGTCGATCCTTGGATTCTCCAACCGCTGGTATGCCGACGCACTCCGCACCGCTGTAGCCGTCGAATTGCCGAGCGGCCTCAAACTCAACACCATCACAGCGCCGTACTTCCTTGGAACGAAGATCGAAGCATTCCGTGGACGCGGCCATGACGACTACTTTGGCAGCCATGACCTGGAAGACTTCATCACGGTTATCGACGGACGACCGACGCTGCTCCAAGAGGTTGGTGAAGAATCACCTGATATTCGCGCGTTCCTTGCAGCGGCCGTGCGAGGGCTTCTCTCAGCGTCACGGTTCCTCGATGCATTGCCGGGTCATCTATCCGCCGATGCGGCGAGCCAAGCTCGTATTGTGTCGCTTTCGGCGAAGCTCGAAGCGTTGAGTAAGATCGGGTGAAGCGCCACAGTCGATGCGCCTAAATATCGCGGTGATTCTGAATACTGGTCGACTTTACCAAGGAAAATCTTCAACCCATTTTCAACCCATGATGTGGATTCCGATGCGTACTTTTCCGTACCTTTCAGTGCCGATTGATTCCGCTAAATGACTGAAAATGCTTGAGATTTCGGCTCTGCAAAACCAGTATTCGAGGGTTCGATTCCCTCCCGGTGCTCCATAAAATCAACGCCAACCGCGCGCTTTCTCAATTAGCAGACGCATGTTAGCCTCTCCGCCATGGCGTCAATACGCAATGCTTCAGCGGAAGCCTCTGCATGAGCGCGATTCCGAGGAATCCTGCTCATGCAGAACCTTCCGCTATCTTAGAAAATGAGTTTTGCTCCGAGGTACCAAAGGCGTTCTCCTCCACTCCCGCCTAGCGAAGCATTATTCCCTTGCGCTTCGCCCGTGACCTTTCCAAAATTCGCGTCCGTGATGTTCGAATCAGGGTTCGCAAAGTGAGGAGTGTTCGTCACACCGAAGGCGTCCGCTTCGAACTTGAACGTCAAAAATTGCGTAATTTTGAAGTTCCGGTAAAGGTTCGCATCGAGATCGAAGTATCCAGGCCCACGGATAATGTTTCTTCCAGCATCGCCGAAGGTTGCCGGCGTCGTAACCGATTGGAATGACGTGACATTGAAGTAGCTGCAACTTGTCGTTCCGAGTGTGCAAAGCCCTGGACTGTAGGCTGGTTTGCCTCCTGTCAGTTGTATCGGTGAAATGATGTTCGGCGTCTGTTGGTTCCCTGGTGCATTCAGGCTCGACGCTCCGGCATTATCGGTAACAGTGAATGGCGCTCCGCCCAGCCTGCTCAGTACGCCAGAGAGTGTCCACCCTCCAGCGAGCCACGATGCGATTCCGTGCGTCGCCATCCGCTTCCCCTGTCCGAAGGGAAGGTCGTAGACCCAGTACGCCTCGAAGTTATAGTCGCGATCGTACCCAGCCAGAGCCTTGTTGCGGGAAAAATATGCAGGGTAGTTCCACAACGGAGAACTGAGCTCTTCGTCGTCCTCAAAGTCCTCTGTCTTGGACCATGTGAAGAGAACGCCGATCGTCGAGGCCGTACCCATTCGCCGAGTTACCTTAGTCTGCAGCGCGTCGTAATAACCATGTCCCCCAGGAATCAGCGTGCTGATTGCGCCCCAGTTCCCTCCGAACTTCGCGTTCAACAGCTCACCCGCCGCACCTCCGCCAAGAGGCGCGGAGTTGAGGTTTACATTGAGCACCGGTCGCACTTCCCTCTCGCCCACATAACTGATGTCGGCCACGAATCCCGCGAACTCTTGCTCAACGGTGAGGTTGTACGAGTAGATATACCCGCGACGGAAGTACGGATAGTTTCCAATCGTGCTGGTCGTGATGTTGTTAGGAAGCGGAATCGATCCCGAACTCAGATTTGGGGTTGGAATGAGCGTAATGCCGATCGGCAAGCTGGCGTACGGGCCGGTCGCGTTCGTTCCGGTTAAGCTGTTCGAAGGTGAAACGGCGCTGTAATTCACAGTGCCGCCGGTGTTCGTGCCGGCGTAGCTTGAGATCGTATCGGCCGGATAATCATTGCGCAGATAACGCCAGTTATTGCTGTCCGCCCCAATGCCGAAGCCTGCTCGCACCACAGTCTTCTGCAAAGCCTTGTAGGAAAGACCAAACCGCGGCAGAAACTCTCCGGGACCGACTTTTATGCCGTCGTTTTGCGGTACGGATCCATACCCACCAATGAGCACTTGCATCGTCGACGGATCCAGCACGCGCGCACCTTTGCCGTGATCGCTGTACGCCATCGGGTAGTACTCCCAGCGAAGCCCGTAATCGAGATTCAGCTTCGGCGTCACCTGCCACATATCGCGAACATAAACCGCCCACTGCGACCACCGCAGAGCGATTGGATCGGAGTCTTGTACCGCTTTGCCCGTTTCATAAGGAAGTCCCAGCAGAAAATCAGCATAAGATCCATACTCATAATTCGTGGGTGGGTCAGGATCCGTGCAGGTCTCTTTGGTGATCGGTGGCCCACCCGTGCAGTTCACTTGCTCCGTGATCGTGCCGTTCATTCCAAAGGAGCCGCGCGCTGTCTGGAAGGTGCCCCCTTGGGGCTGGAAGTGATTCATCTGCACGTGGTCCCACTCGCTGCCCGCACGGAACTGGTGGTTGCCCTTAATCCACGTCACATTCTCGTTCTCGACGTATTGGTTGTCGCGAAAGACGAACGGGTTTCCGGTATTAGGATTTCCGAGATTAGTAAACGTTACGAACTGAAACGCGGGAATTCCGTAATAAAGATTGTCACTCGGATCGACAGAATTGTTTGTCCCCGGAATATGCAGACTATTCAACCCAAACGGGCCCTCCGCAATATCTGGAGCCTCAGCGGTCAAATGCTGCCGAGTAAAACCAAGGTTGCCGTCCAGCAAGAGGTTCGGAGTGAAACTATGCGTGCCGCCGTATCCGATAATGTAGATTCGCGTGCTCGCATTGCCCAGTTGGCCGCCGTTCGTTGCATTTCCTTCGGCCTTCCCTAACGATGGCGGGTCGTAGATATCGCCCCTCGATGTGCTGAAATGCCCAAACATCGTCGTCTTATCCGACGGCACCCAATTTACTTTTCCGTCGTAGTCGTCCGTGTGGAAGAACCCCTTTTGCGTGTCCAGGTAGTTGTTGCTGTCCAGGCTCGCAAGGCTCGCCGTCGGGGCAGGAATCAACTGCGCCATAGCCAACGCTGCGGGGTCAACTCGGGAAAGGCATATCGTATCCACGATTCCATTGCATGAGATCGGTGTCCGCCCAGTGCCGTCCGGGTTTCCAGTATTCGGATCGTAGATGTGGATCGGATTGCCGCCCTTATCCACCATGCCGTACGCCGCCGTCTGAAACGGACGGAAGTCAAAATAGCCTGATTGCTGGGCGTTACTGTACAGCAACGATCCAAACGGTACCGTCTGCGGATTGCCACCTGCCGGCGCCAGCACTTGACGAGTGCCTTGATAGTCCCCGAAGAAGAACAGTTTGTTCTTAATGATTGGACCGCCAATCGTGCCACCAAACTGGTTGAAGACATTCTCCGGCCGCTTGAATTTTGGCGGTTCAAAATAGTTGATCGCCTTCAAAGCCGCGTCGGTATGGAATTCATAGGCGTCTCCGTGGAGGCGGTTCGTCCCGGTCTTCGTTTGCACATTGATCTCAGCGCCGTTCACCATCCCCTCTTCAGCGTCGTAGGAGTTCGTAACGATGTTGACCGTCTGGATGGCGTCTTCCGGAGGAACATACGCAACATTGTTCGGCAGCCATGGATACGCGTCGAGAATGCCGTCGATGCGCGTGTCATTGCCCTGAGTCGATTGGCCATTGACGTTGGACGTCATGGCACGCGCCGGATTGCCGGCAGCAGAATTGTTTTCGACCGGGATCGTCGAGCCCGGAACAATGCGAAGCAGCCCCTGGAAGTTCTTGCCCTCCGATGACACGGTCGGCAGCTCCTGCAACTCCTCCGTGGAAAGATCCGTGTGCACATCGGCGCGGTCGGTTTGCAACTCTGGTGGCGCCGCTGTGACCGTCACGTTCTGTTGGACCCGGCCGACGGGCATCTTTTCGTCGACTCGCGCAACCCCATTCGCATCGACAACAATGCTGTCCGTCTCTACCGGAGAGAAGCCCTTCGCAGTCACCGTAATCTTCCAGGTGCCAGGCAAAATCTCCGAGAAGCGATAAAGGCCCGCTCCATCCGTGATCGCTCGCTGCGTAATTCCCTTCGCCGGTTCGAGAGCGACTACGTTCGCCCCGGGGATCGCCGCTCCATTCGCATCCGTGACCACGCCGCTGAGTGACCCATAAAGAACCTGCGCGCCGGCCGCCGCGCTTCCAGCAATGCCGAGGAGCAATACGAAAGTCGTCGTACTACGCAAAATGGGCGCTTTAGATAAACGTTTACCCATGTCACACAAGAAGAGCCTTACGGCTTTCCAAAGAGTCCGTCTATCGTTCCCACTCCGTCCTGCTGTGCTGGCCATTGGCATGCTGCCTCCTTGAAATTGCCAAACAGATAACCGCGATTTCCTTGCCTGCGAAGCAAATACCAAGGCCATAACGCTTGCATCCAGCCCGACCGTAAATGCAACGAAATCACCGACTCTTCCGTGCTTTCGGGAAGAGCTGTGAATCTGTTTAATTGGCGACGCGAACTATATTGATCAAAAGAATCCATTGTCAAGTCAAAAAACGGCGAGTCGCAACTCCAAAACCGTGATGCGATCGACGGCCCTCTAGAGCGCCGGCAGACGTAACGCGAAGTTTTGTGGGACGCATTTCTATTGCACGCATACCAAACAATAGTCACGCCCGCGCCAGAGCGGAAGCCCTGCGCCACGCGATCTCCCTCGCTCGAACCAGTCTTCAGAACACTCGCGCCGCCACCCGGGAATGGGCTCGCATAAGGTCCGGATCCTCTTCAGTCAAACGAAGTACACTACGGATAGTGAGAGGCTTACATGATGTCTGTCGTCCGTTCACGTCGCCCTGGAATCTTCGTCGCCGCGTTATTCTTCCTTCTTCTTTCGAGCGTTCCCCATGGCAAAGCGCAGATCATTTCTCCAACTTCCGGCCCCGGAAGCGCGCTCTCTATTCCCCAATCCCAATGGATACAACCAGAAGCGCTAGCGCAACTGCTACGCTCAGTGGATTCCCATAAGCCCCTGATCCTCCAGGTCGGCTCTCACGTGCTCTACTCGGAGGCACACATCCCCGGCTCATCGTATGTGGGCCCAGGATCGCAACCTGCGGGCCTTCATGCGCTTCAGGAAAAAGTGAGCGCGCTTCCAAGAAAGCAATTCATCGTTCTCTACTGCGGCTGCTGTCCCTGGAACCACTGTCCAAACATAAGCCCTGCCTATCAGCAGATGCGTGCGATGGGTTTCACCAACGTCAAAGTCCTCTACCTGCCCAATAACTTCGGTACAGATTGGGCAAACAAGGGCTATCCGGTTGAATAGACGCACAAGGACTATCCCCGCGCATCCCTCTCGTAGACACCCAGCGTTCACGCTGGTCGCCATGCTGTGCCTGCTTGCAAGTAGCGCAGCCCCTGCAGTGGCTTCCACATCGCTGCTCAGCAAACCTGCACCGGAGTTCACCCGCGCCGATCTCAACCACAAACGCCTTGATCTGCGCGCCTATCGCGGCAAAGTTGTCCTACTGAACTTCTGGGCTACTTGGTGCGCTCCCTGTCAATTGGAGATGCCAACCTTTGTCGCTTGGCAGAACGAGTATGGCGCGCAGGGCCTCCAGGTGATCGGCATCTCCATGGACGACGACGCAGCTCCAGTTCGCAGCCTCTATAAAAAGCTGCACCTGGATTACCCTGTGGCTCTCGGAGATGCAAAACTCGGCGAACTCTACGGCGGAGTTCTGGGACTTCCCGTCACGTTCCTCATCGATCGCGACGGTAAAATCCGAGCGGAGTTTCAAGGAGAGACAAACCTCGGCAAGATCCAGTCAGCCTTTCAGCCGCTGCTCAAAGCTCACTAGCTCTCTTTCAACTCAGGCTGATCGATCTCGATCGTCATCGCCGGGGCGCTCATCATCGTCTGGTGAATCAGGCAGCGATGCACTGAGCGTTCCATCGCAACAGCCTGCTCCGGCGTGAGGCCGACCGGGCTCTTTACCTTCACAACAAAGTTCCCCAGCCGCGCTGGATCGCGCAACTTCTCCGACGTCACGCTCACCTCAAGCCCACTCTCCGCCAGCTTCCTGCTGGAGAGATATTGCGCTGCATAAAACGCGGCGCACGATCCAAGCGAAGCCAGAAACAACTCCGGCGGAGTCATCGCGAGATCGTCGCCTCCATTGTCCAGCGGCTGATCGCTCTCAATCACATGTTGCCGCGCCTCGATGCGAAAGCGTGTTTTGCCGGGATGCGTAACCTTTACTTCCATCGCTCCACTCCTTTTCTCCATCTCGCCCGCGACCATCCTTCTCGCAGGTTCACCGCTCATTCAAGCACGCTTCATCACTCCGGCCTCAGGAAGTTTCATCATCCGAAGCACTACCATCGCTGGACACCAGTTCGTAAAGGCCGACTGAAACAGATTCAGTCCAACCAGCGCCGTGAGCCACAACCAGTCCGGCGAAACCCAGTGTGCGAGCGCAACCGATCCGAGGATCACAACTCCTGCAAGCAACCGAAGAGCACGTTCAACCGTCATCGTCTTCCTCCTTCTATTTCTGAACTACGCCTTGTGCCTCTTCCTTTGCATGCCGCGAGTTCATCATGTAATACAGCACCGGCACAGCCGGCCACGACAGCACAGTTGAGGCAACACCGCCTGCGATCAACGAAAGCCCCAGTCCCTGGAAGATGGGATCGCTCAAAATTACGCTCGCTCCCACCACAACACCTGCGGCCGTCAGCAGCACCGGCCGCAGCCGCACGGCCCCAGCGTCAATCACGGCCTCTGCCAGCGGCATTCCTTCCCTGCGCCTCAGTTCAATAAAGTCCACCACCAGGATCGAATTGCGAACAATGATCCCAGCTCCAGCAATGAAGCCAATCATCGACGTCGCCGTAAAGAACGCGCCCAACATCGCATGTGCCGGAAGAATTCCAATCAGCGTGAGCGGTATCGGCGCCATAATCGCCAAGGGCACCGTGAACGACTTGAACCACCCCACCACCAGAATGTAGATCAACACCAGCACGGCCGCGAACGCCAGCCCCAGGTCGCGAAACACCTCGATCGTAATCTGCCACTCGCCATCCCACTTCATCGAGTAGAAGTCCGTAGAGTCCGGCTCGACCGAGTTGTATCGCACCAGCTTCGACCCATCCTCCAGCCTCATCTTGTCCAAGACCTGGTTCATCTTCATGATGGCGTACACCGGACTCTCCTCCGCTCCGGCAACGTCGCCCGTTACATAGACCACCCGCTTCAGATCCTTGTGATAGATGTTGGGCGTGAGCGTAGTGTGCTCCACATCCAACAACTCCCGCAGCGAAACCATATTCCCATCCGCACCGCGCAGCTTGATGCTCTCCAGGGCGTTCTCTGACGACCGGTCACGACGGTCCATCTCCACCACCGTCGGCACAGGCTCACGCGCATCCGCCACATGCAAAAGCCCCGCCTGCGCACCAGACGTCGCGAGCTGCAGCGTCTGCGCCACCTGTGCAACCGAGATCCCATGCAGCGCCGCCTTCGCTTCATCTACATGCATCACCAACTGCTGCTGAGGATCTTCCATGTACCAATCCGTATCCACAACACCGTTCGTCTGCTGGAAGACCTGCTTCACTTGCCGCGCCACCGCAACCTGCCCTGCAAGATTGGGCCCATACACCTCGGCCACGAGCGTCTGCAATACAGGCGGTCCCGGCGGCACCTCGGCCACCTGGATCCGGGCTCCATACGCATTCGCAATCTGCACCAGTCCAGGGCGCAACTGCTTCGCAATCTCGTGACTCTGCTCTTTGCGCTCGACCGCGGGCAGAAGGTTCACCTGGATATCCGCCTGGTTCGACTGATGCCGCAAATAATAGTGCCGCACCAGTCCGTTGAAGTTATACGGTCCCGACGTCCCCGCGTACACCTGGTAGTTCGCGACGTCGCTCTGCTGGCCGAGGTAAGCTCCCATCGCCTGCGCAACGTGCGCCGTCTGCTCCAACGGCGTCCCATCCGGCATATTGATGATGACCTGGATCTCATTCTTGTTATCAAACGGCAGCATCTTCACCAGCACCAACTTCAATGGCACCAGTGCGGCGCTTGCCGCCAGCAACAGCACAAGCGTCGTCAGGAATATCCATCGATTGCGCTCTCGCCCAAGCAGCGTATGCATGATGCGTCGATAAAAAAGCACCAGCCAGCCTTCCTTCTCCGGCGTCAACGTATGAGCCCCGCTCAAGTGCTTGCGCCCGAGCAACCGCATAGCCGCCCACGGAGAAACAATGAACGCCACCATCAGCGAGAACATCATCGCCAGCGACGCACCCACTGGAATCGGTCGCATATACGGTCCCATCAGCCCGCGAACCATCGCCATCGGCAGAATCGCGGCGATCACCGTAAACGTTGCGAGAATCGTGGGATTTCCAACCTCCGCCACCGCCTCCACCGCAATCTCGCTCAGCGGACGTCCACGGCTAGCGGGCAAGCGGAAGTGCCGCACCATGTTCTCCACCACCACAATCGCGTCGTCCACAAGTATGCCGATGCTAAAGATCAGCGCAAACAACGTCACCCGATTCAGCGTGTACCCCAGCAAATAAAACACCGTAAGCGTCAGCGCCAGCGTCACCGGAATCGCCAGCAGCACCACCCCCGACTCTCTCCACCCGAGAAACAACGCAATCAGAATGGTCACCGAAAGCGTCGCAATCAGCAGGTGCTCCAGCAGTTCATTCGACTTCGCCTCCGCCGTAGCTCCATAGTTGCGCGTCGTCGAAACGGTGACATCCTGAGGCAGCGTCACGCCGCGCATCGTCGCAATCCGCGCCAGCACCGCATTCGCGATGTCAGTCGCGTTCGTACCCTTGCGTTTCGCAACGGTGATGGTTACGGCTGGATACTCCTTCGCCACGCCCCCGGGCGCACCGCGCTGCGTGGTCCCAAACAGCACATAGTCCTGCGCCTCTGCCGGCCCGTCCACAATCTTGTCTGCCACATCACGCAAAGTAACCGGCCGGCCGTTGGCAACGCTCAGCACCACCCCTTCCAAGTCCTCCGTATCGCGGAAGAGATTCCCCGCATCCACCCGGACCTCTTGATTGCCTTCAGCAAACTCACCTGCCTGGAACCGCGCGTTCGCCGCGCTCAGCCGCTGCACCACCATCTCTGGCGAAATCCCAAACGCCGCCAGCTTCGCGCTGCTCAGAATCACGCGCATCGCCCGAGGCTGGCCGCCGATCAACTTGGTCTCAGACACATCCGGAATCTGCTGGATGGTGTGCTGCACCTCATTCGCAATCTGCCGCAGTTGATAGCCGTTGTAATTCGCTCCCCACAGCGTCAACGAAAGAATCGGAACATCATCGATCGAATGGACCTTCACCAACGGCTGTGTCACACCAACCGGCATTCGGTCTTCATTCGCAAAAAGCTTGTTGTACACCTTAACGAGCGCATCCTGTTCCGGCGTGCCCACCTTGAACCGCACAATCACCAAACTCTGCCCAGGGCTTGAGATCGAGTACACATATTGCACGCCAGAAATCTCATGCATCAGGCCTTCGATCGGATTCGTAACTCTCTGCTCGATCTCAGCCGGCGAGGCGCCCGGCATCGCCGTCATCACATCCAGCATCGGTACCTGGATCTGCGGGTCTTCCTCCCGCGGGATCGCCATCACCGCGAAGACCCCAAGAACCAACGACCCGACGACTACCAGCGGCGTCAGCTTCGAGTTAAGAAATGTGCGCGCGAGATAGCCCGCGATACCCAGAGGATGCTTCATCGGCTCCCTTCGATACGCAGGCCTTGCAACTCGCGATCTCCCGGATCGTTCACCAAACTCTCCCCGGCTCCAAGCCCCGACAGCATCTCAACTTGGTCGCCATACGTGTTGCCCAGCGTCACATAGCGCAGTTGCGCCATCCCATTCGAGTCCACCGCATACACGCACTCCAACGAGCCGCGCGCCACTACAGCAGATCGCGGAGCAAGAACCATCTCCCGGCTTCCTCCGGGAAATCCAACGCTTGCAAACAGCCCTGCTCGTAATCCCACTATCGCTGGTACATTCAGCTTCACCTGAAAGCTGCGGCTGGCGGGATCGGCTGCGGGAACAATCTGCGCCACGGTTCCCAACACACCGTTCGTGTCCACTCCATCAATCTTCACTGGCACCTTCATGCCAACCGTAACCGCCCCAACTTCGGACTCGTCCACCGAGCTATAAATCTGCAACGGCCCGTCGCTATCAATCTGCAACAACGGCAAGCCCGGCGCTGCAAGCGCACCCGGATCGATCAACCGCTGCGTCACCACGCCGCTGAACGGCGCCCGCAATTGCGCGTAGGACATCTGTGTCCGCGCACCCGCAATCTGCGCTCGTGCCGCCTCGTTCTGCGCCTCCAGCGACTGCACCTGCAACTGCGCACCCTCCGCCCGCTTCTGCATCTCGTCGAACTCCTGCGGGCTCACGCTCTTCTGTTCCTTCAACATCTGATACCGCGCCAGCGTGCTCTCGGCCAGCGAGGCATTCGACTTCGCCGCCATCTGCTGCTTCTCCGCGGCGTCCGCTCCAGCAGTTGCCTCGTTGAGTTGCGAACGCATCGCCGCATCGTCCAACACCACCAGCACCTGTCCAGCCCGCACACGATCACCCGCCTGCACCAGCACCCTTCGCACCGGCTCCGACACCTGCGCCGACAGCGTGGCAGACTCGCGTGCATGCACCGTCCCAGTCGTCCATATAAGCTGCGGCTCCTCTTCGCGAGTGCTCTGCACCAGTTGCGCCTGGGCCACTGCTGGAGCTTGCACCGGCAGCTTCTCCTGCTTTGAGCAACCCCCCACGAGCGTTGCAAACGCGAGAAGACCAAAGAATTTCAAGGGTACGTTCATTGCAGACTCTCCGCTGAATCAGGGGTAAGGGTTCCAGTGGCATACAGCAGCTCGGTATACGCAACAACATTTCCATACACCGCGCGCCAGTAGTCCTCCTGGCTAATTCGTTGCGCATCTTCTGCGCGTAATAAATCCGTCATCGTAGAAAGCCCCGCCTTATACCGGTTTTGCACGATGCGCAAACTCTCTGTCGCCTGCTGCATAGAAGCCTGCGCCGTCTTCACAATCAGCTCTGCAGTCATATGCTGGCTGTGCGCGCTACGCACCGCCAACCGGATCTGCCCTTCCGCAGACCTCTCCTGCGCCTCGGTCTTCTGTCGCGCGGCTTCTTCCGCGCCCAATCGAGCCCGCTTCTCCATCGGAAAGATGTCTAACTGAACCTGCACCCCCGCCACCCAGTTATTTCCGCCGCTCCCCGCAAACGAGGCTCGATCCATCTCCCAGTTTCCATAAGCACTCACCTGAGGAAGCAGCGCACCCTTCGCCGCCCTCACGCCTGCGTCCTGCGCCAGCCGCTCTTGCCGCAGCGCCTCAAGGTTCGGGCGCGTCTTCACCGCACTCGCCACCTCTTCATCGATATCTCCAACCGGGAAATCTCGTGCCTCAATCGGCTGCAGCGCAGGCTCTGTCTTCAACTCGACACCCATCGCCTCTTCCAACTGCGCCAACGCAATCTCCCGCGCACCTTCCGCAGCAATCACCTCCTGCTGCCGCTCTGAGGTCCCCACCTGCGCCGCCAACAGATCCGAATCGACAGCCAGTCCCGCCTTCACATTCGTCGTCGCGTCCGACTGCATCGACTCCGCAGTCTTCTCCTCATGCCGTGCAATCTCAATCATCCGCTCCGCAAACAACACGGACTGATACGCCTCCACCACCTTCAACACGATGCGCTGCTGCTCCTGCTCGCTCATCGCGGTCGCACTCTGCTCACCCGCCCGCGCGCCCCGCAACCGCCACTCCGTTCCAAGCCCGTCAAACAGCATCCACTTGCCCCCAAACCGAGTCGCAAAATTCCCCACCGGCGTAGGTTTGTTCAGGGAGTTCACCGCAAAGTCAGCCTGCGTGAACTGCTGTTGCCGCAGCCGTGTGCCAAAGACATACACCGGATCGTTGCCACGCGACATATCTTCGACAACATCCAGTTGCGGCCACAGCGCCGTCCGTGCGAGAGCTTCCTGAGCCCCGGCCACCTTTGCATCCGTCTGCGCGGCAGCAATCTCCGGGTTCTTCCCCAGCGCCTGGTCAATCGCCTGGCGCAGCGTCAGCACTGGCTCCTGTGCGCCGACTGCGCTTGCAGCCATGCCCAGCACCAGAACCCAGCCGTACGCTCTACTTCCTCTCCTCATGTCTGCAACCTCGTCTCCGGTCCTATCGCTCCCTTAAAGACCGCACAAACGAATTCGTTACAGAAAATCGGCAGAGATTTCTTACTGCGCGAGGGTCTTACCGCGCGTGTCAGTCGTTTATCGCGATGAAGATTGCGATAAATCGCCCAGTCTGCGCGAATTCCCAAAACAATAAGCCCCTTGCGATGTGCAATCTAGGCGTTCCAACCCGCCCCGCTCCCCGCACCCCCATAGGACGATTACCGCTCAACGCGCGAGTCTTTCCTTCGTCCGATACAGTCATATAAGGGACATTCTTGTCCGTGGAGCACGATTCATGTGGATCGTCCGGCTTGCTCTCAACCGGCCTTATACCTTTATTGTTCTCGCGATCCTCATCCTGATCGCCGCGCCGGTTCTCATCCTGCGCACTCCCACGGATATCTTTCCCAACATCAACATCCCAGTCGTCTCCGTCGCCTGGCAATACACCGGTCTCAGCCCCGAGGAGGTCGAAGGCCGCATCACCGGCCCCTACGAGCGCTCCCTCACCACCCTCGTCGACAACATCCAGCACACCGAATCGACCTCCCTCAACGGCGAGGTCATCGTCAAAATCTACCTCCAGCCCGGAGCCTCGCTCGACACCGCAAACGCTCAGGTCTCAGCCGCCGCTGAAGAGATGCTCAAGCAGCTTCCGCCCGGCATTCTCCCTCCGCAGATCATCAACTTCTCCGCCTCCAGCGTTCCCATCCTGCAACTCGGTCTCTCCGGAGAGGGCCTCTCCGAGCAGCAACTCAACGACTACGGCATGAACATCATCCGTCCGCAGCTCGTCACCGTTCCCGGCGCCGTCATTCCCAGCGCCTATGGCGGTCGTCAGCGCTCCATCATGATCAACCTTGATCCGCGCAAGCTGCAGGCCGAAGGCCTATCTCCCGAAGAGGTCCTCGCTGCCGTCGGCAAGCAGAACATCGTGGAACCCGGGGGCACTGCCAAAATTGGTCCTCTCGAGTACGACGTCCGCTTCAATAGCACGCCGACCACTCTTCAGGGACTCTCCAACCTCCCCATCAAGCAGGCCGACGGCGCCACCGTCTACTTAAAGGATGTGGCCTCTGTCTCCGACGGCAGCATCCCGCAGACCAACATCGTCCGCCAGAATGGCCAACGCGGCGTCTTGCTCAGCGTGCTCAAATCTGGCTCCGCCTCCACCCTCAGCGTCGTCAAAGGTATCCTCAGCTTGCTGCCGCGCGTTGAAGCCACGGTCCCCAAAGAGCTCAAGATCAGGCCCATCGGAGATCAGTCCATCTTCGTCCGCTCCTCCATCGATGGAGTCATTCGCGAAGGCGTCATTGCCGCAGCGCTCACCGGCCTGATGATCCTGCTCTTCCTCGGCTCCTGGCGTTCCACTCTCATCATCGCCGTCTCCATCCCTCTCTCCATCCTTTCGTCGATCATCATCCTCAGTCTCATGGGCGAGACCATCAACATCATGACCCTCGGCGGCCTCGCGCTCGCCGTCGGCATCCTCGTCGACGACGCCACCGTCACCATCGAAAACATCGAGCGCTACCTCGAAGAGGGCCACGAACTCAACCACGCCATCCTTGAAGGCGCCGCGCAGATCGCCGTCCCCGCCCTCGTCTCTACGCTCTCCATCTGCATCGTCTTCCTGCCCATGTTCTTCCTCTCCGGCGTAACCCGCTTCCTCTTCGTTCCGCTCGCCGAGGCCGTAATCTTCGCCATGATCGCCTCGTACGTTCTCTCCCGAACGCTGGTCCCGACCATGGCCATGTATCTCCTCAAGCCGCACGACCACACTGCGCCGCTCTCCAACAACCCATTCGCTCGCCTCCAGCGCGGCTTCGAGCGTGGTTTCGAAGGCACTCGCTCCGCCTACGAATCAGTTCTCACGCGTCTTGTGGCTGCGCGCAAAAGCTTTATTCCGCTCTTCGCGCTCGGTTGCGCAGCGCTTCTTCTGCTCATCCCATTCCTCGGCCAGAATTTCTTCCCCAGCACCGACAACGGCTCTTTCATCCTCCACGTCCGCGCCAAGACCGGCACCCGCATCGAAGAAACCGCGAAGCTCTGTGATCTCGTCGAGCAATCCATCCGCTCCACCATTCCCCCCAGCCAGATGGACAACATCCTCGACAACATCGGCCTTCCCTACTCCCCCATGAACACGCAGCACGCCACCAGCGGACTCTTCGGCGCGGCCGACGCCGACATCATGGTTTCGCTCAAGCAGGATCATTCCCCAACCGCCGACTTCGTTCGCACCCTCCGCCAGCGGCTCCCTCGCGAATTCCCCGGCGTGACCTTCTACTTTCTCCCCGCCGACATCGTCACCCAGATCCTCAACTTCGGCCTCCCCGCCCCCATCGACATCCAGATTGAAGGCAACGACGATGCCGGCAATCGCAAGGTCGCATCCACCATGATGCAGCAGCTCCGCACCGTCTCCGGCCTCGTCGACCTTCGCCTCGAGCAGCCCGATAACTCCCCCGTGCTGAACGTCAAAGTCGATCGCACCAAGGCCCTGCAAGGCGGCTACACGCAGAGCGACATCGGAGGCTCCGCTCTCAACATCCTCTCCGGTTCCGCACAGCTCACTCCGCAGTACTTCCTCAACAGCAAGAACCACGTGCTCTACAGCATCATCGCGGAGACGCCCCAGTATCAGATCCAATCCCTGCAGGATCTCGACAACATCCCCCTCGCCTCCCCCACCGCCACCATGCCAGAGATTCTTGCCGACGTCGCCAGCATCTCGCCCGGCACCGAGCCTCCCATCATCACCCACTACAACACCCGCCGCACGCTCGACGTCTACGCCAACGTGCAGGACCGCGACCTCGGCTCAGTCGCCCGCGATGTCGAGCGCATCGTCGATCACGATCGCCCCATGCTCGCTCGCGGCAACTTCGTCCGCGTGCGTGGGCAGGTTGAAACCATGCAGACCTCCTACACCAGCCTGCTCTACGGTCTCGTGTTTTCCATCGTCCTCGTCTACCTGCTCATCGTGGTGAACTTCCAGTCCTGGCTGGATCCCTTCATCATCATCACCGCACTTCCCGCAGCCATCGCAGGCATCGTCGTGTTCCTGTTTCTCACCCGTACCACGCTTTCTGTTCCCGCTCTCATGGGGGCCATCATGTGCATGGGCGTTGCGACCGCGAACTCCATCCTCGTCGTCTCCTTCGCGAAGGACCGCCTCGCCCTCACAGGCGACGCGCTGCTCGCCGCCGTCGAAGCTGGAACCACCCGCTTTCGCCCCGTCTGCATGACCGCCCTCGCCATGATCATCGGGATGTTCCCCATGGCGCTCGGCGTCGGCGATGGAGGCCAGCAGAACGCCCCTCTCGGCCGCGCCGTCATCGGTGGCCTTACCTTCGCAACCATTGCCACGCTGATCTTCGTTCCCGCCGTCTTCGCGCTCCTGCACGGAGGCAAACATCATGGCGGCCAACCTTCCACGACCCATCCGCAGGATGAACTCGCGCACGGCTAAACTTAGCCTGCGCCCCGGGCTCTGGAGATGAGTACCATGTCCATCGAGAAGACTGACATCAATACCGATATGACGACCCCCTCCGCCGAATCCAGGCGATTGTCCCAGCACGCTATCCCGACGCATCTTGATCCGGAGCACGCGCTGCCGCCACCCTCCCGCCTTCCCGCCGGCGTACGCATCGCGCTAATCCTCCTCGCCGTCCTCATCCTGGCCGGCATCGTCTATCGCCTCATCGACCGCGCCTCGGACGAGCACCACCTCGCCGTGGAAACTCGCCGCGACGCCGTCCCCACCGTAGCCGTAGTCCATCCCACCCTCACCGGCGCCAGTTCCGAGATCGCCCTCCCCGGCAACACCCAGGCCTTCGACGACACCCCCATCTACGCGCGCACCAGCGGTTATCTCAAGCAATGGTTCGTAGACATCGGCGCACACGTCACCAAGGGCGAACTGATGGCCACCATCGAAACGCCCGAACTCGACGAACAACTCCAGGTCGCGCGCGCCGATCTCAAAAGCGCCCAGGCCGATCTCGAGCTCGCCAACGTTACCTCGGAACGCTATCAAAATCTCCTCAAGCTCAACTCAGTCTCCAAGCAGGAAACCGACGTAGCCGTCTCTGGAGCTGCAGCCAAGCTCGCCGCCGTGGAAGCAGCGCAGGCAAACGTCCGCCGCCTCTCTCAGCTTCAGTCCTTCGAAAAAATCTACGCACCCTACAGCGGCATCGTCACGCAACGCAACACCGACATAGGCGACCTCATTAACGCCGGCTCCGCCACCACCAACAACACCGCGAAGGAGCTCTTCCACATCGCGTCGGTGAACGAGCTTCGCGTCTTCGTCGCAGTCCCTGAGGTCTACGCGCCCGACATCCACGACGGCGACATCGCAACCCTCACCCTCGACGAGTACCCCGGCAAGATCTTCACCGGCAAAGTCGCGCGCAACTCCGGTTCCATTGATCCCAGCTCGCGCACCTTGAACGTGGAGGTCGACGTCAACAACCACAACGACAAGCTCCTCCCCGGCGCCTACGTCTTCGTTCACTTCAAAATCCCCACCCAGCAGCGCGAACTCACCATTCCCGCAAACGCTCTGATCTTCCGCGCACAAGGCCTTCAGGTCGGAATCGTGCGCGACGGCCGCGTACACCTTCAAACCATCACCATCGGCAAAGACGATGGCAAAACTGTTCAGGTCGCCACCGGCCTCACACCCGACGATCAGGTCATCCTCGACCCGTCCGACGCCATCGCAGAGGGCGAGACCGTGCGCCTCGCACAACCATCGGCGGTGAATCAATGAGGTTGGGTCGACCCGCGCGCCGCATCGTCAACGGCGCTCTCCTCATCGCCGCGCTCGCACTCTCCGGTTGCATGGTGGGACCGAAGTACAAGGTACCTTCAGCACCCGCTGCGCCCGAATTTAAAGAGCTGAACCCGTCTGCAGATTCCAGCGCCTTCAAAGAAAACTCAAACTGGCAAACCGCCAAACCCCAGGACACCATCCCTCGCGGCGACTGGTGGACAGTCTTTCACGACGGTGGCCTCAACGCTCTCGAACCCCAGGTCGCCGCAGCCAACCAGACACTCAAAGCTGCGGACGCCAATCTGCGCGCCGCGCGCGCCAACCTGCGCGTGCAGAACTCTCAGAAATATCCCACCTTTGGAATCAATCCCTTCCTCGGCGGAGAACGTGACTCCGCCAACCAGCCGTACTTCAATGCAGCCTCGGCCAACAACGGCGAAGGAGATCTTTACCTCCCGCTTCAACTCAACTACGAAGTCGATCTCTGGGGAGCCGTCCGCCGTAGCATCACCGCCGCGCGCGAAGAGTCGCAGGCCACCGCTGCCGATCGCCAAAGCGTTCTCCTCTCCCTTCAAGCAGAGCTCGCCACCGACTACTTCGAACTCCGCGCGGCCGACGCCCAGCAGAAGCTCCTCAACGACACCGTCGGGCAATACGCCGAGGCCGTTCGCATCACCCAGGACCGCTACCTCGGCGGCGTCGCCGTAAAGTCCGACGTCACGCAGGCCGAAACCCAACTCGAAGACGCCAAGGTCTCTGCCTCCGATGTCGCCATCGCCAGAGCGCAATACGAACACGCCATCGCCAACCTCATCGGCAAGCCTCCCGCTGATTTCAGCCTTCCGCCCGCTCCTCTTCCGCTTACCGACGAGCCGCCCGTCATCCCTCCCGGTTTCCCTTCGCAGCTTCTCGAGCGCCGCCCCGACATCGCCGCCGCCGAGCGTAACGTCGCTGCCGCCAACGAGCAAATCGGAATCGCCCGCGCCGCCTACTTCCCCACGCTCAACCTCGGCGCCACCGCCGGCCAGGAGGGCACCGCCGCCACCAACCTCTTCCGCTCCTCCAGCTTCATCTACGCCCTCGGCCCCACCATCGGCGAAACCTTCTTCGATGGTGGCCGTCGTCGCGGTCTCTCAGAACAAGCTCGCGCCAACTACGATGGCACAGTAGCCACCTACCGCCAGACCGTCCTCACCGCCTATCAGCAGGTCGAAGACAACTTGGTCGCTCTGCGCGTGCTCACGCACGAACAAACCCAGCAGCGCGAGGCAACCGCCTCCGCGCAGGAATCCGAACGCATCTTCAACAACCGCTACGTCGGTGGCGTCGACACCTACCTCCAGGTCATCACCGCGCAAACCTCCGCGCTCAACAACGAGCGCAACGACATCGACATCCTCCGCCGCCGCATGGACTCGAGCGTTCTTCTCATCAAGGTTCTCGGCGGCGGGTGGGACCGTACCCAGCTTCCCCCGCAGTAGCAACCCTCCACGCAACAAAAAAGAGCCGCGCGAAGCGGCTCTTTTTTACATCGTCTCAATAACTAATCAATCGAAATCTTGCGCAGCAGCCGGAAGTCCGAAAGCATCTTCCCTGTTCCCAGCACAACGCTCGCCAGCGGATCATCAGCAATCGTCACCGGCAGCCCTGTCTCTTCGCGAATCCGCTTGTCCAGATTCTTGATCAGCGCACCGCCGCCCGTCAGCACAATGCCACGATCAGAAATGTCCGCAGACAACTCCGGCGGCGTGCGTTCCAACGCCACGCGAATCGCATTCATGATCGTTGCAATGCACTCACCCAGCGCCTCGCGAATCTCTGAGTCGTCGATCGTAATCGTCTTCGGCACGCCCTCAATCAGGTTGCGTCCCTTAATCTCCATCTGCAGCGGCTTATCGAGGGGATACGCCGAGCCAATATCAATCTTGATCTGCTCTGCCGTTCTTTCACCTACCAGCAGGTTGTACTTGCGCTTCAGGTAGGTCATCACGGACTCGTCCATCTGGTTGCCGGCCATCCGCACCGACCGCGAATACACGATACCAGCGAGCGAGATCACCGCAATGTCCGTAGTCCCGCCACCGATATCCACCACCATATTTCCGCCCGGCTCAGTAATCGGCAGCCCCGCGCCAATCGCCGCCACCATGGCCTGCTCCACCAGGTGAACTTCGCTCGCCTTCGCGCGATACGCAGAGTCCATCACCGCGCGCTTCTCCACCTGCGTAATCTCGCTCGGCACCCCAATCACGATCCGCGGATGCACCATCATCTTTCGGTTGTGAGCCTTCTGGATGAAGTAGTTCAGCATCTTCTCAGTCTGCTTAAAGTCAGCAATCACGCCGTCTTTCATCGGTTTGATCGCGATGATGTTCCCCGGCGTACGCCCCAGCATCTCTTTGGCTTCTTTCCCGACAGCCTCGACTTCGCCCGTCACGCGATTCACCGCAATGATCGACGGCTCGTTCACAATGATGCCCTTACCATGGGCAAACACAAGCGTGTTCGCCGTGCCCAGATCGATCGCGAGATCGCTCGAGAACAGCGAGAAAATTGATCGCATGTTGCTCACACGCGAGGTCCGCATCTGAAAGTTTTTCGAGGACATGAGACCGATCGGTTTCCTGAATTTCCTAAGATAGAGAAACGTTGGGTTTTAGCTGAACCCGGCCTCTCCATTGTACGGCCTTTGGCCCCATCGCTTCGCCGGAATGGGAGGGCGACTATACTCAAGACGTTTGCAATATAGGCTCATCAAGCCACCTTCAGGAGTGATTCAGGCATGATCATCGGTGTCCCCAGGGAAGTAAAAGACCACGAAAGCCGCGTCGGCGTAACCCCAGCCGGCGCCAAAGCCCTTGTAGACGCTGGCCACAAGGTGCTCATCGAGCACAACGCAGGCGCCCTTTCCTCCTTCACCGACGAGGAGTACCAGTCCGTCGGCGCGGAGATCGTTCCCGACGCCGCAAGCGCCTGGAACCCCGCCAACATGGTCGTCAAAGTGAAGGAGCCTGTCGCAAAAGAGTACACCTACTTTCGCCCCGGCCTGGTCCTCTTCACCTACCTCCATCTCGCCCCCGTGCGCGAACTCACCGAAGCCCTGTTGACCAACAAGGTCACCGGCATCGCTTACGAAACCGTCCGCGATCAGGCCGGCACCCTGCCTCTCCTCACTCCCATGTCCGAAGTCGCGGGCCGCCTCTCCGTCCAGGTCGGCGCCGCTTATCTCGAGAAGGAGCACGGCGGTCGCGGAGTCCTTCTCGGCGGCGTCCCCGGCGTTCCTCCCGGCAACGTCTGCATCATCGGCGGCGGCATCGTCGGCACCAACGCAGCTAAGGTCGCCCTCGGCATGGGCGCGCGCGTCACCCTCGTCGACCTCAACCTCAACCGCCTTCGCGAACTCGACGACATCTTCGCCGGCAAGCTCAACACCCTCTACTCCAACTCTTATAACGTGCAGCGCGCCGTCTCCGAAGCCGACCTCGTTATCGGTGGCGTCCTCATCCCCGGCGCCGCGGCACCCAAGATCGTCACCAAGTCCATGGTCGGCAAAATGCGCAAAGGCGCGGTCATCGTAGACGTCGCCATCGACCAGGGCGGCTGCATCGAAACTGCTCGCCCCACCACCCACTCCGATCCCAGCTACGTCGTCGACGGTGTTGTCCACTACTGCGTCACCAACATGCCCGCCGCGGTTCCCAACACCAGCACCCTCGCACTCACCAACGCAACCTTCCCCTACGTCATGAAGCTGGCCAAGCTCGGCGCGGACGCAGCCATCCGCGACAACGCCGGCATCGCAGAAGGCGTCAACACCTTCAACGGCGCTCTCACCTACAAAGCCGTGGCCACCGCGCAAAACCGCGAGTTCACCTCCATCGAGCACCTGCTCTCCTAGAGCAACTTCCCTACCGGTATAGAGTGGTCATCTCGACCGGAGGCGGCGCTTTTGCCGCCGTAGTGGAGAGACCTGCAGGTTTGCCTGCCGCCTGTCTACAGGTTCTGGAAGCCGCCATAACTACTTCCCATGCGAGTAAGCGAGTAAACTTGCTCGCATGGGACCCAGCCCCAATCGTCGACGATCGCTCGTCATCACGCTCAGCGTGTGCCTGCTGTTGCTCTTCCTTTCGCTGGCCGCGCTCAACGCCTTCAACCTCAACTTCCTCAATCCCAGCTCGCCTCTCCAGACGCTGGTCTTCATCGCTCTCTCCGTCATCGTCTTTCTGCTCTTCGTCGGCGTGCTCGTCCTGCTCGTTCGCAACGTCCTCAAGCTCTACGCCGACCAACGCAGCCGCGTCCTCGGCACCCGCCTTCGCACTCGCATGCTCTGGGGAGCTGTCCTGGTCTCCGTCGTTCCCCTCGTATTCATGTTCGCCTTCAGCTATCTGCTGATGAACCGCGCCGTCGACCGTTGGTTCTCCCAACCCGTAACGCAGATGCACGACGACGCCAACAGCATGGCCCTCGAGCTCTATCGCTACGCCGCCGCCAACGCCCGTTCCGAAGCCGACTCCATCGCCGTCGAACTCTCCAACATCCCGATGGCAGACCCCCATTCGCTCTCTCCCGCCTCGCTCGCGGCGATCGACAGCGTCATGCAGCATCACGAAGTCACCCTCCAAGGTGGCTTCGTCATCCTCTACCGCGACGGCCAACCCGCCGCATCTCTCCACGTTCCCAAAAGCCCCACCGGCAAGTCAGAACTGCGCTCCATTCAACCCGTCGAACCCTCCTCCGACGAAAACTCCGAGCAGCGTCCCGTCGTAATCTCCACGCCGCTCGAAGGCCCCACCGAGCAGGCCATCCTCCAGGCAGCGCAACGCACCGACGAGCCCTTCTACTCGCTCTCCGGCGTGGACTACACCCTCGCCACCGCCGCCGTCCCACATGGCGGCCTCGTCGTCGCAGCGCTTCCCATCCCCGCCGGCATCTCCGCAACCTCGCAGCGCCTCCGCCGCTCTGCCGATCGCTACTGGGTTCTCTATCGCGAACGCCGCGAGGTGCGCAGCCTCTACATGGGCTTCCTTCTCCTCACCACGGCTCTCGCACTCTTCGCCTGTTGCTGGCTCGCGCTCAATCTCAGTAAGCAGGTCACGCGCCCGGTTGAATCGCTCGCCGACGCCATGGAAGCTATCGCCGCCGGCGACTACGCCCATCGCGTAGGCCAATCCGCCACCGAAGAGCTCGGCGAGCTCGTCGAAAGCTTTAACGCCATGGCCGCCGATCTCGAAAGCGCCCATGCCACTGCCAAGCGCTCCACCGCCCAGCTCTCCGACCTCAATCAAGCCCTGCAAGCCCGCCGCACCGAGCTCGAAACCATCATCGAAACCATCCCCTCCGGCGTAGTCACTCTCTCCGCCGATCGCCGCATTCTCCTCGCCAACCGCGCCTTCTCCGAGATGCTCGACCCCGGCGGCCAGCGCCAGTTCATCGGCCTCGCTCTCTCCGCCGTCCTCCCCGAAGACATCATCGACAACCTTGACCACCTCCTTCGCCGCGCTCACCGCATGGGCTCCGCCTCCGCTGAGATGCAGATGCAATTTCCCTCCGGCATCCTTCATCTCGCCGCCACCGTCGCGCTCCTCGAAGGCCGCGCCTCCATCGGTCCCGGCCATCGCGGCTTAGACCACCCCGGCCGCGAGCATCTCGGCTACGTCCTCGTCCTTGAAGACGCCACCGAACTCCTCCGCGCGCAGAAGCAAAGTGCCTGGAAAGAAGTAGCTCGCCGCGTAGCGCACGAGATCAAGAACCCTCTCACCCCCATCTCGCTCAACGCCGAACTCCTCCGCCGCCACATCGCTCGCATCACCACTCTCTTCTCCGAACACCACCTCGACTCGCCGTCACCCGCCATCATGCAGCGCTCCACTGAAGTCATCTCATCCTCCGTCGAAACCATGCGCTCGCTTGTCGACCAGTTCTCTGCGCTCGCCGAATTCCCTGCCGCCCGCCCCCGCCCTTCCGACCTCAACACCATCGTCGAAAACTCCCTCGCGCTCTTCGCCGGCCGCCTCGGTAACATCAGCGTCCACCTCAATCTCGCGCCCAATCTCCCCCTCGTTCTCGCCGACCCCGAAGCCCTCAAGCGCGCGCTCTCTAACCTCATCGACAACGCTGCCGAGGCCATGCAGGACTCTCTCCTCCGCGAGCTCCACATCTCCACCCGCGCCCTCCCCTCCGGACCCCGCTCCTCGGACATGGTCGAACTTGTCATCGCCGACACCGGTCCCGGCCTCTCCGACGAAATGCGCGAAAGCCTCTTCCTCCCCTACTTCTCCACCAAGCAGCGCGGCAGCGGCCTCGGCCTCTCCATCGCTGCCAAAATCGTCCAGGAACATCACGGCTCCATCCGCGCTGAAAAAAACATCCCCGCCGGAGCCCGCTTCATCCTCGAACTCCGCCCCGCACCCACCACCGACACCGACCTCTCCGAACCCACCCCCATCAGCGAAGACATCTCCGCATGATGCTCTTTCACCTCTGTCCAAACCGCTAACCACTAACCACTAATCACTAACCACTAACCACTAACTACTGCCCCTATGAACCACGTTCTCATCGTCGACGACGAAGCCGACATCCGCGAGTCCCTCGAAGCCATCCTCTCCGAAGAGGACTACACCATCACCACGGCCGGCACTGCAGCCGAAGCCCTCGTGCTCCTTCGCGACGCCGACTACCAGGCCGTGCTCCTCGACATCTGGCTTCCCGACGGCGACGGCCTCGATGTCCTCGCCGCCATCCGCGGCGACCTCTCCCACAGCTCAACACCCCGCCCCGGCGCGCCCGAAGTCATCATGATCTCCGGCCACGGCACCATCGAAGCCGCCGTCCGCGCCACCAAACTTGGCGCCTACGACTTCCTCGAAAAGCCGCTCTCCATGGACCGCACCCTCCTCGTCCTGCGCAACGCCATCCAGGCCCACCACCTCCGCGAAGACAACCAGGAGTTCGCCCGCCAGCTCACCAAGGGCACCATCACCGGCGAGTCCATCTCCGTCAAAGCCCTTCGCCAGCAGATCAAGCTCATGGCCCCCACCAACGGCCGCGTCCTCATCTTCGGCGAATCCGGCACCGGCAAAGAACTCATCGCCCGCGCTATGCACGCCGAGTCGCAGCGCCGCGATCGCGTCTTCGTAGAACTCAATTGCGCCGCCATCCCCGAAGACTTCATCGAGACCGAACTCTTCGGCTATCGCCACGGCGCCGGCCCCAACATCGGAAACCGCGGCCCTAATCAACCCACCGAAATGCGCGGCACCTTCGAGCGCGCCGACGGCGGAACCCTCTTCCTCGACGAAGTCGGTGACATGAGCCTCAAGACCCAGGCCAAAGTCCTCCGCACCTTAGACGAACAGCGCTTCTACCCCGTAGGCGCCTCCACACCCGTCCACGTCGACACCCGCGTCATCGCCGCCACGAACAAAGACCTCGAAGAAGAGATCGCCCGCGGCAACTTCCGCGAGGACCTCTTCTACCGCCTCAACGTCATCCCCTTCTTCGTCCCACCCCTGCGCGACCGCAAAGAGGACATCCCTCTCCTCGCCCGCGAATTCCTGGCCGAGTTCGGCCAGCAATACGGCCGCCCCCACGTAGAAATCGCCGACGCCGCCCTCACCGCGCTCAAGCAATACCGCTGGCCCGGCAACGTCCGCGAGCTCCGCAACGTCATCGAGCGCGTCCTCATCCTCAATCCCAAAACCCAGCGCATCGAAGCCAAACACCTCCCCATGCTCGTCCAGCGCACCGAGTCCACCTCCAACCGCGCCGGCAACCGCGAAGAGTTCTCCACCCTACTGCAAGCCCGCGAAGCCTACGAGCGCGAATACATTTTGAAAGAATTAGACCGCTGCCACGGCAACGTCTCCCGCGCCGCCGAATCCCTGGGCCTGGAGCGCTCCCACCTCTACCGCAAAATGAAAGCCCTCAACATCTCCACCCACGAATAGGGCGCCGCCACCTATTCCACCCGCATCCGCCGAAACCGCACCGTCCCCGGATCATCCCCTTCGCCCACATACTGCATCCCGCATCGCTCCATCACCTTAATCGACTCCGGCACGCGCGGATACGTCTGCGCGCTCACCGACCGCACGCCCTCCAACCCCAGCAGCCATCCCACCAGCACCTGCGCCGCAGCCGTCGCATACCCCCGCCTCTGAAATCCCGGTAGCGTCGAGTACCCAATCTCCACATCCCCCATCGCCCTTGGAAACCCGCCAATCGCTCCCACCAGCGTCCGCGGCCGCGCCAGTCCCCCATCCAGCACCACATACCGATGCCATCCAAAACTTGCCGGCCACTCGTCATACTGCTTCTGAATAATCCGATACACATGCGGCTCCCAGTCCACCGGAGGCCACTCACCCGTAATCTTCGCTCGCAGCAACCACCCCAGCTCCACCGCATCGGCGCTATGCTCAGCCAACAGCATCTCAGGTGTGATCGCCGCCAGTCGCAGTGCGCCTGCCTTCAACTCGGCCACACGCGCAGTCCGGGCTTGCAAGCCAAACGCGGCTCCCCACTGCAAAAAATCAATCACGCTGCATCCTCCGCCTATTTGTTCCGGCTCTCAGCTAGCTTCTGATTCCTATGCTGCGTCTCTGCCAACTGCTCCAACTGCCGTCGCCAGTCTAACTCCTCCACAAACCCGCGCGAACTCCGCCACTCATCCTGCACCTTCACAAACAGCTCCAGGAAAACCCGCGTCCCCAGCAGCCCTTCAATATCCTTACGAGCCGAGGTCCCAATCTGTTTCAGCATCGCACCCTGCTTGCCTATCAGAATCGCCTTCTGCCCCTCGCGCTCGCAAAAAATCGCCGCCGTAATCTTCGTCACCGGCAACCGTCCCGCCTTATCCTTCTTTAGACTCTCCGGCTCCTCATACCGCTCAATCACCACGGCTGTGGCATAAGGAACCTCTTCGCCCGTCAACAGCAGAATCTTCTCACGAATAATCTCGGCCACGAGAAATCTTTCCGGCTGATCCGTCAACTGGTTCTTCGGAAAGTAACGTTGCCCCTCCGGCAGATGCTTCACCACCGTATCCAGCAGCAGCTCCAACCCCTCACGCTTCTTCGCCGAAATCGGAATCACATCCGCAAACCCATGCAGCGCCGTCCAGTGCGCAATCAGCGGCAGCAGCGCACTCTTCGGCAGCGCGTCCATCTTATTCAGCACTAAAATGACCGGGCAATCCAGCTTCTTCACCAACTGCAAAGAAAAATCATCCTCCGCCTTCGACAGCAATCTCCGATGCTGCCCCAGCGACCGCGTCTTCCGAGCCTCCGCAAACTCCTCGCTCGTGCGCGGCTTCTCCGCCGCCGGCAGCCGATGCGTCACGTCCACCATAAAGATCACCGCATCGCGAGTCTCCAGCGCATCATGCACCTCCTGCATCATCCGCTTGTCCAACTGCGTCTCCGGCTTGTGCACCCCCGGCGTATCCACCAACACCACCTGCGCAGCGGGACGTCCAGCATCACCCTTCGTCTTCTTCCGAACCGGCAGCTCCAGCACTCCCTGGATCCGCGTCCGCGTAGTCTGCGGCTTGTGCGTAACAATCGCCAGCTTCTGGCCCAGCAATGCATTTAACAGCGTCGACTTACCCGCATTCGGCCGCCCAACAATCGATACAAATCCAGTCCGCAGTGCCATCCCTCTATCATGACACTTACCGCACCAAAAGCCTTGCCCCCTTTTCGGCCACCCGCTTTTCTCCCCTATCCCCTGCTCACCTGCACCCTGCCCTTATGCCTCGCTCCCCGCCGCAAACCCCATCAGTCCCACCCGCACCCGCTCCACTCGTCTATCCGTCGACGCCATGACCTCCAGCCTCAGCGGCCCATCCTCCACCACCTCGCCCGGCAGCGGAATATGCCCCGCCATCTCGCTCACCAGCCCCCCCACCGTCGTTGCCTCATACTTCACCAGGATCTGCGCCAGCGTCTGCTCCACCTCGTGCTCCTCCACCTCGCTCGCATCCTCACCCTCATCCCCCACACTTTCGCTTGCATCCGCGCTCTCACCCGCGTCCTCCACCAACTCCCGCAGCCGGCTCACCTCGAACCCACCCGGAACCACCCACGTCCCTTCCGGCTCCGCCACCGCCGTCTCTCCATCCGCATCCGTATCGTGCTCGTCGTTGATCTCCCCCACGATCGCCTCAATCAAATCCTCAATCGTCACCAGTCCCGCCACGCCGCCATACTCATCAATCACGATGCTCATGTGCTGCTTCTGCCGCTGCATCTCGCGCAGCAGCTCATTCACCTTCTTGGTCTCCGGAATAAACAGCGCAGGCCGCTGCAACTGCGCCACCGTACGCGTCGCCGCCTCCGCATCCTTCACCCCCAGCAGATCGCGCGCAAACGCAATCCCTGTAATCTTGTCCAGCGACTCCCCATACACCGGCACGCGCGAAAAATTATGCGCATTCACCTCCGCCGTAAACGTCTCCAACGACGTCTTCCCCGCCACCGCAAACATCTCCGGTCTCGGCGTCATCACCTCGCGCACCACCATGTCGCCGAACTCCACCACGCTCCGTACCAGCTCGCGGTCCTCTTCGTCCAGCACGCCCTCTTCTTCGCCCGCCTCCAGCAGCGCGTCCATCGCCTCCGCCGAGTCCTCCTTCGTCTGCACCTCCGGCTCCGCCAACCCCGCAATCGACAGCAACAGTCCAATCACCAGCGTCAACGGCAACACCAAATAAAACAGCACCCGAATCAGAAACGAGATGCGCGCAATCCAAAGCCCCTCTGTCTTCGTGAAAAAAATCTGCGGCAGCAGCCGATCGAACACCAGCAGCGCCAGGAACAGCTCAAACACCGTCCGCGCAATCTCCGCCCAGCTCTCCCCCACCTTCCCCTGCAGATGGATCGCCAGCAGAAACACCAGCGCCCCCAGCGCAATCTGCCGCAGCACCGACGCCGACATCGCCGACGACTGCCGGCTCAACCGCAGCTTCGGCTCAACATGCGTCTCCCACGCGTCAATGTTCTCCGTATACTCGCGCGAGAGAAACTTCCCCATCTCGAAATAAATCCGGTCCACATAAGCCGCCAGCGCCAGCAGGCAAAGCAGCAGAAACACGCTCACGTCATACCCAGTAATCACGCCCGCACCCCGCTTCGCTTTCCTTTGCGAAACTTGGCCAACTTAGCGCCCTTTGCGTCAAAAGCCGTTGCTTTTGCCGTTGCTTTTGCTTTTGCCGTTGCTTTTGCTTTTGCCGTTGCCATTGCCGTTGCTTGTTTTACGCCGTCATCCTGACCCTGAGCCTGCCGAAGGGGAAGAACCCCCGCATTGGCCTTTGCAGTTGCTTTTGCTTTTGTCCTTGCCTTTGCCCTTCCCACTCCCCCACCAGCCCGAGCAATCAACCCCCGCGGCAGCCGCAACCTCTCCCGCAACTCCCCCTCGCGCTCCGCCATCTCTCCGCGATCCGTCTCATGATCCATCCCCGAAAGATGCAGCAACCCATGCAGCAACAGCACGCGCACTTCATCGCGCAGCCCATGCCCATGCTCATCCGCCTGCCGCCGCGCCGTCTCCAGCGAAATAGCCAGATCCCCCGCATGCACTCCCGCCAGTTCCTCCGCAGCCGGAAAGCTCAGCACATCCGTAGCTTTATCCTTCCCCCGATACGTCCGATTCAACCGCCGCAGCGTCCGATCCCCAGCCAGCAGCACATCCACCTCGCCAGCCAACCCCACCGCCGCCTGCGCAGTTGCAAAGAACCGGCTCAACCCAGCCCGCGACAGCCCCACCGCGCGCCAAGCCTCCGCCTCGCTTCCATGCTCAATCGTCCCGGCAGTCGCGGCCAGCTTCCGAAGCGGCGAAGCCAGCTCTCGTGGAGGTTCCAAGGTCATCATGCTTGCTCTTGATGCTACCGCAACCACATCACAGCGCAAGCGACGCCCATCACCACCGCACGCAATCCCGTCCACCGCCTACAGATTCTTCCCCGCGCGGACCTTCCCAAAATGCAGCGACAACTGCACCGAAATCGCCAGCGCCCCCGCACCAAACAGCACCCAACCCACCGCCCCCGCGGGCGAGAAGAAATGCAGCAGCAACACCCCCGCCACCAGATTCCCAAATCCCCACAGCACATTACTCAGTGGCGACGACTCACCCACCCCCGGCGGCTTCGCAAACGGCGACTGAAACGGAGTTCCGCTCACCCCATGCACAAAGTGCGGAACCCCATTCACCAGAAACATCCCGCTCAAAAACTCAAGCAGATAGAAATACCAAGGCATGCAGCCATCCCTCTCGAACCCTACTGCGGATGCAGCACCCGCTTCCGAGTCTCTTCCACCTCGATCGCCAGCGGCACGCCATCCACGGCCAGCGGCATCTGCTCCGCCCGCTGGTACGAGTCATAAGCACGCACAATCCGCTGCACCAGCAGATGCCGGACCACGTCCACATCCTCAAAGTGGCAGAACTTAATCCCCTCCACGCCATCCAGCACGCGCAGCGCCTCATACAGCCCGCTCTTCTTAGGATTCGGCAGATCGCACTGCGAAAGATCGCCAGTAATCACGGCCTTCGAAGCATTCCCCATGCGCGTCAAGAACATCTTCATCTGCTCATTAGTCGTGTTTTGCGCCTCGTCCATAATGATGAATGCATCATTGAGCGTGCGCCCGCGCATAAACGCCAGCGGCGCCACCTCAATCACATTCGTCTCCAGCATCTTGTCGACCTTCACCGGATCCAGCAAGTCATACAGCGCGTCATACAGCGGCCGCAGATAAGGATCAACCTTCTCCTGCAACGACCCCGGCAAGAATCCCAGCCGCTCGCCAGCCTCCACGGCCGGCCGCACCAGAATAATCCGCGACACCTTCTTCGCCAGCAGCGCGCTCACCGCCATCGCCACCGCCAGGTACGTCTTTCCCGTACCCGCCGGCCCCAGCCCAAACACCATGTCGTTGGTCTCAATCGACTCCACATACTTCCGCTGGTTCGGGCTGCGCGGCTGCACCATCCGCTTCACCCCAGCCGACCGCTGCTTCCCGCTCTCCACCAACCCCCGCAGCGTCACCGCCGGGTCCGCAACCACCATCTTCAGCAGCGCATTCAGCTCGCCGTTATGCGGATGCACCCCCAGCTTTCGCAGGTGCTCGAAATCTGCGAAGATCCCCTCCACCCGGGCCACCGCCGCCGCCTCGCCCATCAACTGGATACTGTCAGCCCGCAGATCGATCTGGACTTGCAGCCCATCTTCCATCAGACGAAGGTTCTCGTCGCGCGTGCCATACAGCGGCTCGATTCCAGGAGTAAGTTGCAGGGATTTTTTTACCAAAGAGTAGCCTGACCTCCGTCAGGAGATTGCACAAGGTTTAGATGCTTTGTATGAGGTTCCGATACATCCAGCCGAACAACTCGACCCGCGGCGCCTGCCGCCTGTCTCATCTCCGCCGGATTGGCCAGATTTGCCAATAGAGTATCGATGCCTCAGAAACTAACCCCCACCTCCACCCCACGTCAACCGCCGCTGTGTAAATCCTGAACCAACTTCGGTGCACGAATCTTCCATCGCACTACGCGCTAACTCACCACCACCTCAGTTCGCCGACGGCTTCTCCGCATGATCAATCACCAGCACCTCCGCCATTCCCTTCGTCGCCTCCAACTTCAACCCAAGCTGTTCCTGCACCGCGGTAAACAATCCCGGCGGAGCATTCGGATCGGTCTGCGGAGGCGCCCCATCCATCGTCCACTTCAACTCAAAGTCGTACTTCCCCTTCAACCCCGTCTCATCCACCACCGGCCGGTCCATGAAGTACTCCATGCCCTGCGCAAAGGCGGCCATCGAGTTATTCGTGAACCGGTAGTCTTTCTGGACGCCATTTCCACTCATCGTCTGGTCCTGCAATCCATCTGGATCAGACTTGCTCGCCGCCAGCTTCGGCCCACCCTTCGCCACCGTGACCGCAAAGATCGGCAGCTCCCGCTTATCGCGATGAAACTTCAACCCGAATCGCTCCACCAGCAGCGTCCGAATCATCTCCTGGTACTGCGGCCAACTTGGCATCCCTTCTACATCCGGCACACCCTTTACATCCCAGCGCTGCTTGCTGGACCAATCCGGCGCATCCACAATCTGTTTTGGATGAACTCCATACGCCGCCGCAATCATGCTCTCCAGCGTCTCGTTCTCGATGTAGAGCTCACGCCCCGTCGTTTGGAACCCCGTGCTCTGATCCGTCGGAACGCTAGGCTTAATCGTCGCCACCTCAAACGACGGGTGCGCATCCTTGGCCATCATCTTCGCCGTCTGCTCCTGCCCGCGCGCAACTCCCACAAACAGCCCCGCCCCCACCACCAACACCGCCAGCCGCCGTCCGATGTCCATCCGCCCTCCCGACCGTCCTTACCCAACCAATCTACCAACTCCCGGCCTGACATCGCGCCCCCTTCATTGACCCCACCGCACAAATCCCATAAAATCAGAGCTGCAGAGGATTCGCTGCACTGCACAAAACCTCCATAAGACCGGAAGTTGATACGTCCAGCACCAGCCTCCTCCAGCATCCCCCTTTCCCCAACCGGAAAAGAAAAGAGAACCTCGCACCATGGCAAACCACGTATCTTCGCTCAAGCGCGCCCGTCAAACCGTTACCAAGACGGCCATCAATCGCTCCAACAAGTCCAAGCTCCGCGGCGCACTCCGCCTCATGCGCGAGGCCCTCACCGCAGGGGACAAGAAGACCCTCGTCGAGACCTACCGCTCCACCGTCTCGGTCCTCGACAAGAGCGTCCAGAAGGGTGTCCTCCACAAGAACACCGCCAGCCGCTACAAGGGCCGCCTCAACGCCCGCGTCAAGGCCGTAGTCACCAAGGCCGCCTAAAACCTTCGCATCAACACCACGAGGCCAGCCCCGCGCTGGCCTCCAGCATTTAAACCCGCTCCCCTACGACCATCAAGCTCTCACCGCGAAACGACCATCGAGCCCTCACCTCGACACAACCATAGAGTCGTCACCTAGACAAAGCCATAGAGCTCTCACAGCGACACAGCCATACATTTGTCATCTCGACCGGAGCATCACGCTCTTGTCTTTGTGATGCGGAGTGGAGAGACCTGCAGCTCTCGCGCGCACCTCGCTCCCCGGGAACCTGCCAGCCCAACCCCGCGTACAGTACTCTTGCAAGGACATCCTCGCCACGGCACCCTCGTGTCTCTGGCCATCCGCATCCCGCGCTGCTCCCTGCAGCCAGCAACCCCACTGGAGTCTCCTCGATGAACGATCGTCCCTCGCGCCGCGCGCTTCCCTTGGCCGCACTCAGCGCCGCTCTCGTCGCCCTTCCCCTCGCCGCCTTCGCGCAAGCACCCGCCTCCGCACCGCAAACCCATTACCTCCCCGCGCCCGCATTCGACACCGCCTCCATCAACACCGCCGTCAACCCCTGCGACGACTTCTACAAGTTCGCCTGCGGCAACTTCGCCGCCAACCATCCCATTCCCTCCGACCAGGCCGGCGTCGACCAGTTCTACACCCTCTACAACGTCAACACGCAGGAGCTCAACGGCATCCTCACCAAGTACGCCGCGCCCAACCCCTCCCGCACCCCCAACCAGCAGAAGATCGGCGACTACTACGCCGCCTGCATGAACACCGCCCTCATCAACCAGAAGGGCCTCACCCCCATCGACCCCATCCTCCACCAGATCAGCGACGTCACCAAGTCCAATCTCTTCGCCCTCACCGGCGAGCTCCAGCGTTACAACGTCAATGTCTTCCTTGGCTTCGGCGAAGGACAGGACTTCAAGGACTCCAGTAAACAGGTCGCCCAGATCGACCAGGGTGGCCTCGGTCTACCCGAGCGCGACTACTACACCCGTGACGGCGCCAAGGACAAGCAACTCCGCGACGAGTACGTCCACTTCATCGCCAGGATGCTCACCCTCTCCGGCGAAACCTCCGCCGACGCAGACCGCGACGCCCACAATATCCTCGCCTTTGAGACCAAGCTCGCCCTCGCCTCCATGACCAACACCGAGCGCCGCGATCCCGAAGCCGTCTACCACCCGCAAACACTCGCCACCTTCGAGCAAAGCGTCGCGCCCTTCGACTTCGCTCCCTTCCTCCAGGCCGTCCACGCTCCCACCGCGCTTCCCGGCCCAATCGGTCCCGACTCCCTCGTCAACGGCAACCCGAAATTCTTCCCCGCTCTCGCCGCCGCCATCCAGTCCACCAACATCGAAACCCTCCGCGCCTACATGCGCTTCCACACTCTCAGCACCTTCGCCAGCCAGCTTCCGCACGACTTCGACGCCGAGAACTTCACCTTCTACGG
This sequence comes from Acidobacteriaceae bacterium, assembly GCA_049578265.1. Lineage (GTDB taxonomy): Bacteria > Acidobacteriota > Terriglobia > Terriglobales > Acidobacteriaceae > Granulicella. The sequence continues at coordinate 56,118 of JBAULP010000142.1, forward strand.
CCGTGAGCTTGAGGGCACGCCCACCCAGCGCCCCCGCTGGAAGCGCTGCTCTTCCGCAGTAGACAACGCGCTCGGTGAAGCCCTCGGCCAGGTCTACGTCGAACACTACTTCGCCGGCAACAGCAAACAGAAGACCCTTCAGATGGTGCATGACATCGAAGCCGCCATGGACCAGGACCTCGATACGCTCGATTGGATGAGCCCCGCCACCAAGGTGCGCGCCAAAGAAAAACTCCGCGCCATCTCCGACAAAATCGGCTATCCCGATAAGTGGCGCGACTACAGCAAGCTCATCATCTCCCCCACCGACGCCCTCGGCAACGACGAGCGCGCCACCGCCTTTGAGAACGATCGCGAGCTCAACAAAATCGGCAAGCCCGTCGACAAAAGCGAGTGGGGCATGACGCCGCCCACCGTCAACGCCTACTACAACGACAGCATGAACGACATCAACTTCCCCGCCGGCATCCTTCAGCCGCCCTTCTACGATCCCAGCGCCAGCCTCGCCGTCAACTACGGTCACATCGGCGCCGTCATCGGCCACGAACTCACCCACGGCTTCGACGACGAAGGCAAAAAATTCGACGCCAAAGGCGACCTCGATAACTGGTGGACCGCCGACGACACCACCAAATTCGAAGCCCGCACCGGCTGCCTCGTCCACGAGTACGGCAGCTTCGTAGCCGTCCCCGGAGCTACCCCCAAAGAAAACGTCATGGTCAACGGCAAGCTCACCCTGGGCGAAAACACAGCCGACAACGGCGGCCTCGTCCTCGCCTACATCGCCTATCTCGACCGCGCCAAAAAAGATGGCATCGACATTCACAAGAAGATCAACGGCTACACCGGCCCGCAACGCTTCTACATCGCCTTCGCCCAAAACTGGTGCGAGAACTCCCGCCCCGCAGCCATCCGCGAGCAGGTCCTCACCGACCCTCACTCCCCCGACCACTTCCGCGCCAACGGAGCCATCGTCAATCAACCCGGCTTCGCCCCTGCCTTCGGCTGCAAAAAAGGCAGCCCCATGGTCCCCGATAAGAGCTGCCGCGTCTGGTAGCAAGAAGCAGGGAACAAGGATCAGGGATTAGGGATCAGGGATCAGGGATCAGGGATTAGAAAAGCAGAGGAACCATTCCTGCCTCTTGCCGTCAGTCTTCATAACCCTGGTCCCTAATCCCTATCCACTATTCCCCCTACCACCAAACACGGGTGCCCCGGGTCCCGATTCTCGGACCCGGGCCGCCACCAAAGCCCCCTTCGCGAAACTTCGCCAACTCCGCGAACTTTGCGTGAACGCCTTTGCTTTTTCTTTTGCCTTTGCCGTTGCCCTTGCCTTTGCCCTTGCCCTTGCCTTTCTTCAGACAATTTCGAAAAGAAATTGTCATTCCGAGCGCAGCGAGGAACCTGCTTCTCGCGCGCAGCGCGCCCGTTCTTGCCTTTGCTAGAAGCTAAAAGCGCCCTTGACACCCCCTGTACACTAAACATAGGCACCCACTTCGCCCGGCCAACGCCGGGCGTTCGCATTTTTAGACCACGATAGGACCTCCCAAAGTCCGCCCATAACCAGCGCCCCCTCAAGAACTTGAAAGAACGGGTATGGGAGGGGAGGGGGAGGGGGGGTAGTGAGCACGACCATGCAGAAACTCGCAAACCACCGCACCCTCGGCTTCCTCGCCGCCTTCCTCGCCAGTTGTTTCTGGGGCTGCGGCTTCTTCTTCGGCAAAATCGCCCTCGCCGAAATGAACGTAGGCGCAATGGTCTTCTACCGCTTCGCCTTCGCCACCCTCGGGCTTCTTCCTCTACTCTTCATCCACCGCCCCCGCTTCAACGCAGCCGAGTGGCGCATGCTCCTCTTCGCCTCCTTCCTAGGCGTCCCGCTCCAATTCCTCTTCCAGTTCAAAGGCCTCTCCCTCACCACCGTCTCGCACGCCGCGCTCATGGTCGGAACCATGCCCGTCATCCTGGCCGTGGGCGCCACCTTCTTCGCCCACGAGCGCCTCAGCAAGCTAGGCTGGGCCGCACTCGCCACCTCCACCACCGGCGCAGCCCTCATCGCGCTAGGAGGCGACCACCACCACGCCGCCAGCGGCGGCCCTACCCTCGCCGGCGATCTCCTCGTAGTCTTCTCCCTCTTCATCGCCCTCTTCTGGATCCTCTTCAACAAGCGCCTCATGGAGAAGCACAACCACCTCGTCGTCACCGCCTACGGAGTCGTAGCCGGCATGCTCATGCTCGCCCTCTACGTCCCCTTCGCCTACGGGCCGCCGCCTATCCACGGCGTCTCACTCAAAGCCTGGCTCGCGCTCGCCGCCAGCGGCCTTCTCTGCACCGCCGCCACCACCCTCCTCTGGAACTGGGGCATGACCCAGGTGCCCGCATCGCAAGCCGGCGTCCTGCTCAACATGGAACCCCTCATCGGCTCGCTCCTCGGCGTCTTCATCCTCAAAGAACACCTCGGCCCTCTAGCCTGGCTAGGCGGAGCCATGATCCTCACCGCCGCCATCACCCTCACCACCACCTCCCACAACGACGCCGCCACCGCCCTCGAAGACCCCGCAATGATTTAGCCCAACGATCGCGCCACACCAAACTCACACCAGCCCCATCTACACTCATCCAGTGCCTCTCGTACGCATCACCGGTCTACGCTCTGCATTCACCCGCATGCAGTGGCGCCGAGGCCTCCGCGCCGCGCTCGCCGTCGGCGTCGCCATGTTCGTCTGCTATCTCCTCGGCCTTCCCATGGGCTGGGCCGCGCTAGGCGGCTTCCAGGTCATCGTCGTCGACAACGGTGGGCCCTACCGCTCGCGCCTCGCCAACATCCTCACCATCCTCGTCGGTGGCTCGCTCGGCGTCTTCGTAGGCCTGCTCGCCGGCGTCAACCTCCCCATCGCCGTAGCCACAACCCTCGTCTTCTGCTTCGCCTTCACGCTGGCCCGCGTCATGTCGCAGCCCTTCGCCTCTTCCAGCGTCACGGTCCTCGTCTCCTACATCGTCGCCGAAGGCACGCCGCCCCACACCCTCGCCTACGCGACCTCCAGCACCGTCTACTTCGCCCTCGGCGGCCTCTGGGCCGCAGCCCTCTGTCTCCTCCTCTGGCCCGCTGATCCCTTCCGTCCCGCGCGCAACGCCGTAGCCAACGTCTACGCCTCGCTCGCCGACCTCATCCGTCTTCTCCCTTCCACGCCCAACCCCGAAGGCCTCCGCACCTTCAACGAGTCCCTCGCCCAATTCCGTCTCCGCATCGAAGCCGCCCAGGACGCGCTCGCCGCCACCCCCGCGCGCATGACCTCTCGCACCATCCGCGCCCGCAACCTCGCCGTCCTCACCGAGAACGCCGACCTCCTCCTCGCTCGCCTCCTCCGCATCGCCGAACTAGGCGCGCGCGACCCCCGCAACCCACTCCCCGAGATCGCCGGTTGGCTCACCGCTTCCCTCGAACCCATCGAGCCCGCCCTCCGCCAGCGCCCCTCCGACCGCGGCGCGTCCTTCGCTCCCACCGGCTTCATCTACCGCAACATCCAGCGCACCCTCCCTCGCCTTGAAGCCGCCATCGTCACTCCCGACCAGCCCTCCACCCACCTCATCGCCGCGCTCCGCGACACCCTCCTCAACTTCGAGACCACCTACGAATCCGTCCGCGCCATCTGGACCGGCATCGAGCCCCGCCGCCAAACCATCGCCCTCCTTGAACCCTCACCGGAAGCCCCCACCGAGTTCACCTCCCTCACCAACCCTCACCCGCCGCTCCAGTGGATCGATGCCCTCCAGGCCAACCTCACTCTCAACTCCGTCATGTTCCGCCACTCCCTCCGCCTGGCCTTCGTCGTAGCCCTCGACGTCCTCCTCACCCACCTCATCCGCGTCCACCACCAACCCATCACCCACGGCTACTGGATCGCCATGACCTCGCTCATCGTCCTCCAGCCCTACACCGGCGAAACCATCCGCCGCTCCGGCGAGCGCGTCCTCGGCACCGTAGCCGGCGCAGCCCTCGCCGCCATCCTCGCCGCGCTCATCCACACCGAACTCACCCTGCTCATCACTGTCAGCATCGGCGCCTTCTTCACCCTCGCCCTCTACGCCGTCGACTACGCCTGGTTCTGCTTCTTCCTCACCCCCACCATCGTCCTCATGGTCCTTCCCCACCTCCGCGACTGGCACTTCGCCACCCTCCGCCTGGGCATGACCTTCGTCGGAGCCCTCACCGCCGTCCTCGCCATGCTCTTCCTCTGGCCCGAGTTCGAAAGCCTCCAACTCCCTCGCCTCCTGGCCCGCTGCGCCGCCGCCAACGCCAACTACCTCCGCGCCATGGCCGTCTTCTGGCAATCCACCAACCCCAACCCGCAATCACCAGACGCGCCATCACCCAACACGCGCAGTCAGTCCAACCGCATCCCAACCAACCGCATTCAAGCCGAGCGCACCCTCCTCGCCCCCGCCCGACGCCAGTGCGGCCTCGCCGTCAATCAAGCCGAGGAAACCCTGGACCACGCCCTCCTCGAACCCGATCTCCCTCTCAACGCCGCGCGTGACCGCGCCACCGAGCTCAACCGCTCCGCCCTAACCTTCACCACCTTCCTCCGCCGCCTCACCCAAACCATCACCACCGTCGCCGCTATCGGCAAGCCAACCCCCACGGCGATCGACCACGTAACCCAGCTAGCCGCCCGCCTGGACGCAGTCTCCCAAGCCCTCGAAGCCCACACACTCCCCAACGCATCGCCCACCAACCCCACCGAGCCCGACGAACAACTCCGCCGCATCGACCGCCAGGTCTCCGTCCTCGAACGCACCGCAGTCGAACTAGCCACAGCCCTAACCCCAACTGCCCCCACCTCAACCTAGTCTCTACTCCTTACTCCTTACTCTCTACTCCTTGCCTCTCCCTACACCGGCGTAATAATCCCACCCACCGGCAGCGAAGTCGGCAAACTCCCCGGCCTCCGCAGCCGCATCGCCTCCGCGGTCATATCCGCATACTTCAACCCCGCGCCCGTATTGAACAGCACCACCCGCTCCCCGCGCTTGATCTCCCCACTCGCTAGCAACGAGTCATAAGCCGCAGTCGCCGCCGCACCCTCCGGCGAAAGAAACACTCCCTCCTCCTTCGCCCAATCCAAAATCGACGCCAAAATCGCCGCATCCTCCGACGCCACCACCTTCCCCCCCGAAGCCCTCACAATCTCCAAAATCATCGAGTCCCCAAACGGCTTCGGAACTCGCAACCCCGCAGCAAACGTAGCCGCATCCTTGAAGAACTCGCTGGCCTCTTTCCCCTCCTCAAACGCCTTCGCCACCGGCGCACAACCCGCCGCCTGCAGCGCATACATCCGAGGCCTCTTCCCCCCGTTTTTCGATAGATCGACCCAACCCAGCTCCTCCATCTCCTCAAACGCCTTCCACATCCCAATCAACCCCACGCCTCCGCCCGTCGGGTAAAACACCGCATCCGGATACTCCCACCCCATCTGCTCCACCAGCTCATACCCCATCGTCTTCTTGCCCTCCACGCGAAACGGCTCCTTCAGCGTCGACACATCAAACCACGCCTCCTCCGCCGCCACGCCCGCCTCCTTCTGCCGCTTCATCTCCTCGCCCACCGACCGCGCGCAATCACTGATCAGCCCATCCACCATCCGCACATCCGCGCCATACAACACGCCCTCCAGATAATTCGCGAACGGCACATCCTTCGGCATAAAGATATGCGCCTTCATCTGCGCCGCAGCCGCATAAGCCGCCAGCGCCCCCGCAGCATTCCCCGCCGATGGCACCGCCAGATTCCGCAGCCCATAATGCCTCGCCATCGACACGGCCATCGCCATCCCACGAGCCTTAAACGTGCCCGTAGGATTGGCCCCCTCCTCCTTCACCACCAGCCCCTCATACCGCCGGCTCCGCAGCATCGGAGTCCACCCCTCCCCCAGCGTCACCGGCTCCACCTCCGGCAACACCTCCGCATACCGCCACATCCCCGCGCTCCCGCCAGCCCGCGCCGCAATCTCCGCCACCCGCTCCCGCTTCGCCGACTTCCTCAGCGCCTCCATGTCATACCGCACATACAAGGTCCCGCCATCCAAAGGGCAAACCGTCTGTGGCAAATCAGCAGAAATTCGATGACGACAACGAGCGCATTCCAAATAAGCGATAGCAGGCATAACCAACATCCTACCCAATCCATCCCCATCGAGCGCCCCCACGAGCCACCCGCAACCAACCACCAACCACCAACCACTAACCACCAACCACTAACCACTAACCACTAGCATCTTCCCGTAACATCCATCAGCTACTCTAGAAACAATGCCGCCTCGCCTCATCGCCATCGACCTCGACGGAACTCTCCTCGACCCCACCGGCCACGTCAGCCCCCGCAACCGCGCCGCCCTCCAGCTAGCCGAGTCCGCCGGCATCGAGATCGTCATCTCCACCGGCCGCCGCCACAGCTTCGCCATGCACGTCCTCCGCGACCTCAACCTCAACCCCCACTCCGCTCTGGTCAGCTCCAACGGCACCGTCATCCGCACCATCAACGCCCAGCTCATCCACCGCACCCACATGCCGCTCCACACCGCGCGCTGGCTCTGCTCCGCCCTCGACCCCTACCGCAACACCCTCGTCCTCACCTTCGACCTCACCAACCCCGACGGCGAAGACTCCCAGGGAGCTCTCGTCGTCCAGCACCTCGACGACCTCCACGCCAGCATCGGCCGCTGGATGCAATCCAATCAACGCTACATCGCCCACGTCGACCGCCTCGAAGACGTCCTCCGCCCCGGCCAGAATCCACCCATCCAGATGATGCTCTGCGGCGCCGTCGATCGCATGGCCGAGGCCGAAGCCCTGCTCAACCAGCATCCCCTCGTCACCTCCATCGGCGACACCCCCTCCCCCACCCACGAGGTCGCGCTCCACCGCACCACCTACCCCGAAACCGACCTCACCCTGCTCGACATCCTCCCCGCCGGCTGCTCCAAGGCCTCCGCCCTTCAGCACCTCGCCACCCTCCGCGGCATCTCCACCAACGACATCCTCGCCATCGGCGACAACTGGAACGACCTCGCCATGCTCCGCCTCGCCGGCAGCGCCGCCCTCATGTCCAATGCTCCCGATGACCTGAAATCCCTCGCCCGCACCAGCGGCTGGACCATCGCCCCATCCAACAGCGAAGACGGTGTCGCCGTCGCCATCGAAGCGGCCCTCGCCGGCGTCCCCGCCTAGCCAATTCTTCCGCTCCGCCGCTCCCTCAGCCCATCCAGATCGGCGACGGTTTGCTCTGCGACTCCTCGCGAACCCTCAGCATCTTCCGGCTAAGACACGCATGGCAACGCCACGGAAAAAACCCGAAACGGCTTGTAATCAATCTCTCAAAGGTACTTTGCTTCGACCGGAACATCCGGCCCTTACTGCAACGTTCACATCGCATGTATTCACTCCAAGGAAAACTGCAGGCTGAGCCCGCCTTACCTTCATCGGTACCTTGGCCGAAGATTTCTAGCCCTTTCCTGAGCCCAATTGCTGTCCGAAATAACGCGATGATAGTCTCATAAACAGTGCAGATTCGATACATAGCCCGAACCTGGCTGGGTACCCCCTGCCTGCTCGCGACCCTCCTCTGCACCCCCGTGCTCGCCCTCCAGCGCGTCACCCTCCGCAACGGCTTCTCCTACGACTGCGCCCGCTACGAGGCCCTCGATAGCTCCCACATCCGCCTCTTCCTCACCCCCAAGGCCACCGACTTCATCGACCTCTCGCGCCAGTCCATCGTCAGCATCGAAACCCTCCCCGACCCAATCCCAACCCCCTCTGCGCCCGCTACCAAATCGGGGGCCCCCGGTCCCGCTTCTCGGACCCAGGACTCCACCACCGCCAACGTCCCCCAACTCCTCTCCGCCGCCGGCCAGCAGCACCACATCGACGCAGCCCTCCTCGCCAGCATCGTCCACGCCGAAAGCAACTACCAGCCCCGCGCCATCTCCCGCACCGGCGCCCAGGGCCTCATGCAGCTCATGCCCGGCACCGCCCACCAGCTCGGTGTCGACGACGCCTTCCGCCCCGACGAAAACATCGCCGGCGGCACCACCTATCTTGACCAGCTCCTCGACCGCTACGACCCCAACAACAATACCTATGGCCTCGAGCTCGCTCTTGCCGCCTACAACGCCGGTCCCGCCGCCGTCGATCGTTACCACGGCATCCCTCCCTATCGCGAAACCCGCGCCTACGTCGTCCGCGTCCTCAAAGAATTCAAGCGCCGCAAACTAGCGCTGGAACACCCCGCAGCACACACCCCGCTTCCCAACCAGACCATCGCCTCCCTCGGCGTGCACTGATGCCTCCCCCCGAAACTGCATCCAACCTGCCATCCGACATGCCTGAAGCCTCCGTAGCTGCCGCGCCGCGCAAGAGCCTCTTCTCCGCGCGCACCCTTCTTCCCGTCATCGTTCTCCTCCTCGCGCTCTTCATCTGGCTCGCGCATTCCCACGCCTCGTTCAACTGGGCCTCCGTCGGCCACCAGCTTCGCTCTGTCTCACCTACCCTCGTCGCCATCGCCTTCTTCTGCACCTACTTCGGTTACTGGCTGCGCGCCTGGCGCTGGTCGGTCCTCCTCGCTCCTCTCCACAAAACCAACACCGTCCAGATGCTGCCCTCGCAGCTCATCGGCTTCACCATCGTCGCTCTTTTCGGCCGCTTCGCCGACCTCGGCCGCCCCTACCTCATCGCCCGCCGCCTCAAAACCCCCGTCGCGACGCAGCTCGCCGTGTACTCCATCGAGCGCGCCTTCGACCTCGCCTCAGCGGCCATCATCTTCTCCACCACCCTCGCCTTCGCCCCCCACGACATGCCGCACCACGAAGCCTTCGCCCGCGCCGGCATCGTCTCTCTCGCCGCCACCATCTTCCTGGCCGTCTTCGCACTCTCGCTCCGCTTCGCCGGCCGCCACGTCGCCAACATCGCCTCCAAGCTCCTCCACCCCATCTCCGAAACCTTCGCCCACGCCGCCTCCGAGCGCATCCTCGAGTTCAGCCACGGCTTCAGCATCGTCTCCACGCTCGGCGAGTTCTTCTCCGCCCTCGCCATCTCCGTCGGCATGTGGCTGGTCATCGCCCTCATGTACTTCGAAACAGCACACGCCTTCCGCGCCACGCCCTCTCTCGCCACGCTCAGCTTCGCAGCAACCATGCTCCTGCTAGCCACCAGCCTCGGCGGCTCCATGCTGCAGCTCCCCATCGTAGGCTGGTTCACCCAGATCGCCATCCTGGCCGCGACCCTCCATGGCTTCTTCAACGTCCCCCTCGAAACCGCCACCGCCTGCGGAGCCCTGCTTCTCCTGGTCTCCAACCTGGCCGTCATCCCCGGCGGCTTCATCGCCGCTCACCTCGAAGGCATCTCCCTCCGCGAAGCCGCCTCCTCCCCCTCGACCACCTAAGCAAACTCTGCTCCCAGCGGACCACCACAGAGTCGTCATCTCGACCGGAGCGAAGCGGAGTGGAGAGACCCCTGTATTCGCCGTTGCCTTTGCCTTTCTTGTTTGTCATCCCGTAGGGATCTGCAGTTGCTCTTGCCGTTGCCGTTGCCTGTTTTACGCCGTCATCCTGACCCTGAGCTTGCCGAAGGGGAAGGACCCCCGCATTGGCTCTTGCCGTTGCCGTTGCCGTTGCCTTTGCTCTCTCCCGTTCTCGGTCACCTCATCCTCCCGCCAAATCGCCTCACGCATCCAGCGCTAAAATGAATCAGCCATGAAATGTCCCTACTGCGGCTTCACCGAAGACAAAGTCATCGACAGCCGCGAGAGCAAAGAAGCCGACTCCATCCGCCGCCGCCGCGAGTGCGAGCGCTGCAACAAGCGCTTCACCACCTACGAGCGCCTCGACGAGATCCCTTACATGGTCGTAAAAAAAGACGGCCGCCGCGAACCCTTCGACCGCCAGAAAGTCCTCACCGGCCTCCTCCACTCCTGCCAGAAACGCAAAGTCTCCGTCACCCAGATGCAGGAGATCGTCGACGCCGTCGAGGCCTTCGTCGTCGACAGCCCCGAGCGCGAGCGCTCCACCGCCTCCATCGGCGAGCTCATCATGCACCGCCTCAAAGACATCGATACCGTCGCCTACATCCGCTTCGCCAGCGTCTATCGCGACTTCAAAGATGTCAACGAATTCAAGATCGAACTCGAAGGCCTCCTCACGGGCAAAGACTCCCGCAGCAAACGCGCCAACCCCCGCTAACCCTTCACTTCCCCCCGCGGCCTCCTCACTCTTCGCTGCGTCTCCGCATCCAAAGGAGCATCGTGACTCTTCGCCTCCCCAGCCTCCTCATCCTTTCCGTCCTCCTCGTCACCGGTTGCAAACACCCCCAGGCCCCTGCCGCTAAAAGCCCCTCCTACAATCCAGCCCCCGCAGTAAATCCCGCCACCGCCGGCGAGATCTCCGGCATCGTCCACTTCGACGGCCCCGCGCCCCCACGCGTCCCCATCGACATGTCCGCCGACCCCGCCTGCAACAAGCCCGGCCTCCCCAATCTCACCGAGCAGATCATCGTCAACGACGGCGCCCTCGCCAACGTCTACGTCTACATCAAGTCCGGCGCGCCCAGCTATACCGCTATCCCCGACGCGCCGCCTGTCAACCTCGACCAAAAAGGCTGCCGCTACATCCCCCACGTCCTCGCCATTCATCAAGGCGGAGCCGTCGCCTTCCTCAACTCCGACGCCACCACCCACAACATCCACACCCTCCCCACCAAACCTGGCAACGCCTCCGTCGATATCTCCGAGCCCCCCGACTCCGCGGCTCGCGTCGAGACCTTCCCCACCCCCGAGGTCATGCTCCCCGTCCGCTGCAACAACCATCCCTGGATGAGCGCCTTCATCAACATCGCTCCCAATCCCTGGTACGCCGTCTCCAACACCGATGGCACCTTCCGCATCACCGGCGTCCCTCCCGGCACCTACACCCTGGCCGCCGTCCAGGAAAAGCTAGGCGAAAAAGATATCCAGATCACCGTCAAACCAAAATCAGTAGCCGACGCAAGCTTCACTTTCACGGCCAAGTAGCATCCAACCCCGGAGTATTGTTGCAGCACAAGGCCGCGCGCATCGTCGCGCATTCAGCGACGCACTCCCAGGAGCTAGACCCCTCATGAACGTCCATCTCGACCTCACCACCCACACCATCCCCCTGTGGTTTCTCGTCCTCTCCCTCTTCCTCCCCCGCATCTGCATCCTCGTCGCATGGCTGCAGCACAGCATGACCCACTACATCCCACCCGTCGTCGGCATCATCCCGGTCATCGTCGCGCTCCTCATCCCGCGCCTCCTCATCCTCTTCTGGATCTACACCGACCAGGGCATCGGCCTCTGGTTCCTTCTCCACGTCATCGCACTCCTCATCGCCTGGGGCGGCGGCAGCTCGCGCATCTACTCCCGCCGCCGCGTCACCTACGTCGATTAGAACCTCACGCATCACGCTTCTCCTTCCTCTCTCTGCGCAGGTACACTACCCCTGCTGAGAGACGGAAGGCGCAACCCATGGACCAACGCATCAGCCTCATCACCCTAGGCGTAGCAGACCTCACGCGCAGCCGCGCCTTCTACGACCGCCTCGGCTGGCAACGCTCCATGCCCGAAGCCGAAGGCGTAGCCTTCTTCCAAACCGGCGCCATCGTCTTCTCGCTCTACCCGCGCGAAGACCTCGCCAAAGACGCAGAGCTCTCCCCCAACAGCATGAACGCCCCCGCGCCTCATCCCTTCGCTCTCGCCTACAACACCCGCACCCGCGAAGAAGTGGACGCGGTCCTCAACGCCGCAGTCGCCGCCGGCGCAACCCGCCGCAAGCCCGCGCAGGAAGCCTTCTGGGGCGGCTACTCCGGCTACTTCTCCGATCCCGACGGCTTCCTCTGGGAGGTAGCATGGAACCCTTCCTTCCACATCGCCCAAGACGGCAGCATCCAACTTCCCACCTGACCCATCACCAGCCGCATACCAACCCGGAACCACCCGCACTTCCATCTCCGGAAATCCCCCACGCTTGCGATATCCTAGTGAGATATGGAACGGCGTAACGTAGGCATCCTCGGCGCGACCGGCATGGTCGGACAGCGATTCATCCAGCTCCTCGAAAACCACCCCTGGTTCAACATCACCTGGCTAGCCGCCAGCGACCGCAGCGCCGGCAAGACCTACGCCGAAGCCTGCGCCTGGCGTCTCGACACGCCCCTCCCCGCGCGCATCGCCAACATGGTCCTCCAGCCCAACACCCCCGAAGGTGCCGCCCGCGGAGCCAATGGCGAGTCTTCCCTTCCACGAATTATCTTCTCCTCTATAGACGCGCCCATCGCCCGCGAGCTCGAGCCCGCCTTCGCCGCCGCCGGCTGCGCCGTCATCTCCAACTCCTCCGCCTTCCGCATGGCCCCTGACGTCCCTCTCGTCGTCCCCGAGGTCAACGCCAACCACCTCGAGCTCATCGAGCACCAGCCCACCCGCAAACGATCCGGCGGCTACATCGTCACCAACCCCAACTGCTGCGCCATCGGCCTCGTCCTCCCCCTCGCCCCCCTCCAAGCAGCCTTCGGCATCGAAAAATTATTCGTCTCCACCATGCAAGCCGTCAGCGGCGCCGGCTACCCCGGCGTAGCCTCCCTCGACATCCTCGGCAACGTCATCCCCTACATCAAGAACGAAGAAGACAAGCTCCAGGAAGAGGTAGCCAAGCTCCTGGGCACCGCCGGCACCAGCGGCTTCCACCCCGCGCCCCTCGCTCTCTCCGCACATTGCAACCGCGTAGCCGTAGTCGACGGCCACACCGAGTGCGTCAGCATCAAGCTCCGCAAGCCCGCCACCCACGAGCAGATCCTCCAGGCCTGGGCCGACTTCCAGCCCCTCCACGGCAAAGGCCTCGAAGGCCTTCACCTCCCCTCCGCCCCGCTCTACCCCGTCGAGTACGCCCCCGAAGACACCCGCCCCCAGCCCCGTCTCGACCTCATGCGCGGCAATGGCATGGCCACCACCGTAGGCCGTCTCCGCCCCTGCACCCTCTTCGACTGGAAGTTCACCCTGCTCTCCCACAACACCATTCGCGGAGCCGCCGGCGCCGCCCTCCTCAACGCCGAAATCCTCGCCGTCATGGGCAAGTTCGACTTCCGCAGCTTCCCTCCCATCTCCTCCGGCGAAAAGCCCGCGGAGCTCGTCACAGCATGAGCACACCCCGCAACCACATCGTCGTCATGAAGTTCGGTGGCACCTCCGTAGAAGACGCCACCGCCATCCGTCGCACCGCCGACATCGTAGCCGGCCGCGTGCGCAAAGGCCTCAGCCCCATCGTCGTAGTCTCCGCGATGTCCAAGGTCACCGACACCCTGCTCGCCGCCGCAGCCGCAGCCGGCCGCAACAACCGCGAAGAGGCCCTCAAGCTCTCCGACGCCCTCCGCACCCGTCACCTCAACACCGCCGCCGAACTTGTCTCCGACACCGACAACCTCACCAGCCTCCAGCTCAACATCCACCACGAGTTCGACACCCTCGACGACCTCCTCCGCGGCATCTCCGCCGTCGGCGAACTCACCCCGCGCACCTCCGACAACGTAGTCAGCTTCGGCGAGCGCATCTCCTCCATCATCGTCACGGCAGCCTTCAAGCAGCAGTCCATCCCCTCCGCGCACGTCGACGCGCGCACCGTCATCCTCACCGATAACCACTACGGCAAGGCCGCCCCCATCGAGACCGCCATCGTCGCCGCGCTCACCGCCAACGTCCTTCCCCTCGTCGACCTCCATCGCGTCCCCGTCATGGGCGGCTTCATCGGCTCTTGCGAAAGCATCACCACCACCCTCGGCCGCGGCGGCTCCGACTACACCGCCGCCATCGTCGGCGGCGCCCTCCACGCCGGCGCCATCGAAATCTGGACCGACGTCAACGGCATCATGACCACCGACCCGCGCATCGTCCCCGAGGCCCTGCGGGTCAAGACCATCAGCTTCGAAGAAGCCGCCGAGCTAGCCTACTTCGGCGCCAAAGTCCTTCACCCCGCGACCATCCTCCCGGCAGTGCAAAAGAACATCCCCGTCTTCGTCCTCAACTCCCGCAACGCCGAAAACGAAGGCACAAAAATCACCGCCACACCGCCCCCATGCGCCAGCCCCTTCAAGTCCATCGCGGCCAAAAAGAAGCTCACCATCATCGACATCGTAGCCAGCCGCATGCTGCTCGCCCACGGCTTCCTCAAGTCCGTCTTCGACGTCTTCGACAAGCACGCCTGCGCCATCGACATGGTCTCCACCTCCGAGATCTCCGTCTCCGTAACGGTAGACTCCCGCGAAGCCCTCCCCGCCATCTGTGCCGACCTGAGCAAAATCGCCGACGTAAAATATGAAGGCAACAAGGCCCTCATCTGCCTGGTAGGCGAAGACATCCGCGGCAACGCCGGCATCTCCGGCCAGGTCTTCGGCGCCATCTCCCACGTCAACATCCGCATGATCTCCCAGGGCGCCAGCGAGATCAACATGAGCTTCATGGTCAACGAAGAAGATGTAGAAGAAGCCCTCCGCTCCCTCCACAAAAAATTCTTCCTCAACCCCGACCCCACCATCTTCGACACCGAAGCCCGCACCATCACCACCAGCGCCTAGCCCCAGCCAAACGTCGTCATCTCGACCGAAGCGCAGCGCAGTGGAGAGATCCCTGTATTCTGCTGGGAGCACCATCGCTTCCATAGGAGACGAGGCAATCGATGGCTCTCGATCAGATCGAGATCAAGTCCCGCTTCAATCTCCTCGCAACTGCGGCGTTCGCGCTCTTGCTGATGAATCTTCGTGAGCTTATCGCCCATAATCACCTCCTGACCCGCATCGCGAGCGTCATCGGCAGTGTGTTGTTCTTCGTCGTCCTCTGGAATCTCGTTAGAGCCTACGGCGAAACGCCCACCGAACCCAGAGCACCACTCTCCAACTCCCGGACGGCCGCGTCGTTCGCGCTTACTGGCGCCGCGCTCTTGCTCGTCAGCCGATTTGCCCACCTTCGACCCATGCTTCACGGACTCGCCAACATCGCGGGATGGCTTCTCCTCCTCTCGTGTTGGACATTGCCAAAATCGCGGTGGCAAGCCGTTGCCGTCGCCGGCTTTTATGCGATCGTTCTAAGCGAAGTCCGCTTGAAAGAATTTGCGATCCTGGGCGACGCCGTCAGCAATCACACCTGTGCGACCATCGCTCTCACTCTTCTCTGGCTAGCGGTATCCGCACTAACCTACCTCGTCCTGTCGCGCCGCAAACCAGCCCCACCCGCATCAGGACTAAACTAACCGCATGCGCATCCTCATCCTCGGCTCCGGCAAAACAGGCAAACTAGTAGCAGACATCGCCGCCGAGCGCGGCCACACCGTCCGCGTCCTCGCCTCGCAGGAAAACCCACGCGCCAAGGCCCTCACCCCCGCCTTCCTCAAAGACTTCGACGCTGCCATCGACTTCACCACCCCCGACGCCGTCGTCGCCAACATGCGCGCCGCCCTCGCCGCCGGCCTGCGCATGGTCATCGGCACCACCGGCTGGTACGACCATCTCTCCGAACTCCGCAGCCTCGCCGACAAACACAAAACCGCCCTCCTCTACGGCACCAACTTCTCCATCGGCATGCAGATGATGATCAAGCTCACCAAAGAAATGGCCTGCACCCTCAAAGACGCCGGCTACACCTTCACCATCGAAGAGACCCACCACGTCAGCAAAGTCGACGCACCCAGCGGCACCGCCCTCACCCTCCGCGACGCAGTCCTCTGCAAGGTCGACGGCCACCCCGCCAGCCAGAACAACCTCGTCCCCATCACCTCGCACCGCACCGGCGACGTAGAAGGCGTCCACTCTCTCATCGCCACCGGCCCCTGCGACCGCCTCATCCTCACCCACGAATCCAAATCCCGCCGCCCCTTCGCCGAAGGAGCCGTCCGCGCCGCCGAATGGCTAACCACCCACACCGGCGTACACGACTTCCACGAAGTCTTCTCCGAACTCTAAGCCCTCTTCGTTTAGCGCAACCCGCTCGGCTTCCCCTCACCACTTGTCATCCTTCGCCAAAGGCGGAGGATCTGCTGTTGTTCTTGCCTTTGCCTTTGTTCTTGCTTTTGCAGTTGCTCTTGCTTTTGCAGTTGCTCTTGCAGTTGCAGTTGCAGTTGCATGTTTTACGCCGTCATCCTGAGCGAAGCGAAGGACCCCCGCATTGGCTGTTGCTTTTGTCGTTGCATTTGCATTTGCATTTGCATTTGCCGTTGCTTGTTTTGGCTTGTCATCCTTCGCCGCAGGCGGAGGATCTGCTGTTAACTAGCACCGGCACGAATGTCCCCAGCAAGCCGACTACCGTCTCCCCAACACCACCTGCACACCCCCCACAACCCCCCGCCCCGGCATCTGCACGCCCAAAATCTCCTGGTACCCCGTATTACTCAAATTCGTCCCCCGCACATAAGGCTGCACCCTCCCCCTATCCCAAGCCACCGACGCATCCCACACCGGCGACACCCCCCTCCCCACGCGATTCACTACCCGCAGCCGCTGCCTCACCAACAGCCCATCCCCATACCGCCCCACCCACTCCGCCACCGCATTCTGCACCGGATAATTAAACACATACTCCGACTGCAACCCATGCAGCGCACTCTGCGCCCCCTCCAGCGCCGTCAACCCCACCCGAAACTCCTGCCCCGCCACCGGCCGCCAATCCGCCCCCACATCCACGCCCTTAAACTTCACGCCATTTAAATTCTCCGCCTGCCAAGGCGCCGCAGCACTAGCCCGCACATAATCAATCGCGTCCGTCTGGTCCGAATGAAACACCGTAGCCGTCAACGTCAGCTTGTCACTCCAATACCAATCCGCGCCCCCATCTACATTCCACACCGACTCCGGTTTCAACCCCGGATTCCCCACCGTACTCGGATCGCTGTAGTACAAATCCACATACGTAGGCAGCCGAAACCCTCTCTCCACCGACCCCCTCGCCTTCACCTTCTTCTTCACCCAAAAACTAGCCGCCGCCGAAGGCGTAGCCACCGAAATTCCCCCACTAAAAATCTCCTCCCGCACACCCCCCGACACCGTCCCCCACGGCCGTCCCTTCAACTCAACGTCCACATACCCCGCCCCCCGATTGCGCCCATGGTCCCCCAGATTCGTGCTCGCAATCTCATCCGCATTCACCTCCACCCCCGAATAAATCGCCGCACCCTTCCAAGGCAGCGCATCACTCCGCCGCACCTCACCCTGCCAACTATCATCGTCATACTGGTTCTTGTAATACCCAGGATCATTCGCCAGCAGCACAAAAATATCGCTGTGCCTCCGATACGCCAGCGTAGCCTCCGTCTTCGCATTCACCGCCTGATTCACCCCCGCAAACCACTCCTTCGTCCTCTCCCACGAGTTGTAGTCCCCATAAAACTGATTCGCCCCAAAGCTCCGATCGCTCCCACCCAGCAACACATCCGTCTCCCCCAGCACCGAGCTCGCGCGCGTCTCCGAACTCCCCTCCTCCGACCGATACCCGCGGTCCACCATAAACCCATCCGAAAAATCCCGGCCACCCCCAACCACCTCACTCACCTTCTTCCCAGCCCACGAAGCCACAGCCGCCTGGTCATCCTGCCCAAAGCTCCCACCCTCCTCCAGCATCTTCAAACTCGCGCCCTGCTTCGGTTTCGCCGTCACAAACTCCACCACCCCACTCACCGCATCCGACCCATACAGCGTCGACCCCGCGCCATGCAGCACATTCACGCTCCCCACCATCTGCATCGGCACCGGCAGGTCCAAATTAAAATGCGACGTCTCCGCATCGTTCACCCTCCACCCATTCAGCAGCACCAGCGTCTGCTCATAAGAGCTCCCCCAGATCGACAGATCCGCCTGCACACCCCCACCCCCACGCTGCTCCAAATCCACCGAAGGATCATCCCGCATCAAGTCATTCAAGTCCGTAAACACCAGCGGATACCTCCCCACCTCCAGCACCTCATTGGACCGCGGCGACTCCTCCTCGGTCAGCGGATCAGGCGTCCCCACCACCACCACCGTCTGCTTCACCACCGGCACCTTTACAGCCTCCTGAGCCCCAGCACCAACTACCCAACCCACCAATCCCACCACCACCATCCCTGCACACCGTTTCATCATCCCCCAAGCCTCAACCCCCGCCCCGAAACAATCAACCATAGTTTGGTACGATCCTAAATAGTTGAATCATTCAACTAAGCACTCACCGAACACCAAAGGCACAAACATGCGCATCGAAACCTTCCTCAACCAGAGCCCCATGTTCTGCGTCACCCTCGCCGCCCGCCGCTTCGAGTCCCTCACCTCCCAACTCCTCGCTGCCGACGACCTCAACTTCCTCGAAGCCCTCATCCTCGCCACCCTCTTCTTCGAATCCCCCGCCGCCGTCAAACCCTCGCACCTCGCCGAAGCCTTCGCCACCACCCGCGGCAACATCAGCCACTGCGTCTCCTCGCTCGAAGCCCGCGGCCTGGTCCAGCGCAAGATCGATCCCAACGACGCCCGCGCCTACCACCTCGCCCTCAAACCACAAGGCCGCAAGTCCGCCATCCGCGTCATCGGAGCCCTCGACAAACTCCAGCGCAACTTCGAATCCCGAGTAGGCAAAGCCCCTTTACAGTCCGCTCTCCGCACCATCCGCTCGCTAACCGGCCCTGCCTAACCCCTTCCCCAGACGCCCCCGCTTGCGGGATGTCGCTCAAAACCCTACCCTTGCAAGATGAGTTCTTCGGCCCACTCGCCCGCTGCCCCCTTCGCTCTCCTTCCCTTCGAGCACAAACTCGATCGCCTCGCTGAAGTCGCCGTCCGCATCGGCGCCGGCATCCAGCCCGATCAGGAGCTCGTCATCACTGCTCCCACCGACGCTCTGCCGCTGGTCCGCCTCATCACCGCGCACGCCTACAAAGCCGGCGCCAAGCTCGTCACCACCTTCTACGCCGACGACGCCGCCACCCTCGCCCGCTACCAGCACGCACCCGACTCCTCCTTCGACTACGCGCCCACCTGGTACTACAACGCCCTCGCCGCCGCCTACAAATCCAACGCCGCCCGCATGGGCATCACCGGCGCCGACCCCGCACTCCTCGCCGCGCAGGACCCCAACAAAGTTTCGCGCGCCAACATGGCAACCTCCAAGGCCTACAAGCCCGCCATGGAGCTCATCACCCGCTTCGCCATCAACTGGACCATCGTCGCCGCAGCCACGCCCGCATGGGCCGCGCTCGTCTTCCCCAACGACCCTCCCGAGGTCGCCCTCTCCAATCTCTGGGAGGCCATCTTCTACACCTCGCGCATCACCGGCGAAGACCCCATCGCCGACTGGAAGCAGCACAACGCCAACCTCACCCGCCGCGTCGACTTCCTCAACAACAAGCGCTATCACTCCCTCCGTTTCTTCACCCCCGATAACGCCACCGACCTCACCGTCGGCCTCGCCGATCAGCACCTGTGGTGCGGCGGCGGCGCCACTGCCGGCAACGGCTACTACTGTAACGCCAACATCCCCACCGAAGAGTGTTTCACCACGCCGCATAAATCGCGCGTCTACGGCCACGTCTCCGCCTCCAAGCCGCTCTCGCACCAGGGCACGCTCATCGAAAACATCCGCTGCACCTTCAAGGACGGCCGCATCATCGAAGGCTCCGCCACCGCCGGCGAAGAGGCCATGACCAAGCTCATCGCCACCGATAAAGGGGCCTGCCAGCTAGGCGAAGTTGCTCTCGTCCCCCACGACTCCCCCATCGCGCAGTCCGGCATCCTCTTCTGGAACACCCTCTTCGATGAGAACGCCGCCAGCCACATCGCCCTCGGCCAGGCCTACTCCACCTGCATCATCGACGGCGAAAACATGTCCAAGTCCGAGCTCTCTCTCCTCGGCGCCAACGACAGCCTCATCCACGTCGACTGGATGATCGGCGGCCCCACCATGAACGTAGACGGCCTCTCCTCCGACGGCACCGCCGAACCCCTCATGCGCCAAGGCGTCTGGGTTTAAAGTTACCGACCAACAATAATGAGGTGAGTTGTGGACCATCTACGCCCGAAACGTCCGCCGCTGGCAACCCTTGTCTGCATCTACGAAGTCTTCATCGTTGTATTTGCGATTGCCGCGCACTATTGGCTCATTTACATGACCAACCTAGCCAACCAGCGTTACCCCAATCATCCTTTCCTCCATATCCACTCACCCACATTGTTGCAGTCCACTGCATCCTGGTTGAGCTATATCCTCGCTTTGGCTGCCGCAATCGCCTTGTGGCGAATGCTCCGCGCCGCATTCGTCTTGCTAGCAAGCCGTTTTCTCATCTCACTCATCTGGTTTATCGTCGGACTTACACGTATTTCTGCGACCCCGATCCACCTCAGTGCATCTGCGGCCCGTCTGATGAGTCCGACGGAATTACGCCTCATCGGTTTTGGAATAGGCTTCATCGCGCTTATGCTCAGCGCATCCATCGCCTGGTACGCCTACGATGTCACAAAGACCCAAATGGAACCATCGCAGCTAGACGTCTAGACACCTCGTCCAACCACCTCCGGCCTTGAACTCCAGCCGCCCGCTGTATCCTGATCCAATGTCCACCCACCAAACGGACAACTCAGGCATCGCAATCCCCATCCGTCGCGCAATCCCCAGCGATCTCCCCACGCTCAAGCTCCTCCTCGACCTCTACTACCGCGAAGGCGACGTGCAAGTCACCGAAGACGAAGCATCCCTGCACGCCTACCTCAACTCCGCCCCCTACGGCTTCTTCGTAGCCGAGCACTCCTCCGCCGAAAATTCTCCCGCCGAGCAGCCCACCACCACCGAACTAGCCGCCTGCGTCCTCTACCGCCCCCTCGACACCATCCCCCAAGCCGCCGAGTGCAAGCGTCTCTTCGTCCTCCCCGCCTTCCGCGGCCACAACATCGCCGCGCGCCTCATGGACACCCTCGAAGACACCGCCCGCGCCTCCAGCCTTCACTGGCTCTACCTCGACAGCAAAAACAACTTCCCCACCGCCATCGCCATGTATCGACGCCGCGGCTACACCGACACCCCGCGCTACAACCAAAACCCCGAGGCCACCATCTTTCTCCGCAAGGACCTCCGCAAGTGACGCGCCTCGCCCCTATTCCACTCCTCGCTCCCTTGGTCCTCGCGCTAGCCTCCGCCGCACCCGCGCAGCAACCCTCCCCGCAACTTCCCATCACCAATTACATCCACCAATCCTGGGACCACCTCCAGCGCAGCATGCTCGACTGCAACTCCTTCCCCCAAACCCCCGCGCAACCCGCGCCCGTCCTCTACCTCCCCGAAGAGCAGCACCTAACCCCCGAACTCCGCGAGCTACAACAGCGCTGCCACGTCAACATCCTTCATCTCCCGCATCGCATCCATCACGAAGCCGAGCTCCAACCCTCCGACATCACCACGCCCGGCCTCCTCTATCTACCCAACCCCTACGTAGTCCCCGGCGGCTTCTTCAACGAGATGTTCGGCTGGGACAGCTACTTCATCCTTCTCGGGGAACTAGCCGACAACCGCGTCGACCTCGCTCGCGGCACCGTCGAAAACTTCTTCTACGAGATCGACCACTACGGCGCGGTCCTCAACGCCAACTACACCGACTTCCTCACCCGCTCGCAGCCGCCCTTCCTCTCCTCCATGGTCCTCGCCGTCTACAACGCCGAGCTCCCCACCGACCCCAAGGAAGCCCGCAAATTCCTCCAGCACGCCCTCCCCTATCTCCTCCGCGACCACAACCTCTGGGTCACCGCCCCGCACCTCGACACCACCACCGGTCTCTCCCGCTACACTGACCTGGGCCACGGCCCCGCCCCCGAAGTCCTTCACTCGGACTACTACCCTTACGTCATCCACTGGCTCCTCGCGCATCCCTCCGCGTACAACGCAACCTACCTGCAAAGATCCCCCGCCTGCATCACCACCACCTGCGCGCAACCCAACGCCGAAGGCTACATCCTCACGCCTTCCTTCTACGACGGCGACCGCGCCATGCGCGAGTCCGGCTTCGACACCAGCTTTCGCTTCGGTCCCTTCAGCGGCTCCACCCAGGACTACGCACCCGTAGGCCTTAACTCTCTGCTCTACAAGTACGAGCGCGACCTCGCCTTCATCACCGCCACCCTCGGCGATCCCGCCGACGCCATCATCTGGAGCACCACCGCCGGCGATCGTCTCCACGCCATCAACAGCCTTCTCTGGGACGACACCGCCGGCCAATACTTCGACCTCAATCTCCGCACCGGCAAGCGTTCCACCTACCACTACCTCACGACCTTCTATCCCCTCTGGGCAGGCGTAGCCTCTCCCACCAAGGCCGCGCGCGTCGTCGACGCCCTCCCTCTCTACGAGCGCCCCGGCGGCCTCGCCATGAGCACCTTCAACTCCGGCGAGCAATGGGACCTCCCCTACGGCTGGGCCCCCACCAACTGGCTAGCCACCATCGGCCTGCTTCGCTACGGCTACGTCGGCGACGCTCTCCGCATCTCCCGCCGCTTCACCACCACCATCGCCACCAACTACGCCCACGACGGCACCATCCGCGAAAAGTACGACGTAGTCGACAGCTCCGCCAACGTCCACATCGCCGCAGGCTACAAAGAAAACGTCATTGGCTTCGGTTGGACCAACGCCGTCTACATCGGCATGCAGCAGCTACTCCATTCCGCGCAACTCCTCAGTGCCCCGCAGCAGCCCCCGCCGCCGGACTCCCAGCCGTTGAGCTCACACCCGCCGGCCGCGGTCCCACCGTCCGCATCCCCACCTTCGCCAGATCAATAAACGCCCTCGCCGGGTCTGTGTGCAGCAGCTTCACCGTCACCTTGTCGCCGACATCCAGTCCCTGCTCGCCCTGGATCACGCGCCCTTCAAACGGCGGCTGAATCACGCGCACATACACGCCCTTGTCACTCGCGCCCGTCACCACGCCCGCAAACACCTGCCCAATGCGGTTCGCCATCGCCACCGCCGCCACGCGCTTCTGCATATTGCGTTCGATCTTCCGCAGCGTCTTGTCCGCGTCATTGCAATGAGCCGCAATCGCCGCCAGCTCCGCATCGCTGTAAGGCGCTGCCTCGCCGCGCATCATCGCGTGCAGAATCCTCTGCGTCACCAGGTCCGGAAATCGTCTGTTCGGTGCCGTCGAGTGCGTATAGTCCCGCGCCGCCAACCCAAAGTGTCCCGTCGGATCATCATCCGGCCGCATCAGCAGATACTCGCCTGGCCCCATCAGCTTGATCGCCGACACCGCCACGTCCGGATAGTGCAGCGGATCCTTCTCCCGCAAATCCGCCAGCACAACGTTCAGCGCCCGCGAGTCGGGAACCTCTGGCAGATCATACCCATGCTCCTTCGCCAGCGCGACAATCCGGTCCCACCGCTTCGGCACCACCACCACGCGCTGCAGTCCGCTTCGCCCACCCTTGCGCAGCGCCCGCGCCATCACGCCATTGGCCGCCACCATCAAGTCCTCAATCAAATTCATCGCGCGGTTCTGCTCCGCTTCCGTTACATCGATCACGCGCCCATCGACCACCACCGGATCAGCCTCAGCGCGATGAAACTCCAACGCCCCGCGTTTCACCCGCGCCGCATGCAGCGCCTGCGCCGCCTCATCCTGCAACTTCAACTGCTCGACCAACCACCCCCCACCAAACCCCGAAGACTTGTCACCACCACCAGAACCGGGTGCCCCATCTTCGGCGGCGGCCTTATCGCCGCCTAAGGTGGGAGCGGGTGCCGAATGGAGCGAATCATCCGCCGCATGTTCCCGCGCACTATCCGACCGCAGACTCATCACATCGTTATCCACCACCCCACCCGAAGTATTCTCCAACCAAGGCCCCACCCGCGAGTAAGCCAACTGCGCGCGGTTCCTCACCAGCACCACCGACACGCTCTCCTCCGACATCTCCCCATCCGGCCCCACCGTAAACGCCATCATCACCGCCTGCCGGTCCGCTGCTTCATCCAGACTGGTCAGCCCCGTCGACAGCTCCAACGGCAGCATCGGAAAATTCTTCACCGCCGTATAAATCGTCTGCGTCTGCGCCTGCGCATGCTGGTCAATCGCAGTCCCCAACCCCACCGCCGCGGCCACATCCCCAATCGCAACCTGCAGCCGGATCCCACCCGCCACGCGCTCCGCAACCTCTATCTGATCCAGGTCCTTCGACGTGTCGTTATCAATCGAAGACCACCCCAACCCGCGCAGATCCTCCACGCCAGCCTTCTCCGAAACCTGCGCCCAGTCCTTCTCAATCTCCGCCGTCTGCGCGTCTACGCCCGGCGCAAACTCCGGCCGAAACCCCGCCTCATGCAAATCGTCCAGCGCCGCCCCCGCCAGATCAAACCCAGCCCCATTCCCGTGCCCGCTGCCGTTCCGACTCGATCCCCCATATCCCTGTTGCCCGTTGCGTGTGGAAGAAGAAAACCTCGAGGGATGCTCTTGCCCATTGGAATGCGTTCCGCCGTCATGGCGGTGTTTATGTTCAGACATGCTCCGCAGACTACCACGCAGCCTCAACCTTTGGTCTATTCTCCCGCCGCCCCTTTACAGTCCCACCCCCATGTGCGATCCTTCCTGCATCACAGGCCAGTTCGTTGAATAGGCAGCAGCCCCGGTCCCGCTCGTTCCCGCTGAAGGAGGCCCGCCATTCTTCCACGCACTTGCATCCCGACCGCCGTCCCCACCTTCAATCCTCAGACCGCTTGGGACCTATCGCCGCGCGCCGTGCGCGACTTCCACACCATCGGAATCTGCCGTTTTCGCGAAGCCTCTGACGTTCTCTTCAACGAGGGCTTTCCCGCCGACTACGTCTACGTCCTCTGCAGCGGACACGTAAAACTTCTCGCCTCCTCTCCCGAAGGCCGTCTCCTCATCCTCCGCGTCGCCAGCCCCGGCGACATGCTCGGTCTCGGAGCCCTTCTCTCCAGCGCCGTCTACTGTGTCACCGCGCAAACCCTCAGCCCCTGCACCATCAAATCCATCCCCCGCGAAGACTTCATCCGCTTCGTCTTCGCCTACCCCCAGGTCAGCCTGCTCGCCGCCGAGACCCTCGCCCGCGACTACAACTGCGCCGTCCTCGCCGCCCGACGCTTCGCTCTCTCCACCTCCGCCGCCAGCAAGCTCGCCAGCGCTCTCCTCGACTGGGCCTACTCCGGCAGTCCCAACAGCCGAGGCGCCCACGCCAACCTCCCCATCGCCTTTCCCGCCTATGTCACCCACGAAGATCTCGGCAGCATGGCCGGCCTCTCCCGCGAGACTGTCTGCCGCCTCATCGGCATCTTCCGCCGCCAGGGCCTCATCAAGCTCGCACGCCAGCGCATGACCCTCATCGACCCTCGCCGCATGGACTCCCTCTACTGCGAGAAACCCCTCCGCATCCCACTCGCTCCCCTTCACCTTACCCCTTAAATTCCAGCTGCCGCCCGAGAGGGACCTCGAGCGGCAGCCTCTCTATCCTGAGACCCTTTCTCCCAAGAGAGCCCCGAATAGAGCTTCAGCGACCAGTAATTACCGTCCTGCCGACAGTAAGTGCACCGGCTTGAAGATCAAGATTTACCCAACAACCTCGCCCTCAGGCTCAGCCGCCAGTTCGTTCGTTGCGGTTGCCAACGTCGCCATCACTAGCAACGATGGGCAGCCTGTTCGGCTTCCATATCCAGCGCACTCCCCCACACACGAACATGGCCTCTGCGTTACTTCCTGCGCGGCCCCGGTGGGAGTGTTCGTTGGCATACCGGAATCCCTCAACAACTTCATCCTGAAGCCTCCCACCGAATACCGTCTGTGATTCTCATCACACTCCTCACTTCTCGCGTCCAACCCCTTTCCCGTGCCATCCTATAGGGGTATGTCTCCCATCTCCCGTGCAGCAACCTTTGACCTCTTTCGCCGCTGGGGCTATCTCCAGTCCACCCTGGACCCCCTGGCGCAACTCCTTCCCCCTCAGTCATTTCCGGTCGAAACCACCCCCGGCCAGCCCCTCCCCGACGAGTCCTCCCCCGACACCCAGGCCGCCCGCCGCATCTACTCCTCCACCATTGGCGCCGAGTTCATGCACATCCCCTCGGCCGAAAAACGTGCCTGGATCCAGCAGCGCCTCGAAGCCCCCGACGACACCCCCACCATCCCCCCCGCCCGCATCCTCACCGACCTCCTCCGCGCCGACCTCTTCGAGCAGGTCATCCAGCAGCGCTACCTCGGCACCAAGCGCTTCTCCCTCGAAGGCCTCACCGCCCTCATCCCCTTCCTCGACCAGCTCTTCACCACCGCCGCCGACCTCGGCGTCAACCGCTCCATCTTCGCCATGAGCCACCGCGGCCGCCTCAACGTCATGGTCAACACCATCGGCCGAGCCTCCCGCGAGATCTTCACCAACTTCGAAGACGTCGACCCCCGCAGCACCCTCGGCGGCGGCGACGTCAAATACCACATCGGAGCCACCGGCGACTTCACCACCGCCAACAACAAGACCGTCCACCTCCACCTGGCCTCCAACCCCTCCCACCTCGAAGCCGTCGACCCCATCATCATGGGCCGCACCCGCGCCTATCAGGAACGTCTCGCCAAAAACCTCTCCACCGCCGACTTCCTCGCCGCCCGCCGCCAGGTCCTCCCCATGATCATCCACGGCGACGCCGCCTTCGCCGGCCAGGGCATCTGGGCCGAATCCCTCAACCTCGCCACCCTCCACGGCTACAACATCGGCGGCACCATCCAGGTCGTCGTCAACAACCTCCTCGGTTTCACCGCCCTCCCCGGCGAATCCAACTCCTCGCGCTTCTCCACCGACCTCGCCAAGCGCCTCCCCATCCCCATCTTCCACGTCAACGCCGAAGACCCCCAGGCCGTCGTCCGCATCGCCGCCCTCGCCGCAGAGTACCGCCAAACCTTCCAATCCGACGTAGTCATCGACCTCATCGGCTACCGCCGCCACGGCCACTCCGAAGTCGACGACCCCACCGTCACCCAGCCCCGCCGCTACGCCGCCATCAAAGATCACCCTCCCCTCTTCCAGCTCTACGCCAAACAGATCGGAGTGGACCCCACCGAAGAGATCACCTACGCGCAAGGCCGCTTCCTCGAAGAGCAAAAGGCCGCCTCCCGCGCCAGCCGCAAGCCCAAGCTCTTCGACATCCGCGACTACTGGGAGCCCTTCTACGGCGGCCCGCTCCACACCGGCGACAAGCCCCGCACCGGCCTCGACCTCACCGAGATCGCGTCCCTAACCAAGTCCTTAACCACCGTCCCCGAAGGCTTCCACGTCCACCCCAAAGTAGCCAAGCTCCTCGAACAACGAGCCGAAATGGGCAACGGCCAGAAGCCTCTCGACTACGGCATGGCCGAGCTCCTCGCCTACGCCTCGCTCCTCAAATCCGGCACGCCCGTCCGCCTCTCCGGCCAGGACACCCAGCGCGGCACCTTCAACCAGCGCCACGCCGTCCTCATCGACACCGAGACCGAAACCCGCTACTCCCCCCTCGCCCACATCGCCCCCAACCAAGCCCGCTGGTCCGTCTATAACTCCATGCTCTCCGAGGCCGCCTGCCTAGGCTTCGAGTACGGCTTCTCCCGCGACTACCCCGAGGCCCTCGTCCTCTGGGAGGCCCAGTTCGGCGACTTCGCCAACGGCGCCCAGATCATCATCGACCAGTTCCTCTCCGCCGGCGAAGCCAAGTGGGGCCTCCTCTCCGGCCTCGTCCTTCTCCTCCCCCACGGCTACGAAGGCCAGGGCCCCGAGCACTCCAGCGCCCGCATCGAGCGCTACCTCCAGCTCTGCGCCCAGGAAAACATCCAGGTCGCCCAACCCTCCACCGCCGCGCAATACTTCCATCTACTTCGCCGCCAGGCCCTCCGCCAATGGCGCAAACCCCTCATCGTCTTCACCCCCAAATCCATGCTCCGCCACCCCGACGCCATGTCCCCCGCCTCGGACCTCACACTAGACCACTTCCAGAATGTCCTCCCCGACACCGCCACCCCCAACGCCCGCCGCATCCTGGTCTGCACTGGCAAAATCGGCCACAACCTCCGCGTAGAGCGAGCCAAGCGCAAGCTGGACGGCCCCGGCGAAAACTCCGTAGCCATCCTCTTCCTCGAACAGCTCTACCCCTTCCCCGAAGCCGAACTGCAAGCCGCCATAGCCCAACACCCCAAGGCCACCGAAGTAGTCTGGGTCCAGGAAGAACCCGCCAACATGGGAGCCCTAACCTTCGTAATCCCCCAACTCCGCCGCCTCGTAGGCGACCGCGCCGTCCTAAGCGTAAAGCGAACCGCCGCCGCCAGCCCCGCCACCGGCAGCGCCAAAGCCCACGCCCTGGAAGAAAAAACCCTGATCGACCTGGCCCTGGGATCCGAGGCATAACGCAGCCTCACCCATCCCCCACCCACACCCTGTCATCTCGACCGAAGCCGCGCCCTTTCGCGCGACTCCGCGGAGAGACCCCTGTATTTCCGCCTGCTCAGCCACAATTCCCCACTAACCACTAACCACTAACCACTAACCACTAATCCGCCGAGGCCGCCAAGGCCTCGTCGGATTCTCCCACCACCAACCTCTCCCCCTCCTGCAGTACACAAACCTTCTCCGACACCCCACCAGCCTCCGCGGCCTTCAACAGCCTCTCCAGCGGCTCCTCCATCGGCTCCCGTCCCAGCTTAAACGTCCCATAGTGCATAGGAACCATCGTCTCCGCGCCCAGATCCAGAAACCCCTGCAGCGCCTCCTCCGGACTCGTATGCACACTCCGATACGTATCCGGCGAATACGCCCCAATCGGCAGCAGCGCCACCTTCGGCCGCAACCTTCTCCCAATCTCGCGAAACCCATTGAAGTAAGCCGTATCGCCCGAGTGATACACCGTCTCCGCGCCATCCGCCTCCAGCGCATACCCCCCAAACCCGCGATGCGTGTCCTTAAACATCCGAGCCCCCCAATGCTTCGCCGGAGTAGCCGTCACCTTCAGCTCTCCCACCTCAGCCGACTCCCACCACCGCAACCCCTCCACACTCGAAAACCCCAAATCCGCCACCAAATCCCCCACGCCGTCAGGAACCACGGCACACGGCCCCCGCCGTCCCCTCCGCCGCATCTCCCTCACCACCGCCCGCAGCGACGGCCGATTCAGATGATCCATATGCGCATGCGTCAGCAGTACCGCATCAATATCCGGCAAGTCCTTCACCCGAACCCCAGGCCTCCGCTGCCGCCGCAACAAGATCAGCCGCGTAGCAAACACCGGATCAATCAACACGCTCATCCCCGCCATCTGCACCAGAAACGACGAGTGCCCAATGAACGTAATCGCCTGTTCCCCATCCGCCACCGGCCGAACCCGCCGCGGCTCCCCCACCATCGGCTGCGCATGGCTCTCCCTCACCAGCCTCCAAAGCTGCCGTAACTTCTCCCACCCAAACGCCATGGCCCACTCCTTCAAGCTTCTAAAGGAATAGATGGCGAATCCACCAACTTCGATCTCCGATCTTTCGATCCGCGCTTACTCCGCCGCCCGCTCCATCCCCGCCACATAGCTCTTCGCGTGCGCAAACTCCGGCCGCGCCGACCCCGTACCATCTCCCGTCGACCGCAGCAGCGCCGAATAATACATCTCCGCCTGCGCCTTATCGCCCGCCGCCTCCGCCGCCCGCGCCGCCCCATAAAGCCCGTTCAGCCGGTTCGGACTCAACCGCAGCGCCACCGCATACTCCGCCAGCGCCTCCTTCGGCCGCCCCAGATCCAGCAGCATGTTCGCAAGCATCTCCCGCGCCGGAATATCCACCTCCGCCTGCCCCACCTTATCCTGCAAATTCGCCGCCGCCCTCATCGACCCCACCGCCACATCCCCATCCCCCGCCGCAAACGCCGCCCACCCCACCATCTCCTCGCGCTGAATCGTCGTCCCCGCACCATCCACCTCGTACGCATCCTTGCCACTCTTCACCGCGGCCAGATACGCGTCATACTTCGCCAGATCCGCCTTGGCCTTCGCTCCATCCTTCATCTGCCCATCGGCCAGCACGCGCACCCACTCCACCAGCATCTTCACATCATCCGGAGACCCCGCCACCGGCTCCATAGCCTCCGCCGTCTTCCAGTCCCGCATCTCCAGCGCATAAAACCCCGCCAGCTTCACGCGATAGTAAGGAACCATCCCGGTCATATACGCCATCCCTCCCCCCGGCATCGCGGCCATCGTATCCAACACCGCATTCGCATCCGCCAATGACTGCCGCGCCTTCACATCCTGCCCACTCTGCAGCTCCGCGTAGATCAAAAAGTCATACGAGTGCGGCTCATCCAGGATCCCACTCTCCCCCCGCGCCGTCGCCTCCTGCGAAGCCTTAATCGACCCCACCTGCGCCGCAATATCCTTCTCCCACAACCCCCGCCGTGCATAGATATGCCCCGGCATATGGAACGCATGTGGCCCCGACTGCGCAATCTCTCCATAGTGGCCCGCCGCCGCCAACCCCTCCTTCGCCATTGGTGGGTTATCGCACGAGTGAATAATGTAGTGCACCACCCCCGGATTATCCGGGTCCTTCACAAACAGCGGCCGCAGCACCACCATCGCCTTCTCTTGCTGCGTCTGCGTCAAATCATTCGGACTCCGCACCGCCAGCAGCGACAGCGCATAAAACGCCCCCGCATTTACGTCATCGGGATAAGCCGCATACAACCGCCCCATCGCCGCCGAGTAAGCCTTCACCCGAACCGGAAACCCCTCAGCCCCAGCATCTCCGGAAGCAGGCCTATAAAAATCCGCCAGCGCCTTGATATAAGCCCGCTCCCGCGCCGTCTTCACCGGCAGCGCCTCAGCCGCCTGCATCTGCTCCCACCCCGCCTTCATCCCCTCCGGAATAGGCCGATTCCAAATCTCATGGAACCCACTCATCGCCACGCCCCAGTGCGCCATCGCGCACCCCGGATCAGCCTTCACAATCCGCTCAAACTGAGCCTTCGACTCTTCGTACCAGAAGTCATGCTGCAGCGCCACGCCGCGATTAAAGTAAGGCTGCACACCAGCCCCACACGACACCGGAAACGAAACCGTCCCCAACCGCTCGGCCATCTGCGCCTGCGTAGCCATCTCCCCACTATTCGCCGCCCCCATCGCCATGCCATTCATCGACTGCGCCCCCAAAGGCGTCCCCACCAAAACCAAACCCGCCAAGCCAACAACACCAAGGCAAACCACCCCGCGCAAAACAGCCAACGGGAGAAGGGAGAAGGTCGTACAAGAGCTTTTCATAGTAGCGGAATTATAAGCGCCCACTATCAACAACCGCCCCCTGGCCTGTTTGTTTGTCGCCTTTTGCGAGTCATGTTTGCCCCATCTTCGGCGTAGGCGAGTTCGCCGGGTGCCCCATCTTCGGTACGGGCGAGTTCGCCGGGTGCCCCATCTTCGGCACGAGCGAGTTCGCCGGGTGCCCCATCTTCGCCGACGGCCTCATCGTCGGCTAAGGTGGGTTCGCAGCCGTAACCGCAGGGGTAGTGGAGAGACCCCTCCATTCGCCGCTGCCCTTTGCCTCTCTTCCCAGCCGCCAGCAAAAGCCCGCATCCCACCCCGATCAGGTACCCCGAGGGCTTCAGCCTCGGGTCTCATAGGCCTGCTAGAAGAAGGGGCTTTAGCCCCAAGGCATGCTCTTGCTTTTTCCTATCCCGCTCAATACACAAACGGCACCAATCTCCGCGTCCGCCGCGCATACGCCTCAAACTCCTCCCCATAATGCTCCCGCAGGTGCGCATCCAGCATAGGAATATTCGCGAACACAAACCCCGCCAGCATCACCACCGGAACCACCCCCGTCCACCAACACCCCGCCATCAAACAAAGCCCCGAAAACGAAACCAGGTCCCCCAGATAATTCGGGTGCCGCGACCACCGATAAAGCCCTCCGGTATAAAGCCGCCCCTTATTCTCTGCCCGCCGCTTCCACCGCTCCCTCGCATACTCCGAATACGAGTTCATCCAAGACCCCACCCCAAACATCGCCACCCCTATCCAACCCACCACCCCAAACGCCTCCGTATTCCGCCCCCCGCAGATCGCCAGCAGCCCAAAAATAAACCCCACCCAAGGCACAATCGCGCCCACCTCCGCCCACCCCACAGCCCGCTTCAAAAACGCAAACTGCGTGAACAGCACTCGCACAAAGTAGATCGACAGCCCCACCCCTAAACCAACCCGCCGCACCTCATCCCCCGCCACCCATCTCCATCCCATCCACCCACCCACAAACGCAATCCCACCCCCCACCAGCAACCACCACGCCGCCGCCACACACAACCCCAGGCCCGCGGTAAGAACCGCCCTCTGGGCAAGCGACCGTCCACGCACTGCGTAGATATCCATTCAATAACCTCGCGCTACCCAACCAGTCTCCATCTCTCCCACCCCCAAAAATCACTCCTCCAAAAATATTTACTCAAGAAACAGCCCAAAATCCGCGTGTCAACCCCCGTTTCGCCCTAAACCGCACATTCCAAACCGGTTCCACCTGGCATACCTAAGCCGCAAAAGAGCTACAATTAAATCAGCTCCCCCACCTCCCAATCGAACCGACAACTATCATCAAATGAGCAATTTAACCTGAAATGAGCACCTTACAACCACCCAACCGCCCACCGCCTCAAAATCCGCACCTAACCCCAATAGAATGTCATTGATACCCGTAACCAGTGGCAGCTCATACGCTTACGGAAAGAACGCCTCACAACTTCCACATAACAAGCCACTTAGAGAAAACACCTGCAAAACGGGACCTTCGGGTAGTATCCCTTGCGTTTTGAATACCTTAGCGCAAGCACGCGAGAAAAGGGGGGAGGGGGGGAGGGGGTACACGCCACCAGCGCTCCCAACTCACACAAGCCTCACTCGCTCGGCGCCTCCTCCGCCCGAGCCCCATTCGCAAACGACAACGCCCAAACCTGAAACGTAATCTTCGGCGACTCCGGCCCCCGATGCAGCGCATACACCTCTTCCCGAATCGCCTGGTCGGCCAGCGTCATCCTCTCCCGCGACCGCAAAAAGTCCATCCAGCTCTCCATGATGAACGTCTCGTTCAGATGTTCCGGATCAGCCGCATCCCGATAGATGCCCCAACGCACCGCTCCACCGCGCAGCCTCACGCCCTCCAGCTTCCGCACCGCATGCGCAAACCGCGCATAATCGTCGCGCGCAACCCGATAATCCACCGAGATCCGCACCGGTCCCTCATCCGGATCAGCCTCCGTAGCAAACCCCGGCAGCGTATGCTTCCACCGATATGGCGTCAAATCCGGCAGCATCCCCTTCAGGATGTGGATCCGCCGCATCAACGGCAGCGTCACCGCCAACCCAACCGCCGCGCAGATCATCGACGCCCTCACCGAAGTCCTCTGCGCAATCGCCCCCCAAGCCACGCTGCCCAGCGCCAACCCGCCCTGGAACGCCATCAGGTACACACCCAGCGCCCGCGCATACACCCACGCCGGAACGCTCAACTGCACACTCACGTTCAGCGTCGACATCGTAGTAGTCCACGCAAACCCCGCGCCCAGTAGCGCCACAATCGCCACCCACGGTATCGGCACCAGCGCCAGCACCAGCATCGTCGCCACGTAGTACACGCCCGTCATCAGCAGCAGCCTATCCGCATCCACCCGCTGCCGTATCCACGCCAACGAAGTCGCCCCCGCCACCGCCCCCAACCCCAAACACCCATTCAGGATGCCGTACCCCATGGCCCCCTGGTGCAAATCTCTCTTCGCCACCAGCGCAAGCAAACTCCAAACCGCGCTCACAAAAAAAGTGAACACAAACGCCCGAATCAAAGGCCCCTGCAAATCCGGCGCATACCGCAAATACCGCAGCCCCGAACGCACCGAGCCAGCAATCCGCTCCGCCGGCAACGCACTCTGGAAGATCGGCTGCCGCTTCCACTTCCATAGAATCCAGATCACCCCCGCAAACGAAGCCGAGTTCAGCGCAAACACCCAACCCGCACCGCGATGCGGCACCGCAAACGCCGCAATCATCAGCCCGCCCAGCGCCGGCCCCACCGCACGAGCAATGTTGTTGCTCGCCGCATTCAGCGTAACCGCATTCGCAATCTGCTCATGCGGCACCAGCTCCGGAACAATCGCCTGCCACGCAGGATTGTTCATCGCCGACCCGATGTTCAGCAGGAACGTAAACAGCAGCAGCGTCACCGGCGAGATCACGCCCACAAACGTCAACACCGCCAGCACCGCAACGCTGGCCAGCATCCAGCACTGCCAGAAGATCAGCAGTCGTCGCCGCTCATAGATGTCCGCAGTAGCTCCAGCCAGCAACCCAAGGAACAGCACCGGCAAACTCGCCGCCGTCTGCATCAGCGCAATCAGCAGCGGCGACGTCGTGAGCACCGTCATCAGCCACGTGCCCGCCGTGTCCTGCATCCACGTGCCCAGGCTCGACACCGTCGACGCAATCCACCGGTCGCGGAACAGCGGTATCTTCAGCGGCTCAAACGCATTCGGCCCACCAGGAACCGGCTTCGGCGCCGAAGCTAAGTCAGTCGAATCAACGTGCCCTGTCTCGCCCACACCTCTATGATGCCATCCCGATCCGAACGCCTCACACAATCCGCTGTCCACTCACGTGTTCTAGTCTTGAGCTCCACTCGCAAAGGCAATCCCACTTGCTACAGTGAAGCATGGGCCAACGCAGCCTCGCACTCGTCCTCTGCCTCGCCAGCACCGTCGCATCCGCGCAGCAGCCCACATCGCCAGCCAGCGCCCAACAACTCGCGTCCGCCGCAACGCAACCCTCGCCGACCGCGCAGGACCAGGACATTCCGCAGCTCTTGCACGACGTTGAGCAACACGAGAAGGACGCCGAGGCCGCCCGCCGCGACTACACCTGGCACGTCCACTTCGAGCTCCAGCAGCTAGATCACAATGGCAACGTCAAGAAGACCACCACCACCGACGCCGAGAGCATCTCCATCGAAGGCGTCCGCATCGACCGCACCGTCGCCCGCGACGGCAAGCCCCTCACACCCGACGAAGCCCAGAAGGAGTGCGACCGCATCGACAAGGAGGTAGCCCGAGCCAAATCCCGCCGCGAGCGCCTCGCCGAACGCGGCGAGCCCTCCGACTCCCGCGGCGACCCCATCATCCCCGTCTCCCGCATCCTCGAGCTGGGCGCCTTCACCAACCCGCGCCGCGTCCTCCTCGACAACCGCCCCACCATCGTCCTCGACTACGCCGGCGATCCCCACGCCAAGACCCGCAACGAGTCCGAGGGCATCATCCGCGACCTCGTCGGCACCGTCTGGATCGACCAGCAGGACCGCGTCCTGGTCCGCGGCCAGGGTCACTTCCTGCATGACTTCAAGATAGGCGCAGGCCTCCTCCTCAACATCCACCAGGGCCTCACCTTCGACTTCCGGACCGCCCACATCACCGGAGACGTCTGGCTTCCCTCAACGGTGGACGGCGAAGGCAGCGCCCGCATCCTCCTCTTCGACCACATCGACGGCCGCTTCCACCTCACAACCTCCAACTACCGGAAGTTCCACACCACCACCACCATCATCGACTCCAACCGCCTCATCAACCCCAACGGCCAGCCGACGCCAACAAACCCGCCACCGAGCGCCAAACCCCAGCCTTAACGTGCCAGAGGGAAGAGCATAGCTCTTCCCTCTGGATCAGTGAACAAAACTCACCCACCGGTCTGCCCCCTTAGCCTAAGCTTAGAGAGGCTGAACGTCGGACGCCTGCCACCCCTTCGGTCCCTTGACTACGTTGAACTGAACGGCTTGGCCCTCTTGCAGACTCTTGAAACCATTGGAGTTGATCGCAGAATAATGCACGAACACGTCTTCACCATTCTGACGGCTGATGAAGCCAAATCCCTTGGCGTCGTTGAACCACTTCACTGTTCCCTGTTCCATGTCTGGTAAATCCTTGTGATTGACTTTGACGCTGAATCCAAATCGGGACTTCGGCTACTTCTGGTGCAGAAAACCAATCTGTTTCAAACGATGGAGAAATGTTAGCACGAAGGTCGAATTTTCCACCGAAAAAATTACGATCGTGAAAAATTGCACTGACAATAGTGCATTCTGCGCTCTAAACTAGCTCTGCTGCTCCGCAAGATGGCTCCGCACGATCTCTTCCGCGGCCTCCAACACCTGCTCCAAACTCATTACCGTCGAATCCAAAATCACCGCATCCTCCGCGGCCCGCAACGGAGACTCTGCGCGATTGCGGTCCCGAGCATCCCGCTCCTTCAACTCCCGGAGTATCGCCTCCTCGGTCACCGTCACCTGCGCGGGTCCGCCTTGCCGATACCGTCGATTTCCTCGCACCTCAGGAGCCGCATCCAGAAAAATCTTCACCTCCGCATCCGGAAACACCACCGTACCAATGTCACGGCCCTCCATCACAACGCCGCCCTTGGCTCCCAGCGCGCGCTGCTGCTCCACCATCCACTGCCGCAGCCTCGGGTGCACCGACACCCGCGAAGCTGCCGCTGTCACATCCCCATCGCGCACCCGCCGCGAGACGTCCATACCATCCAGCCGAACGACATTGCCCTCAAGCTGTGGCTCGAGCGCAATGCGCGTCTCCTCTGCGAGCTCCAGCAGTGCAGGCTCGTCTTCAAACGCAAGATCATGATCGATCGCCTTCAACGCCAGCGCCCGATACATCGCCCCCGTCTCCAGATTCAGAAACCCGAATCGCCGCGCCAGATGCGCCGCCAGCGTACTCTTGCCCGCGCCCGCCGGTCCGTCAATCGCAATCACAGGCAGAGCGCGCCGTGCTGCTGCCTCTGTCGTCGTTCCATCCGCCTCAGCCATCGTGCCCATTACTCCTCAGCCTCAGGCTTCTTCCGCTTCGCTCCACCTGCTGGGCCGCTGCGCTTAGCACCAAATCCTCCAGGCTTCGAGCCAAACTTCGGCTTCCCGGCAAAGCCAGGCTTGCCGCCAAACTTACCCGCAGGCTTCGATCCAAAACTCTTCCGCGCACCACCGCCAGCACGTCCAAATCCGCCCTCCGTCCGAGGCTTGTACGGGCGTTTGCCGCCCTCACTCTCACTCGGAGTCCAAGGCTTCTTCGTGAACACGCGCTTATCCGCATCCGCGGCCCGCGGCTTGAACGGACGCTTCGGCATCGTGCGTCCTTCACCGCTCTCCGCAGCTCCACTCTCTGCGGCTCGCGGCGTATAAGGCCGCTTCGCAAACGGCTTCGCTCCATCCTCGCGCGCTTTATACGGATGCTTGGCCCCAAACCCGCCCGGCTTGCTCGCGCGGTCAAACTTCGGCTTGCCCTCATAGCTGCGCGGCTTGAACGCAGCCCGCTCTTCACCCTCTGCCGCACGAGGCGCATAAGGCTTCTTCGCAAACGGTCCCTTCGCGAAGGGCTTTGATCCACCCTCGGAAGTTCGCGGCGTATGAGGCCGCTTCGCAAAGGGCTTCG
Organism: Acidobacteriaceae bacterium; assembly: GCA_049578265.1. Classification (GTDB taxonomy): domain Bacteria; phylum Acidobacteriota; class Terriglobia; order Terriglobales; family Acidobacteriaceae; genus Granulicella. Next base: position 93,615 of record JBAULP010000142.1, read on the forward strand.
CACCACCTTCAGCATCGCGCTTGACGAACGGCCGCTTTGCTCCAAACCCGCCGGTCTTCACAGCCCGATCCTTGCCCTCATAACTCCGAGGTTTGAACGTCGAACGCTCGCCGCTCGCCTCCGTGCGAGGCGCATAAGGCCGCTTCTCAAAAGAGCGCGTCGCCCGTTCCCTCGGCGGACTCCGCCGCTCCACCGGCAATCCCGCCTGCTCCCGCTCACCAAGGGGCGCACGATCCTCCTTCGCAGGCCGCCGAAACTTCGCAAACCCATCCGCCTTCGCCGCGCTCGCAGCCCGAGGCTTACGATCCTCTTCCCACGGCTTGCTAAAACTCTTCTTCTCTTCACTACCGCGTGCGCCAAATCCAGCGCCATCCTTCTTGAACGGCCTCCGCTCCTTGTCGCTCTTCCCATCCAACCGCGCCCCAAACCGAGCCGACGGCTTCACCGGTCCAGCGCCCGCACTCCGAGCCGCGAAGCCCCGTCCCGCAGGCTTCTCGAAACTTCTTCCCGCAGGCTTCACAAAGCCCCGTCCAGCCGGTTTCGCAAAGGTTCTCTCAACAGGCTTGCCGCGAAACGCTGCAGCATCCTTCCCCTCGCTCTTGAAGCTCTGGATCCGACCCGTCCCAATCTTCTTCGGCTTCTCCACCGCAACCACCGGCTCTTCACCCTCAGCACCTGGCTCCGCTTCAGCCGCCGCAGCCACCGGCAATCCTCCCGGAATATGCAGCAGCGTTTTGCCTTCAAGGACCACAGTCTCCAACTGCCGCGCGCCCACCAGCGCATGCAGCACCTCCCGCACGCGCGACCGCGCCGTCAGCGGCGAAAGGAACGTAGCAATCTCCTCCTCCGTCGCCGCAAACGCCTGTGCCAGATACAACGACACCAGCGCCGAAAGCGCCGTCGGCTGCCCCGCATTCGCCCCCGACTTGATCGCCTTCGTAAACCGCCGAGTGGTCAACTCCCACAGCGTCGTCCCATCTCCCTGCGACAGCAGCGGAAGCACGCGCAGTTGCGACCAAAGCTCGTTCAGCGAACGCACAATGGCCGCCTCCGTCACCTCGCGCCCCAACTCCTGCGCCAGCTCCGGAGCCGTCATCGCGCCGCGCTCGGTCAGTACCTCATACACGCGCAGCCCCAGCGGAGAAACCTTCACCGCTCCCGAAGTCGACGGCGCCTGCTTCCAGGCCTTGTCGCCGCGCATCGTGAAGATGTAGCTGAACACCTGCGCGCTCACCACAAAGTCCGGCGTGTCGCCAGGAACGCCCATCAAATTCAGCGGCAGCGCCAAGCCCTCGCCCACCAGCCGCGCCACCAGCCCGCGCGCCACCTCGGTCTCCTTCAGCGATGGCGCAGCATTCGCCGCGCCCAACGTCGCCTCCACCAACGAAGGCGCCGGTGCCGGCAACTGCTGCGCTCGCGGCGCAAACAGCACCAGCCCATACTCGTTGACAAAATCCCGCGCTGCATCCAGCGTCAGCAGCGGCTCGCCCGTCTGTTTCCATGCCGTAGCGCGTGCAGCACCAAGCTGCGTCTCGTTAAACTCTTGTGTCGAACTCAAAGTTGCCTCTATCGTTTTCCGCCACGCGGCGACTGCGCGCAGCTTCCGACCAACCACGCAGAGAATAGACCTCAGTTCGCAGTGCTGTCGCCGGAAAAATCCTGTGATGTGCGGGCTCGCTCGCGGTTATATCCGTTGAAACGCCCGTTGGATGTCTCTTAGAGAATACCGCAATGCGATCGGTCTGCCGTGGGGACAGCTCATCGGATGCTCCGTTTTCCCCAACTCCCGCAATAACCAGTCCATCTTTGCCGGCTCCAGCGGCATATTCACCTTGATCGCCGCATGGCAAGCGATCGAAGCCGCAATCCTCCGCCGCCTCAACTCCTCATTCTCCACCTGCGCCGTCTTCTCGCCCGCCCCCAGCAACTCCTCCAGCACCCGCTCCAGCTCCTTGCCCTCCAACCCCACTGGAGCAGCCTTCACGGCCAGCGTCCGCGGCCCAAACGGCTCAGCCTCAAACCCATTCCGCTCCAGCTCCTCGGCAATCTCCGCAAAGATCACCATCTGCTCCGGCAGCAACTCTACCAGCACTGGCATCAGCAACCGCTGACGCTGCACAGCCTCCACCTGGCGTTCGCGCAGAATCTTCTCAAACAGCACGCGTTCATGCGCCACATGCTGGTCAACAATCCACAACCCCTCTTCGTTCGTCGCCAAAATGAACGACTCCCGCAACTGCCCCAGCGGCTTCAACGAAGCCAACGCATTCAGCGTAGGCTGCCTCTCACCCTCTGCCTGCTCCGCACCGACAGGCTCCTGATACCCCACCGCAATTCCCGCGCCGCCAAACTCCAGCCGCCCCGCCGAAGGCGGAACGATCCGCTCCCGCAGCTCAAACGCGGCCACATCTCCCGGCTCAAGCGCTCCTTCACTCTCCTCAACCATCCCCTCGCGCGGTCCATACATCGCCTGGTCCACACCCGGCAGCGGGCTCACATCCACCATCAACGACTCACTCGCCGTCGGCGCCGCATGCAGCGCATGATAAAAACTCGCCGCCGGCCGCGCCTGCATCAGCGCCGTCCGCACCGAGTCCCTCACGAAATCATGCACAAAGCTTCCCTGACGAAACCGAACCTCCGTCTTCGCCGGATGCACATTCACGTCCACCTCCTGCGGCGGCATCTCCAGAAACAGCAGCACCACCGGGAACGACGTAGGCGGAATAATATTCCGATACGCCTCGTTGAACGCATGCAGAATTAGCTTGTCGCGAATGAGCCGTCCGTTCACAAACACATAAATCGAGTTCCGATTCAGCTTCTGCAGCTCCGGCTTGCTCACAAATCCACTGAGCCTGAGAAACCCCGGCTCCGGCGCCCCATAATCCTCTCCGCGCTTCCATGGCGGAGGCTCCGGCAATCCCGCCCGCGAAAAATCCATCTCCGCCGCCACCGGAATCAACCGCTCAAACGTCTCGCGCCCGAAGATCTGGTACAGCCGCTCCCCAGCGTTCGCCACCGCAGGCGCCACCAGCAGCGCCTGCGTCGCCGAATGCAGCTCAAAATGCTTCTGCGGATGCGCCAGCGCATAGTGCGTCACCAGCGCCGCCACATGACCCAACTCCGTCTGCTCCGCGCGCAGAAACTTCCTTCGCGCCGGCGTATTGAAAAACAGATCCTTCACCGCAATCATTGTTCCCTGCGGCAACCCCGCATCCTCCACGCGCAGTAGATTGCCTCCGGCGATTTCCATCACCGTGCCCACCTCATCTTCCGCAGCGCGCGTCTCCAAAATCACCCTTGCCACACTGGCAATCGACGGCAGCGCCTCACCCCGAAATCCCAACGTAGCGATACTCAACAGATCATCCGACGACCGCAGCTTCGAAGTAGCGTGCCGCTCAAACGCCAGCAGCGCATCATCGCGCCCCATCCCTTGTCCGTTGTCGACAATGCGAATCAGCTTCCGCCCACCGGCCTCCACCTCGACCCGAATCCGCGTAGCCCCCGCATCCAGCGAGTTCTCCAGCAGTTCCTTCACCACCGACGCAGGCCGTTCCACCACCTCGCCCGCGGCGATCTGGTTCGCAACCTGGTCTGAAAGAACGCGTATCCTGCCCATGGCTAGATTGTAGTCAGCGCTTCAACCTCACCCCTGCGCAAATCCCGGTCGAAACCTACCGGTCTCCGGCCCTGTGCAGCCGCATAAAGTTCGTTGCTCCGGTCTTCGTCGCCGTTCCAGCCACGATCCCCACAATTTCCTCAGGCTTCAAAAACCCGCGAGCCTCCAACATCTCTTCCGCCATCGTCACCAGCGTGTCCGTCCCCACAAACCGCTCGCAATGAATCGCCACCGTGCCCCACAGCAGCATCGCGCGATGTACCACTTTTTCAAATGGGCTGAGCGCAAAGATCGGCGCATCCGGCCTGTACTTCGACAACAACAGCGCGGTGTTTCCACTCTCCGTAAAAATCGCAATCGCTGCAAGATCGAGATCCTGCGCCGAGTGCGCCATACACTCGCAGATCGTCTCCGGCACCGTCAGCGACCGCTGTTTCCCAGCGTTCATCTGTCGCGGCACAATCCTCTGTCCCAGCAGATGAATCTGTTTCTCCGTTTCGATGATGATCTTGCTCATCATCGCCACCGACTCCACCGGATACTTGCCCGCCGCGCTCTCCGCCGAAAGCATCACCGCATCGCTTCCGTCATAGATCGCGTTTGCCACATCACTGGCCTCAGCCCGCGTCGGCCGCGGGTTTTCAATCATCGACTCCAGCATCTGCGTCGCCGTAATCACCGGCTTCCGAAACTCCGTCGCGCGCCGAATAATATGCTTTTGAATCGCCGGCACCTTCTCCGGCGGAACCTCCACCCCAAGATCGCCGCGCGCCACCATGATCCCGTCCGCAGCCTCGAGAATGCTATCCAGGTGGTCCACCGCCTGCGGCTTTTCCAGCTTCGCGATCACCCACGCGTCGGATCCCAACTCTTTAATCCGCCGCTTCACGTACAACACATCCTCTGCCGTCTGCACAAACGACACCGCCACCGTGTCTGCCCCTGCCTTCAAACAAAACTCAAGATCGATCTCGTCCTTCTCCGTCAGCGACGGCACTTTGATCGACACACCCGGCAAGTTGATGCCCTTGTTCTCGCCCAGCGTCCCGCCATTCACAATCTCGGTCACCACGTCGGCGCCGGCAATCTCCACCACGCGCAGCTCAATCAATCCGTCTGACAGCAGAATCTGATCGCCCGGCTTCAGGTTCTCAGCCAGCGTCGTAAACACTGTGCTCACGCGCTCAACGGTGCCTTCCATCGTCTCCGGAGTAATCACCAGCTTCTGCCCCGCAACCAGCAGCACCGGCTTGTGGTCCACCAGCTTCCCTGTCCGAATCTTCGGCCCCTGCAAATCCGCAAGGATGCAGATCGGCTTTTCCTCTTCCTTCGCAACTTTGCGCACCATCGCAATCAGCTCTGTCTTCTGCTCATGCGATCCGTGCGAGAAGTTCAACCGCGCAACGTCCAACCCAGCGCGCAGCAACTCCCGAAACGTTGCCTCAGTGCTCGATGCCGGCCCAAGGGTTGCAACAATCTTCGCTCGGCGTCCACCGATCGCCGTCTTTCTCTCTCGTGCTTCCATTCCTGCATCATCCTTCCAGCCCGCCCGAAGGTCAGACCACAAAACGTTTTCCCACCGTCAGTCAGCAATTCTACCTGTACGGCGCCAATGCAGTCCCGGAAGCTTCCACAGCAGCTCTGAAAGCTCAGGATCGCGCCTCCCAGGACCCTGCGACGCGCGCTGCGCGTTGAACTCGGCGCCAATCAGCACGCTCAGCGCAATAATGTACAGCCAGAACATCAGCGCAATGGCCGCACCCAGAGAGCCATACACTCGCGAGTAATCAGCAAAGCGCGTCACGTACATCCCGAACAGCAGCGTCGTCACCAGCCACGCCACCGTCGCCAACGCTGCACCCGGCAAACTCGATCGCCAGCTCCAATCCTTCCGCAGCATCCCCCACGGCTCACGTAGCAGTGGCTCCAAATGTTCACGGATGTGCTTGGTCACATCCGTTCCCAGGTGGTAGATCACCGCGATAATTCCCACGCTACCCGCAAACGCAATGGTCCAACGCAACAGAAACGACAGCACCAGCACCGGGAGCCGCAGCGACGGAGTCACCTCGCCCGCCAGCCATTGTGAGATGAGGTGACCGAACACCACCAACGCGCTCGCCGCTGCCAGTGGCACCAACGACACGGGAACCAGCGCAATCGATCTCACCCTCCGCGGCCAAAAACTTCCTCGCGCCAGCGGCAACTCATACGCGCGCCGAAACCCTTCCATCAGCGTCGACATCACACTCGATGCCCCCGTAATGCTCACCACCACCGAACCCAGCAGAACCCGCGTCGTATGCGGATTGCTGTGCAGCGGCGAGAAATATCTCTCCAGCAACGGACTCACGTTCGATGGCAGCACCTGATTAAAGAACTGCGCCATCTGCAAGCGCAGCGGCAACGTATCCGGCAAGAGACTGATCACAGCCGCCGCCACAATCAACGCCGGAAACAGCGCCACCATCCCCGAATATGCGGTTGCCTGCGCAACCGTCAGTGCATCATGCTCCACTGCGGCCAGCACCGCGCGGTGCACCGTCTGCGCCAGACGCAGCCAACCATCCACCCACCGGCTCCAGCGGTTTTTCTCCATCATCTCCACCGTTCGAGCCCGTTCCGTTTACTGCTTCCACTTCTTCAGAAACTCGGTCACCGACGACGGCTCCATGTGCCGCATGTCCGCAAACTCATTCGTCTGCGCATACAACACGTTGCCGTGATCATCCAGCACCGACAACGCCGGCACACCCTTCGAAACCGGCACGCCATACTTGTGCGCAATCTCCAGATTCGCATCCATGCGCCCGATATTCACGTCCACCAGCACGAAGTTCTTCTCCAGCAACTCCGCGTTCGGGGCCTCGTGAAAATAAATATTCAGCACCTGGCAATCGCCGCACCAGTCGCCACCAAAGTCTAGGATCACGCGCTTGTGCGTGCGCTGCGCCTCCACCAGGGCCGCATGAATATCTGCCTGTGCCGCATCCACTGCCGGATAGATATGCGCTCGCCCCATGACCTGCGCGCCCGCTCCCACACTCAGCACCGTCGCCATGCCCGCCGCCATCAAACCCATCCACAATTTCCCTGCTCGCATTTCGCTCTCCTTCGGACAACAACTCCCTCCATCATCCGCCAGGACGCGCCCACCTCCAAGCCCAAAATCGCAATCCGGTCGCAACTACCTCCCACATCCCGCATCCAACTCATCATGGAAATCGAGCAGCGACCTCCCGAGCAGCCAAATTTTCTTATGATCGTGATCCTCTTCTGCGTGACGATTGTGGTGATCTTCGTTCTAGCGATCCTCTTCATTCACGTTCATCGAAAACACCTTGGCTTCCCCGATCATCACGCCCACCCGACCTCGCAACTGGTCCTGCCCGCGCCCACAGGCACCAGCTCGCTAGCTTGACGCAGTCTGTGCCTTTACTCGTCGCTCTCGCGCAACTGCGCCAGCACGGTAAAGTCCTCCAGCGACGTCGTGTCACCCTTCACCTCACCCGTCGCCGCCAGCTCCCGTAGCAGCCGCCGCATGATCTTCCCCGACCGCGTCTTCGGCAGCCGTTCAACAAACCGCAGATCATCAGGCCGCGCCAGCGGCCCAATCTCCTTGCTCACCCACTTCCGCAGCTCCTGTCGCAGCGCCTCGCTTGGCGCATGGTCCTCTTCCAGAACTACAAACGCTGCAATCGCCTGCCCCTTTGCTTCATCGGGACGTCCCACCACCGCAGCCTCCGCCACGCCGCCATGTCCAACCAGCGCCGACTCGACCTCCGCCGTTCCCAGCCGATGTCCACTCACATTAATCACATCGTCCACGCGGCCCATCAGCCAGTAGTATCCGTCCTCATCGCACCGAGCGCCGTCGCCCGTAACGTACACTCCGGGCGCGCCGGGAAAATACGCCTTCTCATACATCTCCGGGTTCCCCCAGATCGTCCTCGCCATCGAGGGCCATGGCCGCTTGATCCGTAGCACGCCACCCTGCCCGGCCTCCACAGGTTCTCCCGTCTCCGCCACGATCTCCGGCACCACTCCGAAGAACGGCCGCGTCGCCGACCCCGGCTTCGTCGCTACCACCCCCGGCATCGGCGCAATCATGATCGATCCAGTCTCCGTCTGCCACCACGTATCCACAATCGGGCACCGCCCCTTCCCAATCTCGCGGTGATACCACATCCACGCCTCAGGATTGATCGGCTCGCCCACCGTTCCCAGCAGCCGCAGGCTGCTCAGATCATGCTTGTGCACCCACTCCGCTCCGAACTTGATGAACGCCCGAATCGCCGTCGGAGCCGTATAAAAAATCGAAACCTTGTGGTCATCCACGACCTTCCAGAACCGGTCCTTCTCCGGCCAGAACGGCGCTCCCTCATACATCAACACCGTCGCGCCCATCTGCAGTGGCCCATACAGAACATAGCTGTGCCCGGTCACCCACCCGATGTCCGCTGTGCACCAGTACACATCCTCGTCCTTCAAATCAAACACGTATTTGCTGGAGAGATAGGTCTGCACCGCATATCCACCGGTCGAATGCACCAGCCCCTTCGGCTTACCTGTCGTCCCGCTCGTATACAGGATGTATAGCGGATCTTCGGCATCCATCCACTCCGCCGGACAATCAGCGCTCGCCGCGGCCATCGCCTCGTGCCACCAAACGTCGCGCCCTGGCTTCATCGCCGTCGCACTCTTCGGCTCTCTTTGATACACCACTACACTGCGCACGTTCGGACACTTCTCCATCGCCGTGTCCACAATCTCTTTCAGTCTCACCTCGGCGCCGCGCCGGTAACTCAGGTCCTGCGTCAGCACCACCTGGCAGTCAGCATCGTTCACCCGGTCCGAGATCGCCTGCGCCGCAAACCCTCCAAACACCACCGAATGCACCGCACCCACGCGTGCACAAGCCAGCACCGCAATCGCCAGTTCCAGGCTCATGCCCATATAGACGGCCACGCGGTCGCCCTTCTTCACCCCCAGCGACTTCAGCACGTTGGCAAACCGCTGCACCTGCTCATGCAACTCGCCGTAGGTCAGCCGCCGAACCTCAGCCTTCCCATCCTCACCGTAAGGCTCACCTTCCCAAACCAGCGCAACCTTGTCCCGCCGCGCGCTCTTCGCATGCCGGTCGATACAATTGTGCGAAAGATTCAGCTTGCCGCCAGTGAACCAACGCGCGTGCTTTCCGCTCTCATCCAGCACACGTTCCCAAGGAGCAAACCACTCCAGCTCCCGCGCCGCGTCTCCCCAGAACCCCTCTGGATCTTCCACGCTTCGCCTATACATCTGCTCATACTCTTCCACGCTTCCCAACCGCGCTTGTGCCGAAAACTCGGCCGGCGGCGGAAACATCCGCACCTCGTGCATGTGGGTCTCGAATACGTTGGCGTTCACAACTTGGGTATCCAGCGGCATCGTCTCAATCCTTCCTGAGTGCGACTCGCGGGCAGGCGCGAACCTGTGGCACAAATGTGTAGCTCTTAACCTACGTCACAGCGGCGCCCTTGAATACAAAACCAAAAACTTCTTATGCCCCCAGTAGTACGTTGCATACCAGCGTTCAGTAGCACAGGGCGTACCATTGCGCTATCGTGCAATCCCTCTACGGCACCCTCATCGGAGTCTTCCTCGGCTTCGCCTTCGGCGTAGGCTGTGCCCTCGCCGTCATGTACTCCATCTTCATGGGCGGCTACCGCGCCGCACTCCGCGACGCGGAGCTGGCCTCGCCCCCCAAACGACTCCGCGCCGCCCGTGCCCGGCTCCTCACCTCCACTCGCCCCCGCTAGCCCCTGGCTTCCAACTCCCGCCGCAGCGCCCTTACCTCCGACGACAACTCCGCCAGCGCCTCCATCATCCTCCCCCTCTCCACCGAATCCGCCGACGGCCGCTTCCCCTCCACATAAAACGTCCCGTTCGGCTCAAGCACGCACACATCCACATCTGCCGGCCCATTAAAACCGTTCTTGTTCAGCACCGAGACCAACTCCTCGTGCGTCAGCGACTGCTTCTTCAACTCACTCTGTTGCACCACCCCCGACCGCACCAGCGTCGCCGGTTGCCCCTCCAGCAATTTAGTCGCCTTTGGCGCCCGGAACAGTACCCAGGTCAGTAACCAGTTCACCGCGAGCAGCGAAAGCGCGCCCACAACTCCCCCCGTTACTGAGTTGTCATCCCCAATCATCGCGTTCTGCACCGTATTTGCCAGGCTCAGCAGCACCACCAGGTCAAACGGGTTCAGTTGCGCCAGTTCCCGCTTGCCAAAGATCCGCAGAAACACCACCAGGAACAGGTAAACGATCACTGGCCGTAGTACCTTCTCCGCCAGCGGGAGTGGCACAAAAAACATGTCATGCGTCAGGGTTGAAATTAGGTCGTGCATCGAGTGTTATCTCCAATGGTTATGGGCATTTTTCGCCCCGTTCGGCAGGATTTTACCCCCTACCTTTGTGCTATCCTAAACGCGATAGGGATCGTGCTTGAGCGTTACCTCCGCCCCGTCATTTGCTTACTTGCAGTCTTCTCCCGCACGCGCTAGCCAATGTACAGTCTCCGCCCACGGAGCGAACCGAATCCGTCTTCACCTGCATCGTGAACGCTTCCATGTCAGGGGAGTTACCTTTGGATACTTTTCCGTCCACGCTAGTAGCTAAGTTGTCAATGAGAAGAGAGATGCCCAGAACCTACTTACCATACAACTTCAATCTTCTCAGCCATTGCTAGCGAAATTCTTCTGCTATGCTCTGGATACTCTTTTTCCACGAGTGTTACCCCCTGCACCATTATTAGTGCAAGTTTTGAGGACTGAATTCCAAAATGGCTAAGCCACTACATAGCGACGATCCCAATCCACCAAGTGTCCAATTTCGAGACTTCGGTGTTCTCGATGACGGCAAACGCAGCAAGGGTGCCGCAGCGGCCTCTATTGCCATTAACGTTACCCTCCTCGCACTGGTGGTAATCCTTGGCCTCATCATTAAAACCAACCCAACGGTCGCCAAAGAGGTCGCAACCCTGACCTTGCCGCCTCCGCCGCCTCCTCCGCCCGCCACCAAGCCACCACCGCCGCCCAAGATCAAGCCGCTGCCTCCTACCCCGGTGCCGGCTCCCAAGATTAAGATGCCCGAGCCGAAGCCCATTCCGCCTCCGCCGGACGTGAAGCCCCTTCCCACCCCTCAGCCGAAGCCGAACTTCCAGCCCCCGGCTCCGCCCAAGCGCGTCAATCCCCCACCCGCTCCCGTTAAGGTGAACCTGGGCGTTGCGTCCGCCGCTTCTGTGCCGAATCATGACCTTCACCCCAGCGCAGTGCGGCTCGGTCAGTCCTCGAATCCGCTTAAGCCGCTTAACGGCCCAGCCGTCGCCAGCGTCAACCTTGGCAACGCTGGAATGCCCGGAATGAATCGCGCAAATACCGGCAACGGTCCCCGCGCAAGCTCTGTCAACCTCGGCTCTGGATCGCCGAACGGCAGAATGAACGGTCGCGACAATGCTGCCGGCCCTGTTCGTGGTGTCAGTCTCGGTAGCGGGAACGGTCCGATGTCCTCCCGCAACTATGCTGCCGTAAAGCCAGTCGGCCTCGGCACCCCGCCGCCGCCGCCAGCGGAACGCTCCTCAATGGCTTCTTCGCTCTCCGCCGCCACTCCGCCCAAGATTACCTTCAAGCCGGAGCCGGTCTACACGGAAGACGCTAAATCACACCATATCGAAGGCGATGCGGTCGTGAAGGTCATCTTCCGCGCCAACGATACCATCGACGTCATCGGCCTGGTCCGCGGACTTGGCTATGGACTGGACGAACCCGCTCTGCAAGTCGCTCGCGGCATCCGTTTCCGCCCGGCCCGAAACGCAGCCGGCGATCCGGTTGACTTTCCTACGAACGTGGTCATTCGCTTCGTTATTAATAACTAACTAGTACACAAGCTGTACAATTTGATGGTAAATGCCGAAATAAACAGGTTAGCCTAGGCAAGAACCAGGAAAAAGCCCACCGGCGTAAGCAAATTCGCACCACCGATCTATGCAAGGACCACCTTCACCGGTGGTCGCACTAGCCAAGGAGCCCCAGAACCCTATGAACCTCCCGACCAAACTCACTGCCGCCGTGGCTTTCACCGTACTGGTTGCGTCGGCTCTGCCCGCCGCAGCCTTTCCGCACCATAAGAAGGAGAGCGACTCTCCTTTTGCGCGCAAGCTCACCCCGTCCCAGAATGCTCTCGTCAATAAGGCCATCGCCCGGGAGGCGGTCATTATCAAGACCCTCCGCGAGCGCAGCCCTATCGTTGAGACCTATATCCAGAACATGCGCCCTGACCCGGTCATGGGCCAGACGGTCGATAGCGACGCCCATTACCTCGCGCGCGTCGACTTCGGCAAGGTCATCGGCGAAAACGGCTTCATGAGCGGTGGCGACCATCAGAAGGGGCGCTTTAAGCACTCCCTCGGCTATATCACCGGCCTCTCGCACGATCTCCACCTCACGTACAACGAGGCTGGCTTCGTTCGTATGATCGTCATCGACAGCACCGGCTTCGATCGCCAGCACTACAACTTCACCTATCTTCGCAACGACTTCCTCGGCACCGTTCCTACCGAGGTCTTCGACGTCTCCCCCATCAAGAAGGTTCCGGGCCGCTTCTTCGGTCGTATCTGGGTTGAGCGTCAGGGCGGCAACATCGTCCGCTACGACGGTGACCTGGCCGGCGGCGAGAAGGACAACATCAACGAGTACTTCCACTTCAACTCCATCCGTACGAACGTTCAGGATGGTCTTTGGCTCCCCACCGCCTCTTACATCGAAGAAACCGACCCCAAGAGCCCCTCGCATAGCCTGAAGTTCAAGGCCATCAATCAGATTTGGGGCTATTCGCTCAAGGTTCCGGCCAAGGAAGAGGATCAGGCCGACGTAGAGGTTGAAGGTGCAACCGACGAAAGCCAGCAGAATGGTAACCTCAGCCCCCTCGGCGCCCAGCGCCAGTGGATTGAGCAAGCCGAAGACAACGTCATCGAGCGCCTCTATTCCGCCGGCCTCATCGATGCTCCCAGCGACTTCGACAAGGTTCTCGCGCAGCTCGCCAACAACATCCTTGCTTACAACCAGATCCCCATTGACCGCCCCATCCGCGTCCGCACTCTTCTCACCGAGCCGCTTGAGTCCGTAGCCGTGGGCAACACCGTCCTCATCTCCAAGGGCCTCATCGACACCACGGCTGTGGTCACCGCCGACGGCGCACAGCAGATGGGCAACCTCAACGCCATCCTTGCCTTCCAGGTCGCTCACATCATCCTTGGTCACCACATCGACACCAAGTATGCCTTCAGTGACCGTCTGCTCTTCCCACCGGAGTCGGCCTTTGCCAAACTGCCGCTCCTCCACACCGACGCTGACGACACCGAGGCTGCCAAGAAGGCCGTCGAACTCCTCAACGTCAAGGACCTCGCCGACGGCGAACAGTACTTCGGCCTTTATCTCCAGCAGTTGCAGGCGCGCGAAAAGGGCCTCAAGGCTCTTACCGACCCGCAGCTTGGCGACAGTCTCGTGAAGCCGGATGGCACCTTCTGGATGCAGGCTCTCATCTCCAAGGCTCCTAAACTCAACAACACCAACCTCCAGCAGCAGGCTGCGGAGCCACTCAACGCCTACCTCCGCAACGATCCATGGACCGATCAGGTCATCAAGCTGAACGCCGTCCAGGAGCCTCTGTTGAGCGCACGCGACAAAATGCCCTTCGAGATCACCCCGATCTCGGTCAACCTCTCTTACTGGAAGCCCCCTGTCGATGCTGACGCGGCTCCCGGCGGCGCAGCCCCCACCGCTGCATCCGCAGCTCAGCCACAACAGTAACCGCTTCAGGGCTGCTTCCCTGCCCCGGAGTTCCTGATCAGTCACTCCAAAAACGGCACTCACGCTTCCAGTGAGTGCCGTTTTCGGATACGATCACCACAACCCTCTTTGCACGACGAGCGTCAAAGCTCACAAGAGATGTTTCATCTGAAGCTAGTGAAGTTCGATGCAACGTGGTATTGCCGCACGAATGTCAGTCTCGGTATTGCCGCACGAATGTCAGTCTCGCCCAAAACCTACGGATGTAAGAGGATATCCTCAAATAAGGCTGGTATTTCCAGCACAACTTCAACTACACTGAAGTGGCAAACGATCCCATACCCCGGCCAATGGAGGCCATCCATTGAAACGAATTGTCCTCATCCTGGCTATGTTGGCTGTGTGCTCTCCTTTTGCTCTTGGACAGGCCATGCCCGGCGCAACTCGCGTCCTCGACGTGCAGGCGGGTGCCACGTTTACATGGGCGAAGCCCGACTACACCCCGCAAAACGCCATGGGTTATGGCATCTTCGGCACCTTCGACTTCACGCCTCACTGGGGGGCCGAGTTGGACTTCAATTCGGTGTCGATCCAGCAACACGCTCCCGCCAAAGAGTGGACGTTTGAGTATGGGGCCCGTTACCACCGTACCTACGGTCGTTATAACCCCTATGCCAAGCTAGCCGCAGGTCGCGGCACGTTCGATTCCAACCCCGACTTCTATCAGGGAAATACTTCGCTCGGCTATAACCTGCTCGCCTTCGGCGGCGGTGTCGATACCGAGATCACCTCGCGCATCAGCATTCGGGTCGGCGCCGAGTATCAGGACTGGTTTACCGGTGGCCTCAAGGGTGCCTTGGGCGTCGGCGGTCCCGGTCAGGATACCTATCTCCCCAACGGCCTTACCCCCTTCTTGATTCAAGTTGGTGCAAGCTATCACTTTACTGGCGGCTCAACGATCCACTAAACCCACCGGTATCAGAAGTTCTGTATCAGAAAGCCTGGACAGCCGGAGTTGCGGTAGACCCCTTCAAGGGCTCACCAAAAGCTCCCGCAGTCCAGGCTTTTGCCATTCTTTCCCGATGCGGCATCGCGACTCCGCGTTTCCAGCCGCGCGAGGCCTCTGGTCGCCCCGGCAGCCTTCCAAAACATCGGTCTGCCCTCTTCCTTGGTTCTCCGCTAGGTCGCACCATGCGCTCCCAGCGTATCCGTATCTCCGCGACCAGATACGTCCTCAGGAAGGCCCACTCACCGTGGCAAACCCGTTCTCACCATCACTCCGTCGTATCGGACGCCCATCGCCCAAATCGCCTGGAAGAGAGCCCCGCTGCGGGAGTCTTCAACCCTCACCCGGTCGACCCCAAAACAGAATGGCCCAGCCAGGAGGCTGGGCCACGCTAAACATTCTCTGAACTAGAAGTGGTAGGCAACACCGATGGAGGGCGTCATCAGAATATAAAAGCGGTTGGTAGTAAACAGGCCGCCGCTGACCCCAAACGTCGGAGCGCGCATCATAAACCCGCGATACTCCGCTCGGATGTCGAAGCTAGGGCTGATCTCATACGCCAACCCGCCGCCAAACAATCCGCCGATCTGCATGGTCTGCTTCAGATCCAACTGCGTCGATCCATAGTCCAGAATCGGTGTAAAAATCTCGGCGCCAATGCCACCCTCGACGAACGGGTTATACCGCTTATACGTCCTCATGTACACATACGCACCGCTCATCTCCTGCTGACGAGTATGTACCCGGCTATTCGGCTCTGAGATCGGGTTGTACTTGATCGAATCCTGCGCGAAGGTGTAGTTCAACTCCACTGCGCTGCGCGGCGTCAGCATATAGCGGTAGCTCGCCAGAAGACCGCCAGTGACGGTGGTCGTCATTGGGTGAATGTCTTCTCCATATACAGCTGGCGCATACACCCCGAAAAAGCTTACGCTGGCATCCTGCCGGCTCTCCTGTGCGTGTCCCACGGCGGCGGAGCACATCATCATCAGTGCACCGAGCAACATCATTTTCTTCATGCTTGCTGAAATCCCTTCGCATTCACACCGTTGGCCAAACTCCACCCTTGCTCTTCCGGTGGGCGTCCAGCCGGTAACCGCGGCGCGCTATTGTCTTATTGTACCTGCACACGACGCCATAACGCGCGTCCCGGACGATTCTGGCACTCCTCCAACTCACTTTGTGCTTCCCTGATAGACGAAACAAGCCTCGCACCGGTATCCGGAAGCAAGGCTTGTTCTTTGTTTTTCTTTTTTAGCCGACGGACTCAATCCATCCCAACCACCTGCTAGTGTCCCTTCCTAACTCTCAAAGCTGCGGATCAGAAGACGGAGGTGGCGGTGGCGCTTGCGGACTACCGCCCTGCCCCTCTGCTGCTTCTCCGCGCCGTTCACGCATCCTCGCCATCATCTCATCGAACTTTGCCTGCTGGTCCGGGTTCAGCAGCGCACGCACCTTCGCCTGCTCATCCTGGTGCAGCGCCATCATCTGCGCGCGTCGGTCTTCATGCGACATGGATGTATTCGATCGCAGCGCCTCCATCTTCGTCCGCGAATCTGCGAAGATCTGCCGCACCTGTGCCGTCTGATCGTCGCTCAGATTCAGCCGCCGCTGCATCATCTCAATGCGCCGCTCAGGGTTCATCCCTCGATGTCCACCCGGACCCTGCATCGCTCCATCTGGCGGTGGTCCCTGTTGTTGTCCATCCGGAGGTGGTGGCGCCGAATCCTGCTGCGCAAACGCCGCGCTTACCACCAACCCCGCACCACACAGCATCAGGGCTGCTGCACGAAACATCCTGTTCTTTGCAAAATTCTTCATATCCTGTACCTGCTCTCTCTGCCTCGCGCCGCCTTGATTCGCAGCGCGTTTCGCTGCCGGTACAGACGCACTTTTCCGCGAAAGGTTCTGGTCAATCTTCGAGTTTCTTTCGCTGAAACTTTCCCCAAAACCTCGGCGTCTCACCACACCGCACGCGCCGCCTAACCCTTCTCCACCAGGAAGCAAAACGGCTCGCCGTGCTCCGCCGCATGTGCCTGCACCACCCGCAGAAACTCCTTCGCCGCATGGCTCAGCGCCGCCTGTCGCCGATGCACCAGCCGCAACTTGCGCTCCATCTGCAACTCCGGAACCTCCACCGCCACCAGCGTCCCTGCCTCCAACTCCCCCTCCACCGTCAGCCGCGGCACTAGCGCCACTCCATTGCCCCGCGCCACAAACCGCTTAATCGCCTCCAACGACGGCAGCTCCACCTCCATCTGCAGCGGAATCTTCCGCTTCTGAAACGTCTCAATCACCTTCTGCCGCAGCGGCGACGGCACATTATGCGCCACAAACGTCTCCCGCCCCAGCCGCGCAATCGTGGTCTTTCCAGCCTTCGCCAGCGCATGGTTCGGACTCATCACGCACACCAGCTCATCCCGGTACACCACCGTCGACACCACCTGCGGATCCGCCGGCCGAAAGCTCAATACGCCAATCTCCACCGAATGCGACTGCACCTCATCCGCAATCCGGCTAGCCAGCGTCCTCTGCACCGCCACCTTAATCCTCGGATGCTCCCTCCGAAATGCATCCAGCACCGGCAATAAGTACAGGCATGTGTACTCATTCGCCGCCACATCCAGCCGCCCCCGATGCAGGCTGCGCAGGTCCACCAGCGCCGCCCCCGCATCCTTGCGCAGATTCAGCATCTTTTGCGCATATTCCAGCAAAACCTTGCCCGCGTCGGTCGGCTGCCCGGCCGCGCGCTCCAGCAGCACCTCACCCAGCTCCGCCTCCAGCTTCGCAATCACCTGGCTCACCGCCGGCTGCGTCCGGTGCAAACGCGCCGCCGCTCGGCTGAAACTTCTCTCCTCCGCGACAGCCAGAAACGTTTCAAGCTGAAATAAGTCCACGCGCCCCCATCGGTTCCCTATTCAAGAATTCTCTATAGGTTCATTAGAATGCACAATACATCTGGTTCCGAGCATAAGAGCGCGTTATGATTCTGTCCAGAAGGAAAGGTTCTCCTGCTATGGCCAACGACACCCCCAGCGACGTCCAAATTGTCATCTTCGATACCACCCTCCGCGATGGCGAGCAGTCCCCCGGCTGCACCATGCACCATGCAGAAAAGCTTCGCTTCGCCCACCAGCTCGCCTCGCTCGGCGTCGACATCATCGAGGCCGGCTTCGCCATCGCCTCCCAGGGCGACTTCAACTCCGTCCAGACCATCGCCCGCGAAGTCAGCACCTCGGCGAAGTCTCCGCGCATCGCCTCCCTCGCCCGCTGCAAGCGCGAGGACATCGAGGCCGCCGCTCGCGCCGTTGAACCCGCCGCCAAGAGCCGCATCCACGTCTTCCTCGCCAGCTCCGACCTCCATCTCGAAGCCAAGCTCAAGATCACCCGCGCTCAGGCGCTCGACAACGTAGGCACCGCCGTCCGCCTCGCCCGCTCCTTCGCCGACGACGTAGAGTTCTCCACCGAAGACGGCACCCGCTCCGACCTCAACTTCCTAGTCGAGATGGTCAACGTAGCCGTCCAAGCAGGAGCTACCACCATCAACATCCCCGACACCGTCGGCTACACCACCCCGGCCGAGTACAAAGCTCTCTTCGAAACCGTCCGCCAGCGCGTCCCCGGCAGCGACAAGGTCACGTACTCAACCCACTGCCACGACGACCTCGGCATGGCCGTAGCCAACTCCCTTGCCGGCGTAGAAGGCGGGGCGAGACAGATCGAGTGCACCATCAACGGCATCGGCGAGCGCGCCGGCAACGCCGCCCTCGAAGAGATCGCCGCGGCCATCGCCACCCGCCACGACCGCTACCCCTACAAGACCAACCTGGTCATGAACCAGCTCTACCCCACCTCCCGCATGTTAGGCGAGATCATCAGCTTCGGCTGCCCGCCCAACAAAGCAGTAGTAGGTAAGAACGCCTTCGCGCACGAGTCCGGCATCCACCAGCACGGCGTCCTCAACAACCCCCTCACCTACGAGATCATGACGCCCGCCTCCGTAGGCTTCACCGGCCAGAACATCGTGCTAGGCAAGCACAGCGGCCGCCGCGCCCTGGAGTACCGCCTCAACGAGCTAGGCCACAAGCTCTCGCACGAAGAGATCGACGTCGTCTATCACCGCTTCACCGAACTAGCCGACCGCAAGAAAAACATCTACGACCAGGACATCGTAGCCCTGATCCAAACCACCACCGAGACAGTCGCCACCAACGTCCCCTAACCGCACCACCGAAGCATTGGCTCTCACCGCATTCGCTCTCACCAACGCTTCTCCCTTGTTGTCATCCCGCAGGGATCTCCAGTTGCTGTTGCAGTCGCACTTGCTGTTGCTCTTGCTGTTGTTTGTTTCTCGCCGTCATCCTGAACGCAGTGAAGGACCCCCGCATTTGTTTTTGCCTTTGCAGTTGCCGTTGCCGTTGCCGTTGCCTTTGCCTTTGCTAGAAGCCAAAAGCTAGAAGCTAAAAGCGCCTTTCGCACCTCAACACCACTCTCACCACTGGAAACCCATGAAGCTCAAGATCGCAATCCTCGCCGGCGACGGCATCGGCCCCGAAGTCACCCGCGAAGCCGTCAACATCCTGCAAGCAGTAGCCGAAGCCGGCGGCCACGACTTCACCTTCACGGAAGCCCTCCTCGGCGGCGTAGCCATCACCGCCAAAGGCACACCCCTCCCGCAGGAGACCATCGACATCGCGCTAGACTCCGACGCGGTCCTTCTCGGCGCCGTCGGCGACAACAAATTCAACGCACTCTCTCCCGACAAGCGCCCCGAGTCCGGCCTCCTCCAAATCCGCCAGATCCTGGGCGGCTTCGCCAACCTCCGCCCCTCGGTCGCCTACCCCGCGCTCAGCGAAAATTCGCCCCTCCGCCCCGAGGTCACCAAGGGCGTTGACATCCTCTTTGTCCGCGAACTCCTCGGTGGCCTCTACTTCGGGCAGCCGCGCAGTTGGAACAAGGACGCATCCGCGCCCGGCGGCGGCGAAGCCATCAACACCATGCGCTACACCAAGGACGAAGTCACCCGCGTAGCCCGCATCGCCTTCGACCTCGCATCCAAGCGCCGCAAGAAACTCACCTCGGTCGACAAGGCCAACGTCCTCGAGTGCTCGCAACTCTGGCGCGCCACCGTCGACGAGCTCAAGTCGCAATACCCCGACGTAACCGTCGAGCACCAGCTAGTCGACTCCATGGCCATGCACCTCATGAACGTCCCCCGCAACTTCGACGTCGTCCTCACCGAAAACCTCTTCGGCGACATCCTCTCCGACGAGTCCGGCATCATCACCGGCTCCCTCGGCATGCTTCCCTCAGCCACTATCGGCGGCAAAGTAAACCTCTACGAACCCGTCCACGGCTCCGCCCCCGACATCGCCGGCACCGGCAAGGCCAACCCGCTAGGCGCCATCCTCACCGCCGCCATGGTCCTCCGCCACTCCGCCAACCTCGAAGCCGAAGCCGCCGCCGTAGAAGCCGCCGTCCAGCAAGTCTTAACCGCTGGCCACCGCACCGCCGACATCGCAAGAGGCAACACCGCCGCCACCGTCACCACCCAGCAGATGGGCAAGCTAGTCCACAGCGCGCTAGCCGAATCCATAGACCGCAGCCAATCGCTCCACGCCGTCTAATCCCATTGTTTGTCATCCTTCGCGAAGCGGAGGATCTGCTTCTGTAGTTGCTGTTGTTTGTTTTACGCCGTCATCCTGACCCTGAGCGCAGCGAAGGGGAAGGACCCCCGCATTTGTAGTTGCTGTTGCTCTTTCCGTTGCTTGTTCTCTGACCATGCGCAAGTCACTCCATCTCGCCGCTCTCCTCACACTCTTCGGAGCACTCACAGCGACGACCACCCGCGCCCAAATCACCAACCCCGACAACCTCATCGCCCCACCCCCGCACAACCCAGCCCTCCGCAGCCCCACTCCCACCGACAACCTCCAGTGGCTCTGGCAATATACCCACCCCGCGCCCATCGGCCAGGCCTCCAACCTCCGCCTCGACGCCCGCTTCCAAACCTTCCTCCAGGCCAACTTCCACCAACCCCAATCCATGTGGGGCCCACCGAACTCGCAAGAGCCCCTCGCCACCATCATCCCACTCTTCCTGACGCAGTACGGAGCCGTCACCGCCGACGATAACCGCTACATCACCATCGACGGTTGCGTCCCCAGCTTCTGCGCCGCCTCTGGTCTCCTCTGGATCGACCTCGGCCGCCCGCACCCGCTCGCCGTCTTCGCCGCCGTCAACTGGGATCCGCAAGCCCACACCACCGACCAGCCCCAGGCCAACTACAACCTCTGGCTCTTCGCCAACCGCACCCTCTCGCCCGACTCTCTCCCCTTCGAGCTCACCCAGGCCATCGCCCACTGGAACATTCGTCTAGCCGCCGCGCATCGCCTGGTCCCGCACATCGCACACGCGCTCCTCGTCGACCCCGACGGCAGCCCCATCCCCCTCAACCCCGATCTAGCCGGTGCCAACGCCATCGCCCCTCAACCCGACACCACCACTCCGAAATCTGCGGAGGATGAATAGTATGCGTTCGCGGTTTCGCTTGATCTCGTTCGCCGTCAGTGCGGTTGCGCTTCCGTTTGTTGTAGCTGCCACACTCGTTGCCAGCGCTCAAACACCGCCCGAACGAAAAGCCGTGCCAGACGACGCCGCTTGGGCAAAAACCTACGCGACCGACTGTGGCGCGGCCATGAAGCACCGTTGCCCCCCTTCTACCAGTGGCTATGAAAATGAGTTCGCCGGAGACCCGCGCTTCCTTCCTCTAATCAAGCATTCTCTGCCCCAACGCGAGTCCTGGTGGGTCAACGGCTACGGCGGCTCTGCTCCAGTTAGCAGTATCGTGCAGGAGTTCATCGGCGTTCCCGGTGACCTGCTCCTCGACGACAACCGCTACGTCACCGCCACCGGCTGCGTGCCGCATGACTGCGGCGATGGTGGGATGCTCTGGGTCGACACCGGAACGCAACCTGCAACTGTAGTCTTCATCGCCCATGTTGCGATTGAGAGCCCCACAGGAGACGCAGGAAAACATCTTTGGCTCTACGGCAGCAAGACGCTGAACTTTCAAGCTCTGCCCTCGGACCTGCTCGCAAACTTGCAGCGCTGGCACTCCAGCCTGGTTGCATCCGTGCAGAAGCTGCCAGAACCGGATCGGGCGATATTCTCAAAGCGGATCGCTCTCGCCACAATCGTCCAGCCCAACGGACGCATGCGCGACCTGACCTACGACATGCTCTTCTATAAACAGAACGAATCGCACTTTCCAACACCCGGAGCAAAGCAGTGAACCAACCCCGCACCCTCTTCGAAAAAGTCTGGCAGCAGCACGTCGTCACCGAACCCGCCGGCGAGCCCACCATCCTCTACATCGACCTCCAGCTAGTCCACGAAGTCACCAGCCCGCAAGCCTTCGAAGGCCTCCGCCTCGCAGGCCGTCCCCTGCGCCACCCAGAACGCCACGTAGCCACGGTAGATCACAACGTCCCCACCACCTCCATCGCCGACCGCCTCCACATCGTCGATCAGATCGCCTCCGCCCAGGTCAACGCGCTCCGCAAAAACTGCGCCGACTTCGGCGTAGAACTCTTCGACGTCCAGGACGCTGAGCAAGGCATCGTCCACATGATCGGCCCCGAGCTAGGCCTCACCAAGCCCGGCATGACCATCGTCTGCGGCGACTCGCACACCTCCACCCACGGAGCCTTCGGCGCTCTGGCTTTCGGCATCGGCACCAGCGAAGTAGAGCACGTAATGGCCACGCAAACCCTACCGCAATCCAAGCCCAAAACCTTCCTCATCCAGGTAGAAGGCGGCCCCAACGGCGAGCTCCCCCCCGGCGTCACCGCCAAGGACATCATCCTCGACATCATCGGCCGCATCGGCACCGACGGCGCCACAGGCTACGTCATCGAGTACGCCGGCTCCGCCATCCGCGCCCTCTCCATGGAAGGCCGCATGACCGTCTGCAATATGAGCATCGAAGCCGGAGCCCGCGCCGGTATGATCGCCCCCGACGCCACCACCTTCGCCTACCTGAAAGGCCGCCGCTTCACTCCAACCGGCGCGCAGTTCGATCTCGCAGTCGAACAATGGCAGTCCCTCGTCACCGACACCGGCGCCACCTACGACCGTGAGCTCCACATCGACGCCACCAAGCTCGCGCCCTCCGTCACCTGGGGCACCTCCCCCGGCATGGTCACCACCATCGACGCCACGGTGCCCTCCCTCGCTGACGCCCGCTCCGAAGCCGACCAGAAATCCTTCGCCCGCGCCTACGAGTACATGGACCTCAAGCCCGGCACGCCCATCGAAGCCATCGCCATCGACGCCGTCTTCGTAGGCTCCTGCACCAACGGCCGCATCGAAGACCTCCGCGCCGCCGCCAAGGTAGTCGACGGCTACCACGTAGCCACCACCGTCCGAGCCATGGTCGTCCCCGGTTCACAAGCCGTCAAAGCGCAAGCCGAAGAAGAAGGCCTGGACCGCATCTTCACCACCGCCGGCTTCGAGTGGCGCGAGCCCGGCTGCTCGATGTGCCTGGGCATGAACCCCGACATCCTGCAACCCGGCGAACGCTGCGCCTCCACCTCCAACCGCAACTTCGAAGGCCGCCAGGGCCGCGGAGGCCGCACCCACCTCCTCTCCCCCGCCATGGCCGCCGCCGCCGCCATCACCGGCCACTTCACCGACGTCCGCACCTGGAAGTTCAAGTCCTAGCCCCCAACTGAGAACTGACAACTGAGAACCGAGAACCGAGAACCTTATGCGACCCATCAACATCCTCACCAGCACCGCCGCCCCACTCCCGCTGCCCAACATCGACACCGACCAGATCATCCCCAAGCAATTCCTAAAGCGCATCGAGCGCACCGGTTACGGAGACTTCCTCTTCTACGACTGGCGCTACGACCTCGACACCCCCGACCACGTCTCCGAACGCAAGGACTTCGTCCTCAACAAGCCCGAGTACAAAGCCGCCGAGATCCTCCTCGCAGAGCGCAACTTCGGCTGCGGCAGCTCCCGCGAGCACGCCGCCTGGGCCATCAACCAGTACGGCTTCCGCGCCGTCATCGCCCCCTCCTTCGCCGACATCTTCTTCTCCAACGCCGGCAAGAACGGCATCATCCTCTGCCGCCTCACTGAAGAAGAAGTCCAGACCCTCATCCAGCGCTCGACCGCCAACCCCCAGCACGAACTCACCATCAACCTCGAAGCCCAAACGGTCACCGACGACGAAGGGTTCCACGCAACCTTCGACATCGATCCCTTCCGCAAGCACTGCCTCCTCAACGGCCTCGACGACATAGGCCTGACCCTCCAACACGAAGACAAACTAAACGCCTACGAAACCAAACACCAAGAAGAATTCTGGCTAGCCCCAAAGTCATTAACCACAAAATAGCTACGTCATCTCGACCGAAGCGAAGCGCAGTGGAGAGATCCCTGTATTTCGCACCACCACCGCACCAAACGGAGAGCACGATGAACCGCAACGCCATCCTCATCACGCTGACCCTGCTTCTAGCCGCGGCTCCGACCCTCTCCGCGCAGACCACCATCCCCGCAACCACCCAGAATCCGCCCCTGCCCGCCGCGCTCTCCACCGCCAAAAAGCTCTTCCTCGGCAACGCCGGCGATCAGGAAAATGCCGACTGCCTCCGCGCCTACGACGACCTCTACACCGGCCTCTCCAGCCTCAACCGCTTTCAGCTCGTCACCGACCCCAACCAGGCCGACCTCATCCTCGAGCTGCACTACGAGATCGATCTCGGCCAGGCCCTGGTCAGCAGCAACAACCGCTCCGTCCGCCAGTTCCGCGTCGTCCTCATCGACCCCCACTCCCACGCCATCCTCTGGACCCTGGTCGAGCGCACCAACTACGCCATCCTTCAATCCAACCGCGACAAGAACCTCGACGAGACCGTCTCCGCCCTCACCAACGACCTCAGTCTGCTCGTCTCGCCAGCGCCCATTCCACCCAGCAATAAATCCGAGATCAAGCACTTCTAACCACCCATTCGCCCCCAGGAGAAGCAACCGCATGAGCACCACCGGCAAAACCCACAGCAACGTACTAACCGAAGGCCCCTCCCGCGCCGCTGCCCGCGCCATGCTCCGCGGCGTAGGCTTCACCCGCGAAGACCTCGCCAAGCCCATCATCGGCATCGCCAACACCTGGACCGAGATCGGCCCCTGCAACTTCCACCTCCGCGACATCGCCGAGGCCGTCAAGGAAGGCATCCGCGCCGCCGGCGGTACCCCCATGGAGTTCAACACCGTCACCATCTCCGACGGCATCACCATGGGCACCGAAGGCATGAAGGCCTCGCTCATCTCCCGCGACCTCATCGCCGACAGCATCGAACTGGTCGCCCGCGGCAACTCCTTCGACGGGCTGGTTTGTATCGCTGGATGTGACAAGAACATGCCCGGCGCCATCATGGCCCTCGCCCGCCTCGACATCCCCGGCCTCATGCTCTACGGCGGCAGCATCGCCCCCGGCCACATGCACGTCGGCACCGACAACAAAACCCCCGACCCAGCCTCCACCAAGACCATCGACATCACCATCCAGCAGGTCTTCGAAGCCATCGGCTCCCACGCGGCTGGCAAAATAAACGACGCCCAGCTTGAAGAAGCCGAAGCCACTGCCTGCCCCGGCCCCGGAGCCTGCGGCGGCCAGTTCACCGCCAACACCATGGCCATGGCCGGCGAGTTCCTCGGCATCTCCCCCATCCAGATCACCGGCGTTCCCGCCATGTCCGCAGAAAAGCACGCGGCATCTCGCGAGGCCGGCAAGCTCGTCATGGATCTCGCGCGCGCCAACCTCAAGCCCTCGCAGATCCTCACCCGCGAGTCCCTCGAAGACGCCATCGCCGCCGTCTGCGCATCGGGCGGCAGCACCAACGCCGTCCTCCACCTCATCGCCATCGCGCATGAACGCGACATCCCTCTCACCGTCGACGACTTCGACGCCATCAGCGAAAAAACTCCCTTCATCTGCGACCTCCAACCCGGCGGCAAGTACGTAGCCCGCGACTACCAGGACGCCGGCGGCAGTCGTGTCCTCGCCAAGCGCCTCCTCGACAAGGGCCGCCTCCACGGCAACGCGCCCACCGTCACCGGCAAGACCCTCCGCGAAGAGGCCGCCGCCGCGCACGAAACCCCCAACCAGGTCATCATCCGCACCTGGGACAACGCACTCAAGCAAACCGGCGGCCTCGTCATTCTCAAAGGCAACCTCGCCCCCGAAGGCTGCGTAGTAAAAGTAGCCGGCCACGAGCGCATCCACCACACCGGCACCGCCCGCGTCTTCGACAGCGAGGACGCCTGCTTCCACGCCGTAGAAGCCGGCCTCATCAACCCCGACGACGTCCTCGTCATCCGCTACGAAGGCCCCCGCGGCGGCCCCGGCATGCGCGAGATGCTAGCCGTCACCGCCGCCATCAAAGGCATCCCGGAACTGTCGAAGACAGTTGCGCTCTTAACCGACGGCCGCTTCTCTGGCGCCACCCACGGCCTCATGGCCGGCCACGTAGCCCCCGAAGCCCAACTAGGCGGCCCCATCGCCGCCGTCCACGAAGGCGACACCATCACCTTCGACATCCCCAACCGCAAGCTAACCCTCAACGTCCCCGACGAGGAAATCGCCGCCCGCCTGAAAGCCATCAAGCCCCCAGCCCCCCGCTACAAGCGCGGAGTCTTCGCCAAGTACACCAACACCGTAAGCAGCGCCAGCAAAGGCGCCGTCACCACCTAGATGACAGCATAAATCGAAGGGGCATGGCTTCAGCCGTGCCATAACACCGCCAGAACGAATCGGGCTTTTGCCCCTGAGGTAAGCACTCTTGGACACACTCAACATTCCGCAGACAGCGAAAGAAAAGAAGCCTATGCGGCGTGCCCTCTTCGTCGCAATCTTCGAAGCTGGCGTGATCGGAGGGTGTGTACTCGCTGCATTTCTTGTGCCTCCAACAACTCCGCTAAAGACGTTTCTTATCATCTGCGCTTCGTGCTTCGCCCTCGCAAATGTCTTGCTCTTCATTCAACTCCGCAAGCCCACGAATTCGACCAGTCCTGGGCGTAAGGTCGATAGCTCGAGAGCCTATATTGCGGGCGCCATCGGCCTGCTTCTGATCGTCTGGCAACTTTACGAAAGATTTGGGAGATAACAGAATGTCTAACGACAACCAACACCCCACACTCACCGGCTCCGAGATCCTCTGGGCCACCCTCGCCGGCGAAGGCACCACCACCATCTTCGGCTACCCCGGCGGCGCAATCCTTCCTGCCGCTTTCGCCGAGTAACGCTCATGACCGACACGATCGCACAATCCGTCGCCTCCAAAGCACCGTCCCCGCCATCGCGCCAGGGCGGTCGGCAGATCGTGGGGTTGGACCTCATTCGCTTCGCTGCTGCATGCCTCGTCGTCGCGTTTCATCTCACGTATTGGAACCGGGTCACCGAAAACTGGTACCGGGCCGACTACGCCTTCGGATATCTCGCTCACTATACCCGTATCGGTTGGATCGGCGTACACATCTTCTTTGTGCTCTCAGGCTTCGTTATCGCGTACTCCGCGCAGAAATCCGGCCCCAAGGCCTTCGTTAAGAATCGCTTCCTCCGCCTCTACCCCGGCGTTTGGATTTGTGCCACCATTACGTTTGTGGTTGCAATCGCCTTTGGCGAGCTCGGCGACCGCTTAGTCTCCGCGTGGTTCAGGTCGCTCGTCCTCTCTCCTTACGGAACCCTTATTGATGGTTCCTATTGGACCCTCAGCATTGAGATCACCTTTTACGCTACGATCTTCGTCTTGCTGGCTGTGAATGGCTTTCGCCATCTGCAAGCCGTGGCGATCACCATTGCCACCCTCAGCACCTCTCTCATGCTCTACGTCCTCGCGCTTGAGCATGATGTCTTCGCCTCGTCCCGGGTCGCCGCCCGCATCGTGCGCTTTTCCAATAGCCGCCTCGCCCAACTGACGCTCATGCGCCATGGCGCTCTCTTTGCGATGGGCGTCCTCCTTTGGCTCTGCCTCTTGCAGCGTTGGACGCCAGTTCGCATCCTCGGGCTCGCCATCTGCTTCGTGGGTTCGCTGCTCTCCATACGGTTCGATTGGGCCGCCATCGTGCGCATTTCTGGGATCTCCTTCTCCCCGATCTCCGCCATCGTCGTGTGGCTCATATCGGTCGCCGCCATCGTTCTCTCTGTGCAACACAACTCCGCTGTCACGCGCATGCTCGGCGATCGTGGCAACAAATTTGCCCGAACGCTAGGCCTCATGACGTATCCCCTGTATCTTCTGCATCAGCGCGCGGGCGCTACGCTCATTTTCAAGCTTCATGGTCATCTGCCAGACAACATTTCACTCATCATCACTAGCCTGTTGTGCTTCGCCACCAGCTACCTCGCCCTCTCCTATCTCGAAAGGCCATTGCAGGACCGCTTGCGTGCCCTTCTTCACATCACCCGCAAAGAACGTGACGTTCCAGCCGCCGCTTTGCCCTAAACCTACCGACCACAACAACCTCGCGTAATAAATGCTCTAACGGAGTACATCATGTCCCAAGCCACGAACAACCAGCACCCCACACTCACCGGCTCCGAAATCCTCTGGGCCACCCTCGCCGGCGAAGGCACCACCACAGTCTTCGGCTACCCCGGCGGCGCGATCCTCCCCATCTACGACGCCCTCCGCAACTTCCCCACCATCCACCACGTCCTCGTCCGCCACGAGCAATCCGCCGCCCACATGGCCGACGGCTACGCCCGCGCCACCGGCCGCGTAGGCGTCTGCATGGCCACCTCCGG
>JBAULP010000143.1:0-8866 GCA_049578265.1 Acidobacteriaceae bacterium
GCGCCACGCCCAGCAGCCGCAGCGCGTCGATGCCCAGCAACGGCGCGGCGCCCGAATTCTGGTCCGCGTTGGGCGTCATGCGGCGGCGAAGCTTCACCAGCGCCGTGGCAAACAGCAGCACGGCCGCAATCGAGAGCAGGAAGATCAGGTAGTTCAGCACGTAGTAGGCGTGCAGCTCGTTCATCCGCGTGCTGTGAAAGAGGCGCTGCATGAGCGCGAGGCCGGCCGGATAGAGCGGGTTCCAGTACGCGTTGATGACCCCGGCCCAGTGGTGCGAGCGGATGAGGTCGGCGATGTCCATGTAGGCCATGCCATCGCCGTCGATCGCGTAGGGATCGAACTTCATGGCCAGCCAGGCGATGGGCACGAGCAGCGCGAGATAGACCATCAGCGCTCGGCGCAGGGTTTGAGATCTCACAGGGTTCCTCGTCGAGTTCCTTGCGGGGTTCCTTGTTGCGTCGGTTGGATCATGGGCCTCGGCTGCCTGGAGTTGGACTCTTTCAGGATATCTGACGCCTCGTTCACCGCACAGAGCCGCATGCCGATGGAACCAGAAGCTACAAGATATAGCGGCTGAGATCCTGGTTCTTTACGATGCTCGCAACCTGCCGCTCGACGTACGCGCGATCCACGCACAGCACGCGCTCCTGCGTGGGTTCTCCGCTGGAGTTGGCGACGTTTCTCTCGACCAGCGCGGGAACCTTGTCCGACACAAATCCGCTGCCAGCCTTCACAATATCGGGCGCTTCAAAGCTGATCTCGTCGAGCACCTTCTCCATGATGGTGTGCAGGCGTCGCGCGCCAATGTTCTCGGTCGTCTCGTTCACCTGGAAGGCGAAGCGCGCCATCTCCTCGAGCGCATCGTGCGCAAACTCCAGCTTAAGGCCTTCGGTCTCGAGCAGCGCGATGGCCTGCTTCACCAGCGACGCTCGCGGCTCGGTGAGGATGCGCAGAAAGTCGTCGACGGTGAGCGGCAGCAGCTCCACCCGGATAGGGAAGCGCCCCTGCAGTTCGGGGATCAGGTCGCTGGGCTTCGACACATGAAACGCGCCCGCGGCGATGAAAAGAATGTGGTCCGTCGTGACCATGCCGTACTTCGTGCTCACGGTGGTTCCCTCGACGATGGGGAGGATGTCGCGCTGCACGCCCTCGCGGCTGATGTCGGGGCCATGCCCGCCCTCGCGCCCGGCAATCTTGTCGATCTCATCGAGGAAGACGATGCCCGAATCCTCGACGCGCTCGACGGCAATGCGCACCACCTGGTCCATGTCCAGCAGCCGCGACTCCTCTTCCTGCGTGAGGTAGTCGAAGGCGTCGGCGACCTTCATGCTGCGCTTGCGCGTGCGCTGCCCGAGGATGCCGGCGATCATATCTTTGATGCCGCTTTGGTCCTCTTCCGGCGCGTTGCTGAGCACCTCCACCTGCGGTTGCGCGCGGTCGCGTGTCTCCAGCTCGACCATCCGGTCGTCGAGCTTGCCTTCGCGAAACTGGATCAGCAGGCGCTCGCGGTCACGCGCACTGTCGGTGTCGTTCTTGGCAACAATGGCGAGGTTGTGCGGCGCGGGCGGCTCTTCTTTTCCGGACTCGGAAACGTCGCCAATGGACACAGGTTGCTCAGGACTTTCGGCGATGGGCTCGGCTGCAACCGCGCCCTGCGCCAGCAGTAGATCGATCAGGCGCTCCTCGGCGGCGAGCTCGGCGCGGTCTTCCACCTCGTCCAGCTTCTCCTCGCGCACCATGTCGATGGCAATCTCCATTAGATCGCGCACGATGGACTCGACATCGCGGCCGACATAGCCCACCTCGGTAAACTTCGAGGCCTCCACTTTAAGAAACGGCGAGTTCGTGAGCTTCGCCAGCCGGCGCGCAATCTCCGTTTTGCCCACGCCGGTCGAGCCGATCATGAGGATGTTCTTCGGCATGATCTCCTCGGCGAGTTCGGGCGTAAGCTTCTGGCGACGCATGCGATTCCGCAACGCAATCGCCACGGCGCGCTTGGCCGCGGCCTGCCCCACCACATACTTGTCGAGCTCGGCCACGATCTCGCGCGGCGTCATCTCGTCGAGCGCGAGCGCCTGGTCTTCAGCCGTGCCGGGTAGATAAATTGCCATCTGCTGCTTCTTTCGTCCTTCTGTCTTAAGGCTGCGCGGACGCAACCGGAGCGCCCGGGGCTACAAGTTGTTTCACGTCGCTGATGACCTGCGTAATAGTCTGCGAAAACGCTGCATCGCGATTCTTCTTGCGAAACGCGCCGTTGATCTCTTCGGCGAACCCCCACAGCGAGACGCCGGTGTGCGGATCATCGATGCCCAACCGAATCTGCGGACTATTCAGCCCCGGCGAATCGACGAAGCGGATGGCGAAGATGACGTCCGCGTCCTGCGGGTCGGCGACTAACTGATACCGCCCCCACTGCGCCATGCCCTGGTAGAACTCGTTGTACGCGCGCTCAGGGCCTCCGCTGTACGTGGAGGGAAACGAGCTTACATCGCCCAGCTCAAAGGAGATGAAGGCTCTCTTGCCAATCAAGATCGGCGCAGGCACGGGAGCAGAGGAGGCATTCACCGGCGCATCTTTGCGCTGCGCCCGCATGTACGGCGCGCCCAGCACGACGCCCGCCAAAGCGCCAGTGAGCAGGATAGAGCGAACTATAGAATGCATCGGTCTTCCTCGTAATGAAGTAGGTGTGCGTTACTCACTCGGCCGCCTTCAGCTCTTCAATGGTGATGCTCTGGTTGGAGTAGATACAGATCTCCGCGGCAATCTTCATGCTCTTCTCCACGATCTCGCGCGCCGTCATGGGAGTGTTTTCCATCAGCGCCGTGGCGGCCGCGAGCGCAAAGCTGCCGCCGGAGCCGATGGTCGCGATCAGCCCATCGCCAACCGCGTCCGGCTCGATCACGTCGCCATCGCCCGAGAGCAGAAACATCTGTTTCGCGTCGGCGACGATGAGCAGCGCCTGCAGTTGTCTCAGCAGCTTATCCGTGCGCCAATCCTTTGCCAGCTCCACGGCCGAGCGCCCCAGGTTGCCGCCATACTGCTCCAGCTTGGACTCAAAGCGAGTGAACAGCGAGAACGCGTCCGCCGTGGATCCCGCAAACCCAGCCAGAATTTTGTCGTTATACAGTCGCCGGATCTTCCGCGCCGAGTGCTTCATCACGGTCGAGCCGAGCGTAACCTGGCCATCAGCCGCCATCACCATGGACCCGCCCCGCCGGACACAGATGACCGTCGTTGAGCGAACCCGGCGGCCATCGGCCAGATCCAGCGGATGGCCAGCCGCACGTTCCTGGGGGTTTGCCGCCCCTTGCCGCCCTTGTTTTTTCGTTTGCATGCGCACACCGCAGTATATCGCCGCAAGCGTGCGAACCACGCGGGGAACCTCTCTGCGGCTCCTTCATCGTCCAGGCATCGGCCTGGGCTATGCTTCTTCTAGCGTTCCCAATTCAGAGCGGGCCGGAGCGCCCCCGAAGCGACCTTGAAACCTATCTTCCATCAACCGATCTTCCAACAGGCTGGCCACCTGGTTCGCAATCAAGACCCGCGCATTCTCGGCGGGATCGCCGGCTTCATTGCCTTTGCGGCTGGCGGCGCATGGTGGTACGTCGTCTCGCACCGGCTTTCAGCAGAGGAGATTGAGCGCCGGCGCCGCGAGGAACTCGCCCTCACCGGCCGGATCACCGACGGCGTCATCCTGGACGCGCGCACGCTGAATAACGAGGACAGCGTCTCCCCCACGCCGGAGGTGCTGGTTTATAGCTACAGCCAAGGTGGGCTCACCTACACCTGCGCGCAGGATGTCTCCACGATGCCCAACGAGGTGATCGGCTTCCGCATCGACCAGCCCGTGCAGGTGCGCTACGACCCGCGCAATCCCGGCAATAGCATCATCATCTCCGAAACATGGACCGGCCTGTGGCTGCGGCCCAAGGGGCGCGAGTTGAACGAAGACCAAGCCTGGGACGAGACCCACGAAACAGAGTAAGTAGCCTCCGCGGCGGAGCCCTGCTGCGGTGTAAGGCGCCGGATCTGCAGACTCCGGCACCAAACGAGAACGCCATGCGCACCTGATGTAACTCTGGGCCCGGGAGATGCGCACGGCGGTTCAGCATCTTTGGATGCAAGGGGTTAGCTGCGGGCTGCCAGCAGAGTTCTTCGCACGCGCGACGCCAAATCAACGAAGGTTGCCCAAAACAGGAAGAATCTTTCGATACTTGCTCTCGCTAAATGGTTAGCGTCAGCGATAGAGGAATCTTCGCGTCCGTCCGGCTTCGGGCCGCGTCCAATGTGCCATGAGCACAAGTAAGACGAGTCCCATGCCTATCGTGAACCTCGGCCACACCGGCGCGCGCGTCTCGCGAATCTGCCTGGGCATGATGACCTACGGCGCCAAGAGCTGGCGCGAGTGGGTCCTGGAAGAGGACGACGCTCGTCCCTTCCTCAAGCGCGCAGTCGAGGCCGGCATCAACTTCTTCGATACCGCCGACATCTACTCGCTCGGCGAAAGCGAGCGCATCACGGGCAAGCTGCTGCGCGAGTTCCAGCCCCGCCGCGAAGAGCTGGTGATCGCCACCAAGGTCTATAACCCGATGAGCGATTGCCCCAATGACCGAGGGCTCTCGCGCAAGCACATCATGACCTCCATCGACGCCAGCCTCAAGCGCCTCGGCGTCGACTACGTCGATCTCTACCAGATCCATCGCTTCGACAAGAACACGCCCATCGAAGAAACCTGCGAAGCTCTTAGCGACGTGGTGAAGGCCGGCAAGGCGCTCTATCTCGGCGCCTCCAGCATGTACGCCTGGCAGTTCCAGAAGATGCTCCAGTTCCAGTCCGCCAACAGCCTCGCGCGCTTCGTCACCATGCAGAACCACTACAACCTGGTCTATCGCGAAGAAGAGCGCGAGATGATTCCGCTCTGCCTTGACCAGAAGATCGGCTGCATTCCGTGGAGCCCGCTGGCGCGCGGATTCCTTACCGGCAGCCGCAAGCGCGGCGATGGCAAGACCGAGACCGTCCGCGCCCGCACCGACGACTTCGGCCACAGCCTCTACTATCGCGACACCGACTTCGACGTCGTCGACCGCGTGCTGGAGATCGCAACCCAGCGCAACGTGAAGCCCGCGCAGATCGCGCTGGCCTGGGTGCTCTCCAAGCCCGTCGTCTCCGCGCCCATCGTCGGCGCCAGCAAACTCTACCAACTCGAAGACGCGCTCGGCGCCCTGGAACTAACCCTGACGCCGGAAGAGATTCGTCGACTGGAGGAGCCGTATGAGGCGCATTCCGTTCTCGGCCACAGCTACTAGACCTGTCGCAACGCCCAATCCGAGCGAAAATCTTCTGCGAAACCTTGCGATCCCGCATCCAATAGCTGAATCTTGGGGTACAACCATGCAGGAATCGCTTCGAGCCTTCAACCATCCTGCGAAAGTTGCCAGGTAACACTGCATGAGCAGCAAGCGAACTACGAGATGGATGCATCGCTGGCTCCCCGTACTGGCGGTGTGCGCCATCACCGGCGTCGCCCTGGTGATGCCCTCAGCGCGCGCGCAACTCTCCGGCCAGCCCAGCATACGCACCCTCAGCGGCACCGTCACCGACGACGGCCATGAGCCGATTCGCGGCGCCATCGTCGAGCTGCACGACCAGAAGAGCGATCAGATGGTCTCCTACCTCACCGACGCCAACGGCCATTACAACTTCAAGCGGCTGGATGGCAACGCCGACTACGACGTCCACGTCGTCTACCGCGGCCACCACTCGCCCAGCCGCGCCATCAGCAAGTTCGATAGCCACATGAACAAGGTCATCAACTTCAAGCTGCGCTCCTTTTGAAACTTCAAACAGCACCTCGAGGAAGAAGGCGATGAGATCGTCGCCGTAGCGTAGACTTTCTCAGGGAAACTCTATGCTCAAGCTTGTGCTGCTTGTTCTCTGCGTCGCCGCGCTGTGGTGGTTCGTTCGTAACGACGCCTCCGAGTACGCCGACTTCAAACGGCTCACCGGCAGCGCCGAGCGCCAGCGCTGCTACGCTCGCTGGGTCTTCAAGAGCTTCCTCACCCTCTGCGGCACCTCGGCGATCTGCCTGCTCGCGCTGCACCGCCTGGACGACGTGCTCGTCATTCCGCAGGAGTTCATCCCCATGGCTGCGCGCGTGGGCGCACGCGTCCCCACCACGGTCTTGCTGAGCAAGGGCTTCCTCATCGGCTTCGCCTGCGCGGCCGTCTTCACCAGCATCCTGGCGGGCATCGTCGTCGCGAAGCGGCTCAAAGTCTCCCACGCAACGCTCGGAGACATCGAACCGCTGATGCCGCGTAACGCCGCCGAGTCCGCCTGGGCCGCGCTGCTCTCCCTCAACGCCGGCTTCAGCGAGGAACTCATGTTCCGCCTCGTCCTGCCTCTGCTGCTGGTCGGGCTGCTGCATAACGGCCTCGCGGCCTTCATCCTCGCCACCATCGCCTTCGGACTGATGCACCTCTACCAGGGCGTGACGGGCGTGCTGGCGACCACCCTGCTCGGCGCGGTATTCGTCCTCCTGTATCTCTGGACCGGCAGCCTCTGGATCACGATGGCCGTGCATGCCGGGCTCGACCTCTTCGCCCTGGTGCTGCGCCCCAATCTCATGCGGCTGCTGCATCGGCCCGTCGCTTAGGCGGCCGCGCTCACCGCGCCAAATCCCGTTCCCCTGCTACACTCTGCGTAGCCGCGGGTGTCCCAAATTGGGACGGCCGCTGCCAAGGCTGGCTACTTATCCATTGGCCGCCTCATCTCATGAGGCTTTCCGTCCGATTTAGTTGGTATGGATGGGGGCCTCACAACCGAACTTCAGGGTCCCAGCTTGCCGCAGAGCCGTTTCGCGAGCACCCGATTCCGCGCCATGCCCACGGCGCGCGACCTCCGTCGCCGCCGCTTCTGGCTGCGCTGCATCTGCGGCCTCTCGCTGATTACCCTGGGGCTCGCCTGCGGCGATCTATCGGCACAGCGCGCCACACCGCACGGCACCGTCAACCTCGCCGCCGCATGGCAACCGCTGGGGCCCAGCTCCATCGTCTCGCCCAGCTTCAACAACATTACCGGCCGCGTCGCAGCCATCGCCACCGACCCCAACGACGCCACGGGCAACACTGTATACCTCGGCACGACCGGCGGAGGCGTCTGGAAGTCCACCAACGCGGCAGGACCCGCGGGTGCTGTCACCTTCACTCCGCTCACCGACACGCTTCCCGTCTTCAGCAACAACGCCGGCAGCGGCATTGTTCCTTCGCTCAGCATCGGCGCCCTGGCGGTGCAGCCAAGCGTGAATCCCGTGCTGCTGGCGGGCACCGGCGACCCCAACAACGCGGCGGACTCCTACTACGGCGAGGGCCTGCTGCGCTCCACCGACGGCGGCCTTACCTGGACGCTCATCCAGCAGTCCGAGGACGGCGCGAACGGCGACCACTCCTTTATTGGGCTGGCGACGGCGGGCATTGCCTTCAGTACAGCAACGCCCACAACGGTCGTCGCTGCCTTCTCGACCTCTGCACAGGCGGCCGTCGTCGGCGCGGTGACGGTGGACTCCTTCCCCGGCCTCTACTACTCCACCGACGCGGGCCAGACCTGGCAGATGGCCTCCATCTACGACGGCGGCTCGCTGGTGCAATCGCCGCAGCCGCTCGGCACGGGAGAGATTGGCAACGCCGTTACCTCCGTGGTGTGGGACCCGGTGCGCGCGATGTTTTATGCCGCCGTCCGCTCGCACGGGTACTACTCCTCGCCCAACGGCGTGACCTGGACGCGCCTGGCCACGCAGCCGGGCGCGACTCTGACCACAGGAAACTGCCCGGTGGGCGCAAACGGGGCGGGCAACGCGGCCACCTGCCCGATCTATCGCGGGGCGCTCGCAGTGCAGGCCGTTACCGGCGATCTCTACGCGCTCACGGTCAACTCCAACAACCTCGATCAGGGCTTGTGGCAGGACCTGTGCAGCGCCACCTCCGGCACCTGCGCCAAGCCCGCACCGACCTTCGCCAACCGCATCGATAACGGCGCGCTGGAGGTAGGCGGCGGCAATACGGCAATCACGCAGGGCAGCTACAACCTGGTGCTGAGCGCCGCAGCCACAACGGCCAACGGAACCAATCTGTATGTCGGAACGGTAGACCTCTACGCCTGCAGCATGGCCTCCGGCTCCTCCAGTTGCACGCTGCGCAACACCACCAATGTGCTGGACGGATGCAATGCGCCCGCGCAGGTAGCCGGTGCGCAACATGCCATCGCCACCGTGACACAGAGTACCGGCGTGCCTCTGCTTTTTCTCGGCAACGACAGCGGCCTGTGGCGCTCGCTCGACGGCGTCGCCGAGACCGGCAGCGTCTGCGCGGCCAGCGACGTCACGCACTTTGACAATCTCAACGCTGCCATCGGCGCCGGCGGATCGCTGGCGGAGCTCGTAGGCCTTGCGCAGGACCCCACCAACGCCAACACCCTCATTGCGGGCGTCGGTGCGAATGGCTCCGCGGCAACGTCTTCAGCGACCTCGTTCGTCGGCTCAACGCTCGACCCCTGGCCGCAGCTCTCCGCTGGTGAAGGCGGCTATCCCTCCATCGATCCCGCCAGCCCCGCTAACTGGTACGTAACCATCGGCGCCGGCGTGAATCTCGACGCCTGCTCGCTCGGCGGCAACTGCGCGGCTGCTAACTTTGTTCCACCCGCAACGATCGGCGCAACCCAGGTGGAGAACGACGTGAGCCTGCTCGACACGCCCACACTGCTCGACCCGGCGCTGACCACGAGCCTGCTGATCGGCACCTGCCGCGTGTGGCGCGGATCGGCCGCCTCGGGTACAAGCTGGTCAGCAGCCAACGCGCTCAGCCCGGCGATGGGC
>JBAULP010000144.1:0-64924 GCA_049578265.1 Acidobacteriaceae bacterium
GTGGCGAGCACTTCCCGAGGCTCGCCACGGCTGAGGATTGAGGTGCTGGTTGAGGTTATG
The DNA here is from genome assembly GCA_049578265.1 of Acidobacteriaceae bacterium. GTDB lineage: Bacteria > Acidobacteriota > Terriglobia > Terriglobales > Acidobacteriaceae > Granulicella. The sequence continues at coordinate 61 of JBAULP010000144.1, forward strand.
CCATCGACGGTGCAGGCGTGAGCGACGGTTTACGAAGTAAGCGTGGTCTCACTGACGGGCTCCGAGCCACAGCTGCAGCTGCCCGACTGGGTAAGGCTGGGTTTTGCCTGCGGATACCGAACCTGAAGACTAGGGTTCACTACTGCTCGTGCATTGACTCAGATGTGTGGAAGAGTTGCGGAAGCAGTAGGAGATGCGCGGTGGGATGCGGGAGAACAAATTGGAGATCGGGCCATAAACTCCCGCTGAGGACGTCCATCATTCCGTTGGAGGCCAGCTCCTAACTGGCACGTGAGTGGGATTCCATGTCGGGCGAGTGCTAGGTACGATTGGATCCTTCTGTTTCACCATCCTGGGCTGAATAGCGACCGGACCAATCAACGTCCCCGTGGACGCGAACCATGAGGTCTGACACGCGCGCTTGTCGGGCCAAAGACCACTTGGCATAGTGCTTGTTAATCACCTCTACTGAGTCGCCCAGTATGTCGGCTACTTCCTCGAAGCTTGCTCCTGCACCCAACAATTCAGTCGCGAGCGTGTGGCGAAACCGATGCGCGTGCGCCTTCGGTACGCCAGATTTCTTGAACACGGCGCTGACGCATTCGCCCACGACGCTCACAATAGATTTCACTTTGGTTGTGCCCGACCAAAAATAATAGGGACATCCGGGCGTCGCTTTTCGTGCAACGGGTACTGCATCAAGAGCCTCCTTCATCTGGCTCGGAATTGGAAGGAAAACAGGCTTGTTGTTCTTTGTTGCCCGGAGGAAGATCAACCAGCGTCCGTTCTCCATCGTGATGTGATCATGGCGCAATACTGCTACGTCCCCGATACGAAGGGCTGTATAACGTAGGACCAGAATGATAGCTTTGGCACGTGCCCGCTCATACTGGCTGCGGCCAAACGTCTGCGTTGCAGCAATAATCTGGTCTACCTCTGAGACCGAGTAGGGCTCCACGTCGTTCGGTGAGCCAATCGTTGGCCCCTTAATTTTCTTCGCGATGTTATTGGTGCAGAGATCCCGAGCTACGCAGTACGACCAGAATTGCCGCATAGTCTCAAGCTCCTTCAGGCTGGTGATCGTCGCAATTCCTTTAGATGCGCGGAAGCGATCAAGATCAATTACTTTCATGTCGCCGACGCACGAGATATTGTTGTCTGCCGCAAATGCTGTAAGAAGTCGTAGTGAATTGCGATACTTGCGGATCGTTGGCTCCTTGACGCCGTTCGTCTTGCAGTTAGCAAGAAACGCATCTGCTGCGTTTTTCACGAACGTGGGATCGTCTGGCCTCGCCTTAGGATTGTTTTGGTCTGGATTGGCGCTCGGCGAGGATAGAGTTGGGAAGTCAAGAGCGATCGGAACGTCCGTACTAGAGCTATCCTGGACGTGACCGGACTGCTCGATGGCGCGTGAGCATATCTCGATCAACTTTGCCATCCGTGCATTGGCTATCGCTGCATCCTTGGTCCCTAGTGATTTGCGGAGAATGCGCTCGCTATAAAGGTAGCCATCTCCCCAGATTGGACACCGGCAACCAAAATGCCGGCGTCCGTCCTTGCTGTAATTACAGTCTTTCGAATGTCGCCGATACACAGTAAAAGTGATATCCGCGATGCCTTTTTCTATTGTCATGTGTGCTGCCTTTCTGCCGGTGTTTGGTTTCGTGGACGGCCACCACGTTTGTGTGCCGCGCCAAGAGTGACGCGCAGCGTTATTGATTTCAAGTGGAGAGATTGAACTGGGTGCCTAATCGTGGCAGATGGTCATTGACACCGGTTAGGTTGAAATTCTCGATGTTGGGACTTCGGTGAACGGGCCGTCAGCGGTCGTAGATGTGACATGGGCATGGGCGCGTCTCGGCATCTGGAGAATTGCGTCGAGACTCGCGTAAGCCGCTCAACCCCGGCACGGGCGAGATTTTGGAAGTAGTCGGCGAATTCCTTGGCGGTTGATGGCCAAAGCAACTGCTAGGAGTACTCCTTGAAAAGGCGCAACTATATCCTGCTGGCGCCATGTTGGCCTGAACTGTGCGCCTTGTTACGATTCTGAATGCGTTTCTGCAGCTTCTGCGCGGTGCGAATGGCTTCGCGGTCCCATTTCTTATCCAATTCAATTTCGGAACACTTGGGTATAGAAATATTGGCATGTCGATACGAACGATTCTTTTCAGTACGTGGACTGTTTTTGTTCTCCTTGTTCTCGAGGCGCCAATGAACACGCATGACAATCGACGCCGGGATGCTTAAGCTGACATAACGCCGTGTGGCTCTCGCTCGGTTCGTAGATTCAAAGCAGAGGACACCGGGCTCGTCACGGAATATCTTCCGAATTGTGCTTTCATCCTTACCCCAGAGCTTAGCAATCTCCTTCGGCGTGAAATGGCGTTCGAAAGCTCTCCCAACTTCGCCCGGGTTATCGGCCTCGAATTGAGGTCGGTCGTAGCCGGGCGAAGTTGAGGGAGGTGTGATCATGGGTGACGCGGACCAAGGCGCTTAGTCGTTTACGGATGACAGGAAGCTCCAACGGTTGGAAATACGACTTCAGCCCGCTGGGACATACTCATTGGCGAGGCGTCCTTTAGCGGTGTGTCGAAACGAACATCATGAGTACCGATTCCGGCGACGAGCCATCCGCGCCTTCCGCTGTTTGCGGTACTCTTCGTCATAACGCAACTTAATCGTCGGGTATTGAACCCACTGAATGTTGGCGAGGACAGCGTCTTTGTTGGGATTCCGTTCACGGTAGTAGTGTGCGAAGCTACTCCGCATGGCGGTGATCGTGATGCGCTTTTTGGCGAATCGCTGCGAAAGTTTTGCAACGATCTCGTGCAGTCGGTGCTCCCTCAAAGGCTGCCGGGCCCTGTTGAAGAAGATCGTTCCGGGATCAGCGGCTTCGCCAAGCAACACAGGCCGATAATGGTTGAGCCAGAGATCGAGCAACGGGACGATCCGCCGCAGAACCAGCCCGCGAAATAGTCGTCCATCCTTAGATTCGTAACGAAATTGCCAAAAGTGAGTGCCGGGATCCACACAAACCAAATCCTGCGCCCAGGATGGAATCGTGAACGGCGGTCCATCAGTCGGTATCGGAGCGTTAAAGATGTTGACACCGATCACAGCCTCTCTGACAAATCGCGGCGGGTACTGAGCGAGGATCAGGAAGGTGAGAAGAAGCTCATCCATGACCCTCCAACCCAGAGTTGCAGGAGATGGATTATGCAGGGCATTCCGCTCGTCCCGTATTCGCCCGGGAATGGCAGCCAGTTGTTGGAATGCAATATATCGCTGCCGTCTGCGCTCTTTGAGAGCGCTTTCCGGCTCCATTCGCAATTTGCGATACACTCCACGGATCCAACTGAAGTCATGGCCGGCGAAGTCCGGACAAGACGCAAGCGCGGCAAACATTCTCGAAAGGGCGCCTACGATCGTCGTGCGCTTGCAACCCCTTACTTTGTGACGCCAAAACGCGAACTGTTTCACCAATGGCTCAGTCAACAAGGGCGTAAGAGCTTCGACACGTACTCCGCAAACCCTCACTGCGAATCCGCAGTAGTCTTCAAAATGCTGAATGATTTCACGCTGAGTCCTCGGCGTGATGCCTGCTTCAGCGCTCCTCCAATCAACGATTCTGATGATCTGGGCACGAAGAAGTTCCGGCATGTCTTTCAATGGAAGTCTGTATCCCGGAAGTTGTCTTACCGGAAGGTTGAGCAGCGGGAGGCGGTATTTGATCCCCGCATTTCGGACGGCGGCCAGAAATGCCCACCGGGCCTGACGGACATAGGCGTGGCCCATGCCCGCTTCGAGTGCGGTACAGACCCATGTGTCGAGATCCGCCAACACGTAGTTGAGTGGGGAGAGCTTGCGCGCGATGGCATCCTTTACAACAGCGGTCGCCGCGGCATAGGCAGGGCGGAGGACGGCCTTGATTGGCTCCCACGCCTCGATAAGGGTGAAACTCGCCGGCGAGAAACCGAACCGTCGAGCGTAATTCAGCATTGTATTGCGTACAGATCGTATTCCCGCTTGGCTTTGATGGGCTAAGTTGATTTGAGCAAGATACTCGTACAACACAGCTCCGCCTGCGGCTAACATACTCACCGTCAGACAGTCTGGCGTCGTCTTCAGGCTCTTGGCTATGTAGTTCAACGCGGTGTGGAAATCCGTCATCCGCTTGCGGATCTGTTTCTCAGTTTTTGTAGGATCCAGCGACAAGTCATATTGGATTCCAGTCAGGACGAGACGCATGCTCTCGTTGTCTGCAATAGGGCTCTTGCGCTTTTCAATTGGGCACGCAACGCCTGCCGAAGTAGTCATAAGTTTCTCCTTGATTTGTGGGGAAGGGGCCTGCCGGATCCATGTGCTGGCAATCCGGCAGGGTCCGTTGTTGTTATGTGAGGTGTTTTTATTGCAGTTGCAACGCATCGAGCTCATCTTCGAGTGCGCTGATGGCGTTGGAAGCGTTGAAGCCCGAGACGTAATGACGGACTGTTGTGCTGTATGGATCCAGATGCCACAAGGATGTGGCAACATCGTCCAAGCTGGCACCAGACTCCAGCATGTGCGCCGCGACGAGGTCGCGGAATAGTTTTACGGTGAGGCGCTTACCGGTGTAACGGACGCTGATGCTTGATACCAAGTCCAGTAGGCTTTTTTGAGTAAGCGGTTTGCCATTTCGCGCAACGAATAAAGAATTATGGTCGGAAGGCTTGCACAAGAGAAGCGGACGGTAAGCGTTGACATATTCGCGGTAGAGTGAGCGTACTTCGTGGGGCAATAGCTCCCAAACCTCGTGGTTGGCTTTGGTCTCCGATTCCACCCAGTGGCAGACCAGAAACGTCGTTTGAGCGTCGTTGTCGCGCAGCTCCTTCGCCCATGCGGGTAGTTTGATTTGCGACAAGAGCTCGGAAGTAATTTCGGTCTCGAATATGTTGAGCTGAGTTGTTGGGTGTATTTTGGCTTCCCGAATATTGCGTGACCTGTGGGGAGCGGCGAGACTCATGAGGAACAGCAAGGCGTCATGGATACACCACCCTATTTCAAGGTCCGACAGTTTGTTGGGTGCTTCGCGGAGAGCGAGCAATTTCTGCACGACGTCCGCTGTAGAGTCGTAACCGGGCAAGCTATCGAGCTTGCGCCTTTGCACACGCGCATTACTTTCTTTGCGGAGGCTGCCCAGTTTTGCCCGAAACCATTGGTAGTTGTCGGCATCCGCGGTTGCGAGCTTGGGATAGGTCCGAGCCAGAAAGTGAATGCCGCTCAACTTGGCGATGACACTTGCTGCTGTGCAGCGCCTTCCCTCTTGCAGCCAGTCGATGAACCCGCAAACGATCTGTTCCGAAAGTAGCTGATGAAGGCTGGTAATATCACGAATTCCGAGGTTCTTGAATGCGTAGCTGTAGAGCTCAACGAAGTGTCTGATCAGACTGGCGGCCGTAACGGGACGAATCATGAGAGAGGCGTCGCGATCATCAAGGTCTTCATCTGCCGACTTCCAACGCACTGCTTCGAGAATCTGCCTGCACAGAGGTTTGGGGAGATCCGTCAGCTTCAACCGGAACATTGGTGGATTCTTGCTGGCCAAACTGAACCTCGTGAACAATGGCTGCAGCCCAGCGCGTCTCAGCGTCGTTCGGAAATGGCGTTCCTCGGTGAAGACTGTGAGAAGTGACCGACCGCAGCTAAGCATGTGTTGCTTCCAGCCTTCTATGCAACCGTCGGTAACATCACACGGGTTCAGGCCCTGCCTGGTTGCGAATTCGACGATGCCGAGGCAGCCACCGGCATCTCCTTTGAGAACCTGACGGATTGCGTCCCATGACTTGCGAAGCGCATACGGCTTTGAAGTCCAGCCACCGAGTTCGTGGGCAAGATCGAGCAATTTGCGAAGATTGCATGCATATTGCATCGCCGATTGGTGACCGATACCAATCCTCTCGATGTGCGCGATCAGACGTGCTTCGGTTTTGTTGAGATCGTCGAGGCAAATGCACTCGATGGGCAGTTCAAAGAGACCAGTGAGTTGCTTGCAAGTTGTGCGCAGTGCGCTTAGGAGCCGTTTGTCCGCTGGGGACTGTGAAGCCGCGGACCCGTACTTGGCCTCGATAGCCAGGAGGGCGTCTGCGACGGTGCACATGGGTTTATGTGTCGATACGGAAAGAAACGCGGATATGGTACTGGAGCCGTTCAATTGTTCACCTCGAGAGAGATTTGGGATTGTTTTGGGGCGATCTGTCCTTCGCGTATCGCTCGGCGATACCTCGGGCGTCCGACTGTGAGGTGTTCGGCAATTTTGCAGGGCCCGATGTCGACCGAAGCCTCAGCTCTGGAGGCCGGAATGTCGGAGGGGCGGGAAGGTGCCACTGGTGACAGGGCCGCAGCTGGCTTGTTTATCTGAAAGCGGATGGTGCGGGGGCAGGGCTTTAACAGATATTTGGCGGTGTCTAAGCGGGAACCCCGTCTCTCAACGCAGTTCTCGATATACCTGGCACTTACTTGCTGCACGCAGTACTGAGCAGTGCCGATGGAGAGCTGTTTCGGCACATACGAGAATCTTGTTGGGAAGGGGCCTATTCGATGCCGTTGAAGTTCGCGGACCGTGGACAGGGAATCCGCAATGGAGATGCTTCAGGAAACGCTCGTCGTACGGGCCTTCGCCCGTGGCAACCGCAAGCTGCAGTAGACGAAGGTAAAGCGCGGCATCAAACGAAGAGAATGGGGAACAGCGGGTTCTATCGCAACTGCGCCACCGCAGGCCATTGAGGATGGGAGGGAATTGCTGTCCGTCTCCCCGCTTAGGACGCAAAAGCAAACATGCGGGCGCGGGCCACGAGGTTGGCCATCGTGCGGGCGATTCCGGCTTTCGCGTTATCGTCGAGGTCTGGTGCGACGCAGTCCGCGACGGCATGGCTATCGAGGGCCACCACCTCCCAGACTCGGATACTCGCACTCGCACGGTCGCCTAGATACGTTGAGGCATAGCCGGCCGCTACTTGTAACCGTTCGATCTGGCGACTGGCAGTCAATGAATCCACGCTGTCATCGATTTTGGATGTCTCCCAGTTGAGCAGCTCTGCTAAGCTGTGATCACCGTAACCATCTGATAAAGAGTAAGTTATGTTCATCTTTCCTCCTTGCCGTAAGATTTGATCGAACGCGTCGTCAGCAAAGCCGCCGAGCAGGTTGCCCGTCACCTAGCCGTAAACGAGGGACTTAGGGAGTCAGAGACTGAGGGACTCGATGCAGCGCGAGACGTAGTTGCCTCTGCGGTGAGGCATCCGTGACGAAATGTGAGACCCGCGCTGTATCTGTGCTGCTCCATCTCCGCCATATCGAATCCTTGCTGAGGCCTCTGGACGTTGGCGCTTTCAACTCAGGCAAGCCCCCGGAGGCTCGAACTTCGAATCACAGCTTTGGTTCGGGAGCCGCTCGGAGAGACTTCATAAGTGCATTCAACAGGCGGCCTACGTCAGCGCAGAGAGATTCGGCGCCCTGTATCTCTAGTCCGATGCTCATGTTGATTGCTCTCACAATTACGAGTTGCGTCTCGACTTCCGAGTTCGATCCCCTTGCATGCCCCAAAAATTGCAGATACTCCCCGCGGGTCATTCGGCCGTAGCCTTCCGCGATGTTGCTGGCGACCGATACGGACGCGCGGCGAAGCTGGAAGGAGAGGCCAAATTTTTCGGACGGTGGAAACGAGGCCGTTAGCTTATACACGGCGACGGCAAGTTGGATGGCTCGCTGCCAGACCAACAGGTCACGAAATGATTTAGCCATCTCTAATCACTCCCTTTGGGTTATTAAAGTTCCTCGGTGCGATCACGTCTTTTGGTCATGGCTGGGCCGCATCGTGCAGGAGAGCAGCGACCCCGGATGCATCCAACCGCCGACGTATCCCCGAAGCCGATCATGTGCGGGAAGCGGCATAACCTGCACGAAGACGGCCTGACGACCTAAATCTCGTAATCTGGCACGCTTTACCCTGATGCCAAGCCTATCCACGGCAACGAACCAATCTGACTGGCCGACTTACTAAGTCCCAAGCGATCAGAAACTACGGAAATCTATCCGGGACTATCGTACAAACATAGACTATTTGTCAAGGAAAATCACCGAATAAGTCGCTATTTATCAATTAGTTGCAAGCAGTTTAGCCAAGGTATTAGAAACACGTTATTGCGCGCCCGCGCAATATGGATCCCCTCTGCGGGGTCCCAGCAAACTACCCAAAATTCCTGCCCCTCGAAACTGGAGTTCTTGTGAGCCTTGAACTGACGAAGAAGAAGGGCCGGGATCGGCAATTTTCGATCGCCGATCCTGCTCTTCCAACCAATCTGTCCTGGATAGGGCTCCGACGGACGGTCGTCGCGATGCGTGGGTATTCCCTGTCTGTGGACCGGGTATGAAGCGGCTCAAGGTTCATCTGCAGAAGTCGCTACCTCGGAGCTCCGCATGCCGCGTTGAGGCTACGCAGGTACGTCGGAATATCCTGCGCAACCTGCAATGATTGTTTGGGCGGCGGTCGACTTACAGTCAGCTGATTGATTGGTCGGCCACGGTTTTCTTGAACAGTACAAACGTTAGTCTTCGGCCCAGCTATAGGAGGCTGAGGATGAAAAAGGAGCGATTCAGCGTGGAGCAGATCGTCGGCGGTACTTTACTAACTTCGAACGGTACGACATCCAAGAAATAGAAGAGCGCTCCAACCGAGAGAACCAGCAGAGTCAGAATACAGTCTTCGTTAGGAAGGCAGACTTGAGCCTCCGATGGATGTCGCCTGCGTTTTCGGTTTTGAGGGGGCTATTCAATATGAGATGTATCACATATCCATCCATACGAGGAGGCGCAGGGCTTCCAACGATTGCTCGACATCCCCGGCTATGACGTTGCCGCTTTGGTCGAGAAGTCCGGCAAGAGCGCAAGCCATGTCTACGCCCGTCTGTCCCTCGTGCAACTCATTCCCACTGTGGCCGAGGCTTTCACGCAGGAGCGCATCACCGCCAGCCACGCTAACCTGATTGCCCCGTCTCCCGCAGGAGAGTCAGGCCGTCGCCTTCGAGCAGTGCTGGCGCAAGGATTGGCAAGACAAGGAACCGCATCTCCTACCCGCCAAGCACGTTGCCGCGTAGATACAGGCCAACCTCTATCTGTCTCTTGTGGATGCCCCATGCGACAGGGAAGACCCCACTCTCAACCCCGCCGCCGGAGCTTGCATTACTTGCCCCCGCCGCAGCGGACACAACACATCCTTATTCTGCGACGTGCAGGGCGACCAGTGCCTCGACGGTTCCTGCTATCACACCAAGGTGGAGGCATACCTTGATCGAGAGATTGCCGCTCATCCCGGACTCGTTCAGATCGAGAACGGCTGGCGGAATCCCAAGGAACAGCGACCGGGTGCCGTTCAGCGTGGCCACGTTCGGGAGATCGAGGCCGCTACCGATAACCCGGACGCCGAACCAGTCATGCCATGCGAAGCGGCGAAAGCTGGCATCGTCGTTTACGGCAAGCAACTAGGACGCAAGCTGACCGTTTGCACGGACAAGCTTTGCCCCGTGCATAACCCACAAGCCGTAGCCGAAGCAGCTGCCCATCCAGTCCCGGCGATAGCACCGGCATCGGAGGCCGAGACGGAAGAAGAGGTGGCAGAACATCAAGCCGAGTTCGAGCGGCAGAGAACGGAGTATGAGGAAGAACGCCGCGCAGAGAAGCGGAGCGTAAGCAGCAGTTCGAGTGTGAGCAAGCGGAGATCGAGGCCAAGCGCAACCGCCGAGCCGAAATTCTGAAAGTCCGCCAAGGTATCTTCGAGCGCATCGTTCAAGGCGCCCCACCAATGTTCACCGCCGCACAGTTGAGGATATTTCTACGCGCCCTCGTCAACCTTGACCCTTACACCCTCACCGACGAAGTAGCCGAACACTTCGCCGACGACCACGAGAACCATCACCAAACCGCCGAAGAGATTCTGGCTTCAGCGCTCACCGAAACACCAGACGAGAGGCTGACCAGCTTCGCGCTACGGATCGCCCTCACGGGGTACGTTGCAATCCCGCACGAAGGTGGATTCGACTTCCTAGCCGAAGCCCAAGCCGCTTTCGCTCCATGCAAGGCCAATGTCCAGAGAAGGAAGAAGACTCCCACGGCCATCAAAGCGTCTTACAAGAAGCCCACGACAAAGAAGAACATCGCGGCATAGAACAAAAGTCCCAATTTGATGGGGCTGCGTTTGCGCAGCCCCGTCCTCTTGCATCCCAATACGAGCGGCGGGGCCGTTCCTTCCCCTGCACCCCTCCTTTGCGAAGACGGGCCGACACGCTCGTTCCCTCCAACTCTGGGACTCTAGGTGCGCCAAGAGGCAGCATTAATGGCTGACAACATTGGTTGTGATGATCGACGGGTTTGCGGAGAACCCGGCTCAACAGTTGTGCGGCCCGGATTAGTGTCGACACGCCGCTAGCAAAGTTGCAAAATAGTGTCTAGGAGGCTGTAATGCCCCGGCAAGAAGTATTTTTTGAGCAGATGATTGGTGACCGCCGCGTTGAGATCTTGAAAGTTTACGATCGGCAGGTCGCGCGCGAAGCATTTGACAGTATGGATGAGCCCGCACAGGCGTTTCTCTGGAACAGCCTGAGACCAGAGGAAACCTATGACTCTGCGGGTCTGCCGACTGCAGATGAGCCCGAAGACCGCACCGCGTTTCTCTGGGACGAGCTTGAGGAACAGGCTCGCGAGGATTGGAAAACCTTTTCATATTTCGTAGTTTATGAGGCCCAAGGCGGCCGCGCGGAAGGGCTGTACGTATCGCCAGATTGGCCGAGCGCAGAGGAATTCGCCAAACTCCACATTGCCGGGATTGCGTAACCTCGGATTTCCACTGGTCCGCCATGCTGGAAGCTCTTGAGAACACACATCACTAACTCAAGTCGGCTAAACTAAACGCAAGATGCAAGCAAAATTGTCAACCCTCGAACTGTGCGCAGGTGCTGGCGGGGAAGCCCTCGGTCTCGAGCAATCGGGCATAGAACATGCAGGTTTGATCGAGATTGATAAGCATGCCTGTAATACGCTCCGCTTCAATCGTCCTCAATGGAACGTCTTGGAGCAAGACCTATTCAAGTTCACCGACGCGTCGGATTTCAAAGGCGTCGACTTGGTTACAGGTGGCTTGCCTTGCCCCCCCTTCTCAAAGGCGGGTAAACAACTGGGCCACCTCGACGAGCGGAATCTGTTTCCCGTGGCAATTGACATCATCGATCAGGTGCGCCCGCGAGCTGTGATGATCGAAAACGTCCGTGGCATTCTCGATGCCATATTCGACGATTACCGGCAGCAAATTAAAAAACAGCTCAAGAAGCTAGGATATGAAGTCGATTGGCAGCAACTGCAAGCCTCCGATTTTGAGGTACCTCAGTTGCGTCCTCGCGTCGTCTTCGTGGCTATAAAGAAGGCGGATGCAGGCAACTTCAGGTGGCCTATTCCACAAGCAAGGAAGGCCCCGACGGTTGGTGAGGCGCTTTACGATCTGATGGCTGAAAGGGGCTGGAAGGGAGCCAAACTGTGGAAAGAACGCGCCGATGAGATAGCTCCGACCATTGTGGGTGGCAGCAAGAAGCACGGCGGCCCTGATCTTGGTCCGACAAGAGCCAAGCGCGCATGGGAGAGCCTGGGAGTAAACGGACACACGATCGCAGAAGAAGCCCCTGACTGTGATTTCGTGGGAATGCCAAGGCTAACCGTTCAGATGGTTGCCCGCCTTCAAGGCTTTCCACTGGACTGGCATTTTTCAGGCAAAAAGACGAACGCCTACCGTCAGGTGGGAAATGCTTTTCCTCCGCCGGTAGCCTTCGCCGTTTCAAAGCAGATAGTGGACGCCCTTACGGCGGGTCGGCGCTTCATGCAGGTGGCGGGTTGAGTCGATCTGAGGAAGAGGAGCCACTACCGGAACCACAGGCAAGAGCGCTCACGGAAGCGCCGTCATTTTTCGCTGAAGCACGGCGCACATTCCACGCAGCTTTGCTGAGCCGTTTGCTTGTCACTAATGACAAAGGTATTCCGGCGAATGCGGATGGAGGCAATAGAGCAAGTATTGCAATTGCCAAAGGGATCATGAGTCGGCTGGGCAGTGAGATCCAAGGCGAACGCCTCGCAGCACAGACTTCCGGGAGGGAGTTCGAAGACTTCGTATGTAGCTACGTTTGCGAAACGTTTGCAGAACTCCGCCATTTACGTCCCGGAAAATGGACTGTTCAGCAGATCACCGCCAGGAATCAAGCCGTACTTGCTCGTTTTGCGCAATATTCGCATCTCGCTGCGCTAGCAAAAGCAGCAGCAAAAGATCCAGAACTGAAAACTGCGCTCGGCAACGACTATACGATCGCTCCGGATATCGTCGTCATAAGAGCACCTGAATCGGACGCCGTCATCAATGAGCCCAAGCGGCTCGTCGATAATTCTGTATGTCTCCATTCGAGCCTGCGTGAGGCTAATGGCGGCTTGCCCATCTTGCACGCGAGCATTTCATGCAAATGGACGATGCGTAGCGACCGCGCTCAAAACGCCCGTTCGGAAGCTTTGAATCTCATTCGAAATCGGAAAGGCCGTCTGCCACACGTAGTGGTGGTGACAGGTGAACCCACCCCAAGCAGGCTATCGTCGCTTGCTCTCGGCACAGGTGACGTTGACTGCGTTTATCACTTCGCATTGCCTGAGTTGGTATCGGCCGTGAAAGAGCTGGACAATGGGGATAGCATTGAACTCTTGCAAATCATGATCGAAGGAAACCGGCTCAAAGATATTTCGGACTTGCCTATGGATTTGGCCGTCTAATATTGCCGTGGATAACCTTAATGCGCAGCGCCGCAGCGAGAACATGCGAAGGATCAAGAGCAAGAACACAAAACCTGAATTGCTCCTTCGGTCCCTGTTGCATCGTCAAGGTTATCGCTTCCGTGTTCATCTAAAGGACCTTCCTGGAAGACCAGACATCGTGTTTCCCGGTCGTCGGAAATTGATTTTCGTACATGGGTGCTTTTGGCATCAGCATGGATCGTGCCGTGAAGGACGTCTCCCGGGTACGCGTCGAGAATATTGGTTGCCGAAACTTACCCGCAATCAAGAGCGCGATGCAAAGGCGATCCAGCAACTCCGCGAACAGGGCTGGGAAGCAAAGATAGTCTGGGAATGCGAAATAGAGCGGTCTCTCGACGAAACGCTCGACTCGATTCAGCAATTTCTGGCCGGACAGCCATAGCGACAGAGTGAGGTTTGAGAGACTTTCACCGACAGCGTCTTGGGATTCTGGATGATGCGGGGCGTAACCAGGAGGACCTCCGATTTTAGTCAGCTATTGTGCGGTGGCGAAAGTTCGTGGCCTAATGGATCGAGATTCCGCCGATGGCGACGCTTGATTTGACTCTGAGGATGGACGATGCTGCCCCAATGGAATGACCCGACATTGAAAGCGGGCACGAAGATCAGGACTGCTCTTTGGTTGATCAGCGAAGTCGGTGTTGGAAACTCCTTTACCAAGGAACAGCATAGGGCTGCCTTTCCGGGGATAGCTCAAGCCGATCGTCGGTTGCGCGACCTCCGTACTGATGGCTGGGTCATTCACACAAGTGCCGAAGATGTGAGTTTGAACTCCGAAGAGCAGCGCTTCGTGAGCGTAGGGGCGCCGGTGTGGGAGCGTGGTGCGCAGAAAAAGACAGACGACGTGCTAACCGCAAAGATGCGACGCGCGACTTTTGCAGAAAGCGACCATCAATGCACAATTTGTGGAATTGCGGGCGGAGAGTCATACCCTGACGCTCCGCATATGAGTGCGGTTCTGTCGGTATCGCGTCGGCCCGTAACGCTTCGAAATGGCGAAGTGAAGATGGCGTTTGTATCGGAGTGTAAGCTTTGCCGTTCTGGGGTTAAGGCAGAAAGCGAAGATTTATCCCTTCTAGAAAGCTCTTTCAATGCTCTTGTCGACAGCGATAAATCTCTCTTCTTGAGATGGACGGAAAACGGCAAACGAAGCCCATTGGATCGGCTGTGGGCGAGCTACCGGAGGCTCCCAAGCGGGCTGCAAGAACAATTCAGCGAGAGGCTGCGCGCGAAATCCTGACCTCTACGGGTTGAAATGGGCTACGCTGAATCTCCAAGGAGCCGCATGATTAGGTTCGCTGAATTTGTTAGGTTTAGAGGCTTTGATCGCATGCGTGCCGATCTAATGCCACACGCCTATATCGTTGGTCCAAATAGCGCAGGCAAGAGTACCGTTCTAGAAGCGCTCAGCCTTGCCGAACAGTGTTTACGTGTTGCTCGGCGTAAAAGCCCAACGTCAGTCGCGATGCACCGAGGTGAAAGATGGAAGGCGTACTCGCTGCCTCCGAGCCTAGAAGATGAAGAAGATCCGGTACGGCATGATTTTGGAAATGCAGAAACCCGAGTGTCAATTCATTGGTCGACCGGCGCGAGCATCCACATAGTTTGGCCAGAGGTTAGAGGAGCCGAAGAGAAGGGTTTCTTCTATCTTGAAGACAGAGAGGGAACGCAGCCACGAAGTCCCGCTGCTGCAAAAACTCTCTTCGCTCCGATCACCATTGTTCCGATCGTGACGCCTATTGACCGAATAGAAGAACTCAAGAATCCCGAATACGTTGAAGCTCGTAGCGGATCCCGGCTGGCAAGTCGTCATTTTCGGAATCACATACTGCTAATGTCCAGGACGGACGACTGGGAGAATTTCAAAGAATTCTGCAAGCCATGGCTGACAGAAATCGAGTTGCTCGACGTGAGCCTGGCGCCGCTTGCAAACAGATTGGCAGTCTTTTACTCCGAAGCCGGGAGCCGAATACCGAAGGAGCTGGCTTGGGCGGGCGACGGCATTCAAATTTGGGTTCAATTACTATGGCACCTATTCAAGGCTAGAGATTCCACTACGATTGTCCTTGATGAGCCTGAAGTCTACTTACACCCGGACCTCCAACGAAGATTAGTTCGCCTCCTTGATGGATTTTCGGCACAGATCATTCTTGCTAGCCATTCCGCTGACGTGATCTCAGAAGCACCTCCAGAAGGTATCCTTTGGGTGGACCGCCGCCTCGGTGGGGCGCGTCGCCCAAAATCGCATCAATCTCTCTCGGCTTTGAGCGCAAGCCTGGGGAGCAGTTATAACTTGGCACTTGCGAGAAGCATGCGCTCACGTCTAGTGATCGCGTCCGATTGCGAAGATTTGCGAGTCATTCAACTGCTGGCAAAGCATGTAGGAGCAACTTCTGTCGCAAGTGAACATGCGGTCAGCATGGTGAGGTTGCAGAATGTGAGGGGTTGGTCCACTAATGGCCACTTGGGAGAGACTCTTCGGGAGGTGTTGCCCCCGAAAGTACCGGCGGTAGTACTGCTTGAATCGGGAAACCGCCCACCGTTCGCAAATGATGCGTTGGCAGATCGGCTAACGACTCCTGGCGTGACAGTTACTATTTGGAACAGAGTTGAGATCGAAAGTTACCTGCTCGACTCGCAAACCGTCGCTCGCGTATCCGGCGCAGCAACGGAGGTTATCCTCTTAAAAATCATTGAAGCGCAAGCGAGCTTGCGTGAACCCACCCGAGCAGCCTTTCTCTCGGATTGGGTAGCTTCCGCTCCCGAGGGAAAAGGCGCGGAAGTATTGTCGCGGGCTGAAGAACAATTTGACTATCTATGGATGGACAGCTCACGTCGCGCGGAACTTGTCAGAGGAACGCAGATCATAAAAGCTTTAAATGTCTGGCTTGAAGGGGAGGGATACCGCCCTGTCACACCTTATCTTCTCGCAAAGGCAATCAGGGCACCCGCCCTCGCACCTGAGGTGCTGGAGGTTCTCCTTGGCATTGACGACATAATGGCCCAACTGGGATCGTGATGAGGCAGCGATGGCTATGATGACGACGGAAGCCAAGCGAACCGTACCGCTGGTTCAATAGTTGTTTGGGTAGATTCTTGTTCATCAACCGCTTCTCCGTGAAAGGGTTCCCCGATGAAATTTAGCCCTGCGTGCAAGTCTTTCGCGCTTAAGTCATGAGCGCTACTCTGCCATCTCGCTTCGATATGCGTGTCGCGCGGAGATCTCATACAAATTTCCTCCTCGCGGACAGTAGCTACTGCCTTCAGACGCAGGCCTTCGTCTAAACCCACGACGATCAACCGCCATTGGGGATCTCCGAGCGAGATTTCGTACTCGTGTCTGCTGAGATAGACGACGAGACGACCACGCCGTGTCGTCGATTTGACTTCCAGATGCCACTCCTTGCCCCCGTGTCTGAATAAAATGTCGTAGCCGAAACCATCACTGACTTCTGCGACGTGAGTTGTAGAGCCTGGCCATCGCGATTCCAGTAGTCTAAGCAAACCCTGTTCCCCAGCGCGCCCGATACGGCTCCGTTGTTCGAGATCGATGTGACCGCGCACCAATTGAATGACGGCGAAGGCAGCGTCGTCGCCGAGCCGTAGTACGTCGGCAAGCGCGGCCGCATCTTGCGGTATCTCCGCTGGATCAGGTACAAGCACATCTGCATCCGGCAACCAAGAGGGCTGAGACCATTCCAAGATGCGTTCGAAAAGAAGATGGTCGACTTGCCGCGCTGGTAGATTTAAGACAGTTGGGATCGGATAAAGATCGCCACCTGGATTGCCGATCACAAGTTTGAGAGCCTTCAATAATTCAAGTCCGGATAAGTATTGGGTTAACGTCAAGTCGACGTACATTGCATCTGACTTTAGGATGGCTGAGGCCTGCCCTAAGGAAGATGTCCTCAGAAGCAGTAGCCAACGAGCCGCAGCTCGAACGATCGGGTCAGATGGAAGCATTGCCACTCAGATACCGTATGAGGCTACCCCGATCATCTTCGTTCATGCCGGCCCAAACGCTTGGTTCCTCGTCGAGATCTCCAAGTCTCAGAACGGCAGGATCGTCCAAAACGCTTCCCATGAACAGCAACTTGGCGGCTAACCTCTGTTCAACGATTTCATCGATTGTCTGATCTGCTACCAAGATGGTTATGCGAGTTTCAACGTCGGGTCCCAGTCCGAGTCGATGAATCCTATCCAAACTCTGTAAGAACCGGCCAGCCCCAAAATCGCGATCAACGTAGACCGCGTCGTGACATACCTGATGCAGACTCACACCCTCACCGAGTGTGGCGGGGTTCGATAGCAAAACCATACACGATGGATCTTGGCGAAATCGTGCTAATTCACCAGCTCTGTCCACCGTACCTCCGTGAACTATCGCAGGACTGAATCGCGCGAGAAGTGACTCTAACGACTTCAGATTTCGTACGAATGTCGACCACACCAAGGTCTTTCTCCCTATCGCCGCATTAGCTGCCACAATCGCAATAACTTCTTGGTATTTCGGCGATAGCTCATAGTGGGGAAGGTCGCGCATGAGCTCAGACAGTGTGGAATCGGGAAGTGGTTGAAGGGGTGGAATCCGATATGCAAGAGGTTCATGCCGACTTGCTCCTGTTGCGAGCAGGGCAGGAGTGGTCGCGGCCATCAGCAAATAGAGCAAGATTTTACCTAGAGCTTCGATGTCTCCTTCACCGCCACGCCATTGCGCCGAGGCTTGTCCAAGCAGAGCGTTGTAAAGGGCTCGATGGAGTGGGGGAAGGTTGATACGTCGAACAAACAAATCAACAGGCGGTAACTGGAGTTGGCTTTTCGTAGTACGCGCAAACAACGGACGAAGCTTCACACTGGCGGCGCGTAGATCATCGTCTTGAAGTGCCCGGGTTACAGCCGCACGACCTTGTCCAGGCCAGACAAAAGCGAACAGGTTGGCAAGGTCTTCGGCCCCGTTCGGAGCAGGCGTACCGGTAAGGATCAATCTCTTGACTGCGTATGGCCCGAGTGCAAGACATGCGGATCCCCAAGCTCCAGCTGGTCCCAATTTCATCCGATGAGCCTCGTCAAGAATTAACATGGCTGGCGCTGCTCTGAGCCAAGTTACCAGGGTCGAAGTGGCATCGGGTAGACGTTCATAGTTAATCAGAACCACTTCAGTGATGGGCGGCACAGAGCTCGTCATAATGCCAGCTCGTAGTGGAGGGTTGGCAAAGCAGATGCCACTTTCCACTTCCCAGCTTTCGAAAGCCGATTTGGGGCAAACGACGAGCAGACGGCTAACTTGACCTAAGGCGCGGCTTGCCTCAAACACAGCTAGCGCAACCCTCGTTTTTCCGGCCCCAGGAACACTAAAGTTGGCTCCATGTCCGAGTGAGCGGAGTTTTGTCAGGTCACGGCGTTGGAAATCGGTAAGGTCTCCGGACCATCTAGGGCTAAAGACGGCTTGCTGACTCGGGACTGCATCCGGATCGGCTGCTAAGCGGTCATCTAGGGTCGCTGCGTCTGCGGCATTGCTCTCAACGAGCCTCAAAAGCTCGGTTTGCCATCGGATATCAGTGTCGTCTTCTGGCCAAACCGCCAGTTCCTGGAGGTTCACTAGCAGATCGTCTATTTCGAGCTCAAACGCCTCATTGTTGATGCTTGTGCTGGATGAAAAGCGACTTCTGAGGGTTTGCAGAGAGCGCGAATACGACGAATCGCAAGAGATAAGAGCTCGCCCAAAAATAGAGGAAAAACGAAGATTGAGCATCGTTAGCTATTCTCAAAACCGATTTTAGCCACCGCTCGTATCCAAGCTAGTCCCTCAGCACTATTTTCAGAGTTCCGGTTCACGATAGCGGACAATTTATATATTGACGACTTAAATGTCATGAGGACTTCGTCCAGATCTATCGGGTCAAAATTTCCAGTGGCCCTCGCGTCGGCTACCGCTGATACAGCCAGCTCGATATCGTCGCAGGCGTCCGAAAGGCGGTCGGCTGCTGCTAGCCTGCGCTTCTGAACTCGCACTTGCTTGCCAGCATGATCGAGGGCCTTAACAAGCGATTCGTTCAGGTCTACTAGAAAACGATTCGCCTCTCCTGCCTCGCCGGGATCCGCGGCTTCCGAATTCAGTGCGACGGACTTTGCTTGCAGAACCTTCGTTGTCAGATTCCGGAGGGCCAATACCTCAGGGCTTGGACCGGATACCGTAATCGAGGTTCCTGGAATCTTCACTCCGGAAGGTTTCACCTCGCCGGTGCTCGCAAGTGAACTCTTCATGTATCGCTGCACAAAGTCCGCTTCGATAAGCCGCAGGTCGGTTTTGGATTTGTCCATGAGCAGCGCCATTAGGCGTTGCTCTCGCAACAATTCGGCCTGATCTGAGGACGTTGCCTTAAGCGCCATATACGCCCGGTATAGTTCTTCGAGCTTGCCTTGATGCGATTCGAAATGGACTAGACGCAGAGTGGTTGAGTTGCCGCTCTTGGCATCACGTCGGCTCCTTGAAATTGCATCTCGGACGAACTCAAGAATCCAGCGGCTTCGCTCGTACGATGTTGCTTTTATATGGAAGTCGTCTTGAATCTTGACTGCTGGCTGTCCAGCTGCTGCACGTTCGTCGACGGCAAGCAGAAAGTTCATGAATGAATATTCGCGTCTGTGGTCTTTTCGAAGCTGCAGGGACAGTTCGATTGACTGAAGGTCGTCGTGTCCGGTATCAGAGGGCAAGACGCCGACGCGGATGTTTTGTTGACCGAGTCCTTTGAGTGCTGCTTGACGTGTGTTGCCATTCACCAGTACTCCGGCGCGAGTGATGATGCCGGGCTCTCTCTGGCCATGGGCCTTTAGATCTTCCTTTAGCGCGGTGAAACTAGGGTCAACCTTTGACGGATCCGTGGGGTCGCCCATCAGAAGCTGGTGCAGGTAGCTCTGTGCGGCGGAGCTATATGGATTAGTCGTCAGTTCTTGCTCCTGAACGGGATCCATCGACCGCTGGGCACGAATGCGGTGTGTATCTGGGTTGTAGTTAAGGAGGTCAACGGGCATTGTTATCACAGGAATGTGGAGGGGAGCGCCTCGCCACTCGATGGTGACGGATTCCTGTAAACCCGTTTGGGCTTCGATGGTACGGAGCCGTTCTTCGATTATTTTCCGAACGTGCTCAGCGTTTGGCGGATTCCGGAGCGACATAATATGCGATTTTCCTCGAGGACACAGTGTAACGAATGATATCAATCGAGCCGGAGAATTGTGGATGTGTCACGGATGAATCACCGTGTCTTGTCACAGGCGTCGAACTCGTAGAGGATGGCTAAGCGTACCTACCGGACACTCGCGGAGGTGGATTCCCAGCTAGACCGTGTTTTGTCAGCTCTGCTAAGAAGTCCGTAAATGGAACTACATCGGCCCCCACGCTGGCCCGTTCTAAGGCCGTCATATAGCGGACTCGTTCCTCGACAGGAATGACGATCCAGGGATATCCGCCAGCGGCCATCATTACATTCATCAGGAAGCGTCCGATGCGTCCGTTTCCGTCCATATACGGGTGAATGTAGACGAAGAAAAAATGGCCCAGCACAACGCGAACCGCGGGGTGAACTTCTTCGCGCAGCAGGTCAAAAAGGGTCGGCATTGCGTCACGAACGGCCTCTGGATTCAGAGGAACGTGCATCGACTTGCGGATGTAGACCTGCCCGTTGCGATAGCCGGCGAGGTCGGAAGGCTTCAACAGTCCCGTTGTGACGCTCGGCGCAAACAGTTCCCGATACCACGCCCCATGATCGTCATCGGCGACTTGGCCGGGATTCTCACCCCGCAAGACCTTTTCTACCGCTTTCTGTACTGATTGGAACGCCAACCAGTATCCGCGTGCTGCCATCGCGTTCCGCTGTTCACGGTCGCTGTCGTTTCTTTCGGGGTTCCATGAGCCTGTGCGAACCCGTTCGATGAGCTCGGGAGTGACTTGATAGCCCTCGATCGAAAGGGAGTGGTAGGCGTCCGTCACATAGACATCGTTCACCCTTTTCAAATAGGCCTTCACGTCTTGAGGGAGACCGGGAGCGTCGGGAAAGCGATCGATCACGGGCTGACGCATCGCCTGCCAAAGCAGCCGAATCCGGTTCACATAAGGCGAGGTTTCACGACCGTGCGGGGCCAATAGCGGCCGGTCGGCGAACGGGTCAGTCTCTCTGACCGCATATCCTGCCGCGGACATGGTTTTCACAATGTCGTCGGCGAGCCGGTCGCGCCCGACGTTGCGAAATGCTCCGGCCAGTCGTCCCGCGATGACGGTACGGCCCCCATCCAAGAGTCGGGCAAGAAGCCCGGAAGCGTCACGAATCGCAAGCATTACTGCGCGGACATCTGTGGGATTGCTGGAGAAGAAATGGACGGAGCATTCGATCAGAGCGCACTCGGGAGAGAAGACCTGCAAGTCCTCGATCACTTCGCGGTCGCGTCCAGTTGGGAGGGTCGCCCTTAGATCGAACAGGCTGGTGCCGTGAGGCAAGTTGGTGATCCTGTTTCGGGCCCTCGCAGCTCTTACAACCAGTTGCTTTGGGACCGTCCAGCTACCGGCATGGATCGAGAGAGACTGCTCGGGGGAAAGACACCATTGCGTCTTGAATCGGCTCTGGAGGTAGAAAGCGCAGAACTGCCAGTATGAGGCATACCAAGCCGTGCTCTCGCCTTCCACGTTGTCGGGTCGGCTTGGGATGAGCCAGCCATTCATGACCCGCAACAGGAAGCCTTGCTTCAGCAGCCGTTCCCGATGCGTACGGGATAGATCGCTCGCCCGGATCGCTCCGGCGTGTTGACGTTGGAGATTGGCAAGAACCTTGAGCGACTCGGCGAGTTTTTCAGAGGGAGTGGACAACGGTGGCCCCTTTAGCTCTTTTTGCTGTATTCAAATTAGCTTTTTATGCTGTACTCCGGCAAGCTTATTGTGTCGAAGGCTGAGCTGCTGCATCCTGGGTCAAAGTTGCTCGCCTCGCATCTGGGCACAAATTCGAGACATCTAGGCACAATTTGGGAGCTCAGTGAACGAACGGCAAAACCTCCGCTTCGCCGCGAAAGAGGTCGAAATCCGAGCGGCGCGAAAAGGGCTGGAAACCTCTGCCGTCCAGCGGAAGAGGTGCAAAATGGGGCCGACCTCTGCCGCGTATGGGCAGAAGTCGCCTCCAAAACGGCTGAAAAATCGTGGGAACATTAAGGACACAATAAGCGTTCCCATGGGTGTCTCAGAGCGTCAAAAGGGGCCATCCGAGCCGTCTGATTACTTAGGGTTACGAGTCTCACACTCACTGTCACGACAGAGGTCGCGGGTTCGAGCTGTCATGTGCTGAAAACGCGGCAGCGGAGAAACTTTATTACATTAGCGGTAATATACTCGTCTTCAGGTGAACCGTGACCGGTCAAGCCCTAGAGACGACCCAAAAGCGTCAAGGCGTATCGCAAGTCGAAGCTGCCAAGCTCCTCGGCGTCTCGCAGTCCATGCTTTCCCATATGGAAACTGGTAAACGGAAGGTAAGTGCGGAGGTCGCGAAGCGGGCCGTGAGACTTCTCCGAGCAGACGCCACAGCTCTTCCGTTATCGACAGCAGAAAGGCATAGCGAGGACGATCTCAGCCGGGAGCTCGGCACACTTGGATACCCCGGATTTGCTCATCTCGTGGGTTCGCCTCGCAACCCGGGCGAAGTTCTCTTCGATGCACTAGATCGTTCCGATTTGGACGTGCGAACGAGCGAGGGCCTGCCTTGGCTGGTCCTCGAGTATCCGCACCTCGACTGAACATGGCTGCTTCGAGAATTAAAGCTTCGCAACCGCCAGAACCGCCTTGGCTTCGTAGTCTCACTCGCCGCCGATGTCGCACGTCGGCGGAAACGTAACGACGTTGTCCAACGCCTTGAACGGGAGCTGCGTGAGCTTGAGGACGCTCGCCTTGCTAAAGAAGACACGCTGTGCCAAGAGTCCTGGACTCCGTCCCGTAAGAAACACGTGCGCAGGGTACGGTCGCGGCTTGCGGCACATTGGAATCTCGACACGCGCCTATCGCAGGAAGACCTTGCCCACTATGCTGAATAAGCCTTGGATGTCCTCGCCCCATAGTGGAGATGATTCATCGCCGGGGTGCTCGATGCAGCAACGCATCTTCACGCTCATTTTCGACTAACAGTGCATCGAGGGTAGGGCGGGAGAAATTCATCTCCTGAAGCTAGAATTCCAAACCCAACGCCGTCAGGATCTTATTGACCTTCGCGTAGCCAAGTTCTCCGATACGGCCATTCTCCAGAGCTTCCAGGGTGGAACGGCTCACGAGTGCTCGCTTTGCCAACTCGGCTCGGCTCAAGCCAGCGGCTTTGCGCTGCTTCGTGATCTCTTCCGCTATGTCAACGAGAGGCAACATGATGGCACAGTATATCGGGGGAAATAAGTCAGAAACGTGGCTTTGTCACATTCACTCGGCAATTAGGTCGGGCGCCTTCTCCTGCCGAGCCCCAGTTGCCTGCGCAGCCGGCCGATCATTCCAGCCTACGTCGCAGTTTGGCCGCTTCAAGATCATGACCTGTTTTCTGAAGCACGTAGACCGCATCCCAAACCAGCCTTTCGAGGTCGGAGATTCGCTTCTCCCTCATCGCAATTGCAGCGTCTAAACCGCACCATTGCCGAACGATCGCCCAACTCGCTCTGAACTCATTGAGCAGCGGAACCAGGTAAGCATTGTCTGGGTTGGTCGAGCGCAGAGAGAAGTCGCGTTCACTCGTTTCAAGACTAGCCAGTACACCGGCCGGCTCCTGCATACAGAAAGCGCGAGCAAACTTCAGGGCGGACTCGTACGGCAAGCGCAGCCTTCCAGACCTCTCAATATAAGAGTGAGACGTGGAAGGGCCTAGATCTGCTTCTGGGAGTTTGGCTCGTATCCGAAGGCGCTCGATGACATCGACGGAGCCGCTCATCGAGCCATGGTTGATGTCGAAATGCCCGCTCTCGCCGATGTTCTCAAAGACGCTATGAATGGCGTCCGAGAGCGCCGATGTGGGCAGGAACCCGACATCTTGGTTGTGTTGACCCATCACCTCGTGGTCGCGCTCTTCTTGAAGAAAGGCTTTGCGCTCTCCCCAGGGGATGACGATCTGGACCGAGTTGATATAGTCCACCAGCCCGGGATGCGTGTCGATCCATCGGGCCTGCCATTTCCGTCCGCGAATATGCTTGAGGAGTTGAACGCACTCAAGCGGCTCAGTCTTAAAGCGGGGCCGTTCGCGAAAACCGTATTTCTCGCCACAACGGAGCTCTTCATGCACCATGTACGCATCATGGCATGGAGGGAAGGGGCACGTCACACGCAGCGGACCGCCAATCCGCTGCGGATGACAGCCCATCGTGAGACAAGTCCTTTGGATTGATATATGCCGATCAGCCCAAGCGTCTTGTAGCCTGACTCAGTGCCTGTTTTGGTGCCAGTCGGTCACTCGATGAGTGCATTGGCCTGTTGTCGCCAACCGAGCCCCCTTCGGTATCGGCTGTTAGTCAACGCAGGCTGACCTCCTGTTACCTAATTTTGTCTCCAACGGAGCGCGCCTGATCGGAAATCAGAACCGCGCGGTTGAAAGCTCTGTCTACGCTCGCTGCAATATCTTCACGTGAGACACGAACAAGAACGTCTGGGATCAACCCCTCATCAGGCTGATATTTCGTGGGAAATGTTCCAATGAGCGGGATGTCGATCTCAAGGCCCGAGTTCGGCAATCGAAGAAAAAAGAAGGATCCACCGTTGATTCCGCGCCGGTTACCCCCTGTGGGTTCCCCGATCAGGGTGCCGAGGTGCTCTTGCTGGATAGTTCGGCTGAAGTTGAACGTGGCTGAGCTGATGCTTGCATCGACAAGAACCAGCACCCTGCCCTTGTAGGGCTTACTCACCAAGGAAGATCCCCTGGAAGGCGGGTCAGGCTCTTCTTGGAGCTGGAAGTAGTGGACTGGGGGAGCGGTAGGCCAGGGCTTGGCGAGTTCGATTGCGCTAGCTCCCCAATCGCGGGCGCGTTTGTCGTAGGTCCGCAGGTAGGGACGGAACTCGTCCGGCACCTTGCGATAACGGATCAAGGGGGTGTAGCCGGATGGCGACGCGGCGGATACATCGCGAAGACGCGCGAGAATCAGGTCGCCGACATCGTTTCCGCCTTCATTACCGCGCAGATCGACGATAAGCGAAGGCGCATGCCGGTCGACGATCTGGTCGAGGGCATCGTTCAACCACGCACTCCAGTCCCACTTGGTGTTGTAGACCTCCCAGGTTGGCATCGAGAGTACAGCCGTGCCATTGTGGAGGAAGCGGAGAGTAAACAGGGGGCCTCCCGCGGATGGGTCGGGATGAGCCTGCAGGGCCTCCCGATTCCGCTCTTCGGCTGAGACGGCGGCGACAAGAATCTTTCTCTTCTGCGCGTGCAGCGTTTCTACGGCGAGATGGTAGGGGCCGTGCCACTTTTGAAAGATCATGGGCGCCAGTAGGTCGGTGGCCTCGTACGTATCAGCACCGAGGACCTGAAGATCGTCGATACGTTTGGCATTGTTGTCGCCGTCGGAGCGCGCATAAGGCATGAGCGTGCTGAGAAGCGTGTCGCTCGTTATGCCATTGATGCTGAAAATCTTCGTGCCTGGCGGGAGGCTATGATGCGGGGTGAAGTCTTGGACGACGATCATTTTTCCGTCGATCCACCGGAAGAAGAAGGGGAGTCTGTCCGACGTGTCGAAGAGATCATGCTTGACGGCAACGGACTGATTGAAAAAGTTCGGATAGGTATGCCCGCAGCGTAGGGTAGCCGTGAAGGTCGACAGCCGAAGATAGACCTCCCGCTCCGATAGGTCGCGGCTGAGTTCTTGCGCAAGCCGGGCAAACGACTCCGCGCTTTGTTCCTGTGTTTGGTAGCGCAACAGGCCGGGATGAAGTTTTTCAAGCGCGCTACGGAGGACAGCAACATCCTGCTGGAGTCCGCTAGCAGGGATGAGAGCGGGCACGGAAGGCATTACCTGAGCGAACCCATTGAGTGGTAAAAAAAGCGAGCAAAGCAAGAAAAGGCGGCAGGGAAATCGAACCGGTTGGAAGAACATGATTCGGATGCTAGGAAATGCCCTTGATCCTTGCGCCGCAAAATCGAAGAATGTGGCTGATTTTAGGATTTGAGACGCGAACCTGCAGGGGTACCCCGGTATTCGGTGGGCGTATGACCGGTGTACGCCTTGAAGGCACGGTTGAAGCTCGCCTTAGAACGGAAACCGGCATCAAGGGCGATCGTCAGGAGATCTCGCGTCTCGCCGTCTTGCCGGAGGATCGCTTCGATAGCTTCGACGCGAAGGCGATTGATGCACTCGTTGAAGTTTTGCTCGATTCCTTCATTGAAGGCCTTGGACAAATAGCTTGTATTGGTGCCGAGTTCGCGGGCGAGGGTGGCCAGGGTGAGATTGGGGTTGCGCCACAACTCGCGGTGTTTGACCTGGTCGAGCCATCGTTGTCCCATCTGCTGCCAATCGGGAGCGGTTGCGGGCGCAGGTAGATCCGCAAAGGTAGCCTGCATCGACGGAAGATCAGGTGGCGTTGATGCCTCCTGCTCCCCGGGGTCATCACCGGTAGTGCTGGAGTTTTCGTGCGGAAAGGAGTCTCCGGAATGCCGCCATCCCTCCAACCCGAGGTAGTAAATAAAAAGTGTGAAAGCGATGTAGAGCGGGAACTCCTCATAGTAGCTGAGCGGGCGGACTGCTCGATCATAACCGGCAAAGCCTAACCAAGTCAGAAGGATCAATGCGAACGCAACGAGGAAATTACGCACCCACAGTATGCGGAACTCCTCGCGAAAGCTGACGTTGTTGGCGAGCCACTGTTGGTAGATCCGATATCTCCTCGTGGATAAAAGCAGATAAACAGCCGCCGAGAGGAGGGTCAGTGTTTGCTCGAGATGCGACGCCCACGAGCGCTGAACGGCATCGTCCCAGTAATCCTTGAAGGACACGGACTGCGCGAAAAGTATGCAGTAATAGGAGAATTCTAAAACGGCTGGAAAGAAATTCAGCCACCAACAACGCGGAAGACCGCCTCTTGCAAGAGTCGCAACGTACAAATACACGAAAGGGCCGAAGGCGAGGCCGATGTTGTAGGGAGCGAACGAGAGCCAGGGATACTGGTCGTAGAACCCGGCGTACCCCACGATAAACGGCAGGATGCGCAGCACAGTGACTCCGAGCAGTCCGGCAAGAAGCAGATTTGGAAGACGGTTTTTGCGTGCAAACAGGAGTAAGGCCAGGACAACGATGCCCTGGAACGCGCCAAAAGCCAGAGTGAGACTCATTACCCCGAAATGAATGACAGAGGGGTGCATATGCATCATCGTATCCCGCTTCTATTTGAGCTGATGGGGGTAACCGCTCGACCACACATCGTTGATACGCAAACGCGCCTCTCGTCCGAAGGATGCTTGATGAATGCGAAATCGCCAATGCGCCGTTCGAGGGCGGAACATGAATGGGACCATTGATCCGTCGCTTCTCAGCCATTCGCGCCTCTGACGCTGTCGTCGAGTTTCGTAACAGCCTCGTTCTTCCTCCTGCACCTCGCCAAGGAGACTCCGCCGATGCGATGAAGCAAAGCGAGGAGTAAGCGTGATCGTCACGACAGGGCTTGCTCTGCCCGAGTGAAGTCCGCCTCCGACATTCTCCTCCGGTTGCCACTCCCATTACCCTTAGAGTCTGCTTCAGTGCCGATCGAGGTACTGCTGGTAGCTCTCCCCAACAAAATAGGCGTCCATCTTTCCGGAACCAAGTAGAAGGCGATAGTAGTCTTTCCTGTCATTCCTGGGACGGATCGTAGCCCTTTCGCCCTACGGCTGACAAACCACGTAGCCGATTACGCCGACCTCACTGCAGGCTGAAAAGAATGATGTCAACAACCAGTAGAGCTGGACAAAGTGGGCACGAGGACGTCTGCCGTTGGCGATGTCGTCGAACGCCGTAGCCACTTGAGTCTTGCTTAGCGAAGACGTTACGATGTACACGTTTTTGGATAGATTCGGGGCAGTGCGCATAGCCTCAAATTGTTCGAAAATCAAGTCGGCAGTTCCGCCTCGGAGTATGTAGCGAATGGCTGTTTGGGTTTCGTCGAGCACATAGTGGCCTTCCCACAAATCACACTTTCGACGCATCTGGTCTGTCTCCAAAACCATATGTCCGAGATTCTTGATCGCTTGGCTAACGGAAACGTGGAACGCCGAAGCTCCAAGGGAAAGCTCTCCGTGTTTTGCATGATAAAAGCTGACTGACGAAGCACTCGGGCTAGCTGATGCCCCGATAAAGTCGGCCCATTCCGTACCGAGATCGTCGCAAACCAAGATATCTGAATCCGCAGCAATGTGATCAATCAGAATGCGGAACACTGATCGAGCGGAGAACTTTCTTTGGCCCGCGACGAACGTTCCCTTCTCGCTGGTAGCCTGTCCGAGCTGAGGTGAGGTGATGAGATGTTTCAAGAACGTCTCCCCACCAGCCGAGAGCGCTTTATCCCTAAACAACGAACCTTCGATGTAGGCAAGGGACAGATCGCTGAATAGTACGGTGAAGAGGTCTTCAGTATTGAGGAAGCGCGCAAGCGGTGTATGTTCGTCCTCACCTGCATCGCCCCGCAGGTCATCCGCAAATATTCCCTGGATTGACTCCATCGAGTTGACAGTTGCGGTGATCCGAGTCTTGCCGATGCGCAGCGCCCCAACCTCATCGGTTCCTTCTTCCCCAAACATCCCAAATCTCCCACCGTCGCCCCGGAGGCTAAATTGCTGATCAAGACTCGTGAGAATCTGCTCGCCTTCGTCTTTCGTCAGCTCAACCTCATTTTGACCCTGTTTGCGCAGTAAGCGAATCTGAGGCGTCTCTCCATAGAGCGCATCTCGCAAGGCGTCGACCTCAAAAGCAAGGACCGTGGGATGGACAGTCTTCGGCAGTTCGGTGAGATGGACTTCGCGCGCAAAACTCTGAATGAACGGCGCAATCTCGCCGTTCTCTATGTTGAGAGCATCAATCATCCCACCCGCCCAAGTAGCAAGACTGTCTGCTGTTGATCTGGTCGATTGGTTCGAGATTCGTCCAGTATTGGGAGTCACAGAGTAGCGCCCATCATTTCGGACGACTGAGTATCCCAATGGGACAAACCGGCTTGCGCTAGATGTGGCGACCGTGTTCTCGAGATTGCGAGCTTCGAGCGACTTGGTTCGGAGCGCCAGACGGGAGGTTGACATATTACGGAGCCGCAACTTTTCGAATACGGCTGATCGTTGAGCAATTGCAGCTTCAACGCT
Source organism: Acidobacteriaceae bacterium (assembly GCA_049578265.1). Lineage (GTDB taxonomy): Bacteria > Acidobacteriota > Terriglobia > Terriglobales > Acidobacteriaceae > Granulicella. The sequence continues at coordinate 29,247 of JBAULP010000144.1, forward strand.
TTCACTGCCGACTCTGTCGAGGAATTCCGCCCTAAACGAGGATGGCAGATCCAGGCTGGACTTAAGTACAGCGATGAGGTCTCCCTTTTCTACGATCATGAGAAACCCGAAGATCCGGTCCCACTCGTCAGCATCTTCGGACAGAAACTGAGGACGTCGCTCGAATGAAAAGCATATTGCCGAGTATTGCGTTTGTCCAGATCTCGACCGAATTTCGCGAAAGATGGGCAGCTTTGAATTGCGAGCACTATCACGTAGGTCTCGAAAAAGATCGGTCAGGGCCTTCGCAGTAAGGCGCTTCTTTAGCTTGTAGAAATTACAGGTACGTGCAACGCGGAGATGCTCAATCATGCCATTCTGTCTCGCTAGGCTAAGATTTTTCTTCTTGCCTCTTGACTGTATCTGGATTTACGTAACATCCACCGAACAAAACACTTCCGATTCCCACTCTGTCCACCGATGTATTTCAGCCGACCTCGCCCCATAAGCCCACGCTGATCGGACCGCTTCGGGATGTACAGGCGCCGCCGAATCTGGTCTGAGTGAAGCGGAAGCCACAGGAGAAGTTTAGGGGCCGCCAGAGTGTATCCGATGTTTGGTCGCTCCAGACAACACTGAAAACTACATCTTCGAGTTCAAACACGGTAGCGCAGTAACCAGTTTGCGTGCGCGGGAGTCTGTACCGTGGGCGTGATGCGGCGAACTCTGGTCACCTTTATATTCGCCGGCGCTGCTCATGCCGCGGGCAGCGACACCTTGATGAGAACGCGCGGCAGTGGCGATTCAAGGAGCTCAGAAGGCCTTATGGTGGCGCGAGTGCGGAAACACAGCTTTGTCGAAGACCGCTGCAGTCTCGAGGATCGCGATCCAATGTCGCTGGTGGAGATCCCCGTCCAGAATCGCACGTAAACTAAGCACCCACACCAGTCTGACTGGCCTATTTTCGAGGACCGCAGACGATCTTTTGAGATCGCCGTACGTCGGATAAAAGACCCTTAATAAGGGTGGTGCCGGTTGCATGTCAGTCCCATGCAGACTTGACAGGGGTTTTGAGAAATCCTGGTGCCGGTTTCGCGTGGCCGAGAGTGCTAAAATCCGCTGAGTGCGGGGATCAGTCCTCATCGTGAAATCGCCGCTACAGGAGCGAAAGTCCGACGGGCGCGATTGTGAAAAATGGGCATAACTCTGGTGCCGGTTTTGGTGCCGGTTTGTACCGGAATTTGGTGCGATTTGGTGCGATCCGATGCAGCAGGACATATCATTGAAACCCCTGTAAATACTGGATATTTGCGATGTTTTGCGACTCCATGCAAGGGCCTGCAAAAGGGCAAAAAACGGACTCAAAATCCGCCGAGTGCTACCTCGTGGGGGTTCGCTCCGCTTCCCGGCATCAAGATAGGCTTCAAAAAGACTAGGTCCTAAAAATCCGAAGTCCTGCATGTAGTGATCTCGTTCTTCTGCTGAACTCAACTAGCAAACTCTCGTTCAGCCAGACAGATTCGTAACAGTCCTGCGAAAAGTGTTGCCGGAAACGCACGAACGATTGCGGTCGGCTCTTCACCGCAATCTTGCTTTCGCCTCTGATCAATTCCTGATCCTGAGTTCTCAATCGCTACGCCGAGCCATTGCAACTGCGAGCGGCGGCCGTCGTTGCGTTCAGCGGGGTCTAGACCCAGATGATGTATTTATAGTGGGGAAGGCGTCGGTTCTGTATCGGCTTCTGCCAGATATCGATGCACCAAGTGTACGGCCATCGAGCCCTCGCCCACTGCGGAGGCGACCCGTTTGATGCTGCCAGCACGCGTGTCTCCGATCGCAAAGATCCCTGGCATACTGGTCTCGAGGATCATAGGCAAACGCTCGACGGGCCACTGGGCGGCTTCAGGAAAGTAAGAGAGATCGGGGCCAGTGACGATGAATCCTTTGTTATCCAACACTAGGGAACCGTCCAGCCACTCGGTCTTTGGAGAAGCGCCAGCCATAACGAAGACGTGGCGGACGGGGCTTGTCCGTGTGTCTTCGAGTGCCTCGCTTTGCCACTGGACCTCTTCGAGATGTCCCCCTCCACTCACCGCTGTGATGCGCGTCTGGTAGTGGATCTCGATCCTCGAATTGGTCTCGATGCGTTTGATTAGGTACTGAGACATGGACTCGGAAAGCTTGCCGGAGCGTACGAACAAGTGCACCTTGGGCGACGTTTGACTGAGGAAGACCGCAGCCTGCCCGGCGGAGTTTCCGCCGCCCACGACAATGACCTCCTCGGAGTCACATAGCTGGGCCTCCATATGGGTCGCGTTGTAATAGATTCCCCTCCCGGTGTAGGACTCCGCGTCCTCGATAGGGAGCCGGGCATATTGGGCTCCGGTAGCAATAACGATGGCGCGCGCGTTGAATTTGATACCCGATTCTAAAATCACCTTGTAGGGGTGCTTGCTCGTTTCGATATGTACAACCGACTGCGCAACCATGATCTGTGCACCAAACTTTTGAGCTTGTGCAAGGGACCGGGTCGCAAGATCCTGTCCAGAAATGCCAATGGGAAAACCGAGATAGTTTTCGATCTTCGAGCTTGAACCTGCTTGGCCTCCCGGAGCTGATTTTTCAATGATCAGCGTACGCAATCCCTCTGAAGCCGCATAGACAGCCGCTGCCAACCCTGCCGGCCCTGCTCCAATTACGACAACATCGCGCAAGCTCTTGTCGGCACCGATATTCATGTCGAGACATTGCGCCAACTCGCTGATCGATGGGTTCCGGAGTACATAGCGGTTATTGCAGTACACCACGGGTATATCGTTGCTGTGCACAGCGAGCTTTTCCATCAGGCCGCTTGCGAAGGAGTCGGATTCGATGTCTATGTAAGTGAACGGGTGTGCATTCCGCGTGAGGAATTCCCGGAGCGCGAGAGTGCGTGCCGAGCTTTTCGTGCCGAATAACACTACGTTTCCTTCCCCTAGCTGGATCATCAGCAATCTCCGAGCTACAAAGGCTTCCATGAACACTTCACCAAGTTCGGTATCTTTTGCCATCAAGGCCAGCAATTGATTTCTACTCAACTCCAGGAGGTGACCGCCAGTGGTCACTCGGGCTTTGAGCAGAGAGCGATTTCCTGAAATGACCGACATCTCGCCGGAAAATTGACCGGCCTCTCGGACTGCGAGAATTTTGTCGTCTTCGCCGGTTCTGCTGATGGAGACAACTCCGTCCAGCACGACATATAGAGACACGTCCCGATGGGAGGGTTCATACAGGACCTCTCCGTCCGTAACTGGCCGAAGTGTTGCGACCGCTCGGATGCGGTCTATCTGGTCGGCCTGCAATGTCGGGTTGTCACGCATCTTTGTCCACTCCTATACAAGGCGAGGAGTTCGTTTAGAGCTTGTAGCTTGCGAACTTGACTCTAGAACGAAATCAACTCGGGCGAAACATTCACTTTCGTAGCCATAGCGTAGATCGCCCGGATGACTTTCACAGGTGATGACGAGGTGTCATCACTGTGTCTCATGCCGTTCGTGAGCGGCTTCAATTATCACGTTCGCGCTGCTTCTGCTTTGTCGAGGCGATCAACGGCCCAGAACGACGTTTCGATCCAGCGGATGACTTTACTGAAACTCCAAACCCCTTGACCCCGGGCTGCGGCCCTTCACATCGTGCATTCGTAACTGCACCCGAGCGTCCGGTTGAACGGTGAGCTAACTGTGACAACCATCTTTTAGTCCACGAGCAGACTTAGTCTTGGTGAAGAGAGAAGGCCGATGTGGCTTCGAGACGTGTCTTGAATAGCTTTGGCCACGGGTATAAGCATGAAAGCGATCAATTGCAACGTCCCTGATTCCATCTTCGAGGCAATGATGAAGAAGGTAAATGATGAGGGGACAAGTATCGACCATTTTTTGACCACGGCGCTCTCCCAATATCTCAATCAGCCGTTGCATACACTCTTTCAAGTTTCCACATCGGCGGCCTTGGTCCAAGGTCTTTATCAAGGGGCGGTAAGAGTCTCCCGGCTCCTCCAACATGGCGACTTCGGGCTGGGAACATTTGTCGCTCTCGATGGAGAAATGGTTGTTCTGGATGGCCTCTGTTATCGGATCTCACCCAGCGGGGCGGTTTCGCGCGTTCCGCCGGACACTCTCATTCCTTACGCTGTCGTTACTCAATTCAGGCCCGAGAGAGAAGAACGGGAACTCGCATTTTCAAACTTTTCCGAATTCGCGGAGGTGTGCGACAAGCTGAGAAGTTCACAGAATGTCTTCTATGCTTTTCGCGCCTATGGCAAGTGCGAGTTTGTGAAAACAAGGGTGATGCACCCAATGGTCGACGGGATGGGGCTAGCGAAGGCAGCATCGGTGCAAGAAGAATTCACTCACACGGAAGTCTCTGGCACATTCGTGGGATTCTGGTCCCCTGCGTTCTCAAGTGTATTCAGTGTGCCAGGCTACCATTTCCACTTTATGTCGGAGGATCGAAGCTTCGGTGGACATGTACTCGATTGCCGATCGTCTTCTATCACCATTGAGAGTTGCACCATTTCGGAGATGCATGTGTCGCTGCCAGAGACCGAAGCCTTCCTAAAGGCGGATTTATCCCGTTGCCCCGATGGGGACCTGGAGATCGCCGAACGCAATCACATACCCGATAAATCAGACCGGAATTTGAAGAACGAGGTGGAGTAATGGGCGAAACACCGAAATCAGGCGCTCAGGTTGTTGTAGAGTCACTGGAGCGGCATGGCGTTGAATACGTGTTTGGAATACCCGGCGCCAAGATCGACAAGGTGTTCGACACCTTGGCAACCTCATCGATCAAGACGGTGGTTTGTCGTCACGAGCAGAATGCAGCATTCATTGCCGGCGGTATCGGAAGACTGACCGGGAAGGCCGGTGTTGCGATTGTCACGTCAGGTCCCGGTGTCAGCAATCTGGCCACCGGCCTTTCGACTGCGAACAGCGAAGGCGATCCCATAGTGGCGCTTGGCGGCGCTGTAGCTACCTCGCAGAACCTCAAGCAGATACATCAAACGTTGCAGGCAGTTGCCGTCCTGAAACCAATCACCAAATTCTGCGCCGAGGCAAGTTCCGCTGAATCGATCGGCGAAGTGATGGCGAATGCATTTCGCGCGGCTGAATCTGACCGCCCTGGAGCTTCGTTCGTCAACCTTCCAAAGGACATCATGGAAGGAGAGGCAAGATGCGAAGCTCTCGACGTTTCTGCGCCGACGCCTGGGCCTGGAAGCCCGGAGTCTCTCGCCGCGGCAACCTCCATCATCAATAGATCCGATCACTGTGTCGTCTTGCTGGGATTGTTGTCAAGCCGACCGGAAAACGCTGAAGCGATCCGAGCTTTTTTGAGGAAAACAGGACTCCCAGTGGTCAGTACCTTTCAGGCTGCTGGCACCGTTTCCTCTGACCTATTTCACAGGTTTGCAGGCCGAATTGGGCAATTGAACAATACTCCGGGCGATGAACTCTTGGCCGCAGCTGACACGATCGTTACGATCGGCTACGACCCGGTCGAGTACGATCCATCCCTTTGGAATTACCGGCGTTCGTCAAAAATTATCCATATCGACTCTATCCGGGCCGACATCGACAACTTCTATTTGCCTGAGGTCGAGATACTGGGCAGCATTGCGGCCAGCATCACGGTTCTAACGGGGAGCTTGGAGACGACTGCTCTTTCGTCTGCGACGGCTCGTTTTTTTGACACGCTTTCCTCAAAGAGGGTTGCAAGAATCGAGGATGCGGACCATTACACGGAGAATCCCATCCATCCGTTACGTATTATTGCGGAACTGCAAAAGGTCCTGACGGACGACGTGACTGTTTGCGTGGATATGGGGTCGTTCCATCTATGGATTGCTCACTTCCTTTTCAGCTTCAGGGCGCGGCAGATCCTGATCAGCAATGGCCAGCAGACTTTAGGCGTTGCTCTGCCGTGGGGAATTGCGTCTTGTCTCTTGAGGCCCCACGAGAAGACATTGTCCATCTCGGGTGATGGCGGCTTCTTGTTTTCGTCAATGGAACTCGAGACTGCAGTTCGACTTAAGATTAACCTTGTTCATATGATTTGGATCGACGGCAGCTATGACATGGTTGGAGTTCAAGAGCAATCGAAATACGACCGCCGTTCGGGCGTAGATTTTGGGCCGGTCGACGTGATCAAATACGCTGAGGCGTTCGGCGCTTCGGGTTTTATGATCAACTCTCCCGAAGAGATTCTCCCCAAACTTCGAAGGGCCTTTGAGCTTCCTGGACCCGTACTGATTGGAATTCGAGTCGACTACCGGGACAATCACAAGCTCTTCGAGCACGTGAATGAGCGGCTTCTCATTTGACTTCCTCCGCGCCGCCGAGCATTCGGCATTTCGCGGGTTCCATCATTTTTAATTTCCTCACCGTGAGCTATCGCTTACTCACGTAGAGGTTTCCTGACAGAACTGTTCTCCTGTAGCGAATGGAAACGATACTTCATTGGCATGAATCCTTCATGTTTGGAGTGTCCTGCCAAGTCACTTCACAGGAGATGTCTCGATGAGCTACGACAGCGTTAATCCGTATACAGGGGAGTTACTTCACCAGTTTCCTGAACACACTAATGCTGAAATGGAAGTAGCCTTACACGGTGCGGATGTCTGCTTCCGTAAGTTTGGAACTCTCACGGACAGAACTGCTGTACTGAAGCGCGCTGCGACGCTTATGCTGGAACGCCGCGAAGAGCTAGCTGCTCTGGTGACGGCGGAGATGGGCAAGCGCATTCAAGAAAGCCGGGATGAAGTTTCCCTGAGTGCGTCCATTCTGAGCTATTATGCCGAAAACGCTCAGAAGTTCTTGGAACGCCGGCCACTCGACTCGATCGTCGGAAAAGCATGGGTAGAGTTCTCCGCGATCGGCGTGCTGGTCGGCGTTGAGCCTTGGAATTATCCTTACTACCAACTGGTTCGATTTGTCGGGCCGAATTACGCCATCGGCAATCCCATTCTTATGAAGCACGCGTCGGGCGTGCCACAGTGTGCACTGGCGTTCGAGAAGGTGATGATAGATGCTGGCGCTCCCAAAGGCGCGTACACCAATCTCTTTGTCACCGCGGAGCAGGTAAGCCTCCTCATAGCTGATTCCCGAGTGCAGGGTGTCGCTCTGACGGGCTCCGAAAGAGCAGGGGAGTCGCTGGCAGCGCAAGCCGGCAAGCAACTGAAAAAATCGACAATGGAGCTCGGCGGCAATGACGCCTTCATCGTGCTGGAAGATTTCGATCCGGTCCATGCTGCTCAGTTGGCAGTTCAAGGGCGGATGACAAACGGCGGTCAGGCGTGCGTTGGCTCTAAGCGCTTCATCGCGGTTGAGCAGGTTGCAGATCGATTTCTAGCGGAGGTTCTTAGGCTTCTCGAAGGCTACGCACCCGGCAATCCAGCCGATGAAGCCACAACTTTGGCTCCATTGTCCTCGGAGCATGCATTGGAAGGTCTTCTTGAGCAGATTGAATCGGCGGTGTCTCACGGGGCAAAGTTGCTCATGGGCGGTAAGAGGCCAACTGGTACTGGCGCGTTCCTGATGCCTACAGTGCTCACTGATATTTCACCTACGAATCCGGCATTTCGCCAGGAATTCTTCGGGCCTGTTGCGTTATTCTTTCGTGCAAAAGACGAAGTAGAGGCGTTGGCTATAGCAAATGATTCTCCTTTTGGGTTGGGAGGTTCGATCTGCTCCTCTGATCCCGAACGCTGCGAGCGGTTGGCATCGCAGCTACAGTCGGGAATGGTCTTTGTGAACTTTCCGGCACTAACAATACCCGAATTGCCGTTTGGAGGCATCAAGCGATCCGGCTACGGCAGGGAGCTATCCAGTTTTGGGATTGAAGAGTTCGTCAACAAAAAAATGGTCTGCGTCGTCGACCCTTCCAAGATTACGAACTTAGTCGCTTGATTTGATCTCCGGCAAACCATCTGCAGCCCATGACTGCCCAAGGAATTGGCAGGGCAGATTCTTGCGTTGTCGCCGTTGTAACTGAAAAGTGTTTAGACCCGGAGACGAGGGTAACTTCAGCAGCGTGTGGACTAGGTTGCGACGTGAGAGCGGCTTACACGAACTCGAGGCCCTTGGGAACGCGATAGATGAGATGATTTGCCGTCGCTGTGAATTAGCGATGATTTGCAGTAGTCATCGGACGCTTCCTCAAACAGGTTGGTGTTCACCGAACGAGCGCAACTCTGCCCGACTCCCATCAGTGCGAAGCTCCGGCTCAAACCACTATGAGCCGCGTCTCTCCGGTTAGGGAGTTTATGCCACTAGCGCCGCAGGGTTGATTGGGAGCGGCGTACAGCGGTCCAACCGACTGCAACAAAAACGAGGAGCGCTGCCAACTGCACCATGGCCACAATAGGCTCATTTCCTTTCGGCGCGTATTGATGAAGAGGTTTCACTTTTTGAAAGAGTTGTGCGATGAGAACTATCACGTTCAGTAACTCAAGAGCTGTTGCAGACACGATATATGTCCTCACCCACCGTTTCCAGCAACTGATGAAGGCAGGCACTAGAATCAGGATAGAGACAATTCCGATTGCTATACCAGGTGTGATTCCATGAAAAGGAAAAAAGAATCCCGTCACACTAGTGAGTGCCGTCGTCGTCAAGAATACTGGGTTCCAAAAACGCTTGGCAACGCCATTCAGGAAGCCGACGAGGATCACAATGCCGGCCCCGATGCCGATCAAGCTAATCAATACGTGGATCAGTGTAAACAGTTGCAGTCCTGTCATGATGGGTCTCCCTGAGCATTACGCTTGCGGTCGAAGGCAGCAGTTCATTTATGGGTGAGAAGCGTCCGAAATTCTTCGCGACAGCGGCTACTGAAATCTTTCAGTGGATCGATACGCCGCATCAGTTTTTCATTTTTCAGATCCAGGAGTGAGATTGCAGCCTCTCCAAATCGCTCCGTCACCTTTGTTGCAAAGTCTTCCGCCGCATCGATGACAGGTTGTGAAGCTAGGAGTCGTATCCGACTGATGAGCGCGTATAGAGCTACGAGTTCATCTATGCTGTCGAGCTCCTTTGTAGTCGCTTCCACATAGACCTTGGTTGCGAATTGAATGAAGTCGGAGTAGAGAGCTTGCCGTGCTCCGAGTTCGCGGCCGAGCGCCTCCCGTTCGGTTGCGGCGCGTTGCGCGATATAGTTGGTGATAATCGGCGTCAATCCCCCAATTGCTGATCCAGAGAGCGCAGCAATCGCGCTGAGTTCAGCTCCGCTCATGTCATCACCATTCAGAGATTGTTCTTGCGCCGTATCTATTTCTTTTTCTTTTGGATGAAGATGAACTGGAGCTGACACTGCATTTGCCAATCAGATCCTCCGTTTGTAGTGCGAACATCATTCAGAAATTCCGCACGGGCATTGAGGGGTTGCTTCCCAATCTTGAACAGGCGCCCCATTCCGCCGCCTACAGGAACAGTCCATCGGTCACTTCTCGATGCCGTCCAGTCCGCCGTGATGACGGGCGAAGAGAAGAAATACCAGCCATGCGACAGGTTGTAATAGAGAAATGGATTGATGGTCATCTGGTTGATGTGTTTGTGATTGACCCCAGCGAATTCATTACCGAGCAGGGAGCCACCCAGCCAGTGTCCCTTGTGATAGAGCCCGACTGTGGCGGGTCCGCCACCCCACTTGTTGGTTCCTAAGATGTGGTCGGTTGCAGTCGGGAGCCACAGTTGACCGCCAACTCCCCAGATGAACGCTCCTGGATGCGACGGCGAGAGATAAAACTGAGGTTGGATATTCCCAAGCCCGTAGTCCACTCCTTCGCTGGGCGACACCCGCGGAACTACCTCGACCGGGGTAATGGTGCGAGTGATGACGATCCATTGAGGGGAAAGTTTGAATGGAATCACAGGCTCGATAAGGAGCACGTTTTCTGCACGCTTATAGGGCCCGACGTCATAGTAGGTATTGTTCTGAAACGGCACGCTGATCGCGGCAGCCACGGGGTTCTGCGCGGCATCTTTCGCAGCCTCATCGGCTGATGGCGCCGAAGCTGCGGATGCCTGCGAGGCTTGTGCCGGCTCGTGAACTGTGGACGTAGAACCGTTCGATTGAGCTAGGGCAGGCCCCAGTGTACTCAGGACAAGCAAGCAGACGAAGATCGACCGGCTGACCGCAATTGCTCCGTTGGGCGACGATATTCCGACGGATGTAAATTTTGCCATGATGCTTTCTCTCCAGTTCGATCGGGCTTTGGAAACGTGTCGAACTCATTCCAATCAGACGATGAGCGAGAGTCAGCTTGCCAGTAGGGCCGTTGTTAGCTCACGGTGATCACGCTACTGTTTATCCCCAATCGCGAGGTCAAATGAAAGTGCAAGCTTTGCTGGGGAGGGAAGTATGATTTGCGTTGTCCCGAAACTCTGTTTGTGCCGGGAATGTCTGCAGGTGCGTTGTAGCCGAATTTCTCGGACGCTTACATTGAGACAAAGGCGCGAGAACCTCAGTGTTCATCGATTTGAACTGCGTGACGACTTGAACCGCCGGACTTTGGAGCGTCTGCCAATTCAACACTATCGCTAACCGTGAGATGACCGGTTGCGCACTGCAAAAAGTCTTGCCTATCTCTTCTTATACAAGTGAAGCGCACAGTCCCTGCGGCACGACGGCAGACGGTCCAGCTGCAGCTTCAGAGAGGAACAATCATGGCGACAGATGAGAAGCAAACAGTTTGGACTGCAACCTACGATCTTCTGAGAAAGCTTGGGCTAACGACGGTCTTCGGGAATCCCGGCTCAACAGAACAACCCTTCCTTAAGAACTTCCCTTCTGATTTCGAGTACGTTCTTGGCCTCCAGGAAGCCACGGCGGTGGCGATGGCCGACGGCTTCGCACAGGCAACGAACCACCCTGTGCTAGTGAATCTCCACACGAGCGCCGGCATGGGTAACGGCATGGGCAATATTATGACCGCGTTCGAGAACAAGACTCCGCTTATCATTACCGCGGGCCAGCAGACCAGAGAGATGATCATCTGCGACCCACTCCTGACCAATCGCGACGAGACGATGCTACCCCGTCCGTATGTTAAGTGGTCCTACGAACCGAAGCGTGCCGAAGACGTTCCCCGCGCCATCATGCGTGCATACGCGCTTGCCCTGCAGCCACCTGCTGGTCCTGTGTTCGTTTCCATTCCATTGGATGACTGGGATAAGACCGCGCTCGGCACCGCTGATGTTCGTACTGTTAGCAGTCGCGTCGCGCCCGATCCCGATCGCATCAAAGAGTTCGCAAAGCGGATTTCTTCGGCAAAAAATCCGGTGCTCGTCTACGGACCCGAGATCGAAAAGGCCGGAGGCTGGGATGTCGGCATCGCCTTCGCAGAGAAACTCAACGTGCCGGTCTATCGCGCACCTGCATCCGAGCGTATGTCGTTTCCGGACACGCATCCGCTGTTCCAGATGCAGTTGCCTCAGGCTATGGGTCCAATCAGTCAGATCCTGGCTGGGCACGATCTGGTCGTCGTAATCGGAGCTCCCGTCTTCCGCTACTACCCGTACATCCCTGGTCCAGTTCTGCCGGAAGGTGCCACTCTGTTGCAGATCACAAACGATCCGACCGATGCAGGCAGTGCGCTGGTTGGAGACAGCCTTCTTTCGGATGCAAAGCTTGCTCTCGAAGAGTTACTAAAGCTGGTTGACAGTGGTTCATCTCGTCCGGCCCCGGCAAAGCGGGCACCGTCGCAATTCCTGCCGGAGACGCCCAACAGCCCTCTCACTTCGAATGAGCTTTACGCGGTGCTCAGCGAAGTCCGTCCTAAACGTGCGATCGTTGTTGAAGAGAGCCCGTCAAACTTCATGGAGTTCCGCAACTGGTGGCCCGCGACCGAGCCGGCTTGCTACTACACCTACGCCAGCGGGGGCTTGGGGCACAACGCGCCCTCGGCCGTCGGGGTCGCGCTGGCGCAACGTAAGCTGGGCACCGACCGTCCGGTCATCGCCCTTATCGGAGACGGGTCTCTGCAATATTCCATTCAAAGCCTGTCTGCGGCAGCTCAACATAAGCTGAAGATGATCTATATCATCCCCTGCAATGGCGAATACGCGATCCTAAAAGAGTTTGCTGTCGTGGAGAAGACACCGAACGTGCCTGCTCTCGACCTGCCCTTCCTCGATATCGTTTCGCTTGCCAAGGGCTACGGATGCGCGGCAATCAAGGCCGAGACGAAAGAAGAGATCCAGGCGGCCTTCAAGGCGGCGCTCGTCACGGACGGTCCGACTGTCATTACCATTCCTATCAAGCGGGAACTTAAACCACTGCTTCCGCCAACCAAGTAGCCCACGGATATCCAGTGCTCCGCGCCGTTACCGGCGCGGAGTTCTTTGTTCATGAAGAAACCAGCTAACAGGAAGCGCACATGCCGAAGATTCGTCAGTCTATAGTCCGCTGGACGTATAACCAGTTGTCCCTCGATGCGCTCTGCGAAGCTGCCGCTGAGATTGGATACTTCGGCATCGATGTGTTGTCACCGGATGAGTTTCATATACCGAGACGCTTCGGACTCAGTTGCACTATGGGGTTCGTCGGCATCGGCGACAACAAGGCGATTGGGATCAACCGAACGGAATATCACGATCAGTTCGAGAAATCATTGCGTGAATACGCGCCTGTCGCGGAGGGTGCCGGCGTCACCAACGTGATTGCACTCTGCGGCCCAAGGGCGGCCGACCTGTCGGATGAACAGGGAGCGAAGAATTCTATTGCTTGTCTAAAGCGCTTGGCACCAATTGCGGCCGATTATGGCATCACCATCTGCCTTGAGCCTCAGAATAGCAAGCGGGACCATCCCGGCTACCTGTGTGACCGCGTAACGTGGGCAGTCAACGTTTGCCAGGAAGTTGCGAGCTCACAGGTCAAACTGCTATTCGATATCTACCATGTGCAGGTCATGGAAGGAGACTTGATAGAGACCATCCGTTCCAACAATCAATGGTTCCATCACTATCACACAGGCGGAAACCCGGGACGCCATGAACTCGATTCATCCCAAGAGATCAACTACCCGGCCGTTATGCGAGCCATCGTGGACTCTGGTTTCAGCGGCGTGGTTGCTCATGAATATGTCCCCACCCTCGTTCCGCTTGAATCGCTTCGACAGGCCTATCGGATCTGCAGCGTATAGGTCTCCCCGGCGTCGTCCGGGAGACCTATATGCCTACATCGATAGGATCAGCTTGCCAATCGTCTTTCTTGACTCCAGGTCAATGTGAGCTTGAGCCGCATCCTCAAGTGGATAGACCTTGTCGATGTGAACCTTCAGTTTCCCTTCGAGCAGCCAGTTGAACAGTGCGTCGGTCCTGCCTGTAAGTTCCTCTCGAGTCTGGATGTAGTCGAGCGAAACCGGACGCGTGACGAACAGGGACCCCATCGAGGAGAGACGTTGCAGATCGAACGAGGGAACCGGTCCACTGGCGGCGCCGTAGAGTGCCATCATGCCTCTCTTTTTCAGGCACCGCAACGACTGCTCGAAGGTTGTCTTCCCCACGCCATCGTAAACAACGTCGACGCCGCTGCCTTCGGTCAACCGCTTGACCTCTACTTCAAAATCGGTATCGCCGTATAGGATCACCTCACTTGCACCTGCTTCGCGAGCGATCTTGGCCTTCTCTTCGTTGGACACCGTAGCCAGAACCCGTACGCCCAAGTTGGTTGCGATCTGCGTGAGCAGCGAACCCACGCCGCCAGCAGCGGCATGAACAAGCGCCGTCTGACCAGTCTTCAGTTCAAAGAGCGAGCGTGAGAGGTAGTGTGCCGTGATGCCCTGCATCATCACACCACAAGCCGTCTCGAAGGAGACACCTTCCGGCACCTTGACTGCTATGGCAGCGTCCACGACCGCATACTCGGCATAGCTACCGAAGGCCCGATACCAGGACACCGCATCTCCTATCGAAAACGCAGTGACACCTTCGCCAAGCTCCTCCACTACTCCTGACCCCTCACCGCCTGGGATAAACGGTAAAGGTGCTTTGTACTTGCCCTCACGATAGTACACGTCGATGAAATTGACGCCCGACGCGTGTTGTCGGATGAGGATTTGACCCGCGCCCGGTGCGGGTGTGTCTATTTCGCTGACTTTGAGGACTTCCGGACCGCCAACGCTGGTAATTTGAATCGCTCTCATGGAGCAACGCTAGGCCTGCTCTTGATTAAGAAACAAGTAGGGCAAGTGTTAGCTCACCGTAAGCAAGATGATCGGTTTCGGTCGCAATTGAATGCGGCGGATTCATCCTTCCATCTTTCTCACGGTTAGATCACCGTCCCATTACTGGTCAGGGTGACATTCCGATGTTGCGATGAGAAGTGTGATTTCCGCCGAACCTGCGGTAATAAGAGCATGCCGCGAGGCATATCGATAACCAGAAGGAATTACTATGCACCCTATAGTCCGATCGATCACCCGTTGGAGTATCGCGGCCGGATTCGCAGCCATTCTCCTCGCACATCCAACGCACTCCGTGGCCCAGGCGCTCACCATGGATGGTGAATCCGGAGTCTTCCTTCAACCCTGGGCCAATGTCGTACCTTCCTCGCCAAAGAAGTGGAATGGCCCAACCCTCGCTTACCATGCTGTCACCGGGGGACCGGTTGCTGGGGATTACTTCAACGTCTCCGTGGAAGAAGGGTTTGGGAATTGGCTTGAACTTGGCTATACCCGCGACAACCACACGGATGGAGGCGATCCAACCTTCAGCCCACTTTTCAACGAAGCCGGCATGAACGTTTTCAATGTCAAAACGAAGATTGTGCCGGAGAACTTCCATCATCTGCACTGGATGCCGGCCGTGGCCATCGGCGGTGTTTTGAGGACGAACGTGCCCTACATCAGCCAGGCGGAAGCGCATACAAACGCAACCAATGGTGACGTATACGGTGTCGCGACGAAGTTGGTTGTACTCGAGAAGAAATTCCCAGTGCTGCTAAGCGGTGGTGTCAGGGGAACCAATGCGGAAATCTACGGCTATGCGGGCAACGCGACGAACTGGCAGGCCCGTGCCTTTGGAGCCCTGGCCATTCCAATTCCCTTGAAGCATATCCTGATCGCGCCGACGGTGGAGATCGATCAGGAACCGCACCATCTTACCTACATCACATATGCCAACATTCCGACGACGGAGGTCTACGCCGTACGTATCTCAGCGTATCCAGACCTGAAGTGGGCCATTGATATCGGGACGGGTCATGTGGCCTCGTCAGTCTACCCAGGGATCGGCCTCAAAGTTAACAATGTCTTGGCGCTTGCGTTTGATTACCGCTTCTAGTTGCGTTTGCAAGGAGTTTCCGATGAAACAGAAACGCCAAGCAGGACTGATAGACCTCATCACGTTAGATTCGCTCGATGAAATCCGCGAAATGGCTCAGAATGCGGTGATCGACCGTCGTTTGGACACATTTCGTCCTCTAGTGAATGGCATTCTCTTGCACCATCTGCTGGGAATACTTTCCTTTCGCGGTCGCCGCTTTCCTACGATGTCTGCGAAGAGCGCACCGGGCCGCGCAGCCGAACAGGATCAGCTTTGGGAGACGCTCAACGCCAGATCAGGCGCACTCCGTGAGGGGCCAATTGAGTTGGAGGCGCTCGCTCGTTGGATCAGGGGAATTGGCAATGAGAAAGAGCTTGGCCGGCTGGTCCAACAGGCTGTGGGTAGCCAATTCGACGCCTCATATCGCGCAACCGAAGAAACCTGGAAGGCGGCGCTCACGCTGGAGGCTGCGCTCCAAACGAAAAACCCTTGGAAGTTACTGGCTTGGGGAATTACGGGCAAGATCCGTAATGCGAAGAGAGTTCTTGCCTCGAAAGTCGGAGAAGACCTTGCTGCGGTACATGGAACGGGAGTTGCGCTACACAACATCGTGAGAGCGCTGGAACGCATGGAGAATCTCTACGCTAACGTCGCACTGCGGTCCTCGCTGCCTTCCGAAGAGGTGATCCGTCGGTGCTTGTCTGCTCCAGCAAGTGTGATGCGTCAGGCTACAAGTGCCGGTAAGCTTGGTGGCTGTCCGTTCCGGAAGGGGACTCTATTCGTCGTCGCTCTGGCCGAAGCGCAAAAGGCGTCCGGAGCGGATGAGCTTGTGTTCATGAAGGACACCTGGAGTCGGTGCCCCGCGGAACAATGGGTTCCGTCGCTCCTCACCGGCATCTGGAAGCGAGCGACAGCTATATCGTAGTGGGCACAATCATCCAGCCAGCGTGCGATTCACTGGGAGCGAAGTGCACGTTGACCTCAAGCAAACTAGTTTCAAGGATTTCAAACGTTGAGCTGACAACCAAGAAGGAGACTCAGATTATGCCGGAAACCGCCGCTTCTATTGCCACACTTCGACTACCTAAGACGTTTCCCGCGTCGCATAAACGGTACATTCAAGGCAGCCGCCCTGATCTGCGCGTCGCCTACCGCGAAATCGCTCTGTCGCCGACAGTGCATTCCAGAGGGGTGGATGAGAACCCTCCGCTTCCTGTCTATGACTGCTCGGGCCCCTTCAGCGATCCGGACTGCGTTGTCGACTTAGCCGAAGGACTGCCGAAACTTCGTCGCAATTGGATCGCGGAGCGCGGCGATACCGAGCGTCTTGATGGGCTCACTTCCCAGTACGGTCGACAGAGGGCAAAGGACCTGCTGACTCATGAACTTCGTTTCCCAGCCATCCCACGCCCAAGACGTGCGCTGGCAGGAAAGAACGTGAGCCAGATGCACTATGCGCGCCAGGGAATCGTGACCCCGGAGATGGAGTTTGTAGCGCTCCGCGAGGCGATGCGCATCGATGAGCTTCGCTCCGATCCCGCATATGCGGCGCTCCTGCGCTCGCATGCCGGCCACAACTACGGCGCCAAACTTCCCGAGCGAATGACGCCCGAGTTTGTGCGCGATGAAATCGCTGCAGGTCGCGCCATCATCCCAGCCAACATCAATCACCCCGAGTTGGAGCCGATGATAATCGGGCGCAACTTCAAGGTTAAAATCAACGGTAACATCGGCAACTCGGCCGTCACCTCGTCGCTGAGCGAGGAAGTGGACAAGATGATCTGGGGCATTCACTGGGGTGCCGACACCATCATGGACCTATCCACGGGTAAGCACATCCATGAGACCCGCGAGTGGATCCTGCGCAATGCCCCCGTTCCTATCGGAACCGTGCCCATCTATCAGGCATTGGAAAAGGTTGGTGGGAATGCAGAAGAGTTGACCTGGGAGTTGTTCCGCGACACGCTCATCGAGCAGGCCGAGCAGGGAGTTGATTACTTCACAATTCATGCGGGAGTCCGCCTCCCGTGGATACCCCTGACGGCGGACCGCCTGACGGGCATCGTCTCGCGCGGCGGCTCCATCATGGCGAAGTGGTGCCTTGCGCATCACCAGGAGAACTTCTTATATACGCGCTTTGACGAGATCTGCGAAGTCATGAAGGCTTATGACGTGTCTTTCAGCCTGGGTGACGGGCTGCGCCCTGGCTCCCTCTATGACGCCAACGACGAAGCCCAATTTGCCGAGTTGCGTACACTGGGCGAACTGACTGTAAAGGCATGGGAACAGGACGTTCAAGTCATGATCGAGGGGCCGGGTCATGTGCCTATGCAGTTGATCGAAGAAAACATGACAGAGGAGCTGCGCCATTGCATGGAGGCTCCGTTCTATACGCTTGGGCCCCTAGTGACCGACATCGCACCGGGTTACGATCACATCACCAGCGCGATCGGTGCAGCTCAGATCGGGTGGTACGGAACGGCGATGCTCTGTTACGTGACACCGAAAGAGCATCTTGGGCTGCCGGACAAGGAAGATGTCCGAACCGGCATCGTCTCATACAAGATTGCGGCGCATGCTGCGGATATTGCAAAGGGCTGGCCGGGAGCGCAAGTTCACGATAATGCTCTGTCGAAGGCGCGCTTCGAATTTCGCTGGGAGGATCAGTTCAACTTAAGCCTCGATCCCGAACGCGCAAGGGAGTATCACGACGCAACGCTTCCCGCGGAAGGTGCCAAGACCGCCCACTTCTGCTCGATGTGTGGACCAAAGTTTTGCTCCATGAAGATCACTCAGGAGATACGCGATATTTATGGCTCGGACGTCAAGGAAAAGATGGCCGAGAAGGCGCGCGAGTTTCGGGAGGCAGATGGGGAGATGTACCAATGAGCAAACCCGATCTGGCAATCGTAGGCGGCGGATTGCTGGGTAGATTACTGGCTTGGCGCGCAGCCCTGAACGGATTGCGGGTGACACTTTACGAGGCCAATGGGAGAGCGGGACATGGCGCGACCGCATGGGTTGCCGGTGGAATGGTCACGCCCCAGGCAGAAGCTGCAGAGGCGGACCCTGAGCTGGTCGCGATGGGCCGCCGCAGTCTTGCTCTTTGGCCCATTTGGCTTTCCGAACTCAAGAGTCCCGTACATTTCAACGACAGCGGAACCTTAATGCTGTGGCATCGAAACGACAGTGGAGAGGCAAAGAGATTCGAATCAGTGTTGAAATCGCGTGATCCTCATTCAAGCTATGAGCGACTTGATGCTGGTCAGGTAGCCGCCAAAGAGCCGTTGTTACAAGATAGGTTTCGCGAGGCATTGTTCTTGCCAGGCGAAGCGCATATTGACAATCGCCAACTGCTGCCCGCCCTTGCAGAAGCGCTGGAAGATTGTGGCGTTCAATGCCATTGGGAGCACTTCGTCGATGATACGGAGTTCCCGGACGCCGACCTGGTGATCGATTGTCGCGGCAAAGGCGCGAAGAGTCATTGGAAAGAGCTGCGCGGGGTTCGGGGCGAGATCGTTCGATTACATGCGCCCGGTATCGAACTGCGACACATGATCCGGCTGCTGCATCCCCGTCACTCGATTTACATGATTTCTCGGCCCAGCGGGAGTCTTGTAGTCGGGGCAACTTCTGTCGAAAGCGACGACGGTTCACCAATATCTGTGCATGGTGCCCTAGAGCTGCTCTCCACGGCTTATGCCGTGTTGCCAGAGCTCGGCGACGCGAGAATCATAGAGATGAACTGCGACTGTCGGCCGGTGCTACCGGATAACCGTCCGAAGGTTCGACACGACGCAGCGAGAGGCCTCCTCGAGGTCAACGGTCTGTTCCGACACGGATTTTTGCTATCGCCAGCTGTCGTTGAGGAAGTTCTTGCATTGCTACCTGATGTCCGTCGGAATTTGGATCTCGGTGTGTCACCGCGATGGCCTTGGCTTATTGAAAGGCAACAGGTGGCCGTATGCCAATAACAGTGAATGGGGAAATCGCACCCATCCCAGAGCCGCCAAACTTAGAAGCACTGATCCGGGAGCTCGCTCCTCGACGTCCGTTCGCTGCCGCGTTGAACGGAGACTTCATTCCCGTAGCAGCCTTTGAGATCAGCGAATTGAATGATGGAGATTGTGTAGAGATCGTGCACCCAGCTGCAGGAGGATAGAAAAGATGCGAGATCAATTGACGCTCTACGGTGAGACCTACGACAGCAGAATACTTCTAGGAACTGCACGATACGAATCTCCTGCACACCTCTTGTCGGCAGTGCAGGCGGCCCAGCCTGCTCTCCTGACTGTCGCGCTCCGCAAGCAAATGCACGGGGGTGCGCCGTCCGCAGAATCTTTTTGGACTCTCCTCCGTTCGGCTGGTAAGCCGTTGCTGCCGAACACGGCAGGATGCAAAAGCGCCAAAGACGCTGTAAACACAGCGCTCATGGCGCAGGAGGTGTTCGGAACGAACCTCATTAAGCTAGAGGTGATTGGAGATGATGTCAGTCTTCAACCTGATCCATTCGGTTTGGTGGACGCAGCTGCTCTACTAACGAAACGAGGATTTCGCGTATTTCCGTACTGTACGGAAGATTTGGTCGTTTGTCAGCGATTACTCGATGCGGGCTGCGAGGTGCTCATGCCATGGGCAGCGCCGATCGGCACCGGGCAAGGGCCCCGAAATCCAAAAGCATTGAGGGAGCTTCGTGAGCGAATTCCTGACGTGCCCTTGCTCGTGGATGCCGGGCTCGGACTCCCGTCGCATGCTTGCGAGGTGATGGAATGGGGATTCGACGGAGTGCTATTGAACACTGCGATTTCGCGTGCCATTGATCCTACGATGATGGCCAAAGCTTTTGCAGATGCGGTGCGGGCTGGACGCGGCGGATTTCTTGGCGGTCCCATGCCTGTGCAGGAATTGGCCATTGCGAGCACGCCCGAGGTGGGGAAGCTTTTATCTCTCACGGAGACGCAGCATGCGTGAGGGAGAGAGTTCCTCTTTGAAATGACGAGTTCGGCTTCCGGTGGGTTCAACCGAGATGCCGCGGCTATGGGACCGGTTACATTTTCCAAAGCGATCGTCATGTGGCGAAACGACGAAATCGTCACCCGATTCTATGTCTGAAATCTTGATGCTGCGGTCATCAGTTCATCTTCGGTGAGGAAGCAGATGTGATGCATGCGCTTTGTGACTGAAGGCCGATTGAACCGAGAACGGCATCGAGAACTTTAGATGAAATGTCTCGATATCGAACGCTCAAGAGCTCGCAATCGAAACGCCCGGACCACACAATCATTCCCGAGAGGTTTGTGATCTGAACATGGACGATCGCGCCATCAGGGCAAAGACTGATGTAACCCTCAATTACAAGCTGTACTCCCGACCGATTCCAAAGTCTTCGATATTCAAAGGGATCCGGACTGATGCCGGAGGGAACCCGAAAGACCTTCATCTCTGACTGCTGGACCAATTCATGCGTTAGCTCGCGTTCAAGATCGCAGGCGAGCGTGAGGGCAGGAAGATCGGATGATCTCGAATTGAAAGGGAAGACACCAATGCACAGAGCCTCGCCGCGACCCGCTAAGGGAAAGTAGCTTTCTGCTTCTGAACACTCCCTCAGATCACCGTCGGCGCGCGATCGTATGACAGGGATGTAACTGCCAGCCGACACGAGAATCATGATGGAGCTCCGAACAGGTGAACTTGCGTAGTATTCCTTCAGCTTCGCGCGTAATCGCCGCGCCTCGGTCCGGACGATCGAATCTTGGGTGGGGTCGTAAGACGCTGGCCTTTTATAGACCTCAATACCTACGGTGTACTCCTTAAAACGGTCGCCTCTACCGTCGAGCAGGTACGAAACTGCTGTGCGCAGGAAGCTTGATAGACGCTCAGATTTAACGAAGAAACGGCTGCTGAGAATCCGATCCAACTCTTCTCGCACTTCGTCGTGCGTCCAACTAAACGTTTCGGGAAGTTGCAGCAAGTTGTCCTCGGATGGCAAGGGCTGGGTCGTTGCATACATAGGAGTCCGCTCCTTGGACGGGTATTGAGCATCATTTGGGTTCTTCAACGTATCGAAGTGCCTGGTTGTAAAATCTTGTTTTTAGTCATTTCTGTAAGGTAGATCGGAGTTCATTCTTGGTCTTGGATCAGCCAGTCTTGCATCGATTTCCTGATCTGCCGCCATAGTGAGATCATGAACCAGAGAGCAGTATCTGCCAACGCCTAAGCGGGCAGAACTTCTATCACCCATTCGGGTGAGGGGAACGCGGTCCGTATGCAAACAACACTGTCAAATCGCAAGATAAGGGTGCTGATCGTTGATGATCATCAGGTTGTCAGGGACGGGGTGTCGGCATCCGTCAGCAGCCAACCTGACATGGAAGTTGTCGGGGAGGCTGCATCCGCCGAAGAGGCATTGGGCAATTTCTCCAAAATTCTTCCGGATATCACGCTAATGGATCTGCGGCTTCCCGATATGTCGGGGATTGACGCCATTTCTCGGATCCACCGCACCTATCCAACTGCCCGCGTAATCGTGCTAACGACGTATCAGGGCGATGTCCAAGCGCTTCGCGCGTTTCGGGCAGGGGCCATGGGGTATTTGCTGAAGAGCTCGCTGCGGCGAGAGTTGCTGACTACGATCCGTTCCGTACACGCAGGGAAAAAGGTCATCCCACCGGACGTCGCGACGGCTATGGCGATGTATGTTACGAACGATGAGCTTTCGAATCGCGAATTGGAAATTTTGCGTCATGTAGCGGCTGGGCTTCCCAACAAGCTCATCGCCGACCGGCTCTCCCTTAGCCCCGACACGGTAAAGTCGCATATTGCAAATATCCTAAATAAGTTGGGTGCAAATGACCGCACACACGCCGTCACAATCGCCGTCAAGCGAGGGTACTTCGATCTAGAAGCCTAAGCGCGCGTCGAACGCCATGGCCCCGATCATCAACCGGGTCGGGAGAGGTGCTTCAGGGGAAGGTAGCAAGCGGCAGGTCCACGGAACTGGCTAAGGCAGTTCACCGGTCCTGCACATCCGGTAGGCGCAATATGGGACTCTGGAATTGAGATCAGCTAAAGCGTCTCAGAGTGTACTCACCGTGAGCTAACCCATTCCTCACCTCTCAGCGCCCACTGCTTTTCATATCCTCATTGAGTGGCCAGTCGTCAATGGCGAATCAAGGTCAGCAGATCCTCAGATACCGGCAGAGTCGCATGATTCGCGGGATCCTTAGGCTGCTGCGATTAGATACGGCGCCTTCACTAGGGGGTCCTGCAGAGTGCGGTTAGCTCGCTCCACGTGGCCTTAGCGTGGCTCGAATTCGTGCAGGCTCCGCAAGAGTGCAGCCCGATCGACGAGACGCTTTCATTGATGTTCTCGATGGGTCGCATCTGTCTGGCTGCTTCATCTGTCATCCTAGTCTGCAATCGCTGGGTGGCCGCAATAGAATCAATGGTGGGCAAAACCGAATTACCCATCAACTCTTGAGGACTTCGCCTTTGTCTGGATATAACAGTCGCCGGTCCCGTTCAAGGGGTCTTCGGGTACCACGATATTTGCGAATTCTCCTGTCGTTCCTGACACTATTTCCGGCGGTAGCTCTTTATACCATCGATACGCGTCAGCCGATGGCACAGATGGAGCATACAGTCTGGACTGGGCGTGAAGGTGTGGGCGGTTCGGTCCAGGCCTGTGCGGTTATTTCTGCGAGCTTATGATTCGAATTAAGAGAGGCAGGAAGGATGTTGGATACGCAATTTCGGGTGAAAAGAACGAGGGGGTCAAATGCAATCGTGGCATTAGCGCGGCTTGCCTTGTCGTTTCTATTCGCGGTATCTCCCATTTTTGCTCAACTGCATTCTCTCGACGTGTCGCAATATACGCATACCGCCTGGACCGCCCAACAGGGTTATTTTACGGGTATTAACATCAGCAATCATGCAATCGCCCAAACAACCGACGGGTACATTTGGATCTTGACGTCCAACGGGCTCGTTCGCTTTGACGGCGTGCGTTTCGTAGATTGGAAGTCGCCGAACGCCGACCCCTTCTTGGATTATCCGTCTTCGCAATTGCTCGCATCGAAAGATGGGAGTCTTTGGATCGCCGGCCGTGGAGTACGCCAACTCAGGGCAGACGGAACGTGGCATTCCTATCCCGAGCTTAAGAATCTCTCGCAAGTCCGCCTGGCCGAAGATAAACATGGAGTTATATGGGCCGGCGGAGAGGGAACTCGTACACCAGATCACTTCTCACTCTTCCGCATCGATCATGGAAAGGTTACGCCGTTCGATCGGCCCGAGCTCACTGGCTTAACTTTTACTCCACTGTTTGTGGATAGGGAAGGAAGGTTGTGGGTGGATAGCGAAAAGGGTATCTGGCAAATCCTTCCAGGACCACCGAAGTTGGTTCAGAAAAAAACGCTGCGGTCCGCGATCTTAGCTGAAGACGACGAAGGCACGTTGTTGTACGACCAGGTAGGAGAACTCCGGAAGCTCTCGCCCAAGGGAGTGTCCGAGGTTTATGTAAAGGGATTGCAAGGACATCAAATCAATGCGGTCTTGCGCGACAAGGGAGGAGCCCTCTGGATCGGGATATATGGAAAGGGCATACTCCATCTGCACGAAGGTCACCTCGATTATTTCTCGACCCTTGACGGACTTTCATCAGATGCCATCGAATCAATTTTCGAAGACCACGAAGGAAACGTGTGGGTAACATCGCCCGACAGCCTCGATGAGTTTACGAAGCCTGCAGTCCCACGACTAACGCACCATCAGGGACTGTCAGGAGATGTCGCTTATTCGGTACTCACTGACCGGAGCAGAAAAACATGGATTGGAACCCCCAATGGCTTTAGCGAATTGATTGCTGGCCATGTGGTGCGCGAAAGCGCGCCGGGTACTAATAGTCCTGGTCTCGCCATGGCTGAGACTCATTCCGGAAGTCTATTTATGACGACTCAGAGCCTGGATGAGATGGTACCCGCTGGCGGCCGGCATGTGGTTCGCGACGCGACTGGTAAATACTGGTTGGAAGGGTACGGAAACATTTTTTCGTTGGCCGAAGACAATGAGGAAACATTATGGGCTGTAAGCCAACAGTTAGGCTTACTTCACCTTCGCGAAAACGGAGACCTGATCGAAGCATTCAAAGACCCCCGCTGGGGAGGTTATGCGTACTCGGTAGCATTCGATCCGAAACTCGACGGCATCTGGTTTACCACGCACAACGGAAAAGTTTTCTTCCTAAAACATGGCAAAATCCTGGAAAGGTACGGTCAGTCCGACGGGCTTTCTGGTTCGGTGCGTGTGATCCAGGTCGACGACGATGGGGGAATCTGGTTGAGTGGGCAATCAGGTCTTGCACACCTCCTCAATCACCAGGTATCCGTGTTGGGAAGCAGGAACGGTCTGCCATGTACCAGGGTCTTCTGGATGCAACAGGATCAAGATCATCAGGTCTGGCTTTACACCGAATGTGGTCTGGTCAGTTTTAGTGATGCCGATTTGTCATCGTGGATCGCTGATCCATCCCATCACATAGCTATCACACAGCATCTCGACAACACGGATGGAGTCGAGAACATTGCAATTAGCGGATGGTACATTCCTCAGCACACGTTGACTAATGATGGGCGCATCCTCTTCGCAATGCGAACTGGATTGGGTGTACTGGACCCGCTTCAATTGAACCAGAATGTGCTGCCACCACCGGTTTACGTGGAGACAATCTCTGCGGATGGCCATGAGTACCGGAATTCCAAAGGCATTTCGTTACCCCCGAAGACGGGCTCCATCCACATCGCATATACAGCACTGAGCTTTGCCGCGCCGCGAAAGGTTCTCTTTCGATACAAGCTACAAGGGTTTGACGAAGACTGGAGTCCTCCCGTAACGCTCCGAGAAGTGACGTATACGAATCTTCCCCCGAAACACTATCAATTTCAGGTCATCGCCTGCAATAACGACGGCGTTTGGAATAACGTGGGGGCGACACTAGACTTCTCCGTCTCCCCTTCGTGGTACCAGACCCTCTGGTTTCGAGCCCTCGCCATAATCGCTTTGCTCATCTTGTTGAGCGCCCTCTATCTAATACGTGTCGGCTTGATCGAGAGGGAAATGAGTTTGCGATTCGAGGAGCGCATGGGCGAACGAATGCGAATCGCACGCGAAATTCATGACACGCTGCTGCAATCCCTACAAGGGTTGGTCCTTAGCTTTTCAAATTTCTCTCAGCAGGTCACCGCCGCGCCTGAAGTCCGAGAAGAGATCGAATATTCCTTAGACGTTGCAGAACAACTCGTAATCTCAGGTAGAGAGCGCATCAGGGATTTGAGACATGCCCCAAGAAATGCGTGGGATTTTTTTACTGCACTGTCTGCCACCGTTGACGAGGCGTCGAGAAAATTCGGGGCCAGCCTTAATGTCATCGTTCAAGGTATTTCCAGACCCTTGCAGGAAAGCGTCCAGGACGAAGCATTGTGGATTGTTAAAGAGGCGTTGGCGAACGTTCGACAACATGCCGAGGCAACCTCAATTCAGCTGCTTGTTGCTTTTCAAGATGACGAGTTCCGAATCGCAGTCCAGGACAATGGAGGCGGAATTTGTCCAGATCCGTCTACAGAGCCAAATAGAAGCCATTTTGGCCTGCTGGGGATGCGAGAACGGGCAGACGCAATTGGAGGACTTCTCCGCATCAACAGTTCTCCGGGAGAAGGCACGAGTGTGGAACTAGCAGTCAAGGGAAAACTTGCTTACAAGCACAAACAGGGCCGTCTAAAAAGCTATTTGAGAATTGCGAGGAGAGGACGCAAGAAATGAACAACCGATTACTGATATGCGCTGTGCTGGCGTTGACTGCGAGCGCGATACCCGTCCGAGCGCAATCGGGTGCAGGCAAGATCCAGGGTACCGTTGAGGACGCGACAGGGGCAGTGATCCCGGGCGCGTCGATTCGTCTTCTCAAAGTGGCCACCGGGGAGACAAGCGATACGACGGCCAATTCACTCGGGTTCTACGAGCTCCCCTCCCTGTTCACCGGCAATTACACGATAACTTTCAGTGCGAGTGCGATGAAGTCTCTGAAGACAAGCCTCACACTGCAGGTAGGACAGACTGCAGTCGTCAATCCCAGGCTGGTTGTCGGCGCGCCAGGTGACACAATAACGGTCGAGGGAACAGCAATTCAGCTCGTCACGTACGACGGTCCAACGATTAGCTCAACGCTCGATAATCAGAGCATCAATCAATTACCGATGAATGGACGCAATCTGCTGACATTAAGCAGTCAAACGACGCCTGGCGATGAAGGAAATCGTGTCGGTGGATTTGAGGTGCAGGCAATGGCCTTTATCCAAGACGGCGCCCCTACCGACGATCTTTCAAACGGAGGACCGGTCGCCGGAGCACCTTCAATCTCGGGTGCGACCAATGGCACCAGTTTCGTAGATCCAGATGCCGTTCAAGAAGTTCGAGTCGAAACTTCTAATTCCAGCGCCAGATTCTCAACGCCAGCTTCGACGATCGTGACCACAAAGTCTGGCACAAACCAGTTCCATGGAACTTTCTTTGAAACCGCAAGAAATAACTATATCGGTATCGCCAAGGCAAGGCAGGACCCATCCAACCTTGTCGCGCCCCATCTTGTCCGCAATGAATTTGGCGCTTCGGTAGGTGGCCCCATTTCACTCCCAAAGATTTATAACGGGATAAACAAGTCATTCTTCTTCTTCGCGTATGAACGTTATTCCTTGCGGCAGCAAGCTTCAGCGCTTGGCTACGTGCCTACTCAGCAAATGCAGAACGGCGACTTCAGTCAGCTTCAGGCTGCAGGTGTATCCGCTCCCGTTCAGCTCTATGACGCGAGTACAACGGCGTCGTCTACAAACTGTAACGGAAGCGGAGTCGCCAATAGCTATTGCCGTGCTCCTTTTTCCGGCAATCAAATTCCGATTAGTCGTATTAGCCCCTTGGCTAAGACCCTCTATCCTCTGCTGCCATTGCCATCCAACGCGAGCAACCCTGCAATTTCGCCCAATCTCGATGCGTCTGCGCCAGTGATACAAACTGCTCCCACGGTTACATTCAGGCTTGACAACAGATTCAATGAGAACAATCGTGCCTATCTGCGTTATACGAGCATGAACGCGAGTTCCAATACAGTCACCACTTCCTCGCCATTCCAGGCCGTGAGCATTGCCGCGCCAGGCTTCCCGGCTGGCACCTTCGGAGAGCGTCTCGCCCCTACAGCGAATTACACTACAGCGTTAGGAGTGACGCACATCTTCTCCGCTTCCTTCGTTTCTGAAACGACCGTTAGTGGACAATGGGAAAATGAAAGCATCCAAGGAGGAGGCAATCCAAACGTAGATTACGAGAGTGAATTAGGACTTCCGTCTAACTTCGGGCCCAATAGCATGCAATTGGCGGGCACATATCAAACCTATGTTGCCAATAGGCGTTCATACGAAAATTCCCAGGTGGTCCGATCCCTCGACGAGAATTTAACCAAGATCGTGGGCCGGCATCAAATGGCCTTCGGGCTCCGGTACCGCTACGAACGTCAGGGTATTTTTCCCGATGCCACAGTTAACACGACCAGTTTCAATGGAATGGCCACGGCACTTCTGAATCCAGCTTCGGGGGCAAACTACACAAGCACCGCCGCGACAGGCAATGCAAACGCAGATTTCTTTTTGGGAGCGGCCTCAAACTACAACGTCAACTTGCTTGAAAAGCATCTGACATATACGGGACACGAATTCGACGCCTATGTTCAAGATGACATTCACGTTAATACAAGACTCACACTCAACGGGGGGCTGCGCTGGGAAATGCATCCGGCTCTTCGGGAAAGAAACCTGAGCAACATCGGGTTCGATCTGCAAGATCACGCTTTGGTTATCGCGAATCTGCCATCACAGATAGCGCGGGGAGCGACAACAGATGCGGTTGTGACCAATCTAACCAATCTTGGACTGCGAATCCAAACGCCACAGCAGGCTGGCCTGCCTAACACAATGGTGTTCGATAGCAACTTTACTTTTGGCCCCAGAGTCGGCCTCGCCTGTACTCTGACCGACGGGAAATATTCCCCTGTGCTTCGTGGTGGCTTCGGCAGATATATCTTTCCAATTCCTTACCGCAATTTCTACTCGGCACAGGCAAGTAACTCTCCTTATCATGCTTCATACAATCAGAGCTATACAGCCGCGAGTCAATCGCCGGACGGCTTACCCGATTACATCCTGCGGTCGCCTCAGACTGTAATAGCTGGCCAGAATAGTTCGAACGTCGTAAACACGGCATCAACTAACTCGATTCTTCCGGGTGGAGTCAGCGATACATTCTTAGATCCGCACCTTTCGCCCAGCTATGCAAACCAAGCTAACGTAACCTTTGAGCAACCCATCAAGGGTGATGCAGCTCTGCGGATTACCTATGCCTACAACGGTGGATCCAGGCTCGACCAGTATTTGGAGTTTAACTATCATCCTTCTACTTATGTCTATGAAGTAACCCACGGAACAGCTTTGCCTACTGGAACATATGCCTCCGCGGCTACTGGTCTCTACGATCAAACAATCTATGGAAACAGCTTGATTGAAGACACGAACAGAGGCTACTCTACGGACAATTCACTTCAGCTAAATGTTCAGCATCTGTTTAAAGATGGCTACGCTTATCAGGCGTATTATGTGTATTCGCGAGCGTACAGGGTTGGAGGAAACGGTCAACGTGACTCGCTGTTGTATCCGATCGGTGATTTCGTTCCGGGGAACGCTCCGGTATCTTCACAAGGACTCGCACCATATGCCGCTCCAGATTATCTGAATACTGCAGAGAACTACGCGATTGACACGGCGATCCCAGAGCATCGGATCGGCTTCAATGCGGTAGTTGATCTGCCGTTTGGTCGCGGCAAGCGTTTCTTCAGTCACATTATTCGATTCGTGGATGAGTTGACTGGCGGCTATCAAATTGCAGGAGCCGGGACGGTCCTCTCCCAGTACTTCAAGCCAACGGCAACGAATTTCGGCGGATCTAATCCGATAGGAGGTGGCTCATTAGCTCCTGTTCAAATCTACAAGCACGCATATCCCGTGAACGACTGCCGAAGCGGGGTTTGCTATAAGGAATTTCAGTGGTTCAATGGGTTCATCGATCCCCTTGTGACTGAGAATCCTTGCGGTTCCGCAACCATCTCCGGCCTTTCTGGTCATTTGCCGTATCAAACTCCAGTTGACATGGCAACGGGGACAGTAACGTGCACCAAAGGTGTCGCGAAGGCCTCGAATACGAACTACCTCACAAACAATGTTCCAGTAGCGCTGTCCAACGGGGCGACTGTCCAAGTCGCGTACTCGCCGGGACCGTCAGTTAATCCGTATACCCATGCCACTCTTCGTGGCCCGTTCAATTACAACGCGGATATTTCTTTGTTCAAGGTGTTTCCTCTTAACGAGAGGGTCACTATCAGAATTAATGTGGATGCTTTCAATGCGTTCAATATCCAGGGATACGTTAATCCAGATCCGACGACCGGCCTTCAGAGCTTGCTCACCTCTTATTGGACGCCGCGCCAACTTCAATTTACTGCGAGAGTGACGTTCTAATCTGAGGCTAATCATGCCCTCGAGACCGCTTAGAAGTTGGTCGATGGATTGTTTCCAAGCGCACGTCAATTCCGGGCTCGAGCCGGTTAGCTCAATCGACGCTGTGGCCGCTTCAAGTAGGTGGAAGTGTCTGCTGAACGGCGCTCGTTCGTGTCCTTGGTACTGGTCTCAATGATCTTTTGCCAACAGAACAATTGAGATTCCATTCCACGTTGTCCGTCGTGCGCCCTTCGGAGCCTCATCGGCCAGTCCGACGGCCCCGATTGAGATCGGGTCCAGATGGAAACGCTCTCGAATATAGTTTCTAACGGCATTCGCGCGAAGGCTTGATAGCTGGATTCTCTCTATGGTAGCTCCATCCGTTGAGTACCCCTCCACCATAATAGGACTGTCCACGATAGCGTCCCCATATGGCGCAAGTGCTTCGTCGATAGCCTTCTTTCCGACCTCGCTCAGGTCTTCCTCGTCATTGGTATTGCGTTTGAAAAGTAGCTCTGCACCTAACCATATCCGCTGATGTCCTGAGCTTGCAAAGAATGAATCGCTTCGGTATTCAGCAGGAGAGACTGCAGTTAGCGTGTAGTAGCCACGCTTACGGAAGAAACCACGGACCAAGAAGTTTCGCTTTAGAGCCTCGGAATCTTCAGCCAGATTTCCTGTTGCCGCATTCATGTTTGAGATCGTTTCGCGCAGATTGGTGCCGACCGCCACGCCGTGTTCGTCGGGTTGTGTCAGGTCAGTGACAGTCTGGTGCACTCCGACACTAGTTGAATCGATATTTGCCGCCGCATCTCGAACCGACACTAGGGTGTCGTCGATCTTCTGCGGAAATTTGCGTGAGCCAATGTCATTCACAAGCAGGTTTGCTTGGTTTGCCGTGGCGCGTAAGCTGGTCGTAACCTGTTCCGTGTTGGAAATCGTTTGACGGATTGAATTTGCAAGCTGCCGATCTTGCAACAACATTCCCGCAGTTCCATTGCCGCGCTTGAGGCCGACAACGATGTCATCGACATCCGTCACGGTTCCACGAGCAGCTACGAGAGTAGAGTTCAAATTTCCGCCGACTGAGGTTAGGAGTCCATCAGCGTGTCGCAAAGCGGTATCCGCATCACCGAGAGTACCTTTTGCCTGGTTGATCAGGTCGGTCAATTCTGTTGGCTCCTTGCTCCCAAGTGTCGAGCCCGATGCTGCGGTCGGTGAGGTAACTGTGCCGGGACTGATAGAGAGAAAGGTGTCTCCAACGACCCCGGCAGTGGTGATTATCGCCGTGGAATTTCGGCGGACAAGGCCGCGAAATTTC
Source organism: Acidobacteriaceae bacterium (assembly GCA_049578265.1). Lineage (GTDB taxonomy): Bacteria > Acidobacteriota > Terriglobia > Terriglobales > Acidobacteriaceae > Granulicella. Next base: position 60,434 of record JBAULP010000144.1, read on the forward strand.
TCGTCGAGCTGAAACTTAACACGAAACTTTGAAGAAGGTGAATTGGGGATTCCGATCTCTTCGATTCGTCCCGCGTCCATTCCGCCCACCTGAACCTTGGACCCCTTCGTCAATCCCGATAGGTCAGCAAAATCAGTGTAGAGCGTCAAATGATTGCCAAATGCCTCATGCCGATTTCCAATCAGCACCAGTCCGGTCATGAAAAGGGTGAGTCCAACAAGTACGAAGATTCCTACTGCCAGATTTCGATTCACAGTCGCTATCCTTCCGAGATAAGTCTGCGTGCGGTCTCGTTTTCGCTACCTTCAACTTCTGCTGCTGTTCCAAACGCAACCAGGTCACCTTTGTCAAAGACCACAAAGCGGTCGCCTACTCTCCTGGCGCCATGCACATCATGCGTAACGATCAGGATGGTGGTGTTGTTCGCGGCCCTCTGTCGCAGGAAGAGCTCATCAATTTCTGAGGCTGTGATCCGATCCAACCCGCTGCTGGGCTCATCGGCCAGCAGAATTTTCGGCTCAAGAACTAGCGCGCGTGCGAGGCCTGCGCGTTTGCGCATTCCACCTGAAAGTTCCGATGGCTTCTTGCGCTTGTCTCCCGCTAGGCCCACCTGCCGTAAGACGGTGTCAACGGATGCATCAATCTCGGCCTGGGACTTATTGCTAAGTCGTTCCAGGGGTAGCGCCAGATTTTCGTAGAGCGTGAGCGAATCAAACAGAGCGGCATCTTGGAAAAGGAAGCCCATCTTGCGCCGGACCTTCGACAACTCCGCCTCTTTCATTCCCGTAATGTCCTTGCGATCAACCCAGATCTTTCCCTGATCTGGCTTGAGGAGTGCGATAAGAAGTTTGAGCGTTACGCTCTTGCCCGTGCCGCTTCGTCCCAAAATGCAGATGATTTCTCCCTCCCGAACCTCAAATGAAACATCACGCAGCACTTGCTTCGGCCCGAAGGATTTGGAGACATGATCAAATGCGACCGCTGCTGTGCGTAAGTCCCTCATACGGCGTTGTCCGGAAACAGGAAAAAAATGAGCTTTACGAGGATAACGTCAGCAAGAATGATCAGCAGCGATGAGACAACAACGCTCTTCGTAGCAGCCTTGCCGACTCCCTGCGCACCTTCGTTGGTCGTGTAACCGAAGTACGACGAAACCGTCCCGATGATTAAGCCGAAGACGGCTGTCTTGGCTGTCGGAGCGATGAAATTGGACCACTCGAGGTTCATGAACGCACGAGAAAGATAAAGCTGGAACGAAATTCCTGAAGACATGAGCTCGGACACAAATCCGCCGATCAAACCAGAAAAGTCCATGAATAGTGTTAGGAGGGGCATCGAAACTATGCACGCGATAACGCGAGGAACCACCAGGAATTTGAATGAATCGATCGATAACGATTCAAGGCCATCGATCTGTTCCGTCGCCCTCATGTTGGCCAGAACGGCGCCAATCCCTGAGCCGACCCGGCCCGCAACGAGTAATCCCGCGACGAGCGGTCCTAACTCGACGAAAAAGGCTACCGATTGGACTGCGGGTATCATCGCTGCTGCACCAAACGTGACGAGTGTCCCGCGCGTATGTAGCGTTAGTACCATTCCCAGCGCGAATCCCGATGCGATCACCAGAGGTAAAGATTTTGCGCCGATTTCTGATATCTGGCGAAGGATTTGGCCGATTTCGAATGGCCTGCGGACAGCGTCAAAGGCTGTACGAAAGCCAAACAGGTTGATCTCTCCAACGAGTTCAAGCAGATTCGGCAATGGACAAACCTCTTTCGAAAAATCTAAAGTTCCTCGAGACCTGAATTGCTAAGCATCCATCTCGAAAAGCTTCTCTCTATAAAGAAAGCCATCGAAGAGGTTTGGTGAAGTGAGCCAGCGGCTAGATAACTGTGATGATGGGCTATCGCCTGAACCTTGCTTTACTGAGTTCGAGTCTGGTTTCCTTCGTAATAAACCATGGCTCGCAATTCCAAAACAACTACGGATCAGCGTCTAGGCGGAGTTTTCGGAATAACCGGCAGTTGATCTCAACCAAGGCCGTAGGATTTGAAGTCTTCGACCGAGGGAAGTGCAGCGCGGATATCGAAGAGAATTGTTCCACGCGGAAGTTTCGTGACCTTGTTCCTCGCTTTCGGCGCTAGCACAAGGAGCTGCTTCGGCACAGTTCAATTGCCGACGTGGACGGAGAGGGACGCTCCGGGAGAGACACCCTTGCATCTTGAATCGTTGGCTGCGGCACACAGTGTGGAACTGCCAGTAGGAGCGGGTACAGACTGTGCTCTCGCCCTCCGGGTGATCCGGACGGCTTGGAATTCCAGTCAGTTAAGTCTTGCTGTTTTACCGTCACAGCAGGGACTAGGCCCTCGTTCAACCTAGCAAATCGAAAACTGCATGTTCGAATTGCATGGAGCCGCTCTAATGACAGTGTTGTATGTCGAATCCGACAGCAGCGAAAAGGGGAAAATTTGCACATTTTCTTACACAGTTACTCGTTTCCATTCCATAACTATATGGAAATAAGCAGCTTACTTATTGACATGAAGGACTCAAAATCCGCCGACCCTTGCGCCCTTAGGACGTTCGCTATCAGCTTCTAGGGCGCATCGAGGCGCCTAATGGAGCAAGCGTTTTTTGTACCCAGGATGTACCCAAACAACTCATTTTTGACTGTTCTGGCGTTTGTGGCTGTTTGTAGAATCAATAACTTACGTGGTTAGAATCGCGGCTGGGGTTCGACCCCCCTCCCGGCACCACACAAACTCATTAAAAACTCAGGCGCAAAATCGCCAGAGCGCGCGCACCTGAGTATTTCTTCGACCGCACCAGCCAGTCGGCCGAGCAAATCCATCAACCCATCGCCGCTGCGCGAACGCCATCGCCCTAATACGCCAGCGCGACTCCATCCGCGCGCATCTCACTGGCCGCAGCGTACACGCGGTCATTGCCCGATCGCCGCAGCTCCACGCACTCATAGCGTCCGAACCCGCCATCGCTTCTGCCCATCGGCCATCCCATCGCAATCAGCGCTTTCCGCGTCGCCTCGGGAACCCCCGCCTCCAAGCGCAGAATCCCTCTCGGCCCCAGTCCCGGCGGGTCTTCGCCCATGCTCTGCGACGAGCCCTCATGATGCCACCGCGGACTATCTCCGGCCGCCTGCACATCCAGTCCGTAGTCCACGCGATTAAGAATCACCTGCGTCTGTCCCTGCGGCTGCATATCTCCGCCCATCACTCCAAACGCCAGCCACGGAGCACCATCCTTCATCGCGAACCCAGGAATGATCGTCTGGAAGGGACGCTTACCCGGCGCATAAATATTCGGGTGTCCGTCCTTCAGTGAGAACAACTCTCCGCGGTCCTGGAACATAAATCCCAGCCCATCCGCCACTAGCCCCGAACCCATCCCGCGGAAGTTCGATTGAATCATCGACACCATCATTCCGTCTTTGTCCGCGGTGCTGAAGTACGTAGTATCCCCGTGGCTCGGCGCCTGTCCCGGATACACCGGCTCAAGAATCCGATCCAACCGAATCAGCTTCGCGCGCTCCTTCGCGTAGTCCATCGAGTTCAACCACTCCACCGGCACCTTGGAGAAATGCGGGTCAGCGTAATACCTCGCGCGATCCTCATACGCCAGCCGCTTCGCCTCAATCTGCACATGCAGCGCGTTCACGCTCTGGTATCCCATCTCTCGCACATCAAATTGCGAGATCATGTTCAACATCTGCAGCGTCGCGAGCCCCTGCGTATTCGCGCCCATCGCATACACATCCACGCCGCGATAATTCGTCACCAACGGCTTCACCCACTCCGCATGTTGCCCGCGCAGATCATCAGCAGAAAGCCATCCGCCAATGCGTTTGAAGTACGCATCAATCGTCTGCGCAATCGGCCCGTCGTAAAACACATCGCGCCCCCCCTCGGCGATCATCCGGTACGTTCTTCCCAGGTCCGGATTCCGAAACACGTCATACTCATTCACCGGATGGCCGTTCACCTGGTAGGTGTGCACCGCGTTCGCCGTCTCTTCCACGCCCGAACCCGGCCGCACAAAGATCGCCATATTCCGCTTGATGTAATACCCAATAATCTGCGGCACAGGCGCGCCGTTTTCGCAGTAGTGAATCGCCGGCTCAAACAGCTCTGCCCACTTCAACTTCCCATGCCGCTGATGCAGCGTCCACCACGCGTCGAGCGCTCCCGGCGTCGACACCGCAATCGCTCCCAGCGGAGGAATCACTCCATGCTTCGCTCTCGCCCGCACCATCTCCAGCGTGAGCGACTTCGGAGACTTCCCAGATCCCGCCAGCCCTTGCACCTCTCCGGCCTTCGGGTCCCACAGCAGCACGTAGCAATCCCCACCCAGTCCCGAGCTCGTCGGTTCCACGAGCCCCAGCACGGCATTCGCGGCAATCGCCGCATCCGCCGCCGACCCACCCTTCTTCAGCATCTCGATCGCCGCCTGCGTCGCCAGCGGATGCGCCGTCCC
>JBAULP010000145.1:0-26784 GCA_049578265.1 Acidobacteriaceae bacterium
GGCGATGGATGCGGGGGTTGGGCGGGTGCGGGAGAACCGCGCGGGGATGGTGGCGCTGTTGGCTGCGCTGCGCGGTGAGGAGGATGGGATTCGTGCGGGGGGCGGGGCTAAGGCGGCGGAGGCTCAGCGGGCGAAGGGGCGGTTGACGGTTCGGGAGCGGTTGGCGCTGCTGTTGGATGAAGGGACAGAGCTGTTGGAGTTGGGGCTCTGGGCGGCGTATGGGATGTACTCGGAGTATGGGGGGGCTCCGGGGGCGGGGGTGGTTACTGGGTTGGGGAGGGTGTGTGGTCGGCTTTGCATGGTCGTGGCGAACGACGCGACAGTGAAGGCCGGGGCGTTCTTTCCGATGACTGCGAAGAAGGTGCTGCGGGCGCAGACCATTGCGCTGGAGAATCGGATACCTACGCTTTATTTGGTGGATTCTTCGGGGGTGTTTCTGCCGCTGCAGGAGGATGTGTTTCCGGATACGGATGATTTTGGGCGGGTGTTTCGGAATAACGCCGTGATGAGCTCGCTGGGGATTCCGCAGATTACCGCGATCATGGGGATGTGCGTGGCGGGCGGGGCGTACCTGCCGGTGATGACCGATACGGTGTTGATGACGGAGGGGTCGGGGCTGTTTTTGGCGGGGCCTTCGTTGGTGCAGGCGGCGATTGGGCAGAAGACGGGGGCGGAGGAGCTGGGTGGGGCGGCGATGCATGCGGAGATCTCGGGGACCGTGGACTTCAAGGAGCCGAATGATCATTTGTGTATCGCTCGGTTGCGGAGTCTGGTCGACAAGATGGGCGAGCGGAAGGGTGGACCGTTCAGTGTGGAGGCGTTCGATGCGGTGCGGGATGCGCCGAAGTTTGCGGCGGAGGAGCTTTATGGGTTGATGAATCCTACGCCTGGGGCGAGCAATGTGTATGACATGCGGGAGGTGATTGGGCGGATCGTCGACCGTAGTGAGTTTGATGAGTACAAGGCGGAGTTTGGGCGGACGTTGCTCTGTGGGTTCGCTCGGATTGGTGGGCGGGCGGTGGGGATTGTCGCCAATCAGAAGACGAACCAGATGCAGACCGTGGCGATGGGGCCGCAGGCTGGGACCAAGCGGATTGAGGTGGGGGGCGTGATCTATACGGAGGCTGCGCAGAAGGCCGCGCGGTTCATTATGGATTGCAATCAGAATCTGGTGCCGTTGATTTTCCTGCATGATGTGAATGGGTTCATGGTGGGGAAAGATGCGGAGTGGTCGGGAATTATTCGCGCGGGGGCGAAGATGGTGTCCGCCGTGTCTACGAGTGTCGTCCCGAAGATTTCGGTGATTGTGGGGGGGAGCTTTGGTGCGGGGCACTATGCGATGTGTGGGAAGGCTTACGATCCTCGATTTTTGTTTGCTTGGCCTACGGCGCGGTATGCGGTGATGAGTGGGGCGTCGGCTGCCGGGACGCTGGCGGAGGTAAGGGCGAAGCAGATGGAGCGCGGGGGGAAGGTGTTGAGCGAGGCCGAGAAGAAGGCCGTGTATGACGAGATCAAGGGTGCGTATGATGCGCAGGCTGATCCTCGGTATGGAGCGGCGCGGCTTTGGATTGACGCGATCATTGATCCGGCGAAGACGCGCGAGGTGCTGATGACGGCGCTGGAGGCTTGCGCGTTGAATCCTGAGGTGGCGAAGTTCAATCCGGGTGTTTTGCAGACGTAGGCTTGTTTGCGGACAAGTTGTGCGATAGCCGCGCGATGGGTTGAGTGTTGGCGGGACAGGCGCGTGGGTGGGATTGTATGATTCGCTGGCTTGGGCCGGAGGGATGTTTGCGTTGGCTCGAAGCATCTTAGAGAAGAGCACGCGTGTGCGTGAAGGAGTTGCGATGAGTGTTGCTGTGGAATCGGTGGAGGGGCTTTATCCGTTTGTGTTGACGGAGGACCAGGAGGCGCTGCGGAAGGAGATTCGGCAGTTTGCTGCGCGGGAGATTGCGCCGCATGTGATGGAGTGGGATGAGAAGAGCCAGTTCCCTGCCGCGGTGGTGAAGAAGCTGGGAGAGATGGGGCTGCTGGGCGTGATCTTTCCGCCGGAGTTTGGCGGCGCGGGGATGGGGTACGTGGATTACGTGCTGGCGATTGAGGAGCTGTCGGCGGTGGATGGGTCGGTGGGGATCATTGTGGCGGCCCATAACTCGCTGGGGACGAACCATATTTTTCTGGCGGGCAATGAGGCACAGCGGCGGAAGTATATTCCGAAGCTGGCTAGTGGGGAGTGGCTGGGCGCGTGGGGGTTGACCGAGCCTGGGTCGGGGTCGGATGCGGGTGGGGCTCGGACGACCGCGGTGCGTAAGGGGGATGGTTGGGTGCTGAATGGGACGAAGACGTTTATCACCAATGGGAGCTATGCGGATACGGCCGTGGTGATTGCGGTGACGGATAAGACGAAGGGGACCAAGGGGCTGTCGGCGTTTGTGGTGGAGCGCGGGACGAAGGGGTTTCGGCCGGGAAAGAAGGAGAACAAGCTGGGGCTGCGGGCCAGCGATACGAGCGAGTTGATCTTTGAGGAGTGCGAGATTCCGGCGGAGAATTTGCTGGGCAAAGAGGGCGAGGGGTTTGTCGATGCGATGCGGGTGCTGGATGGGGGAAGGATCTCGATTGCGGCGCTGTCGCTGGGGATTGCGCGCGGGGCGCTGGATGCGGCGCTGAAGTATGTGAAGGAGCGGCGGCAGTTTGGGAAGGCCATTGCGGAGTTCCAGGGCATCCAATGGAAGCTGGCGGATATGGCGATGGAGTTGGATGCGGCGCGGCTACTTACTCAACGAGCTGCTGTTTTGAAGGACGCCGGGCGAACGGTGACGCGGGAGTCGGCGATGGCGAAGCTGTTTGCCAGCGAGGTTGCGGTGAAGATCTGCAATGAGGCGGTGCAGTTGTTTGGAGGGTATGGGTTCATCAAGGACTATCCTGCGGAGAAGTTCTATCGCGATGTGAAGCTGTGCACGATTGGCGAGGGGACGAGTGAGATTCAGCGGATGGTGATTGCGCGGGAGATTTTGAAGGTGACGCCTTCGCGGGGGTAGTCGCAGAGGGATGGTGACGATGGCTGATGTGGTGAAGATTGTGGAGTGTCCGCGGGATGCGTGGCAGGGGCTGAAGGGGCGGATTCCTGCGGAAAGGAAGGCTGCGTATCTGCGGCGGCTGGTGGAGGCGGGGTTTCGGCATATTGATGCGGTGAGTTTTGTATCGCCAAATGCGGTGCCACAGATGGCGGACTCGGAGGAGGTGTTGAAGCTGTTGGGGGCTTCGGGATCTCTCGAGGGGGTGGAGATTTTGGGGATCGTGGTGAATGCGCAGGGGGCGGAGCGAGCGATTGCTACGGGCGCGGTGACTACGCTGGGGTTTCCTTATTCGATCTCGGCGAATTTTTTGGGGAGGAATCAGCGGCAGACACCGCAGGAGGCGCTGCTGGCGCTGCTGGCGATTCATCGGCTGACGGTGAAGGCGGGGTTGCGGCTGGTGGCGTATGTGTCGATGGCGTTTGGGAATCCTTATGGGGATCCGTGGAGTTTGATGGAGGTGGTGAGGGCTTGCGAGACGCTGGAGGGGATGGGGATACGGCAGATTTCGCTGGCGGATACGGTGGGCGCGGCGACGAGCCTGGAGGTGATGGAGGTGGTGGGCGAGGTGGTCGCGGAACATCCGGAGATTGAGCTAGGAGTGCATCTGCATGCGCGGAGGGATGCAGCGGCGGACCATATCAAGGCGGCGTTTGCTGGTGGGTGCCGGAGGTTTGATGCGGCGATTGGCGGGTTGGGTGGGTGTCCGTTTGCGCAGGATGCGCTGGTGGGGAACGTGGCGACGGAGGTGTTGCTGAGTACGCTGGCGGAGTTGGGGGCGGCGGTGTCTCCTGTGCGCGGGATGCGAGAGTTGATGAGTGAGAATGCGGAGATTGCGCGGGAGTTTGCGCATGCTCGATAGGAGAGCGTTGTGAGCTTCAAGACGATTGTGGTATGGAATGCGGGGTGGGTGCGGACGATTCAGTTGAATCGGCCGGAGCGGCGCAATGCGATGAATGTCGAGATGCAGACGGAGTTGATTGCCGCGATGGAGGAGGCGGGGGCTAGCGATTGTCGCGTGGTGGTGTTGGAGGGTGCGGGCGAGGTGTTCTGCTCGGGGCTGGATCTGGCAGTGCTGCGCGAGGGGAAGGATAAGAGCGCGGAGGAGCATTGGGCGGATGCGGAGCGGATCTCGCGGGTGTTTCGCACGCTGTATGAGTTGCCCAAGGCTACGATCGCGAAGGTGCATGGCGCGGCGATTGCCGGAGGGACAGGGCTGGCGACGATCTGCGACTTTACGATGGCGGTGCCTGCGGCGAAGTTTGGGTACTCGGAGGTGAAGATTGGGTTTGTGCCGGCGCTGGTGTCGGCGTATTTGGTGCTGCAGATTGGGGAGAAGCGGGCGCGGGATCTGCTGCTGACGGGACGGGTGTTCGATGCGGTGGAGGGGTATCGGGTGGGGGTGGTGACGGAGGTGGTGGCGTCGGAGGAGTTGGGCGCGCGGGTGCAGGCGCTGGCGGAGGGGTTGTGCGCGAATAGTCCGGAGAGTGTGCGCGGGACGAAGAAGTTGCTGGCCGCGCAGAGTAAGGCTTGGCTGGATGCCGCGATTGCGATGTCGCTGGAGGCCAATGCCCGGGCGCGGGAGACGAGAGATTTTGATGAAGGGGTGGCTTCGTTTCTGGAGAAGCGGAAGCCGGTGTGGGTCCTACGCGGACGGCGGGAGTAAAGACAAAGACTACGTGGCGAAGCGGACGGGGGCGGCGGTGGATTGCTGGACCTGGGCCTGGGTTACGTTGGGAGCTAGTTCGGCGGCTTCGAAGCCGGTGGGGGTGATGTCGAAGACGCCTAGCTCGGTGATGACGCGGTTGACTACGGCGGCGCCGGTTAGGGGGAGGGTGCAGGTTGGTAGGAGCTTGGGCGCGCCTTGGGCGGTGTGCTCCATGAGGACTACTACGCGGCGGACTCCGGAGACTAAGTCCATGGCGCCGCCCATGCCTTTGACGCGCTTGCCGGGGATCATCCAGTTGGCCAGGTCGCCGTGCTCGGAGACTTGCATGGCGCCGAGGATGGCGAGGTCGATGTGGCCGCCGCGGATCATGGCGAAGCTGTCGGCGGAGGAGAAGGTGGAGGCTCCGGGGTTGAAGGTGACGGTCTCTTTGCCGGCGTTGATGAGGTCGGGGTCGACGTCGGCGGCTAGTGGGAAGGGGCCGGTGCCTAGCAGGCCGTTTTCTGATTGCAGCGTGACCGTGATGCCGACGGGGATGTAGTTGGCGACTAGCGTGGGGATGCCGATGCCGAGGTTTACGTAGAAGCCGTTTTGGAGTTCCTGCGCGGCACGGGCGGCCATTTCGTTGCGGGACCAGCCTATGGTTGGGCCTATGGTTTGGCCTGTCGTCTGGCCGACGGTCTGGGGCATTCTAGGCCTCCCTTGTGGTGGTTTTTTCTATGCGCTTTTCGCAGTGGGGATGGTGGACGAGGCGGTGGACGAAGATGCCGGGGGTGTGGATCTCGTCGGGGTCTAGCTCGCCGGGATGGACGATGATCTCTGCTTCGGCTACGGTGATCTTGCCGCAGGTGGCCGCGTTGGGGTTGAAGTTTCTGGCGGTGCGGCGGTAGACGAGATTGCCGTGGGTGTCGGCCTTCCAGGCTTTGACCAGGGCGAGGTCCGCGACTAGGCCGCGCTCGAGGATGTAGGTGTGGCCGTCGAAGTCCTTGTGCTCTTTGCCTTCGGCGACGAGGGTTCCTACGCCGGTGCGGGTGTAGAAGCCGGGGATGCCGGCGCCGCCCGCTCGCATGCGTTCCGCTAAGGTGCCCTGGGGACAGAACTCTACTTCGAGTTCTCCCGTGAGAAACTGGCGCTCGAACTCGGCGTTCTCGCCTACGTAGCTGGAGATCATTTTTTTGACCTGGCGGGTTTGGAGGAGGAGGCCGATGCCCCAGTTGTCTACGCCGGCGTTGTTGCTGGCGATGGTTAGGTTGCGGACGCCGGTGTCGCGGAGTGCGGCGATGAGGGCTTCGGGGATGCCGCAGAGACCGAAGCCTCCGATGGCGAGGAGCATGCCGTCGCGTACGATGTCGGCGAGGGCGGTGCGGGCGTCGGGGTAGAGCTTGTTGAGGCCGGTCGTGCTGGTGGGGTTCATTTGCTGTGTTTGCCCGCAGGAGTTGTTGGCTGAATGGGAGTTGCCTCAGGGGCTAAAGCCCAAGTTCATTGTGCCGAGTTTACGGCACGGCTAAAGCCGTGCCCCTTCGAAGTGCTCGATCGATCTCTTCGCTGAGTGGACTAGAGATTGCCACGGGCTTCCTGTTGACTATAAGTTGCCACGTGCCTCCTGTTGGCTATAAGTTTCCACGAGCATCTTGCTCTCTTTCTATGGCTTCGAAGAGGGCCTTGAAGTTGCCCTTGCCGAAGCTGCGGCTTCCCTTGCGCTGGATGATCTCGTAGAAGACGGTGGGGCGGTCTTCTACGGGCTTGGTGAAGATCTGGAGCATGTAGCCTTCGTCGTCGCGGTCTACGAGGATGCCGAGGCGCTCGAGGTCGTCTAGACGTTCGTCGATCTTGCCTACGCGCTGCTGGAGTTCGGTGTAGTAGGTGTGGGGGACGGTTAGGAACTCGACGCCCTGGCGCTGAAGGGCGGAGACGGTGGAGAGGATGTCGTGCGTGGCGAGGGCGAGGTGCTGGACGCCGGGGCCGTCGTAGAAGTCGAGGTACTCTTCGATTTGAGATTTGCGGCGGCCTTCGGCGGGCTCGTTGATGGGGAACTTTACGTAGCCGTTGGCGTTCGCCATCACCTTGGACATGAGGGCGGAGTATTCGGTGGAGATGTCGTTATCGTCGAAGTGCTGGTAGAGGGAGAAGCCCATGACGTGGGAGTAGAAGTCGACCCACTCGTTCATGGCGTTCCAGCCTACGTTGCCGACGATGTGGTCGATGTGGAGGAGGCCTACGGGGCGGGCTACGGTGTCTTCTGGCATGGCGCGGTAACCGGGGAAGAATGGGCCGTTGTAGTTCTTGCGCTCCACGAAGGTGTGGACGGTTTCGCCGTAGGCCGCGATGCTGGAGATGGTTACGGAGCCGTGTTCGTCGGAGAGGGTGGTGGGTTCCTGTATGGACTTAGCCCCGCGGGCGGTGGTCTCGCGCCAGGAGCTGGCGGCGTCGTCTACCCAGAGGGCAATGGCGTGGACGCCGTCTCCGTGTTTGGCTACGTGGCGGGCGATCTCGGAGTCGGAACGGAGGGCGGTGTTGAGGACGAAGCGAATCTTGCCCTGCTGGAGGACGTAGGAGGCGCGGTCGCGGCGGCCGGTTTCGGGGCCAGCGTAGGCGACAAGCTTCATGCCGAAGGCCGTGCGGTAGAAGTAAGCAGCCTGGCGCGCGTTGCCGACGTAGAACTCGACGTGGTCGGTGCCGTTGAGGGGGAGGAAGTCGGTGGCGGTGGCAGGGGCTTGCTGGGTGAGGGTGGCCATCTGGTGGGTTCTCCTTTGGCAGGTTGGGGCGGCTGAAAGGGGCCGCAGAGGTTACTCGGAAGGATGAATCGGCGGTTGGAGGGATGTCAACCTGGAGAGGGTTGTTGGGGGGGATTCGGGGGTTGCTGGTTGAGGCTTCCCTGCTGACGGCGAATTAATTTGTGATTGGGCCTTGACATATTCCTACTTAGGAATATATTGGAATCCATGACGAGAACCGCTCATCCCGACGATGTCTTCTCCGCGATTGCCGAGCCGAAGCGGCGGGAGGTGATTGCTGTCCTGTCGGACGGCAAGGAGTACCCGGTGAACGAGATTGTGGTGCGCATGGCGATGGCGCAGCCGGCGGTCTCCAAGCACCTGGGAGCGCTACGGCGGGCCGGCGTGGTGACGGTCGTCAAGCGCGGGAAGCATCGGATGTATCGGCTTGATCCGAAGGGGCTGAAGCCGGTGCATGACTGGGTGAAGGTGTTTGAACGCTACTGGACGCACCAGATCGACCAGATTAAGCAGGCCGCGGAACGCAAGGCGTTGGAGCGGATGGTTCGCATCGATGATGAAACAGACCCAACCAAAAAGGAGAAGAGATGAGTGCGATTGTGGTGGAAGGAGTTTTGCAGGCGTTCGAGATTGTGAAGGACGAGGAGATTGCGGCTCCGGCGGAGATTGTCTTTGAGACGATTCTGGAGCAGATGGGGCCGTTGAACTCGACGCCGGAGAAGCCCATGCCGATGGTGCTGGAGGCGAGGCCAGGCGGGCGATGGTTTCGCGACCTGGGCAACGACACGGGACACTTCTGGGGCGTGGTGCAGGCGATCAGGCCGCCCTCCCTGCTGGAGATCTCGGGGCCGCTGTTTATGTCGAACCCGGCGGTTTCGAACTTGCAGTATCGGTTGACGGAGGAGAACGGGGTGACGCGGCTGCACTTTGTGCATCGGGCGATGGGCTGGATTGGAGAGAACGAGCGTGGCGTGGATGCGGGCTGGAGCCAGTTGATGGACCGGATTCGCACGGCGGCGGCGGAGAGAGCGAGGAGGTAGTTATGTGTCCCTTCTGCATTGGAACGGCGATTTGGATTGCGGCGGGAGCGGTGTCGGCTGGCGGCGTGTCTGCGCTTGCCATTGGGAAGATCAGGAGCACGAAAACCCAGGAAGTTGAAGGAGGAGGAAGCGATGGCAAACATCTACAGCAGTGAGCAGATTGCGGCGATGAAGAGGCCTCCGGTTGTGTCGGCGGAGGAATGGACGCGGGCCTGGGAGGAGCTGCTGGTGAAGGAGAAGGAGCTGACCCACGCGCGCGATAAGATGGCGGCGGAGCGGCGACGGCTGCCTTGGCTGGCGGTCGAGAAGGAGTATGTGTTTGAGGGCCCGGATGGAGAGCGGTCGCTGCTGGAGTTGTTTGAGGGGCGGCGACAGTTGGTGCTGTATCGGGCTTTCTATGATTCGGATGTGTATGGCTGGCCGGACCACGCTTGCGTTGGGTGCTCGCTGGGAGCGGACCAGATCTCGCACCTCTCACACTTGCATGCGCGGGATACTACGCTGGCGTATGCATCGCGCGGGTCGCAGGAGAATCTGGCGCGGCTGAAAGAGCGTATGGGTTGGGAGCGGATTCCCTGGTACACGATTACGGATGACTTCGATAAAGACTTCGGCGTGGATTTGTGGCACGGGCATAACGTGTTCTTCCGCGATGAGAACGATCGGATCTTTCGCACGTACTTCGTGAACAATCGCGGCGACGAGGTCATGGGATCGGTGTGGAGCTATCTGGACGTGACACCGCTGGGACGGCAGGAGAAGTGGGAGGATTCGCCTGAGGGGTATCCGCAGGCGGAGCCTTACAAGTGGTGGCGCTGGCATGATTCGTACGGTGCTGAAGATGCGCGTTGGGAGAATGTGGTCGAAAACGCTGCGGTGACGTTGAACCTTTGATTGCGTGGGGGAGGCTCTCGAAGCTGGGAGCCTCCCGCGCGGTTAAAGTGAGGCGCTGTTAGGTGGCGGGGTGGATGGTGCCCCGGCATTCGCCCAGGGAGAGCAGTGGGAGACCTTCGTGCTGGCAGTAGGCGCTGAGGATGACCTCGTCGCCGTCTGCGAGGAATTGGCGGAGTTCGCCGTTGGGGAGCTCTAGCGGGATGTTGCCGCGCTGGGTGATCTCCAGCAGGCAGCCTTGAGAGCCGGGCGTGGGGCCGGAGATGGTGCCGCTGGCCAGGATGTCGCCGGGGAGGAGGTTGCAGCCGTTGCTGGTGTGGTGGGTTAGCATCTGCGCGAAGGACCAGTGGAGGTCGCGGAGGTTGCTGGTGGTAAGGTGCGCTGGGGGGAGATTGTGTTCGCGCATGTGGGAGGTGATTAGGCGGACTTCGAGGGTGAGGTCGAAGGTGGAGGGGGCGGTTTCGGCTAGGTAGGTGAGTGGGGCGGGGTCTGTGGGCGCGCGTGGGGTTAGCGGAATGCGATAGGGGGCCAGGGCTTCCATGGGGATGACCCACGGGGAGATGGTGGTGGCGAAGCTTTTGCCGAGGAAGGGGCCGAGGGGTTGGTACTCCCAGGACTGGATGTCGCGGGCGGACCAGTCGTTGAGGAGCGAGAGGCCGAAGAGGTGTGCGGGTGCGTCGGCGATGGGGATGCGCGTGCCGAGCGGGTTGCCGGTGCCGATGTAGGCGGCTACTTCGAGCTCGTAGTCGAGCTGGTTGGTGGGTTGGAAGACGGGGTCGGCGTCGGAGAATTTGATTTGGCCGTGGGGGCGGCGGATGGGCATGCCGCTTAGGACTAACGAGGAGGCTCGGCCGTGGTAGCCGATGGGGAGCCAGTGGTAGTTGGGGAGGAGGGGCTGGTCGGGGCGGAAGAGTTTGCCTACGTTGGTGGCGTGGTGGAGGGAGGCGTAGAAGTCGGTGTAGTTTTCGGTGGCTACGGGCTTGTGGAAGATGGCTTGGGCCATCGGGGTCATGAGGGAGGCTACGAGGCGCTGCTGGTCGGTGTTGCGGTCGGCGCGGGGTTCGATGGTCTTGAGGAGGTCGTGGAGGCGCTGGCGGAGAGTTGTCCATGCGGAGGGGCCGCAGCGCATGAGGGCGTTGAGGGTTGGGGCTGTGCAGGCGGTCTGGAGGGCTTCGGGGAGGGTGCTGAGGAGGTTGCTGGATTGGAGCTTGTGGAGGTCGAGGATGAAGGCGCCAATGCCTATGCCGAGGTGGGGCGTGGCGTCTGGTGTGGTGGTGAAGGCGCAATAGGGCAACGACTGCAGCGGGAAGCCGCTGGTGGGTTCGTTGGCGGTGCCTACCCAGGTGGTGGGGATGGTCATGACTTCGAGTCTATGACTTGGTGCCGGTGAAGTGACGTTTTAGGCCTTGCCAGCATTCGTAGTACTCGTGCTGGAGGATTTTTTCTTCGAGGGCGTAGCGGGTGGGGCGGACGGCCATGCGGGTTTCGAACATGAAGGCCAGGGTGTCGGTGATGTGGTGGGGCTTGAGGTCGGCGGCGGTGGCGCGCTCGAAGGTTTCGGCGTCGGGGCCGTGGCCGGACATGCAGTTGTGCAGACTGGCACCGCCGGGGAGAAAACCTTCGGCCTTGGCGTCGTACTCGCCGTGGATGAGGCCCATGAACTCGTTCATCATGTTGCGGTGGAACCAGGGTGGGCGGAAGGTGTTCTCGGCTACCAGCCAACGCGGGGGGAAGATGGCGAAGTCGCAGTTGGGCGTGCCGTGGACGGGTGAGGGCGCGGTGAGGACGGTGAAGATGGAGGGGTCGGGGTGGTCGAAGCTGACGGTGTTGATGACGTTGAAGCGGGCCATGTCGTAGAGGTAGGGCGCGTAGTTGCCGTGCCAGGCTACGACGTCGAGGGGCGAGTGGTTGTAGTGCGAGATCCAGAGCTTGCCGAGGAACTTGGAGACGACTTCGAAGTCGCCGTCTTCGTCTTCGTAGGCGGCGACGGGGGTTTGAAAGTCGCGGGGGTTGGCGAGGCCGTTGGCGCCGATGGGGCCGAGGTCGGGGAGGCGGAAGGGCTGGCCGTAGTTCTCGCAGATGTAGCCGCGGGCGGTGTCTTCGAGGAGCTCGACGCGGAACTTGATGCCGCGGGGGATGACGGCTAAGTGGCCGGGGAGGACCTTCATGAGGCCGCACTCGGTGGCCAGGCGCAGACCGCCTTGCTGGGGGAGGATGAGCATCTCGCCGTCGGCGTTGTAGAAGAAGCGGTCGGTCATGGAGGCGTTGGCGATGTAGAGGTGAATGCCGACGCCGTCGTGGGTGGCGGGGTCGCCGTTGCCGCCGAGGGTGACGAGGCCTTCGACAAAGTCGGTGGGGGCGGTGGGGAGTGGGATGGGGTTCCAGCGCATCTGGTTGGGCGGGGTGGGGACTTCGTCGAAGGGGCCGCTGCGGAGGAGCGTGGATTCGGGAAAGGGCTGGTAGGGCTCGTGGACGACGGAGGGGCGGATGCGGTACATCCAGGTGCGGCGGTTGAGGCCCCGAGGAGCGGAGAAGGCCGAGCCGCTGACCTGCTCGGTGTAGAGGCCGAGGGGGTGCTTCTGCGGGGAGTTCTGGCCGACGGGGAGAGCGCCGGGATGAGCCTCGGTGGCGAACTCGTTGCCAAAGCCAGATTGGTACTTGTGGGAGATGTGCGGCATGAAAGGGCTCCTGGGTGCACGGAATTCTGAGCACCGGAAGTATCGCATGAGGAGTGGAGTTTTGGCGCTGCGCGGGTTGGGGTGCGGATGAAGGCGATTCGCTGAACGAACGAGGAACGTGGTGAATCTCAGGCACTGGCGTAGCATCTCTCTTTACCAGCCGATGCGGTGCGGCCTTTGGAGGCCGGCGTCGCTGAGGCAGGAGTTGCTGAGCTATGGTGTATCCGCAGCGCATCTTCGGAAAGTTGGAGAGCGAGTTTCTTGAGGCTCTGCGGGCCTGTCGCGCTCGGCCGGCGGCGGAGGCCGTCCACAGGGTGCGAACGTCTGCGCGAAGGCTGGAGGCGCTGCTGCGCGTCGTGAAATTGCGTCAGGCAGAGGACGTCGCGCTGATACTGAAGATCGATCGGGCGCTGGACGCGCTGAAGATCGTTCGGAAGGCTGCCGGGCCGGTGCGGGATCTGGACGTGCAGCCGAAGTTGCTGGGTGAGCTTGTCGCGGAGTTGCAGGTGCAGCATCCCGGTGACAAAGGAGTGGGGTTTGGGCGGGAGGGAAAACGGGTGGAGGCCAGCCTTCGAAAGACCCGAAGAGAGCGTGCCGCTGAGCTAGTTTCGGTGGTTCGAGCTACAGAAACGGATTTGCGCGCTGCGCTAACTGCTTTACCTGCAGAGCTTGCGAGGATTAAGTGGAGATCTTTGTTGAGGGATGCGCGGGCGCAAATGGAGATCAGCCGAGAGCGGTTGCGCCTGAAGGACAAGAGGAGCCTGCACGCTTACCGAAAGGAGATCAAGTTTGCCCGGTATCTCGCTGATATGGAAGAGGCGTCCGTGACAGCGCGGCGACTGGCAAAACAGTTGAAGACGTTACTCGACTCCATTGGGGAGTGGCATGACTGGATGACGCTAACTCAAGAAGCGAAAGGGGTTCTTGGGAAGGCGTCGCCGTTGGTGGATGCTTTGAAGGCGAGAAGAGAGGATGCTCGTGGACGGGCGGTTCACTCGGTGGGCCGATTCGTGAAGCGCTCGTAGCGGGGAATGGAATGGGTAAGGGATCGTCTTTCCGAAGATGAGATCCGGAGGGGTCGAGCTGCAGCGAGGTAACCCTGGAAGGTTACGAGTGGAGCACCCACATGAGGGCTGCGCCTTCAACGAGCAGGCAAGTTTGGACCCAGTTTGGATAGACCGGGCAGAGCTTGCGGAGAGAGCTCTGCGGGAAGCAGAGCCTCAGGATGCCGGAGATGGTGAGCCCGCCGAAGAGGATCCAGTAATACTCGCCACCCCACCAGACGCAGGGGATGGAAAGCTCCAATAACAGCGCTCCGACTAAGCGGATGCCGTTCGGTCTGCTGATCCAGCGCTCTGTCAATTGGGGCGCAGAGATGTGCCAGACACCAGACAGGATGAGCACGACAACCACAATGGAGAGATAGATGGTCTTGAACATGTTAGCCAGCGTAAGCGAAATTTTGAGGCTCAAGCGCCGGTTAATAGAAGAGCTAATAGCGTGAGCAGGACATTTAGATTTTGTTGAGAGAAGAGTAACCATCGTGCAAAGGTGCAGGAATTGCAATGATTTATAGAACAATTTGGAGGTAACACAAGATTGAACCATGAACCACCTTGGACCTGATGGTTACCAAAGAGTGTGACTGGTGGAAGCTTGTATGTTACCTACGTTATCCCAATTATCGACACTTTGGAAGGTAAATATGATAGTTGTCGCAAATTAAATGCAGTTTTGACCGCGTCGATGACCGATGTACGGCCACCGCGAGGTTACTAACGTGCGCACCATGGGTGCCTAAGTTGTCGGGTGAGTGATGGTTGCGCGGATTTTTACTGGTTGACGCCGCTGGCCAGGAATCCGCCGTCCACGACGAGGATTTCGCCGGTTACGAAGGTGCTCGCATCGGATGCGAGGTAGATGGCGGCGCCCACCAGCTCCTCGGTCTTGCCGAAGCGGTTCATGGGGGTGCGCATACGGAGCTCTTTGCCACGGTCGCTCTCGTCCAGGAGCTTTTGGTTGAGGGCGGTTCGGAAGACGCCAGGGGCGATGGCGTTCACGGTGACACCCTGAGAGCTCCACTCAACGGCGAGCGAGCGCGTGAGAGCGGCGACGGCAGCTTTGGAGCAGGCATAGGCCGTAACCTCTTTGAGGCTGACGAAGCTGTTGAGCGAGGCGATGTTGATGACGCGGCCGTAACCGCGGTCGAGCATGTGGCGGCCGAAGATCTGGCAGGCGCGAAGGGTTCCAGTAACGTTGGTGTCCATAATGGACTGCCATTCGTCCTCAGGAAAGTCGAGGGTGGAGGCGCGCTTGATTTTGCCGGCGCAGTTGATGAGGATGTCGACCTTGCCGAAGGCTTCGAGCGTTGCAGAGCAGAGCTTTTCGAGACTGGCGCGGTCGGCGACGTCGGATGTTTGGCGGAGGGTGCGGCCGCCGGCGGCTTCAATGGCTTTGGCGGCTTCGTCGACCTGTTCGGCGCGACGGCTGGTGGCGACGACATCGGCGCCAGCTTCGGCGAGGCCGATGGCCATGGCGAGGCCAATGCCTGAGGTTCCACCTACAACGACTGCGGTCTTCCCTGCCAGATCAAACAGCTTCGATGCCATTGTTTCTCCTTGTTAGAGCTTGAGGTGGTTCATGATTTCGGTGACGACTTCTTCGGGCGGACGGTCGTTGGTGACGGTGAGTGCGTCCGATGGGGGTTCGAGGGTTGCGAACTGACTGTCGAGCAAGCCGGGGTTCATGTAGTGGTTGGTGCGGGAGGCGAGGCGCTCGGCGATGAGCTCCTTGGAGCCGTCGAGGAGCACGAAGACGATGGAGTCGTGAGGCAGGTTCTGGCTCAGCGTCCTGCGATAGGCGTCCTTGAGAGCGGAGCACGCGAGCACTCCGCCGTTGCTGGCGTGGAACCAATCGAGCAGGAGCGCGTTGAGTGTTTCGAGCCAGGGCTCGCGGTCTTCGTCGGTGAGCGGATGGCCGGCGGCCATCTTGGCCTTGTTGGCGGCCGAGTGGTAGTTGTCGGCGTCAGCGAAGACCGTGTGCATCCGCTCGGCGAGCAGCGTGCCGATGGTGGTCTTTCCGGATCCGCTGACGCCCATCAGCACAACGATCATGGCTACCGTCCTAGCGCCCTAAGAAGATGGGGCGAATGTGGCGATCGAAGAGGTTCGTGGTGACGTTGCGCGCAACGATCTCCTCGTTTTCCTCGAGAGCTCTAAGGTAGCGGTCGCCCATCTTTGCTGCAACCTTGAAGCCTACGTGCAGGAGTTGGCGGAAGCTTGGGTTGTAGGCTGGGTTGCTCTGATCGTGGCGGAGTGCGGAGGTGTACTGCTCGCTCGTCCAGGCGTCGACCTCCTCTGGCTTCGGGAGTTTTGCGTAGTCGATGTCGATGACCGTGGCGTAGGGCTTGCAGAGTTCTTCGGCATGGGCGTAGGCCTCGCGGTAGACCTCCTTGGCGATGGCGAGACCGTTGCCGCCGGCTTCGGCGAGGCCGATGATCTCCTCCAGCCAGGTGGTGCCAGCGGTCTTGACGTGTACGCCGGCGTTGAACTTTACAACCGCGTCGTGGATGGACTTGTAGATGGAGAACTTATCGGAGCCGGAGTGCACGCTGAGCTTGAGGTTCGCGGGCAGGCCGTAACGCTTGACGGCGAAGTCGATGGCGGCGAGGTCTTGTTCGAACTCCTTGGAGAACTGCGCGACGTTGCCGACGTAGTCGACGCCCTTATTGAAGCGGCCGGTGAACTTGGGGGCGATGGTCTGGATGGGGATCTTTTCGTCGGCGATGGCAGCGAGGATGATGAGAAGTTCGACGGGGGTCTGGGGGGAGTCGGTCTCGTCCATGGAGATTTCAGGGACGAAGTTGCCCTCGCCTTTGCGCTCGACGAGCAGGCGATAGATATTGCCTGCGTCCTTGACGGCCGCGAGGAATTTGTTGGCGACACCGCGGACGAAGGCGGCGTCGGTCTTGAAGGGCTCGGCGATGCGCGGGATGCGAACTTCACCGATGAGTTCGGGGTGCGCGGCGAGGAACGCATCGACGTCGGCCGGCTGGGCGGGTTTGCCGATCTCTTCGGCGACGTCGAGGGTGAAGAAATCGCAGGGTTCGAGAAAGCGCTCGACGGTCTTGAGCGTGATGTGATCGGCGTCGAGGAAGTAGGGCTGCTTCCAGCCAAGGGCCTTGACTGCGGCATCGGCGGCGGCGCGGGTCTGGCCGGGCTCGGTACCGATGATGGTGTGCTCGCGGTTGCTCTTGTTCCACACGGGAACGACTTCTACGCCCTCTTTCTCAGCCTGGATACATGCGGCGAGTTGCGCCTTTGCCTGATGGGCGAAGCGATCGCCAACTCCGACGGAAAATCTGGGTAACGTGTTCTTGTTCGACATCATCTCTCCTCTTGCATGGCTGCGAAGCCTGGTGGGTCTTGTTTGGGACGCGCTCACGGCGCCTCTTGTTTACGGAAGATCGACTTCTCGGAGGTTCATGGGAGACTCGCGGCCTCCTTGACGAGGTTCCAGTGGTCAGACCCCGCGAGGAACCTCTTTGATGAGAACTGGGCTGCCTCGGATGCGGTAAGTTGCTGGGAGCCTGCGATGCGGGAAGCGATGCGCGCGCCGGGGCCTGTGCTTCCGCGCTCGGCATAGAAGGCGTGTTGGAGCGTGGTGTCCTTTGACCACGGCGACCAACCGAGCGGGCTCAGGCTTGCGGGCATCTCGGTGTCCAGAAAGACCACGCGTGAGTAGGCGCGCCAGGGTCGCCCGAGGAAGAATTCTTTGCCGCCCAAGTCGGCTGCGGTGATGCGGTCGTGCAGGAAGACGTAGCCGGTGGGTTGATTAGACGCGGTACGTGATTGCGCGGTGAGATAGCCGGGGCGAATGATATGGATCTCGCTGTCTGCGAAGATAGCCGCCGCGTTGCCGAAGATGAAGTCGACGCCGCCTTGGATGTAATCGTCTACGTAGTATTGTCGTCCAAAATCGGCGAACAATGTGTCTTGATCGCCTATAAATCGGCAGTGTTTGAAGATGGAGCGGTCGGATCGGACGGTGATGGCCACGGCCTGTCCGGTGTGGCCGGCATCGTTTTCGAAGGTGAGATTGTCCGCCTCGAAGGCGGCCCCATAGATTTCTACCGTCGAAGAAAAGAAGGTACCTCCAGCGGTCTTCGCATTTTCAGAGGCGGTGATGACGACATCGTTTGGCGTCTTTCCGGTTCCAAGCATGGTTGTGCGCGGTCGGTTCTGGGTGACGATCACTCGTTCGTGATAGATGCCAGGCGCTATCTGAATGTACAAGCGACCGTTGGGGCCGGGTTGCGGCGCGTGGTCGAGCGCCATCTGGATGGTCGGAAAGAGAAGATCGCTGACAGGCGTCTTCGGTGCGTCCGGGGAGACTTGAACGTGAACATCCTGCGCACAGGCCGCGGATGGAACCGTGAAAGACACAACGAGTACGAACCATCGAAAGACGCGCATGGTCAGTCCTCCCTTCCCTTCCGAAAGAGATCCGAGGGCGCGAACGTGCTGAGATGGAATCGGTATCTGGACATTGGTGCTGCGCTCTTTGCAACGAGTTCTACCGTCGCTGTCAGGTTCGGCAATGGCGTGGCGAGAGGCCAGGGAGACAAATCTGGCAACGTTGCCACGTCCAAGCGATGCTAGCAACCGGCGTTGAGAAACGTCAAGGCGATGTTCAAGATATGAGTCCTCAGGCTTGAGATATCGCGCGGTGCAATTCGCTGTTAGTATCGTTCAGCATGAAAGCGATCAAACGTCCCACCATCATCGACGTTGCCCGCACGGCGAAGGTGGGATCGTCGACGGTTTCGCGTCACGTGCGCGGGGGCAAGTCGGTGAGCCCGGAGGTTGCGCGCCGCATCGAGATTGCGATTGCGCAGCTTGGCTATGAGCCGAATACGCTGGCCCGCAGTCTGAGGGTTGGGCGGACGCAGACGCTGGGCGTCTTATTTCCACACGTCAATAATGTTTTTTTCGGCAACGCGATTCGGACGATCCAGATGGAGGCGCGCAGCAGCGGCTTCACGGTGATGTTGCTCACGCACCATGAAGAGGCCAAATTGCAGCATGAACAATTGGCGTCCCTGAAACGTTCGCAGGTGGATGGGGTGATTCTGGTACCGTCTGCTGAGACGAATGTGGCCCAGGTGCGCGCCCTGCTGGGGGATACGCCCGTGGTTGCGATTGATCGATCGCTGGGTGGTGCAGTCGACTCGGTTCTTCTGGATAACTACCGCGCAGGCCGAGAGGCGACGGAACACCTGCTGGGTCATGGTCACAAGCGCATTGTTGCAGTGAATGCGCCGTACAAACTGCATCCGCTGCAGAGCCGAATCAAAGGTTATACCGAGGCGATGGAGAGCGCCGACAGGGCCGCTGAGATGATTGTTCTGCGCGACCCGGAGCAACTGAAGAGAGACCTGGAACAGGCGCTGCAACGGAAACGGTTGCCGGCAACGGCCATTCTTTCGATGAGCTACTCGATCAGTCTCGCGATTCTTTCCGCGCTGCGCGATAGTAATATCCGCATGAGCGATGTGGCCTTCATCGGAATTGACGATATGGAGTTTGCAAGTTTTCTCAATCCTGCGCTGACGACCATGGCGCAACCGGCGGAGCAGTTTGCCCGGCTGGCGGTGCAGCAACTGCTTAAGCGAACTGCGGGGGTGAAAGAGAGTCCCGTCCAGGTGATGCTGCCCGCGACGATGGTCGTGCGAGCGTCCTGCGGATGCAAACCAGCCGCTCAGAAGCGGCGGGAAAGTTAGATCAACAGCAGAATTATTTTTGATGGTACGCGCAGATATTGTGCGCTTTTCCTCCATTGAAACTTAGCTGTTGACGATTGTTGACGCCGGGTACTACTATTCGGCTGATGATTTGGCTACGTTGCCAAATCATCTAGAGACCTCGCTCAAA
The DNA here is from genome assembly GCA_049578265.1 of Acidobacteriaceae bacterium. Taxonomy (GTDB): domain Bacteria; phylum Acidobacteriota; class Terriglobia; order Terriglobales; family Acidobacteriaceae; genus Granulicella. Next base: position 19,014 of record JBAULP010000145.1, read on the forward strand.
CAAGATGCACGACCTCTGCTTGACGATTAGCAAAGGGCATCGAGTGGCACGATTCGTGGTCTGACCATTAGTGAACTATGCGTAAAAGACTGGCAGACGACGATCTCTGTGAAAGCAAATTGAGCTCGAGACAGTTACTTATAAGGAGCAGATAAGCATGCGGCTTGTCATGAAACATCTTTTAGGAGGCGTGCGGGCAGTTTTGATACTGACCGTCGCAATTGCGTTTTTCACGGCAACCGGGCGGGCTCAGGAGTTTCGCGGAACTATCAGCGGAGCGGTCACTGACCCCACGGGAGCCGTCATTCCAGGGGCTCAGGTTGTGGTTAAGGAGACTCGGACGGGCACGCTCAATAAGACGACTAGCGATGCGGCCGGGCAGTTCGTGGTTCCGTTCCTCTTACCGGGCGACTATTCGGTGACTGCATCGGCCAGCGGATTTCAGACAACCGAGCAGAAGGTGGCACTGCAGTCGCAGGAGCACCCGATTCTCAGTTTCAAACTAGCGCTCGGGTCAACGGGAACCACGGTTACGGTGAGCGCGGCACCACCGCTGCTGGACCAGGCAAACGCCTCGGTGGGGCAGGTGATTTCGACGGCTTCGGTTGCCGATTTGCCGCTGAATGGACGGACGCCCGCCGTGTTGACGGAGCTGTCTGTGGGCGTCATTACAACTTCGGCGCCGGAGCTCGTGCATCCATTCGACAACAACGCGGGCAACTCGTGGAGCATTGGTGGAACACCGAGCCAACTTAGCGAGGTGCTTCTGGATGGATCGCCTGACCTGACGTTGCTGGGAGCGCTGGCGTACAGTCCTACGGAGGATTCGGTTGCGGAGGTATCGGTTCGCCCGTTTGATACGGACGCGAGCTTTGGACATACGATTGGCGGCGTGATCAACCAGATCACCAAGAGCGGAACCAATCACTATCACGGGACCGCGTATGAGTTTTCGCAGATCTCGGACATCGATGCGAATACGTACTTCGACGATCGGACCAATCCTGTAACGAAACTGCCGGTGACACACTATAACCAGTATGGTCTGACGGTGGGCGGTCCGGTCAGCATTCCCAAGATTTACAACGGGAAGAACAAGCTTTTCTTCTTCTTCGCGTTTGAGGGGTTGAAGGACTCACAACCGGCCACTACCTTCCTGACAGTGCCGACAGCAGCGGAGCGAAGCGGAGACTTCTCTGCCCTGTTGACTGCCGGTTGCGGCACGAAGGGTTACACCGAGAATGCGAGTGGCGCGGCGATCTGTAATGGAGGCACTGCTGTCGATCCGAACCAGCTCTACGACCCCTTTGGATCTACTCTGAACGCAAGTAATGTGGTGATGCGCACGCCGATTGCGAACAACCAGTTGACGAGCGTGGGCACCATCAATCCCATTGCAGCGAATTATCTAAGCCTGTTTCCGCAGCCCAACAATACGGCAACCACCGCTGACGGCCTGAACAACTACGTGAGCAACGCTCCCAGCCAGGACACGTACAACAACGAGTTTGGGCGGCTGGATTACAACCTCGGTTCGCGTAATCACTTGTTCTTCGACTTCCGGCACAACAACCGCACCCAGACTAAGGAACAGTACTTTAGCAATGACGCATACGGTCCAACGCTGCTGCGCGAGAACTTTGGGACGACGTTGGATGACGTGTTCACGCTAAACCCGAGCACGATCCTCGATGCGCGATTCAACTGGACGTACTTCGATGAGGTGCACGGCGCAGTGACGAAGGCTTTGACTCCCACTGCGATGGGATTCCCGGCAGGAGTTACGTCGGCATCTTCTTATCCGCAACTTCCTTGTGCTAACTTCTCGGCAGGCGCGACTACGTCGCTTGGCTCGTGCAGCACGAACACAACCACGTTCCAGAACCTGGGGGACACTGGCTCTTCTCTAGATCCGACGACGAGCTACCAGGCGTTTGTGGATGTGGTGAAGGTTCTTGGACGGCACACGTTGAAGATCGGGTTCGACGGGCGACAGTATCGGCTGAAGGTTGAGAACTATGGAGATTCCTCGGGAAATTTCGAGTTCTCTCCGGAGTTTGATGGCAATCCGGCGGCGACGTTTACGCCGACCTTCGGTGGTGACCTTGCCGACTTTGAACTTGGACTGCCTAGCAACGGCGACTTTAATATTCCAGCGCAGACGCAGTATCGCTCGTACTATGTTGGCGCGTTTGTTCAGGATGATTTCCGCGTGAACGATGAACTCACGCTGAACATGGGCTTGAGGTTCGACGTCAACACTCCGTTTGGAGACAAGTTTGGGCGCACGGTGAATGGCTTTGATCCGACGGCCACCAACTCTGCGTCGGGCGCGCCGTTCTCGCCGATTACCACCACTGTTACGGAAGGCGGGACGCCGTACTCCTACACGATCAGCGGTATTAATGCCCTAGGAGGATTGTCGTATCCGAGTGCGAACGGTGGTGCGCCGTTTCAGACCCAGAGTGGTTTTCTGAGTCCGCGGTTTGGCTTCTCGTATGCCCCGGCGTTCTTCCACGACAAGACGGTGTTCCGCGGCGGCTTCGGCATCTTTGTGCAGCCGGAGACGCTGTCGAACCTTAATGCGGCCGGCACGTACTCATCGTCGGCCATCTCCAACACGGAGGGCTTCAGTGCGACGACCTCCTACGTGGCGACGACGAATAATTTCCTGACGAACGCGAACACGCTGAGCAATCCGTTCCCGAATGGATTTGTGAAGCCGTCCGGTTCATCGTTAGGCGCGAGCACGAATCTTGGAGAGGCGATCAGCTTCCTGGCGCCGAATGAGAAAGACCCTTATTCGGAGCGGTGGGATCTGGGAGCCCAGCAGTCAATCACGCACAGCACGATGCTGGAATTCTTGTTCGTCGGCAACCACGCTGTGCATCTTCCGATCTCATCGCAGAACATCAATGCGACTGAGAAGCAGTACCTGACGACGAACCCGTACCGCGATGAGGCGTTGGCTACTGCGTATGCAAAGAGCGTGCCGAACCCGTTTGCTGGCCTATTGCCTGGAACCAGCTTCAATGGTGCAACTACGTCGTTTGCGGACTTGATTGTTCCCTTCCCGCAGTTTGGAAACAATGCGGTGACGGAGGAGAATCAAACGATTGGGCAATCGTGGTTCAACAGTGCGATCGTGCACCTTGAACAGCGCGAGAAACATGGACTGACGCTGACCGCAAACTATAGCTTCTCGAAGCTATTGGAGGCAGACACGTTTCTGAACAACGAAGACGCAAAGCCAACGGAACGTGTTTCGCCGTTTGATCACACACACCACTTCACGGTGGGTGCAACCTACGCGTTGCCGTTCGGCAAGGGCAAGATGTTCGCCTTTGGCGGGAGGCGTTTGTGGGATGAGATCTTCGGTGGCTATGTGATCAATACGGTGTACCAGTTCCAGACTGGACCACCGATTGAGTTCTCGGCGGACATTCCGTTGCAGCCGGGAGAGACGATTGCAGACATCAAGAGCCAACCGCGCAACACATCGCCAACTGGTTCCGGAACTCCTGCGTTGAACACCAGCGTGTTCGTGACGGGAAGCGCTACGGCTTGTCCTTCGTCTGGGGCCTGCAATGGAACGCAGTTCATCAACGGTCAGTATTCCTTCCACTACCAGACACTGCCGCAGACGATTGGGAGTGTGCGTGCTGATGGTTATAACAATATGGACGCGTCGATTCTGAAGAACTTCAACTTCACGGAGAAGGCGTACCTGCAACTTCGCTTTGAGACGTTCAACACGCTGAATCATCCTGTGTTCGCAGCCCCAACGGTGTCGAGCGCAACGTCGAGCAGCTTTGGGTACATCACAGCGACCGCGGCGAACAGCCTTCCACGGCAGATTCAACTTGGCGCACGGATTGTGTTCTAGCGCATCGGCTCATCCCGCGAAAAAGACCTGCTCCTTGAGCAGGTCTCTTTCGTTTGGGTGGGCGATTCGCAGCGTGGTTTCCGCAACGGCCTCCCATAAGATGAAGAGATGAGCTCGCACCCGCCCATCGCACAGATATCACGGCTGGGTCATCAGACATTGCTGATCGATGCTGACGACACACTGTGGCAGAACAATATTTACTTTGAACGAGCCATTGCCGCCTTCATCTCGTATCTGGACCATAAGGTTCATACGCCCGAGCAGGTGCGCGAGCATTTGAACGCGTGTGAGCGAGCGACGATTGCGGTGCATGGTTACGGCGTGCAAAGCTTTCGGCGGTCGTTGGTGGACTGCTTTGAACAGCTGAGCGAGGCGCGCATTACGCCCGAGCGTCATGCGCAAGTTCTGTCGTTCACCGACGCCATTGTTTCCAGCGAAATTGAGCTGCTGCCGGGCGTGCAGGAGACGCTTGAGGAGTTGCGAAAGCGGCACCGGCTGATCCTGGTGACGAAGGGCAACCTGATCGAACAGACGGACAAGGTGGAACGGTCAGGGCTTAAGCCGTTTTTCGAAGCCGTCGAGGTTCCGCCGGAGAAGAATATTGCGGCGTATCGGAAGGTGGTTGCGGAGTATCGGTGCGAACCGGCGTTGACGTGGATGATTGGGAACTCGCCGAAGTCTGACATCAATCCGGCGCTCGGCGCAGGCCTCAATGCGGTGTTTATACCGCACGATTCGACTTGGATTTTGGAGCATGAGGTGGTGGATGCTCCGGGGCTCGGCCAGCGACTGCTGGAGTTAAGCACGTTCTGTGATTTGCTGACGCACTTCTAGTCGCCGACCGCTTCGGAGAGTTTTGGCTATGGTTCATCGGAGTAGATTCCTGTCTGCACCTGGCCTCCTTCGACCAGGCGGGCGCGAAACATTCCGGGGGTGTTGAAGCCCCAGGCAATCTGGCCATCGGGCGTCATGGCGATCACGCCGCCATCGCCCTTCATGGCGGTGAGTTGGCCGTGGATGACCTCGTTGACGGCGTCCTGCAACCTCATCTGCTTGTACTGAACGAGCGCGCAGATAGTCCGCGCGACCGTGAGGCGAATGAAGAATTCGCCGGTGCCGGTCGCGGAGACACCGCAGGATTGGTTAGACGCATAGGTGCCGGCGCCGATGATGGGCGAGTCGCCGATTCTGCCGAAGCGCTTTCCGGTGAGGCCTCCGGTGGTGGTGCCCGCTGCGATGTTTCCCTGGCGATCACGCACGACGATGCCGGTGGTACCCCACTTGTGCGCGTCCGGTGTTTCCAACTGCGCGATTGGTTTTATGGGCGCGGGTGGAGCTCCGGCGGGGCGCGGAGGGATGGTAATGCCCCGCACTTTTAAGTAGCGCACGAGGCTCTGCCAACGGTTCTCGGTGAAGAAGTACGAAGGGTCCACCTGCTGGAGCCCAACGCTTGCGGCAAACTGGTCGGCACCGGCGCCGCTTAGCATCACGAACTGCGACTTCTCCATGACGGCTTTGGCAAGTGAGATGGGATGCTTTGTGCGCGTCACGCCGGCAACGGCGCCGGCCTTCATCGTCTTGCCGTCCATGATGGCGGCGTCGAGCTCGTTCTTGCCGTCGGCGGTAAAGACGGCGCCTTTGCCGGCGTTGAAGAGTGGGTCATCTTCGAGGACGCTCAGACCGGCTTCGACGGCGTCGACTGCGGAGCCATTGGCGTCAAGAACCTTCGCGGCGGCGTGTGTGGCCCGATCAAGTCCGGCGCGGTACGCTGCTTCGCGGGCAGGAGTCATGGACGAGCGCTCGATGACGCCCGCGCCGCCGTGCATCACGATCGCCCACTTACCTGCAGGCGCTTGCATCACCAGCAGAGTCGGGTGTTGAGCGACGGCGATTGGCGCCACTCCAAGGCAAAGTGTTAGGAAAATCTTCAGTCGCATGGGATCCTCGTTGCGAATGAGTCTAGCGCACCTTCCAAGGAGTTGCGCCATGCAGGATGTCCTCGGCGTACTTTTCGCGTCTAAGGCAAGGAGCAGGCACCATGGTCTTACGACGTGCGGGCGGTGGCGGCGCCGCTGCGAACCGAGCTCGCTAATGCAGATGGAGGCCGGATGGCAGAGTACGAGAGTGATCTTTCCCAGCTCGTTTACGAATTAAATCGGTCAGTGCCTGGCGCGAAGGCTGAGCCGAAGGCGGCGAGTGAGGCTCGGGCCGCGGCAAAGAGTTCGCTGGATGCAACTCTCGCGCACGCTGCCGAACGAAATGCTTCGGATATTCTCCTAGTTGCGGGCTCCGGAACTACGCTTCGGGTGAATGGCGTACTGACTCCAGCCACGGGCAAGATCCTCTCGGCTGAAGATGTTCAGCATCTTGTAATGCCGCTCTTGATGACGGAGCAGGTGAAAGAGCTTGAGGGCCGTCAGGTCCTTGATTTTTGCTTTGCGCGAGGCTCGCTGGGACGGTTCCGCGCAAACCTTCACTATCAACGCGGAACGCTGGCGGCGAGTATCCGGCTGTTGCCAGCACTGGTGCCCACACTCGAGTCGCTGAATTTGCCGCCCATTCTAGGTAGTTTGGTCGATCGTCGCCAAGGGCTCATCTTGCTCACCGGGCCGACCGGTTGCGGCAAAACTTCAACGATGGCCGCGCTGATCCACTTGATCAACACGCGCAGGCGCGAACATATCATCACGATCGAAGACCCTGTCGAGTATCAGCATCCCAATCGCAACTCGATTGTGGAGCAGATTGAGGTCGGCCATGACACGCCCAGCTTCGCGCAGGCCGTACGCGCGGTGCTGCGGCAGAATCCTGACGTGATTTTGATCGGAGAGATGCGCGATGCGGAGACAATGGCTGCGGCGCTTACCGCGGCGGAGACCGGGCACCTGGTTCTGTCCTCACTGCATACGAACGATACCGCGCAGACGATGTCGCGGCTGCTGGACAGCTTTCCTGCCAGCAATCAGACTCAGATCAGGCAGCAGCTTTCGCTAGCTCTGCTGGCGGTGATTGCGCAGCAACTTGTTCCCGCAACTGGCCATGTTGGACGTTATCCTGCGCTGGAGATCATGGTCGCAACCACGGGAATTCGAAACCTGATTCGCACTGCGCAAGATCATCAAATTCGGTCGCAGATTTCAACCGGAAGCGCCGACGGCATGACTACGATGGACCAGTCCCTGGCGGAATTGGCTCGTACACGCCGCATCTCCCGTGAGACGGCTTTGGCGCATTGCTATCATCCTGACGAACTGCGTTCCCTATTGAATCGAATGCCCTGATTGAGGCTTCGATCTGACGCCCTTGAGTGATATACTCAATTTCGAAATGCGCGTCACTCCTGCCACATGTTTGCATGTGACAGGCTCCATGCGGAGGTGGCGAAATTGGCAGACGCACTAGCTTGAGGTGCTAGCGCCGCAAGGCATAGGGGTTCAAGTCCCCTCCTCCGCACCAAGTTTCGGAAAACAAAGGTCAACCCGGAAGGGTTGGCTTTTTTGTTGCGCCAAATTTCGTGGTTGGGTTGTCTGGTTGCGAGCCGCAGGCAAAGCAAGGGCGCGTCCGCAGACGCGCCCTTGCCTTTCTAAAACTTTCCTTGCAGTGATTACGCGAAGGAAGAGACGGCCGAAGCCTCGTCGTCCTTGACGTCGAACACCGTGACCAGCTTGGTGATCACCAGCAGGTCGCGGACCTTGCTGGTCAGGTTGAGCAGCTTCAGCTCGCCGCCGGCGTTCTTCACCGCCGTGTAGGCGCTCACCAGCTCGCCCAGGCCGGAGCTGTCAATGTAGGTCACCTCGCCCAGGTTCAGCACGATCTTCTTCGAGCCCTTGGCCAGCAGCTTCCGCACCTCGTCGCGCAGCGTTGCCCCGCCTTCGCCCAGCG
>JBAULP010000146.1:0-76981 GCA_049578265.1 Acidobacteriaceae bacterium
CCCAACGCCCGCGCTCACGACCCTCGATACACCTACGCCACGTTTAGAAATGCCAACCCTGGCATCCCTTCCCATTCTTAACCGACGTCAGCACCTGCTTCGCTGCCGTCAACGATTCGCTATAGCATTCACCCAGCGAGTTCCCGCTGCTATACGACGCGCTCGAATGCCCCACTCCAGCAGATGCCAACGCGCCAGCAACCGTGAAGTTCAGCGTGTCCGTCGATTGCACCTGTTCCTGCGCATTCGATTCGTACACCGGAAAGCCATTCACTCTATCCCCAACGCTCAACAAGTCCTGCTGATCCGACGTCACAATCTGCGCGGATGTGCCATCGGCGTTTGGTGCATACGTATAGTCCAACGTAAACGGATAGGAGATGTGCTTAGTCAGCGTCTCCGCCAGGATGCCACTCCGTGTCGTCGTCTCCGAATCGACGGTGCTGGTTTGAACCGCATTCTGCAGCTCATATCCCGTGTTTGCGTTGACGCTGAACTTCTGCGTGCTAAGAAAATCCACCTTCTGCGCAACTGTAGTCTCCACACGTCCGCGCGAGGTATTTACGTAACCCGAAATCGAGAAGTTCCGATTCGACCCCACCGAAACAGTCCCCGTCGTCACGCCATTCGTAGTCCTAAGGTCCTCCACGACCTGGGGATTCGGTTCCGCACTAAGAGTATTCTCGGTCACATCGCCATCAACCGATTCGCTTCCATGATCCGTATACACCAGCAGATTTCCGGTAGCCAGGAAGTAGCCATTCGCGTTGTATACGCTGATGGCAACAGTATGCGGATTGCCATCATCGAGCATCCCCGCAAACGGTGTCAGATCGACGCGATACGGCTTGAAGTTCAGCGTCTGCAAGCCTGTAATTGGTATCCATTGGTACGGATCGATCCCGCCCGTAAAGATCCACGGATACACCGGAGCGACGCCCGCAGCCCTGCCGTCGATACTGATCTCAGTCTCGCGGAACGCCGTGTTGCCGCAACTCTCCAGCGGCCCTGTCTGATCATTCGGCACACACAAGTACCAGAACTCGTCCCCAATCTGGCTCTGCGAAATCACATCCAGGTAGACCTTCTCCACGTTGCGCGGCAGCGTCACCGTCTCAGTCACCTGGTCGGTCCCGGTGTTCAGCGTTCCCGGACCATTCCCCGAACTCACCGGTTCCACGAGATCCGGAACAGCCGGCGGAGGATCGAAGCGCGTTGCCGGATAAAAATCCAATTCCGCACTCGCATAAATAACTCCCGTATACGTCGAATTCACCGTGTTGCCGATGCTCGCAAGTCCAGTCTGCGAGCTCTTGAACAGCGCTGAAAGATCGGTGAGGTCGCGCTCAATATGCCACGAAGGGCTGAGCGTGCTTCCCGGCTCCGCCGTCGTGCCGTAAAAAATATTCATGTCCCCGAGATAGAACCACGCGCTGCGGTCATACTGAACTCCCGCCGAAACCGTGAAGTCTGCCTTCAGAATCACCTTCGCCCAAGGACCAGGACACGCCGACGGAGGCGCATAGATCAGCGGCGCTCCGTTGTAGTTTTCAAAAGCCGCGTTGTCCAACAGCGGAACAACACAAGGCTTCGTGTTCGGATGACTAACCGGCGGCTCTGCACTCACCGGGTTGGACGAACCAACCTGTGGCGTAGCCGGTGCGATGACAACCTGGGCCTGTGCAACACCTACGAAAAAGCCCGCAACCATAAACAACTTGGCGAAGGTGGGGAGAGACGTACGCACACACGAAGAAACCTTTTCCTGCATGGGGCACCATCCTTGGACGATCGCGGAGATCGTACCATAGCACCCCATCGCAAAGTCCAGTTCAAAAATGCAGGAATTGCGCGGGCCCGCCCCACCAACGAGCCCGCATCAAATCAGCCTCTACTTCGCAATCGCCGTCGGATACCACTGTTCCAGGTCCCCATGGAACTCCTTCAGCGCCTCCACATTCAGATACACCATATGTCCAGCCGGGTAATACCCAAACTGCACATTGGAAGCAATCGACGGCGGCAGCATCATCTGCGCAATGTCATGCTCGGTGCTGAAGAATGGCGTCGCCAGATCAAACCATCCGTTCGCTGAGAACACCTTCAGGTGCGGATTCTTCCGCATTGCATCGCCCAGATCAATTACAGTATCCGGCATCTCCTGCGGCCGCCCAAAACCACGCCCGCCGCCTGACGGATGATGCTTCCAATCCCAGTTCTGATTGATCCCAGGTCCCGACAAATAGTAAGGCTCCGAGTCCGTATACTTCAGCTCATTCTGCAGATAGTTGTGGAACGCCCCCACAAACGCCCCCGAGATCCCCGTATCCGAAGGATCGAACCCCGGGTTCTCTCCCGCCGCATCCACATCGAACGCCTCAAACCGGGCGTCATACCGCCCCAAAATCTGGTCGTCGTCGCGGAACAGCTCCTTCCGAAACCGTGTCGCCGAAATCCGCAGCTTCGAGTCCTTCACATACTGCACGCTCAGACCCGTAAACGCGGCCACCTGCTGCGCAATCGAATCGAACTCCGTCGCCGGCAACTGGTCCCCCTGCTCCAGCGCTGTAGCATACGGCCCGCGCGCAAACTCCCGCACCTTCTCCTCGTAGTCCTTCATCGTGCCATTGTGAGGAACCTTATCGTAGTACCACGCAATCGCCGCATAGCTCGGCAGATAAAACTCCGCATCCGAGTCATACCCCGGATCCATCACGTTGTAGTTCAAAATCGACGACAGCAGCACCACGCCATTGAACTCAATCCCATCATTATTCAGCGACGCCACCAGCGCCGCCGACCGCGGCGTTCCATAGCTCTCGCCAAACAAAAACTTCGGCGAGTTCCACCGATTATTAATCGTGATATACCGCGTAATAAATTTATTGAACGCCTTCACGTCCTGATCAACGCCCGCAAAGTCCTTCACCGTTCCCTTGCCCACCACGCGCGAAAACCCCGTCAGCGGCGCATCAATAAAAACCAGATCCGTCTTATCAATCAAGCTATACTGGTTCGGCACCACGCTAAACGGCGCCGGCCCCGTAGCCTTCGGGCTATCCGTCACCACCCGCACCGGCCCCACCGACCCCATATGCAGCCACAGCGTCGCCGACCCCGGGCCGCCGTTATACAGAAACGTCACCGGCCGCGTCGCCGGAGCCGCACCGTCCTCCGTATACGCCACATAGAACATCGTCCCGATCGGCTTATCTTCCTCATCCTTAATCAGCAGAGTCCCAGCCGTCGCCGTGTAGTGCACCGTGCGCGCACCCGCCGTCCAATCGTGCTTGGTCTCCACCTTGGTCTCAACCGCGGGACCCTGCGCCACATCTTTCTTATCCTTATCCTTATCCTTATCCTTGTCCTCGGCCTGCGCCCCCTGCGTATTCTCGGTCGCCTCCGCATTGCGGTGCTGCCGCGTCTCCTGCGCATGCCCCATTGGCAGCAGCATCATCCATCCAGCCAGCGCCACAGCCAAAATCCCAGCCGCGCGCAATCCACCACGAAGACCCTTCGCCGTCACATTCAAGACATGCCTCCCGAAAAATCTGTTATCCAGCCTGTGTGTTGATACGACCTTATACGCGCAGCCCGCGTGGAAAGTCTCGCCCCTATCGAAACCCTCCCAACCGCACCCGCACAAGCCTCAAGTCAGGCACCTTTCACAGGCAAAGAATATGCGAAGATTTAGTCAGCAATGCCCACGCTCCAATCAACCGAGACCCTCTCCGAGCTCCTCCACCGCGTCTTCGGTCACCCCGCCTTCCGCGCCCACCAGCAGCAGGTATGCGAGGCCGCAGCCGCCGGCCGCGACGCCCTCCTCGTCATGCCCACCGGAGCCGGCAAAAGCCTCTGCTACCAACTCCCGGCGCTCGCCCGCCGCGCCAACGGCCACACCGGCGCCGCCCTCGTCATCTCCCCCCTCATCGCCCTCATGGACGACCAGGCCGCCAAGCTCACCGACCTCAACCTCCGCGTCGCCCGCATCCACTCCGGCCTCTCCCGCGACGACGCGCGCCAAGCCTGCCGCGACTACCTCTCCGGCGACCTCGACTTCCTCTTCATCGCCCCCGAACGCCTCCGCGTCCCCGGCTTCCCTGAGATGCTCTCCAAGCGCAAACCCTCGCTGGTCGCCATCGACGAAGCCCACTGCATCTCTGCCTGGGGCCACGACTTCCGTCCCGACTACCGCACGCTAGGCCAGTACCTCCCCGCCCTCAGGCCCGCACCCATCATCGCACTCACCGCAACGGCAACCCCCACCGTCCAGCGCGACATCGCCCTCCAGCTAGACCTCCAGCAACCCGCCATCTTCATCACCGGCTTCCGCCGCCACAACCTCGCCGTAGAGGTCATCGAGCTCTCCAAACCCCAGCGCGACGACTTCGCCCTCATGCTCCTCAAGTCCCCCGACTCCCGCCCCGCCATCATCTACGCCGGTTCCCGCAAGCAAGCGGAAGAGCTAGCCACCAAACTCCACAAGCACTTCCCAACAGCGGCCTACCACGCAGGCCTCGACCCAGCCACGCGCGACCGAGTCCAACGCGCCTTCTTGTCAGGAAAGCTAGACGTCGTCGTCGCAACAGTAGCCTTCGGAATGGGCGTAGACAAGGCCGACGTCCGCACCGTAATCCACGTAGCCTTACCCGGATCGGTAGAAGCCTACTACCAAGAGATAGGCCGCGCCGGCCGCGATGGCCAACCCTCCCGCACCATCCTCCTCCACGGCTTTGCCGACCGCCGCCTGCAGGAGTTCTTCCTCGAAAAAAACTACCCGCCCACCACCGACCTCGAGCGCGTAGCCGTCTGTCTCCCGCAAGAATTCACCCCCGTCAACGACCTCCACAACGCCCTCCTAAAACGCCGCACCCCAATAGACCGCGACACGCTGGACCGCACCATAGAAAAACTCCTCATAGCCGGCGTAGCCCAAATGGACATCAACGGCGACGTCCGCCAAGCCGACGACCAACCGCTAGACAATGCGCCCGGTCAATCAGGCTTTGAAGGGGACGGGCCTCAGCCCGCCCATCAACCATCCCCGAAAGAAAGGGGCTTTAGCCCCCGAGGGAACGCCCGCCCCACCTGGCAAGCCGCCTACGAGACCCAGGTCTCCGTCCGCCGAGCCCAGATCGACGCCATGATCGCCTTCGCCGAATCCACGCAATGCCGCATGGCCGCCCTCGTCCAACACTTCGGCGACACCACCGATAAGCTCACCAACTGCGGCCTCTGCGACATCTGCAACCCCAACGGCAACGGCGCAGCCCAGCCCGCCCACCAACCATCCTCACAAGAGCGCACCTGGCTCCGAGCCATCCTCTCCGCCCTCGACAACCGCAGCACCTCCACCGGCAAACTCTTCACCGACCTCGCAATCACCAAAGACCGCAACGACTTCGACACCCTCCTCGACGGCCTGGCCCGCGCCGGCCTCATCACCCTCATCAACGACACCTTCCGCACCCCCGAAGGCAAGGACATCACCTACAAAAAGGCTGCGATCACCCACGAAGGCCGCACCCCCGACGACGCCACCCTGGACACCGTCTGGCTCCGCTCCACCATCTCCACCTCACCAAAGAAGAAGAGCAATTCCAAATCCCCATCAAGCCGCTCAACCTCATCCACAACTCAGGCATCCCGAGGCTCAGCCACAACTCAGGTACCCCGAGGCTTCAGCCTCGGGTCTCATGGCCAGTTAGAAGAAGATGGGGCTTTAGCCCCATCCCCCGCCGCCGAAGCCCTCTTCCAAGCCCTCCGCAACTGGCGCACCGAAACCGCCCGTCCCACCAAAACCCCAGCCTTCATGATCCTCTCGGACACCACCCTCCGAGCCATAGCCCACGCCGCCCCCCAAAACCTGACCGCTCTCCACGCCGTCTCCGGCATGGGCCCCACCAAAGTAGACCGCTACGGCGCCGACCTCATCGCCCTCTGCCGCGGCACCGCCTCACCCCCCGCCGCCCATACTGCCTCAGCCGACAAGTCGACCCCACCCAGCGACAAGCCTTCGGCTCTCACACAAAGCTCTTTCGACACCAGTGATGAACCTGTCATTCTGACCCTGAGCTTGCCGAAGGGGGAGCGCAGTCGAAGAACCCCGACACCCTCCACCCAACCCAAACCCTTCGCCCCTTTTCATCCTCCAACCTCAACAAGCCCCGCCACCGATCAGGCACCCCACGGCGTGAGCCTCGGTTCTCATAGCCAATCAAAAATGGAGACGGCTTCAGCCCACACCCCCCGCTACCAACCCATCATCCTCACCGAAGCCGAGCGCCACCGCAAAACCCCCAAGCCCGCCACCGCCCCGCAGCCCCTCGAACTCACCCCAGCTCAGCAGGCCCTAGAAATCCGCCTGAAAGACTGGCGTCGCGAAGCCGCCAAATCCGCCGGCCTCCCCACCTTCTTCATCCTCTCCGACACCGTCCTCCGAGCCATAGCCCAAACCACCCCCACCACCCTAGCCACCCTAAGCACCATCCGAGGCCTGACCCCCGAAAAGCTAACCCAATTCGGCCCCACCCTCCTCACCCTCTGCCACCCCTGAAGGCTCTCACCAACTAAAGATCGACTAGCTTCCGAATTCGCATGACTCGCGATATGCTTGGCCGACTAACCAAACGTTATGCGCGATCTCTTCCGCCGATCCTCATTCCAGTTCTGGCAACATTCCTCCCTGTGGCTCTTCGTAGCCGCCGCGGATCTCATGGCATTCTGCCTCACTCAGCTGCAAACAAGCCTCACGCATTCCATCATCACTTGGCTCGTCACCACTCACTCAGTCCTCGGAGGAACGCAATCCGCTCTTGGAATGCCTCCAGGTTCGGCTGACGTGGGACTTCTAACCCTGAAGACTGCCTTCCTAACCCTGCCAATCGAGTGGGCCAATCATCTCATCGGCCTTTGCTTGTATACGGCAGCCATGATCGCTATCTCTTCCGCCATAACGCAGCGACTTGCAGGAGATAGACCATCGGTCAGCGCGACGCTTTCCGTCATCTCCCGATCTGGCTCGCGCATCCTTCTCGTTGCTTTCAAAATTCTGTTGTTAATCGGCTGCTTCGCGATCCTGGGTGCTGCCCTGATGTTCCTAACCATCTTCGCGGGCATCCGACCATCAAACGCCTACATGTCGCCGCAATACATTATTACCCTCGTAACCGCGACGCTCTTTCTTTCAGCCATCGGGTATCTCATGGCACCTTCTGCGTTAGCCCTTTTACGTCCCCTTGATGCCGAGCCAATTTCGAGCGAGACCGTTCGATTAGCAAGAATCTCTGCGGTCCTCACTGAACTCGCCTCAGGTGCCATCGCCATCCTTATGACACGAGTGGGGCACTCTTTTGCAGTAGCGCAACACTCCCCTGCTCGCCTCTACGCGTTGGAAGCAGGCGAATCACTCGTAGCAGCGGCTCCATACATCCTGCTATTCATCGCTCTCTCATTGCTGGCCATGACGCAGAGTCCCACGACAGATGAGCATCCGGTCCCTGTGCTGGAATAGCTCCCCCACCCTCACGGCAGCCCAAACGCAATCACATCATCCCCCGCGGCCACCGCAAAGTACTCCCGTCCCCCCACCCCAAACGCCATCGGCGAAGCCTTCATCAGATCCACCACCTTAAACCCCCAAAGCCTCGCCCCGGTCCGCGCATCATCCACCTCAAACTCCTGCGCATCATTCCCAAACGCCACCACCCCCCCGGCAGTCGACACCACACCCGACACCGCATGCCGCCCGCCCCCCAACTCATCCCTCCAAGCAAACTTCCGCCGGCTCACATCGAACGCATTGATATACCCCTTGCTCACCGGATCGTTATACCCGCGGCTCGCCCCCGTAGAAAAATATCCCTTCCCCTCCTCATACTTCTCCTGCCGAGCCTTGAACACGCTGCAAGCCTCCAGCGACCGAAAGTAAAACATCCCCGTCGCCGGATCATAGCTAGGCGCATACCAGTTCGTCCCTCCATCCACGCTCGGGCAAACCCTCACCCCCTTCTCATCCGGCACCCGGTTCGCCGACACCGGCCTTCCCCGCGCATCAATCCTCTTCGCCCAATTCTGCTTCCGCAAAAACTGCTTCGAGTACAAATACTCCCCCGTCACCCGATCCAGCACATACAAAAACCCATTCCGATTCGCCGTCACCACCAGCTTCCTCTGCTTGCCCTTGAACACCGCATCCACCAGCACCGGAGTCTGCACCGCATCGTAGTCGTACAAATTATGCGGACTGTACTGGAAGTACCACTTCAACCTCCCTGTATCCGGATCAAGCGCCAGCAGGCAACTCGTATACAAGTCATCCCCCGGCCGCACACTCCCGTCAAAGTCCGGCGAAGGATTCCCCGTCCCCCAATAGATCGTATTCAACTCCGCATCGAACGTCCCCGGCATCCACGTCGTCCCGCCGCCATGCTTATACATCTCCCCCGGCCAGCTCTCATTCCCCTTCTCTCCCGGAGCCGGAATCGTCCAGAACCTCCAGTCCTCTTTTCCCGTCACCGCGTCATACGCCGCCACAAACCCACGCACGCCCTCATCCCCACCCGACGTCCCAACAATCACCCGTCCCTTCACCACCAGCGGCGCACTCGTAGCCCCATAGTTCCGATTCCCCGTCGCATACGCCACATCCCAAAGCTGCTCGCCCGTCCGCGCATCCAGGCAGACCAAATGCGCGTTATCCGTCTCCATAAACACGCGCGTCCCCAACACCGCCACCCCGCGATTCAAATGCCGCGCCGCATCATCAATCAACCCCGACGACACCGGCCGCGCATGATGCCACAACATCCTCCCCGTCTTAGCATCCAGCGCCCACGCATCGTTTGACCGCGTGACGAACATCACTCCCGCAACCACCACCGGCGTCACCTCCATCACCCCCGCACCCGACGTCGTAAACCGCCACTTCGCCACCATCGTCCCCGCATTCGCCGGCGTAATCTCCGTCATCGCGCTAAACCGCCGCCCACTGTAGTCGCCGTTATACGAAACCCAATTCTCCTCCACCTGCTTCTGCGCCAACTCGCGCGCATTCACCTCAAACCCCCGCAGCTTCTCCAGCGTCACCCCCGGCGCATCCTTCATCGCCAGCAACTCTCCCGGAGCCCGCATCGCCGCCTCCGCCGCAGCCGTATCCGCATCTGTATCGCGCCCCGCCCAGGTCTCCGACCCACCCCCACTCCCAATGGCCGACCGCCCCACCTTCCCCATATTCTCCGCCTGCAGCCGCCGCACATACATCACGACAGCCTCAATCCGCTCATCCCCCAACTCCTTCATCGGAGGCATCCCCTTCCCCGGCACGCCATTCTTCACAATCCGCGTCAACTCCGCATCCGACCGCGCAATCGTCTTCGGCAGCCGAGCAATCGCCGGCCCCTTAATCCCCCCCGACCCATCCAGCTCATGACAAGCCGCGCAGTTCTCCACATACACCGTAGCGCCCACATCCTGCTTCGCCGCAACCTGCGCACCCGCAGCCTGACCATACGCAGCAAACCCCTGCGCACCCGCAAACACCATCAAGCCACCAACCACCGCAACCCGCACCAACCACCCTCGCAACATCCAGCTCACAAACCCTCTCAGCCCGCACCGCCCCAGCGCACCGAGGAGGCATCGACTATTGGATTCAACCCACCCCCCATTCGTCACCCACCTCCCCATCAATTTCCCCCGCGAACCCACCCCAACACCTCGCCCCCCGACCTATGAAACTTTCCACCACCCCAATCTCTATCCAGGACGCCGACTCTGCGGGCAAGCAACAACCAGCGCCGTACGGTGATCAACCACCAGACGCGGACCGCAACAAGCAATTGAATCCGGCTTGGCGACAACACGCCCGGAATCCATTGACTGAATGACTCGGCCTGTTATCGCCGATTAATGAAGGGGTGATGACGACAAGCCGACTTTCGGGAATGATGCGATACTGACACTGATCGCTATCTCACATCTCCAAAAGAGGGCCCGCCTTGATGCGCATCCTTGGACCGCTCACGTTGTGCTGCGTCGTCCTTGCTGGTTGCGGGAGCGACGGATTCACCTCTCCAGTAACGGGCGCGCCCATCTCAGGCAAGCTGCTGAGCGGAACGCTTCCCGTTGCGAAAGCGCACGTCTACCTCATGGCGGTTGCGGCTACGGGGTACGGCAAACCTTCTGTCTCACTGCTTGATGCAAGATCGACCGGCTCTCAGGACTCCGTGGGCGCTTACGTCGTGACAGCCGAGGACGGGAGCTTCACGATCCCCGGGTATTACAGATGCGGCGCAGACACCGGCATCTATGTCTACACCAAGGGCGGCGACTCTGGTCTGGGACAGAACAGCGCGGCGACTGAACTTGCAGCCATCGGACCTTGCCCTCAAGTAGGAGCCGTCGTGCCTCCCGTGATCGTCGATGAGGTGACGACCGTCGCCATGTCATTCGCCCTGGCCGGCTTTGCTAACGATGCGCTGCACATTGCCTCAAGTGGTTCGCAGCTGGCGCTGGTCGGGGTGGCCAATGCCTTCGTCAACGCATCGAACCTTGCTCCCACCACTACCGGCCTTGCGCCCGCGTTGATTCCGTCCGGCAGCGCCACCGTTCCACAAACCACCATCGACACGCTTGCGAACATCCTGTTCTCCTGCATTCACTCGCCGGGCGCGGGCTCGTCTTCGTGCCAGTCTCTGCTCGACGCCGGCTCCGCACCTCCTTATCGCGACACGGCATCCGCGATGATCGCCATTGCGCACAGCCCTGCGACCGCTGTGTCTACACTCTTCGCACAGCAGTCGAGTACACCGCCTTTTACGCCGTACCTGACAACCGCCCCGAACGACTTCAGCCTGGGTCTGGTCTTCACGGGTGGCGGTATCAACCTGACGAACGGCATGGCTGTCGATGCCATGGGCAATGTATGGAGCACGAACGACAGCTACTATCTGACCGAAATCTCCAGTGCGGGTGTCTTTCTGTCTGGACCCAACGGATATTTCTCGGGGGCCTACGTACCCGGCCCGATTGCCGTCGACCTGAACGGAAATATCTGGATAGGCAATGGCGCTCACACAATCGATGGACCCGGAAGTGTTGTCGAGCTGTCGAGCGACGGGACGGTTCTCTCCGGTGCGAACGGCTACGGATACGGTCTTCTTCGTAGGCCCGAGGGTCTTGCTATCGATGCGAGCAACAACATTTGGGCCACGGACACGGTGAGCGACAATGTCGTCGAGTTTTCGAACGCGGGACAGGTGCTCTCCGGGTCTACCGGATTCACAGGTGGAGGCATCAACGATCCATACCAGCTCGCCATCAATCCTTCGGGTGATGTTTGGGTTGCGAACTCTCCAATCAACTCCACAACCCTTGTCTCCACCATCAGCGAGCTTTCCAACTCCGGTGCGCCTCTCACGCCGTCCACGGGAGTGACCGGAACGGGCTATTTCGGCGCTGCAGCTCTTGCTATCGATCATCAAGACAATGTTTGGGGGGTTGGTGCGGGCCCGGGCGCCCAGGTCTCAAAGGTCTCTCCAGAGGGTGTCGTCCTTTCAGGATCAGGTTACGCGACGATTGGTGTTGGAGGAGCGCATGCGGGCGGTACGACGATTGCGATCGATGGCGATGGGAACGTATGGGCGCCCCTTGCCTGGGCGCCATACGTCATCGAGCTGTCTAATTCCGGTGCCACTCTCTCTGGCGCTACCGGATATACCAGCGGAATACCGACCGGCCAGGCAGACATTGTCATTGACGGTTCGGGAGATGTTTGGGGCTCGAGTCAAATGTTTATCCCCCCAACGCAGCGTGGTGTGCCCGGTGTCACCACCTGGGAAATTGTGGAGACGATTGGTATCGCTGCGCCAGTAGTGACGCCGATCGCAGCAGGTGTGAAGCTCAACATGCTTGGCACTCGACCGTGAAGCATCGCCGTCACGATGAAAAGCGAATCAGTTCACGAACACGGTCTCGCTCATCGCCCAACGCGCTATGCCGCGTAAGTACCAAAGAACGCTGCTTGCGGCAGCGATTACCGTCGGAGCCTATGCGCCGTTCCGGTAGGATCACCGCCACCTGGAAGTAAATCCCTTTGCACGAAAAGCGTGCATATCGGAAGTGTAGCGAGGCCCAGCACCGCGACCCGCGCGCACGACACCCCCCTCCCGCCCGCCCCCACAACCCTATAGGCGAACAAACAACGAATGTGCCACAATAAACCCACGAGGTCCCGCCGCCGCGTGCCACCCCTTCTCCGCAAGATCGTCCACGTCGACATGGACGCCTTCTACGCCTCCGTCGAGCAGCGCGACGACCCCGCTCTCCGCGGCAAACCCGTCGTCGTAGCCTGGCGCGGCCCCCGCTCCGTCGTCTGCGCCGCATCCTACGAAGCCCGCCGCTTCGGCGTCCGCTCCGCCATGCCCGCCGTTCGCGCCGAACGCCTCTGCCCCAACGCCATCTTCATCCCTCCAGACTTCACCCGCTACACCGCCGTCTCCCGCGCCATCCGCGAGATCTTCGCCCGCCACACCCCCCTCATCGAACCCCTCTCCCTCGACGAAGCCTACCTCGACGTCACCTCCAACCTCACCAACCTCCCCACCGCCACCCGCGTCGCCGCCGCCATCCGCGCGCAAATCTTCGCCGAGCTCAACCTCACCGCCTCCGCCGGCGTTGCCCCCAACAAGTTCCTCGCCAAAATCGCATCCGACTACCGCAAGCCCAACGGCCTCTTCGTCATCCAACCCCACGAAGTCCAGGCCTTCCTGCTCACCCTCCCCATCGGCCGCATCCCCGGCGTCGGCGCCGTCACCGAAACCCGCATGCAGCAACTCCACATCGCCACCGTCGGCGACCTCCACGCCCTCCCCCTCGAAACCCTCGAGCACCACTTCGGCCGCTGGGGCCTTCGCCTCTACGAGCTCGCCCGCGGCATCGACCACTCCCCCGTCGTCGCCAACCGCCTCAGCAAATCCATCTCCGCCGAAGACACCTTCCCCGACGACATCCCCCTCGCCGACACCGAGCCCGCCATCCGCCGCCTCGCCGAAAAAGTCTGGTACGCCTCGCGCAGCAACGCCCGCGGAGCCCGCACCATCGTCCTCAAGCTAAAAACCAAAGAGTTTCAAACCCTAACCCGCAGCCTCACCCCAGAAACCATGCCCACCACCGCCGAAGACCTCATCACCGAAGCCCTCAACCTCCGCGACCGCGTAGACCTCGCCCCCACCCAACTCTTCCGCTTAGTAGGCGTAGGCCTAAGCAACTTCAACGAGCCCGACGAGTCCGCGCCCACCACCAAACCCACCCACACCAACCCCACGCCTCTCCTCGACGAACTCCTCGACACCACCGAACTATAATCACCGGCATGCTCACCCCTCAGGCCGGCATCTTCGCACTCGGCACCTCCTCCCACGCCTACCTCGAATTCGACCTCAACTCCCCAACCAACTCCCCCGCCGACCTCGCCGCCTTCGCCGCCTCCATCGCGGCCATCCGCGAACCCCGCACCACCACCGGCGGCGTCAACTTCGTCATCGGCTTCCGCCCCGAGCTCTGGCAGCGCATGCTCCCCACCGACGCCCCCGCCAACGTCACCGGCTTCAACGCCCCCATCAACGGCATCGAAGGCTTCACCATGCCCGCCACCCAGCACGACGCCCTCGTATGGCTCTCCGGCTCCGCCTACGACGTCCTCTTCGACATGGCCCGCTCCGTCATCACCACCCTCGCCCCCCACGCCTCCCTCGCCGACCACACCCACAGTTGGCCCTACCGCCACGACCGCGACCTCACCGGCTTCATCGACGGCTCCGAGAACTCCACCCTCCTCGACGCCCCCGCCGACGCGCTCCTCCCCGCAGGCCAACCCGGCGCCGCCGGCTCCATCCTCCTCCTCCAGCGCTGGCCCCACGACGTCGCCGCCTGGGAAGCCGTCCCCGTCCACCAGCAGGAGCTCATCATGGGCCGCACCAAGCCCGACAGCATCGAGCTCGAAAACAAACCCACGACCTCCCACGTAGCCCGCACCGACCAGGACACCTACGGTCAAATCTTCCGCCGCAACATGCCCTACGGCGACGTCATCGATCACGGCACCGTCTTCGTAGGCTTCAGCTCCAACCAAAAGCGCCTAAACGACATGCTCCTAAGCATGGCCGGCCTACTAACCGGCGAACGCGACAACCTAACCCGCTACACCAAACCCACCACCGGCTCCTACTACTTCGTCCCCAGCGTAGAAAGCCTCGCCTCCCTCCGTTAGGCCCTCCGCAAAGTCAGCACATCTTCCCAACTAGCCGCCAGCGCGCCCCCCGGACTATGCTGTCAACCACCGCAACCCCAACGCAAGCATCGTCGGACTCGACATGCAAGCACAGCCAGACCTCTTCCTCCACCTCGCCGCGACCGGCGACATCGCGCAGAATCCCTCCGAAGTTCTCATCGAGTACAAGTCCCTCACCGGCACCGCCTGGACAACAACATCCAAACTCATCAGCGCAACTGAAATTAACCACGGTGACAAAAGGCAAGCAAATCGGACGAAGCGCGCTCAACCCACCATCCGTGCCCCGCATCACTGAGCCCCACCCACTCCCGCGCCGATAATCACCCTCGGCCATGCCCCGCAAGCCTCACTTCGCCGCCGCTCTCTTCACCGCCGCATTCTTCGCCGCAAGCGCCTCCGCCCAGTCAGCTCCCTGCTCCCAGTCCTTCACCGACGCCTGGTTCACCGGCCCCATGCTAGCCAACACCGCTGCCACCCCTCCCCGCCACCACGCACTCATCGAACCCTATCTCTTCGACGTCCACACCCTCTCCACCTACGCGCCCAACGGCACCCGCCAGCCCGCACCCGCCGCCGACTCCTACAACTCCGAAACCTACGTCATCGTCGGCCTCACCGACCGCCTCGCCCTCGGCGTCCTCCCCCAGTTCGGCTACAACACCCTCCCCAGCCAGCCCTCCAGCGCCGGCCCCCGCGTCGGAGACCTCACCCTCATCCTCCAGCGCCGCCTCACCGCCCTTCACCCCTGCCACCATCTCCCCACCATCTCTCTCGCCCTCGAGCAGACCCTCCCCACCGGCGCCTTCGACAACCTCACCAACCGCCCCACCAACGCCCTCGGCCAGGGAGCCTTCACCACCACTCCTGCCCTCTTCACCCAGCTCTACCTCCGTCTGCCCAACCACCACCTCCTCCGCTCCCGCCTCGACCTCTACGACGCCATCTCCACCACCACCACCGTCCACGGCGTCAGCGTCTACAACACCGCCGCCGGCTTCACCGGCACCGCCCATCCCGGCAACTCCCTCACCCTCAACGCCGCCTTCGAATACAGCCTCACCCGCCGCCTCGCCCTAGCCAGCGACATCGCCTGGCGCACCTCCGCCAACACCTGCATCCGAGGCACCAACGCCTACCCCATTAATCTCCCCATGAACCCAACCCCATCCGCAACCACCACCAACATCCCCATCAACCCCCAACCCATCCTCACCAACAGCGGCACCAGCACAGCCTGGGCCATCGCCCCCGCCATCGAATACAGTTGGCGCCCTTGGCTAGGCCTCCTGATAGGCACCCGCCTCTACCCCGCCGGCCACAACACCCAAAACACAATCACCCCAGCCATAGCCCTAAGCATCACCCGCTAACTCACCACCGCCTCTCGCACTCCACACCACTCACGAACCCACCAACCCCTGTCATCGTGAGCGGAGCGCAAAGCGCGCAGCCGAAGGACCCCAACGCCGCCGATCCCACCGACACGTTCCGACCCTTTCTCACACCCAGTCCCCTCACGCCCCACCCACAAAACTCTGTCATCCTGAGCGAAGCGCAAAGCGCGCAGTCGAAGGACCGCAACGCCGCCAACCCAGCCGACACGTTCCGACCCTTTCTCACACCCAAGCCCCTCACGCCCCACCCACAAAACGCTGTCATCCTGAGCGAAGCGCGGAGCGCGCAGTCGAAGGACCCCAACGAAGCCAGCCCAGCCGACACGTTCCGACCCTTTCTCACACCCAGGCCCCTCACGCCCCACCCACAAAACTCTGCCATCCTGAGCGAAGCGCAAAGCGCGCAGTCGAAGGACCCCAACGCCGCCAACCCAGCCGACACGTTCCGACCCTCTCTCACCCCCAAGCCCCTCACGCCCCACCCACAAAACTCTGTCATCCTGAGCGAAGCGCAAAGCGCGCAGTCGAAGGACCCCAACGAAGCCAACCCAGCCGACACGTTCCGACCCTTTCTCACACCCAAGCCCCTCCCGCCCCGCACCACCACACAACACCGACGCAGCCACCAACAACTGCTAGCATCGCACCATGCCAGCCGGATACACCTACATAATGGGCAGCCGTTCCGGCACGCTCTACATCGGCGTCACCAGCGAGTTCGACGCCCGCATCCAGCAACACAAAAACGGCATCTACGAAGGCTTCTCAAATACCTACGGCTGCACGCGCCTTCTCTACTACGAAAAATACGACGACATCCGCACAGCCATCGCGCGCGAAAAGCAACTCAAAGGCTGGCGTCGCCAAAAGAAACTAGCCCTGATCCAAACCACCAACCCAACATTAAAAGACCTGGCCGAAAAATTAGGCTGGAAGCTAATCACCCAGCACGAACGAATGAAACCCTGACAGGCCACACCAACCATCAGCCCGCATCATCCACCAAACTCTGTCATCCTGAGCGAAGCGCGCAGCGCGCAGTCGAAGGACCCCTACGCCGCCGATCCCACCGACACGCCGGGTGCCCCATTCATGCCCATGCACTTGGGGCATGAGTGGGAACCACCACCGCCCCCAACCCAAGGGCCAAAGGTCCGCCATATAACAGCCCAGGGCGTAGCCCTGGGTAACCAGCCGCGTCGAAGACGCTACCGCCCTGCCGAAGAACCGGGCCCCTGGCAAGCGCTCTCTGCATGTCAGAGTGGTAAGGCCGGAGTGAAGCCGCAGGCGCAACGACTGAATTGCATTCTCTCGAACCACCAAATCCCAACCCAAACCACGCGAAGCCAAACGCGCCGCCCACAGCGTCACGCGCGGGGCCACACATCGACCCCGCGCCCGACCAACGCAAGCCTCAAATGACGCGAAGCAACAGCAGGATAAGAACGATCGTAAGGATAAGGCTAAGACCGCCACCGCCGTAGTACCCAACACCTGGGCCCATGCGATACCCGCCAAAGCCGAACAGCAGAATCAGGACAATCAGAAGAATAATCATGTGACCTTCCAAAACGCTTTCTTTTTAATTTGCCAAGTACCTCAAACTCGGATGCGCATTCCAGCCATCTGGTTGGGATCATTCCAACAAACGCCCCTGTCAGTTAAGCCCCTCGAAGGGGCACGGCTGGTAGCCCGAGGCTTTAGCTTTGGGTCTCCGTACAAATAAAAGCCAGCGTCGAAGACGCAACCTTGCTGCCGCAGGCCGGAGTGGGGCCGCAGGCGCAACGACCAAATTCCTTCTTCAAAATCACCACCAAACCGCAAGCTACGCCTCGCGAAGCCCCCCGCCTTCCGCGAAGGATTCCGCGCAGGACAACTTGGACGATAATGGCCGTATGGAAATCTCATCCTTCGGAATCGCCATCATGGCCGCCGGAAAAGGCACTCGCCTGAACTCCCGCCGTCCCAAAGTCCTCCACGAAATCGGAGGACAGTCCCTCCTGCTCCACGTCATCGCCGCTGCAAAAACCATCGCCCCCGCTGACCAGATCTACTGCATCATCGGCCACGAAGCCGACAAGGTCCGCGAAGCCGTCCAATCCACCGGAGTCTCCTTCGTCCTCCAGGCCGAACAGCGCGGCACCGGCCACGCTCTTCAGCAGCTCAAGGCACATTTCGCCGCCTCCAAACTAACCCCTCCCGAAAACCTCTTGGTTCTCTCTGGAGACGTCCCACTTATCCAGCCCACCACCCTCGAAGCCCTCTGCGCCTTCCACCAGGTTCAGCACGCGGCCATGACCATCCTCACCGCTACCCCCCCCAACCCCCAGGGCTACGGTCGAGTCCTCCGAAAATCGCACGATTCCCCCGAAGTCACAGCCATCATCGAACAAAAATCCTTAACCCCCGACCAACTCTCAGCCCCCGAGATCAACTCCGGCATCTACTGCTTCCGCACCTCCGCCCTCTTCCAACACCTCGATTCCCTCTCCACCAACAACGCCCACGCCGAGTTCTACCTCACCGACATCGCCGCCCTCCTCGTCGCCGCCAACGACCGAGTCGTAGCCCTCAAATCCACCGGCTCCATCGACGAAGTCCTCGGCGCCAACACCATCGAGGAGATGATGCACCTCGACGCCGCCATGCGCCTCGCAAAGGCCCGCAAATTAATGGCTCAGGGCGTCACCATCTTCCGCCCCGACACCTGCGTCATCGACTCCCAGGTCGAAATAGGTCCCGACACGATCATTCACCCCTACGTTCAGTTATTGGGCAACACAAAAGTGGGTTCAGAGTGCCTGATTGCATCCCATAACGTGGTTCAAGACGCACTAATTTCCGACAACGTGCTCCTCCGCCCCGGCTGCATCATTACCGAGGCAACCATCGCAACTGGTGCAAAATTAGGCCCTTACAGCCATCTCCGCCCCGGAAGCCAAATCGGCGAAGAAGCCCACATCGGCAACTTCGTAGAGACGAAAAACGCCAAAGTTGGCCGCGGCTCCAAGGCCAATCACCTTGCATATCTAGGAGATACGACCATAGGCGAAGGCTCCAACATAGGCGCCGGCACCATCACCTGCAACTACGACGGCGAAAAGAAACATCAAACAAAAATTGGCAACAACGCCTTCATCGGCTCCAACTCCACCCTTGTATCTCCTCTATCCATTGGAGATACGGCTTACATCGCAGCCGGTTCCTGCATCACAGAAGATGTTCCAGGTGACGCGTTAGCGCTAGGACGCAGCCGCCAAGTCACCAAAACCGGCTGGGTCTCCGCCCGCAAAAAGGCTCAGGAAAAGTGTGAATAAGCTCGATAACCAATTCTTTTTCAATAGATTGGAGACCTATGCCCCTTCCAGTATTAGACGACGCTCAACTCCGCACCTTCCTCACCGACAGTCAGTGGATGCTCGACAAAGGAGAATTGGTAGAAATCTTTGAATTCAAAGACTTTAAGTCAGCCATTGCATTCGTAAACCAAGTAGCTCGCCTAGCAGAAGACGCCAATCACCATCCAGACATCGACGTGCGCTATAACAAGCTCCGACTTTCTCTAGTGACCCACGATGCCGGAGGCATTACTGAAAATGATATTAACCTCGCTAAAGAAATCGATCGTGAATTCGAGAAATGATGAGATTCGGGCTAGACAGGCCGTGCCAGGTCTGTGCTATATTCTTTTTAGCGTAGATTTCTCCCAAAGAGCATATCTCGCGAAGATTTCTTGAGTTTTGCCAAACACTCAAGAGCAAGTTGCGTCACTGGCCTCCCGGCACGGACAAATCACCGTTCGTGCCGCCTTTTTTTGCTCGACGCACCATGTCGCTTTTATCTGTTGCAAACAAATATTGTTAGCGAACGCTTGCCGAGTCCGCTTTCTGGCGATTCCGTGGGCTCGTCCGACATTTCCCACCAGGTAAACGAGCGAGCGTCCAATCTACCCCTTTACGGATGAGCGGGCGCCTCCCTACGTAATCACATAGGATAAGCGTCGCTACAAGACGGGAATCTTCCTTAACGCACTCGAACATCGAAGCTAATTTTCTGGACGGTCAATGACGAGTTGGATTCTTTGGGCAATTCTCTCCGCAATCTTTGCTGCCGCAACGGCCCTCCTCGCCAAAGTCGGCGTAGAGGGCATCGACAGCAACCTCGCGACCGCCATCCGTACGACTGTAGTTCTTGCGTTCACCTGGACGATCGCCCTCAGTTTGGAGGCTCATCACGGACTAGCCCTGATTGGAAAGAGGAGTTGGATATTCCTAATCCTGTCTGGCCTCTGCACTGGCGCATCCTGGCTCTGCTACTTCCGCGCCTTGTCGATCGGCCCCGTAAGTGGCGTGGCGCCAATCGACAAGCTAAGCGTTGCTATTGTCATCCTCGCCGGCTGGCTCTTCCTCGGCGAGAGCATGTCACCCACCAAGCTTGCGGGAGCCCTTCTTGTGACCGTCGGCGCGCTGGTCATCGCCTTCGCCTAATCGGCAGTCGTTTACACGTATACTGGAGTCAGTTCTTTGAGTGCCCAATGCAATGTTGGTGCCAGCCTCAATAATGGGGGCGTCACGGCTTCGACGGGATTGCTTGCGGCAGAGAGGCATGCCGGGGTGTGAACACCCGTAATCGCTCACAAAACTATAAGTGCCGAACCTCAATTCGCGCTTGCTGCTTAATTAACTAAGTAGCCGATCGCTCAGGCTTCGCCTATGGGCTTGTACCGATCGTCGCACAGTAGGCTGGTCCGCGGGGTTCCGCCTGTACGCCAAGGACGAGATCAATCAGGCTGGTGGTGAATGCGTCTTCGTCCGTTGCAAGCATTCACTACGAGACAAATGCGAACGGAAAAAGCATGAACGCTCTCTGTTGACAGTATTTTCGGACGCGGGTTCGACTCCCGCCGCCTCCACCACATCTACACGATTGAAAATAAGGGCCTCCTAATCGGAGGCTTTTTGTTTTTGTATTTCGTTTGTGCTCGACGTACGGCAGCGAGCGCGACACCGATCATCCCGATCTACGTTTGGCATGGGAAGACAGCAAGGGAAAGGGGTGCGCAGCGTTAATGCCTCCTATATGCATGCTGCGGCGATGAGGTCCTTCTTCATACCGGCCCAGCTTATGTCGCTGCATTGCTCGGGCGTTCCGCCGCCTTTCCAGTGGGTTTCGAGGTTGGTGGCGTTGGAATAGCCAATGCCCTTCAAGGCGCGGAACTGCGCGGTCCAATCGATGTAGCCGATATCTACGGGCGACCATTGGATCTTGCCCTGCGCATCCTTGACGGCGTTCTTCACGTGGCAGTGATGGATTCTGCTTTTAGGCAGTGCGTCCCAACCGTTGGGATAAGCGTCGAGTTCGCCGCGCATGACGGCGTTGCCTGGATCCCAGTTGAGCGCGAGATGTGGCGATGGAATGGCGGCGAGGGTTGCGGCGGCCTCGCGTCCGGTTGCGGTGTTGCACTCGAACTCGTTTTCGAGGACGAGCAGAATGCCTTGCTTGCCGGCGAAGTCCGCGGCTTGTTGAAGCTTCTCGTTGATGGCCGCGCGATAGGGCTTCACGTCGTCGATGCGCCAGAAGTCGAAGCAGCGGACCTTGTTGGTGTTGAACTGCCTGGCGAGAGAGATGGAGCGGCGAAGGACCTCGTCCTGTTGCTTGAAGGTGGTCTCGGCGGCGCCGTGGAGATCTTGTTTGGAGCTGTAATGAGAGCGCGGCGCGCCGGGCCAGTCGACCTTGTAGAGCGGGCTGCCGATGTCGGTGACGGTGAGGCCGTACCGGGCGAGGATCTTGTGGGCGCGCGCGATCTCATCGTCGGTGCTGGCCTGCAGATTCTTTCCCCACATCTCGCGCAGTTCCACGAAGTGCAGGCCGTATTGCTTGCTGATGACGTAGCAGGCGTGATCGAAGTCCTGGGAGATTTCGTCGGAGATGACGCCGATTTTGAAGTTGGATGCTGCGGCCCACGCGGATGCAGGCAGGGTGCAGGCCGCGGCTGCGGAGGTTGCGCCTGCGACGAACTGACGACGTGAAAGAGGCTTCATGATGGATGCTCCTGGTGGGTTGCACATTTGATGTGACGCGATGGATCAGGTGATGGCCTTCTGTATGCCCACTGCGACAACGAAGTAATTTGCCGGAACCTGGCCGACGTTTTTGAGCGAGTGCAGGACCGCTGAGGCGGTGAAGACTACGTCGCCGGAGTGAACGATGCCCTGCTTGCCGTCACTATCGACCTGCAGCGTTCCTTCGCGGATGAGAAGGAATTCAGAGTGGGTGTGGCGATGGGCCGGGTGTGGCATCTCGCCGGGCGGGAGCGTGGTTTCGTGGACTTCGACGAACTCGCCTGTGGCCAGCGTGCCGCGCAAGACTGAACGCGAGACCATGCCGTTCGGGGCCTTATGGACGGGGAGTTGATCGAAGGCGAAGATCTGCGAGTGGGTGAGGCGGGGTGCGTTATCGGAAGGCTGCGCGTCGGCGCCGAGCGCGCTCAGCGATGCGAAGGCGGTGAGGGCGAGGGTGAGGTCGCGTCGATTGAGGTTCGTCATGCGGTCTCCTGGACGCCCTGGCGCGTCGGCTGAGGGTAGCCCATGCCGGCGAGTACGCCGCGCATGTAGGCGAAACTTTCGATGACACCGGGCATGGGATTGTCTCCGTGGATCTCATACTCGAGGTCGACGAAGCCGTTGTAGTGCGTGGCGATGAGAGCTTCGAAGATGGCGCGGACGGGCATCTTGCCGCGGCCGACGGCGACCTGGCTTTCTTTGACGCTCATGTCGGCAAGGTCTTTCATGTGCATGTTGAAGAGGCGCGGGCCGACAGCGTGGATCGCTTCGACGACGTCGGTGCCGGCGCGCGCGGCGTGGCCTACATCGATGCAGCAGCCCATGCGCGGGTCCATGTTTTTGACGATCTTCAGGACGTCGAGGGGAGACTTCCAGATCTTGTCCTCGGGGCCGTGGTTGTGGATGGCGAGACGGATGTCGTATTCCTTCACGAATTTTTCGATACGCGGAAGGCTTGCTGGCGAAGGGTCTCCGGCGACGATGATGTTGACGCCGGCGCGCCTGGCGTATTCGAACTTGCTGCGGATGTCGGCGTCCTCGTCCTTGGGGAAGTAGACGGCGCCGATGGCGTGGAGCTTGATGTTGTTGGCGGCGTAATCGGCGAGGGCAGCGGCCTCTTGCGTGGGATCCATGGGGAGTTGATCTTTGGCGTCCTTGCAGTTGAGGTCGCGGATCTCGAGCTGCTTCATGTCGGCGATGAGCTGGGTGCGCGTGAACTCGCGGAAGGTGTAGCTGGCGAGGCCGAGGTGGATGGGCGTCGAGGAGTTGGGCGCGGGCTGCGCGAGTGCCTTGAAGGATGCGGGTGCAGAGAGCGCTGCGCCGGCGAACGCGCTGGAGCGGAGGAAGTTGCGGCGGGAGAGAGCGCTCATCGAGATACCTCGGACTGCGTGGAGTGCGATTCGGCGAAGAACGGTGGTGGGAACGCGCGGCTAGATTGTGGGCTCCCAGCCTGGCTGATATTTGCGGCCCCAGTAGGTCATGGCTTCGGGGTCGCCGAGGATTTTTCCGTTGGAGGGGTTGATGCGCAGCTCGCGGCTGACCTCCCATGCGATGTTGGAGAGCTGCATGAGGGTGACGGCTACGTTGCCTTGAGCGACGGGCTGGCGGAGGGGAGCGCCGGTCTGGATGCCGGCGATGAAGTTGGCGAAGTGCGCGTTGGTCATGGAATCGGCGCCGATGAGGTCTCGTGAGGACTCGCTGGCTGCGGGCACTTTGTACTCGCTGGTCATCTTGCCGTTGAGGTCGTAGACCTCGTAGCCGGCGCGGTCGACGATGACGGAACCGTTGGTGCCCATGATGACCGAGCCGCGATCGCGGCCGTAGGTGCGCATTCCGTTGCAGCACTGGCCCTGCCAGGAGAGGATGGCGTCGTCGTAGCCGAAGCTGGTGTCCATGGTGTCGTAGAACTGCCAGTCGTCTTTGAACTGGTAGCGGCCTGCGGTGGAGATTGCGGTGTTGGGGTAGCCGACGTTGAGGGCCCAGCGGCAGATGTCGACTTCGTGCGTGCCGTTGTTGAGCGACTCACCCGTGCCCCAGGTTTTGAACCAGTGCCAGTTGTATGGCTGCACGTTGTTGCGGTATGGCTCGCGTGGAGCTGGGCCCTGGAAGAGATCCCAGTCGAGGGTTGTGGGGACGGGAACGACGACGCCGTGGCCGATGGACTTGCGCACGTTGCAGTACCAGGCCTTCGCGTAATACGGGCGGCCGATGGCGCCGTTGTGGATCTTGTCGACGATCTCAATGGTGTGCGGCGAAGAGCGCTGCTGCGATCCCATCTGCACGAGCTTGCCGTGCTTGCGCTGGGTTTCGACGAGGAGAGCGCCCTCTGCGGGGTTGTGGCTGCAGGGCTTTTCGACGTAGACGTGCTTGCCGGCCTTGAGCGCGAGGATCGCCATGGGGGTGTGCCAGTGGTCAGGCGTGGCGACGGTGATGGCGTCGATGTCGCGCACAGCGAGCGCGTTGCGGAAGTCCTGCTCGGCCCTGGGGGCCTCGCCCATTTCGCGGGTTGCGGCGGCCACGTACTTGGCGAGGATATTGGTTTCGACGTCGCAGACGTAGGCGAGGCGGGCCTTGGCCTTGTTCGCCTTAAGCGCGGAGAGATGCGCGTAGCCACGACCGTTGAGTCCCATGACGGCGAAGTTGAGCCGATCGTTTGCGCCGAGAATCTGCGCGTAGCTTTTCGCCGATGAGGCTACGGCCAGGCCGGCTGCGCCGGTGGCGAGGGTGTCCATAAACTTGCGTCGTGTGATCATAGGTTCTCTGAGGGAGTTGAGAATGTGTTTGTTTAGGCGGTGCGCGGAGAATTGACGACGGGAGCGAGTCAATAGTACACCGGAACTCGAAATGTACTCCGCCAACGAGATCGAGTTAGGCGGCTAAGCCTTCGACTGGGTACTCGTATGCGCGCGTCCACCATCCAATAACGTAAGACGCGGTTCAAACTTCCGATCGAGGGTTCCTGCAATAATCTTCTGATGAATCAAGCAGTTCGCGGCGGCTGTTGCGCCAGGCGCATCCCAACCAATGTCGTTCAGGCTCAATGATCCATCATCACTACCGACAAAGCGATGCTCAAGCGGAATGGCACTTCCTGGCTAATTCTTCAGGCATGTGACTTCCACTTTGCAGATAGAGCGGCCAGACCTTCGCTGAGAGTTATCGGCGGCGTCGCCATCTTCTTCATAGCTGCACGCGGAGTAGGAGACGCGAGCGCCTTAATTGATAGTCCGATACGTTTAGCCTTGATATCTACGTTCAACACCTTTACCTTCACAATCTGCCCGGTCTTCACCGCTTCAGAAGGTTCCTTAATGAAGCGATTGCACATCTCGCTGATGTGCACGAGCCCATCTTGGTGAACGCCAATGTCCACAAACGCGCCAAATCTTGTCACGTTCGTTACGACGCCCTCCAGCGCCATCCCTGCTCGCACGTCGGCGATCTCGCGCACATCTTCGTGGAAATCTGGCGTCACGAACGTATCGCGCGGATCGCGACCCGGCTTGTGTAGTTCGCTCAGGATGTCATCCAGGGTGTAAGCGCCAGCAGAGAGTTGACTGCGATCTACCCGCGCGAGCATCTGCGGCTGATGAATGATCTCTTTGATCGACGTCTTCAATAAACCCGCGATCTGCTCCACGACTGAATACGATTCTGGATGCACGGCCGTCATATCCAGTAGGTTCTCGCCATTGCGAATGCGCAAAAAGGCGGCTGCTTGCTCAAATGTCTTGGGGCCAATCCCCGGCACCTCAAGAATCTGCATGCGGGAGCGAAATCTTCCCTTCTCATTGCGATAGCTCATAATATTGAGCGCGATGCGCTCGGTGATGCCAGCCACGTGGCGAAGCAGGGCCCAGGACGCTGTATTCAGGTCCACACCGACGCGGTTCACGCAACTTTCAACTACCTTCGCCAAGGACTCAGCCAACTGCCGTTGATCCACATCGTGCTGATATTGCCCAACACCTATCGATTTCGGGTCAACTTTTACTAACTCGGAGAGTGGATCCTGAAGCCGTCGTGCAATCGAAACCGCACCTCGAATTGTCAGGTCAGGATCGGGAAACTCCTGCCGCGCTATCTCCGACGCCGAGTACACACTGGCTCCCGATTCACTAACGGTGGACGAGAAAACATTCTGTATTCCCTTCTCGCGCAGAAATCCACGCACAAATGCGTCGGTTTCACGCGATGCGGTTCCGTTGCCGATCGCGATAGCGCGAACATTGTGCTGGAGCAGCAGGGCCTCGAGCTTCGGCGTAGCGTCGGCGATGCCATGCTTTGAAGTATGCAGGTAAAGCACATCGTGCGCCAGCAACTTTCCGGTCTCATCCACCACCGCAACCTTGCAGCCCGTGCGCAATCCCGGGTCAATGCCCAGCACCGAGATCGGTCCAGCAGGCGGAGCCAGGAGGAGGTGGTAGAGATTGTCGCGGAAGACCTGAATGGCTTCGGTATCAGAGCGGCGCTTCAGCTCTAGCCGGATGTCGCCCTGAATCGATGAATTCAGCAAGCGCTTCCATGCGTCTTCGATGGCTAGTTCCAGGTGTGGCGTCCAGTCCCCTGGCTTGTGCAGCACGCGCCGGTGGAGAATCGCCACGGCGCGCTCCAACTCGATCTCGATAAGGAAGTACAGTACGCGCTCACTCTCACCGCGGCGTATGGCGAGCATGCGGTGCGAGGGGATGGACTTCACCGGCTCCTTGTACTCGTAGTACATCTTGAACTTTTCCTGTTCGTCCACCGCATCGAATGCCTTGCGACTTATCACAACGCCCTCGTCGAAGACCAACTGACGAAGGACCTTTCGCAGATCGGCGTCCTCGCTGATCCACTCGGCGACGATATGGCGCGCGCCCTCAAGCGCTTCTGCGGCCGTTGCCACGCTTAGCTCCGCGCTTACAAATCCGGCTGCCAACACTTCGAGAGTCTCGGATGCTGGCTGCTGCGCCCACAAATAGGCAGCCAACGGATCTAAACCCTTCTCTCGCGCGATGGTGGCTTTGGTGCGGCGCTTCGGCTTGTAAGGCAAGTAGAGGTCTTCAAGCTCGCTCTTGTCCAGCGTCATTTCGATGCGCGCCTTCAGCTGATCGGTCAGCTTGTTTTGTTCGGCGATCGACGCCAGGATGGTTGCTCGCCGCACCTCGAGCTCCCGAAAGTACGCCAACTTCTCTTCGGTGGCGCGAATTTGCACTTCGTCCAGGTTGCCTGTGGCTTCTTTACGGTAGCGCGCGATAAATGGAACTGTGCCCCCGTCGTCCAAAAGTTCAATCACTGCGCGGAGGGAACGCAACGGGAGATTTAGGGCTTGTGCGAGATGAGCAAGGACCGCAGGAGAGAGGTTTTTCTTTTCCGTCATGAGTTATCTTTAGTCCATCCTAAACGGAGTGCAGGGCGCTATGGTCCACGGTGAATTGTGCAAAACAAATCACCGCGCGAGGATCTCCTTCGCATCGTTACGATTGGGTTGAATATCAGACAACATTCGATGAGCAGGATGTAGACGCCGTCGCATTGCCCTCATCGGGCGAAGAATCGTCATCAGAGACCGAAGCGAAAAGAAACTAGGTTGCCCGCTACGCTGGCGGCTTCTGATGATTCTCCGGCCACGCATGCCGAGGATACCTGCGCATCAGATCGCGACGCACTTGCGGGTAGAGTCTCGCCCAGAATCCCGCGAGGTCGGTCGTGGTCTGCACAGGCCTCTGATTTGGCGCGAGCAGATGAAGAACAACCGGAGTGCGCTTTGGACCGAGTCGCGGAGACTCATTCATGCCGAAAAAATCTTGAAGGCGCGAGGCTACCCACGGCGCTTTCCCGCGCTCATAGTGAATCTTGACCCGCCTTCCCCCCTTGAGTTGCAAGGTTCGCGGAGCGTTCTCATTCAGCTGGTGCCCGTCAAATTGTTGTTCCAGCCGCGCGATGAAGCCATCACTTGCATCATTCAACTCCGCGAAGCTGCGATACTCGCGGCAGAACTCCCTGAAGCTACCCCCGATGTCCGGCGCGTCAAGGCCTATGAACTCCACGCGACCAAAAAGATCTTCAAGCAGGGCCTCGTCAACGAAGCGCCCAATGCCCGCTTCGAGAGCCTTATCAGCCAGCAGATTGCCTACAGCGTTTTTGTCCGCAGATAAAACGGTAGATTGCTGCAGAACAAGACTGCCATACACTAGCCGGCTCACAGCGTCCACCCTCTCCGCTTGCCGATTCCATAGCAATGCCGACTCCTCGCGCACTTGATCGGAAAAGTGGTCGAGCAGCCACTCCGGCTCTACGCGTGCGAATAAGCGGATCTGAGGTAGTTGCCTCTCCATTCTATGTTCCGCATCGAGAGCGAGCAGAAATGAGAATTGTGGAGGCTGGCCGAGAATCTCAGCGCTTGTACCGTTGGCCAGCATCACTTGGTTGCCGCTCTTGAGTTGCGCAACACGATCCGGAAACCCAACCAGCAGCGCTTGCAGCAGTGCATCGTCATCTTGGATCTGTGGCCGTTCTGGCTTTACCATCCGCAGGAGATGCCGAAGCTGCTGTCGGGCCGACTCGCCAAGGGGTTGATCAAGCGCTTCCAGTAGATCGTTTCGCTCCGTTCGTTCGCCCGAGCCCAACAAGGCAGCGGTCATGCATGCGGACCAGCCCGCGCCACGCTTCATCGCTTCGCCGATCATGCGCGAGAGACGAGGATGCAGAGGGAGACGTATCAACTTGCGAGCATCGTCCTCGCCCGTCACCAAACGATCAAGCAAGCTCTCCGCGCTCTCGATCGCTTGGTCCGTTGGAGTTTCGAGCCACTCGATCTGTCGTGGATCGCGAACGCCCATGGCGCGCAGTGCCAGGCAAAGTTGGGTGAGGTCGCTGCGCATAATCTCTGGCAGTTCAAACTCCGCGCGTCTCTCGAAATCCATTTGGGAGTACAGCCGCACAACGCGGCCGGGGCCAGTGCGCGCCGCGCGTCCAGCGCGTTGGCGCGCCGAGGCCTTACTGATGCGACTCACGCGCAGCATAGACAATCCCGTCCATTGTGAGTAGGTGGCTTCGCGAGCCAAGCCACTGTCAATCACGGTGCTCACGCCGTCTATGGTGATTGAACTCTCCGCAACATTTGTCGAAAGAATGATCTTCGGTTGTGCAGAAGGCGAAACCGCACGATCCTGTACTGAGGGTTCCAATTGACTATGCAATGGCAGGACAATCCGACTGAAAGCGCGTGCCACCGGTTCGCAGGCACGCGCAGCCTGGCGGATCTCGGCAGCTCCTGGCAAAAACACGAGAATGTCCCCCGCTTGCTCGTCATGCATAATCTCTTCAACTGCGTCCTTCACCTGATCCTGCAGCGGTGCCTGGAAGTACGGCGTATACGCAACTGATAGATCAAATAATCGTCCTTCGGACCGCAGCACCGGGCAATCGCCAAGGAAATGTGCCACTCCCGTCGTATCCAGCGTTGCAGACATCAGCACAATGCGCAGGTCCGGACGCCGCTGCTGCAAACGCCTGAGCAGCGCGAGCGCCAGGTCGGTGTCCAGATGTCGCTCATGAAACTCATCGAGAACAACGGTACTCACGCCAAGCAACTCCGGATCAGAAAGCAGGCGACGTGTCATTACGCCTTCGGTCAAAAAGTGCAGCCGAGTCTTCTGCCCGGCCACTCGTTCAAAGCGCACTTGGTAACCAACCGTGCCGCCGGGTTCTTCCCCCAACTCCCACGCCACTCGCTTCGCGGCCATGCGCGCAGCAATTCGCCGCGGCTCCAATACGAGAACATCACCAGTCCCAGCCCCTAACAACGCCGGCGGAATCCGCGTAGTCTTTCCTGCGCCCGGCTCGGCCTCGATCACAAGATTGGGAGATCGTTCAAGAGAACCAAGGATTTTGGGAATGAGGGCGTCAATCGGAAGGGGTTGCTGGCTGCGCACATCTACCATCCAATCGTATGATGGGGAATTCTGCAATCATGCTCGCATCCGTTATGAACGGTGTAGCGTGTGACATCAGTCCCTCCCGGACCCTGACTTCCATCGCTCCACAGTAGCAACAACCTTACGTATGGCGTTTCCGAGTGGCCGGCGGATCTACCAGCAAATTCAAGCCAGCTTCACCTTGCTCCCATTTTTAGTAATAATCGAAAGTGCCATGTCCAAACAGGAATTCCAGACCGAAGTAAGCCAGCTCCTCCAGCTCATCGTCCATTCGCTGTACTCACATCCGGAGATATTCCTCCGCGAGCTCATCTCTAACTCCTCCGATGCCCTCGATAAGCTCCGACACCTCACCCTCACAGACGAAAAATTCAAAGCTCTGGTCGGCAAGGACATCGACGCGCCGCGGATTGACCTTACGCTCGAAGAAGCAGCCAAGACCCTCACCATCGCTGACACCGGCATTGGAATGAACGAGGAAGATCTCGTCTCGCACCTCGGCACGATCGCGCGCTCCGGGACAAAAAACTTTCTCTCCCAGCTCTCCGGCGACGCCAAGAAAGACTCCAACCTCATCGGACAGTTCGGCGTCGGCTTCTACTCTGTCTTTATGGTCGCCGACAAAGTCGAGGTCTTCTCACGCAAGGCAGGCGAAGACAAGACGTTCAAGTGGACCTCCGACGGCAAGACCGGCTTCGAGATTGAAGAGGCAACCGGCGAGCAGGCACGCGCCGCTGCGGGCACCACCGTGCTCATCCACTTTAACGAGGAAGGCTCCACCTACGCCAACGCGTGGCGATTGCAGGAGATTGTCAAGAAGTACTCCAACCACATCGCCTTCCCCATCTTCCTCACCTACGACAAGAGCGAGTGGAACGCCGAGAAGAAAGAATCCATCAAAACCCGCGTCATCGAGCAGGTCAATGCCGCCTCCGCCATGTGGCAGCGTCCTAAATCCGAGCTCACCGACGAAGACTACAAGGAGTTCTACAAGTCCATTACCGGCGACTACCAGGACCCGCTCTTCTGGTTCCACACCCGTGCCGAAGGCACGCTCGAGTACACTACCCTCTTTTACATCCCTGCCAAGGCCCCACTCGACCTCTACCAGGTCGACTACAAGGGCGGCATCAAGCTCTACGTCAAGCGCGTCTTCATCCTGGACGACTCCAAGGACCTGCTCCCCCAGTACCTCCGCTTCGTCCGCGGCATCATCGACTCCGAAGACCTTCCCCTCAACGTCTCGCGCGAGATCCTGCAACAAAACAAGGTCCTCACCAGCATCCGCACGGCGAGCGTCAAGAAGATCCTCTCCGAGCTAAAGACTATCGCTGAGAACGACAAGGCCAAGTACACCGAGTTTATTCTCGAGTACAATCGCCCCCTCAAGGAAGGTATCTACGGCGACTACGCCAACCGCGACACCCTTCTCGATCTCGTCCGCTTCACGTCCACCAAAGCAGATGGCCTGACCTCTCTTGCTGAAGTCAAAGAGCGCATGCAGCCTGAACAAAAAGCCCTCTACTACATCACCGGGGGTTCTGAGTCCATGCTTCGCAACTCTCCCCTGCTCGAGATCTACAAGAAGAAGAATATCGAAGTCCTTCTCCTCGGCGACGAGATCGACGAGATTGTCTTCTCCTCCGTCGACAAGTACGGCGACATTGACTTGAAATCCGTCAACAAGAGCGGCATCAGCGACGACCTCAAGGACGAACCCACGCCTGAAAAGACTGAGGAGCTTAAGCCTCTCCTCGAAAAAATTAAGGCTACACTGGGCGACGCAGTTAAAGAAGTCCGCGCCTCTGCCCGCCTCGCCGACAGCCCGTCCGTCATTGTCTCCGACGAAGACGAACCCAGCGCTCGCATGCGTCAGATGATGCGCGCCATGGGCCAGAAAGAGATGCCCGAACCGACCCCAACCCTGGAGATCAACCCCGACCACGAGATCATCCGCAAGCTCCTAGCCAATCCCGACGACGCACACATAGACGACGCCGCTTGGCTGCTCTTCGACCAGGCGCTTCTACTCGAAGGGGTTCCGCTAAAGGATCCAGCGACGTTCGTTCAGCGCCTCAACCGAGTACTGAATCAGTCAATCTAATCCAATAGTATCGCCGCAAAAACGCCACGGAAGCCACGTCCATGAAGATCCTCGCCGCTAGGTAACGCCATGAACTTTTATGGCAGATGAGGCAGGAAGGCTACTTGGCGGCCAAATGCCCTCTCAAGTCTCTGCTTGTGAGCTGGAACGTGGATTCCATTGCGTCTTTCGCGTCATCGTTTTCTAAGAATCGACAGGACGTGCAGCCTGGCATGGCGCCATATGTCTTTAATCGCAGTGCCGAATTTGCCAGCTCGCACGCTTTGCGTTCCTTGAGGCACTAACAAGCTTGTGGCGTTTGAAAGGCTGACCCGCAGCCCAGATAGTGGGTTTTGATCAGGCGTTGATTCGGCAAGATGTCAACAATTCGTTGACTTCGCTTTACGACGGCGCCGCCACGCTAGTTGATCTAAAGCAACTTGTCT
Organism: Acidobacteriaceae bacterium; assembly: GCA_049578265.1. Taxonomy (GTDB): domain Bacteria; phylum Acidobacteriota; class Terriglobia; order Terriglobales; family Acidobacteriaceae; genus Granulicella. The sequence goes on from JBAULP010000146.1 coordinate 32,201, forward strand.
AAGGTGATGGGCAGCTCTCGCACGCGCTTTCCGCATGCATTGTAGACGGCGTTCGCGACCGCCGCGCCAACGCCGGTGATTCCGATTTCGCCGACTCCACGTGCTCCCATCGGTGCGTGAGGATCCGGAATATCGGTCCAGATCACGTCGATCGCAGGCACATCCATGTGCACAGGGACGTGGTACTCGGCAAGACTTGGGTTCATCACGCGTCCTTTCCGCTCATCGAACTGTGTCTCCTCCATCAGCGCCAGGCCGAGCCCCATGACGATGCCACCACGAAATTGGCTGGCTGCTGTCTTGGTATTCACGATGCGGCCACAGTCGAATGAACCCAGGAAGCGATCGACTCGTGTTTCGCCAGTGACCACGTTCACACGCACTTCGCAGAACATCGCCCCGTGCGAATGCATAGACCAATGGGTAAACTCAAGCGGAGGAGGAGCGCTCGCCTCAACCGTTACGGTTTCGCGACCTGCGCGCGCAAGGATGGACGCATAACTCTCACGACGCTCTGGCTGGTCGATCTTGGATAGGCCGCCATGACGGCCAATCACTTCGTCCACATCCAAACCGGCAAGCGGCGAATCCTTGCCCACAAGTTTCAGCAATTCAATGACCAGCTCCCGATGTGCAGCCATCACCGCGGCACCGATCGCTGCGGTTTGTTGAGAACCGCCGGCGAGGACGACGCCAGGCAGCTCCGAATCTCCGTAGTTCACCTCCACACATTCCATCGCCAGTCCGAGCCGGTCCGCGGTGACCATCGTCTGCGTCGTGGAAGTGCCCATCCCCATCTCGTGCGCAGCAATCTCAACGGTTGCTCGCCCATCGCTCGTCAGCGTGAGCCGCGCCGCGCCGCCTGGCATGCGGTAATAGGGATAGGTTGCCGTAGCGCAGCCCATGCCAACAAGCCACTCACCTTCGCGGCGGCTGCCGGGCTTCGCGTTTCGTCCCGCCCAACCAAACCGCTCTGCGCCGGCACGGTATGCCTCCACAATATGACGCGCGGAAAATGGTGCTCCCGTCGTCGGATCCTTCTCGGGTTCATTGCGAATCCTCAGCTCGATGGGGTCCATGCCCAACTGCACCGCCAGCTCGTCGATCGCGCTCTCCAGACCAAAGGTGCCAACGGATTCGCCGGGAGCCCGCATGAAGGTGTTCGCCAGCATATCCATCTGCGCTGTCTCGACATCGAGTTTGAAGCTACCCGAAGCATAGGCAGAACGCGCAGGAAGAATAAACGGTTCAGGCATGTTGTTGTGCCGCCCCATCGCGACAAACCCCGTGTGGATCAATGCGTCGAAGCGGCCGTCTTCCTGAGCGCCAATTGCAACGCGCTGCTCAGTAAGCGTCCGCCCACCCACGACGCGGTAGACTCCCTCACGCGAGAGTACAAGTCTCACCGGGCGGCCGGCCATCTTGGCTGCAGCAGCCGCGAGAATCTGGTGACTCCAGAGCGTCTTACTGCCAAAGCCCCCGCCTACGTAAGGTGAGGTAACGTGAACCTGCTTTTCCTCCGTATCAAAGACCTGCGCGAGAGACCACGCCACGTGACTCACACATTGAGATGCATCGTGAACGATGAGATGATCGCCCTCCCAGGCGAGCGTTACCGCGTGCAGCTCAATTGGGTTGTGGTTGTACCGCGGCGTTCGATAGACGGTATCCACCTTGTAAGGCGCGGTAGCGAGCCCAGCCTCCGCATCGCCAATCTCCACCAGCAGTGGTTGACCCTGAAAAACTCCCGGCTTTGTATCTTTCTTTGCGTCTGCGAACACCGTCGCAGACGAATCCACCTTGTAGGTGGCGTGAATGAGTGACTTGGCGTAGTCAGCCTGCTCTTGAGTTTCGGCCAGTACGACGGCAATCGGCTGGCCGTTCCAATGGATCTCGTCATCCTGCATCACCGGCAGGTCGTCACCGCTTGCAGCTTTCTGCGCCGTCATGAATGCTGGCGGAGGCTTCAAACGCGGCGCGTTGCGATGTGTCATCACCAGCACAACGCCCGGCGCTGCTTCGGCTGCCTCCGTGTCCAACTTCGCCAGCCGCCCCTTGGCGATGGTGCTGTACGCAACTGCCGCATAAGCCATATGCTCCATCGGAAACTGGGCCGCGAACCGGGCGACGCCACCAACCTTTTGTGGTCCATCGAGACGCGACACGGAGGTGCCGATCAGTCCGTGCTTCTCCCGAATCAGCCGATCCGGCTTCCCCCCGGGTATCCACGAATCCGGGGCAGCTTGAACGGCCTTCTTCATCGCAGCCTGTGCAGCGTCCTTGATGCTCATGATGCCTCCCCCACAAGTTCTGCCAACACTGCCACGATGGTGCGTTCGGCCAGCTCAACTTTGAATCGGTTATGGCTCAGCGGCTTTGCCTCAGCAAGCTCTGCCCGCGCTGCGGTCCGGAAATTTTCCTCCAACACAGGTTTTCCTTCGAGCGCAGCTTCGAGCTTTCTCGCGCGCCACGGCTTGGGCGCGACCCCACCGAGGGCGAGGTGGACGCGCTTCACTGTTTCGCCTTCAAGCTCAATCGCTGCTGCTACTGAAACGAGCGCGAACGCGTAACTGGCCCTGTCACGCACCTTCCGATACATCGACCTCCGCGCAAAAGGCAACGCGGGAAGTTCAATCGCGGTGATCAATTCACCCGGCGTGAGCACCGTCTCCAGCTCTGGAGAATCGCCGGGCAGAAGATGAAAGTCAGTGAACGGAACGCTTCGTTCTCCTTGTACGCTTTCAAGGTGCACCATCGCATCGAGCGCAGCCAGTGCAACACACATATCCGAAGGATGCGTGGCAACACATGAGGGCGAAGCGCCAAGGATGGCGTGGATCCGATTGAAGCCTTCGATCGCATCGCAACCCTGGCCGGGCGCCCGCTTATTGCAGCGCGAGCCGTCGTCGTCATAGAAGTACGTGCAACGGGTACGCTGCAGGATGTTGCCGCCGACGGTAGCCATATTTCGGATCTGTCCAGAGGCTCCAGCGAGAATAGCGCGTGCCAGCACCGGATAGCGCGTGCGGACGCTGAGGTGTTCCGCGACACTTGAATTGCGAACGCCCGCGCCGATGCGCAACCCGCCGTCCGCCGTCTCCTCGATCTTTGTGGACAGCGCGCAGACATCCACCAGCGCATCAGGTCGCTCCAGTGTTTCCCGCATCAGATCGACAAGATTCGTACCACCGCCGAGATACTTTGTTCGCTCAGACGAACCGAGCCGAATGGCGTCCGTTATTTGCGCAGCACGAGTATAGGCAAAGGAGTTCATTGCGCCTCCACGAAGACTTCAGAGATGGCCTCCACAATGCCGTTGTAGGCGCCGCACCTGCAAAGATTTCCGCTCATCCGCTCCCGGAGTTCGTCATAACTCAGCGCCACAGAACCGGAGGCGAGGTCCTTCGTGATATGACTGGGCATGCCCCGCTGTACTTCCGCCGCCATGCCGATGGCAGAACAAATCTGACCCGGAGTGCAATAGCCGCACTGGAAGCCGTCGTGTTCAATAAAGGCTTGTTGCAGCGGGTGCAACTTGCCGTCCACCGACAGGCCTTCAATGGTGGTGATTTCGCGACCCTCGTACTGTACCGCTAGCGCGAGACAAGACAGGATGCGCTCGCCGTCCACGAGCACGGTACAAGCGCCGCACGCGCCTTGATTACAGCCTTTTTTGGAACCACTCAAATCGAGGTGATCGCGCAGAAGATCCAGCAACGAAGTCCGAATGTCGAATTCGACTTCAGTCTGCCTACCATTGATAAAAAAGTTCATAGCCCTCCTTTTGAAAATGGGCGGAGATGAAAGCGACGATCTCAAATGCAAGACAATTGGATGCAAAGGAAGCCGGCGGTGTTTCGCAGAAATGGCTTACTTCAGTCGAGGGACGCAACCGTCAGTTCCTCGATGGGTTGCGGGATATTCGCCGCAACTCCCAACCAACGCTGCATCGGACTCTGTCCGAATAGGTCGGTGGTCCGAGCGGAAAAGCGAATGCCGTCGGGTTCCCATGCGGCCGTCTCCATATTTGGCCGCCGCGCCCCACAACTGGTGTATCAAGTGTGAGACGAACGATCACAATTCGACGCGCACGCTTCCTCAACGTCTCTTCGTGGAAAGACCGGCACAGCGCAATCTAGATATCCAGGCCTGAATGTATTCCGCTCAACCCATTGACTGAGTCTCTGTCGGTTGGTCGCTTATCCTTCCCTCTTCAATGCCAGCTAACGTCCGGATTCGGCGGTGACCCGATCGGGGTCTGCACATGGGCTCAGAATATGCGGCGACCAAGCTAGAGCAGAGGGAGCTCCACTTGAGCGCCGGATTGGCCTTAACTTCACCGAGTCAAAACATAGTTCAATGGTAGGACCACATGCTTCGGTATTCGCTCTCAAACCTTTCCTTTGCAAGCAGCTATTTGAATATGGCGATTGAGGATTTCATCCGCTCGCCAGGTGCCTTAGCAATGAAGCCTCGATAGGGTGTAGTTCCCGTTGTCAACGGTTTGGCCAACTCACTGACTGCGCAACAACCTGGTGCATACGGTGGCGTCGTTGTCGAAGAGTTCCCTGCGCGGCAACGATGAGAACTCGATCATCGCGGTTCTTTTGTACGCTCACCTGAACGAATCTGCAATTCAATTCAATCGTCGCAGATCCGACGCCAAGGAATGCGATTCTGTCGCTTGAATGGAAATGGGATTGTCACAAAGCTAACCCGCTCCCAGCGTTCATAGGCATATTGCCCCGAACAAAGGCGCAATCAGCAGCGATCATTACCTGTGGAAACCTGCCTCACGCTTTTCGTGTTGACACCTTTATGGTCATACCTACATAATTCTCACGTTTCTCAAGGTCTGACCAGTTGATCTCCGCAATCGAATTAGGGATCGTACTCTTTCTGCTCGGTTTGCTGTAAACCCAGCAGCTTCCGGAGGCTTCATGCTACGCAATTACACCTGCCTTTGCGCTATGGCCGTGTGTCTGTTATCTCCCGCAGCCTTGCACTCCCAGGCTACGACACCTCTGCCGTACACGATGACCACGCTCGCTGGCCTGTCACCTATGTCCGCGACCGCCGGAACTCAGTGTCCCGGTCTAGCGACGGGCATCAAGTCCACAGATGCCTACGGGGACGGCTGCCTGGCGACGAACGGCATCTTCGGCGCGGCAGGTCGCGGCGGTGTTGTCGCGGACCCGTTCGGAAATATCTTTGTCGCGGATGACGTCGACGCGATCATTCACATGATCAACCCCACCTCCGGAATCATGACTGTAGCTGCGGGCAATGGTGCGGTCTGCTCGGCCAAGGTTGATTCGGCCGGTGATGGATGCGTGGCGGCGACGCAGACGGTGACCAAGGGCCAGCGCGGCATTGGCATCGATCCTTACGGCAATGTGTTGCTTGCCGGCTACAGCGACAGCCTGGTGCACGTGATTTGCCGCACGGCGTCTCCGTTATGCAGCGCGGCGCAGACCGGATCCATGCTGATGGTCGCGGGATGTGTGGCCACGACTGGCGGTTCCGCTACAGCCGGCGTGGGTTTGGATAATGTACAGGCTGCGCAGGTTGGCGTCGGCACATGCTCCACTTCAACAGGCGAAGTGGATGAGCCCCGCGGCGTCACGGCAGACATTTATGGCAACGTCTACTTCGCCGACACCAATACCTCGCGCACGCGTGTCGTGGTTGGACCACTTACTTCGTCCTATTTCGCTGGCAATAATCCGCTCTATGTAGCGCTCGGCGCGTACTACGCCTCGGTCACGCAGGGGTATGTGTATTCGGTGGTGAACACCACTGGAACCAGCACCAGTACAGGAGGAACGGCCACCACGAAAGGGACTGCCTGCCAGGTCACAACCAACAGTGTGGTTTATAGTGGCACGGCGCTTGACGCGCTTGGCGATGGCTGCCCGCTGGAGTTCAGCTCGGTAAAAGCTTCGTCAGGTTATACGAGCGGGGTAGCCGTGGATGCGGCTGGCAACATACTCTTCACTGATCCCGACAACGGACTGCGGGTCTTCTACGTTAGTGGCGCGGGTACGGCGGGCGCGGCGATGACGACCGCGATCCTGGCCAACGACGGTAACGTTGCTCCTCAACCTGGATTCATCTATTTGCTGGCAGGCGGCGGGTCAACATCACCTTCTTCAACCCCGACGCTGGGAAGCAGCACCGCTATTACCGATTCGACGATCACCAAGTTGACGGTAAGCCCGCAGGGAAACGTCTACATCGGCGACAACAGCAAAGTTCTCTTCTACGACATGAGCTCCGGATATATCCGGACACTCTTCACGGGCTCATCCAATGTCACGGCTGGCAGCTATTGCAGTGGGAGTTCCGGGCAAACCTCGCTAAGCGCGTACAGCGATGCCTGTCCTGCATCGAAGTCCCTCTTCTCGAATAACAACGGCCTGGGAGTAGCCGTCGACGGACAGGGCAATCTCTACCTTTACGACGCCACCAGCAACAGCACCGGGATGCTTGTGCGCAAGGTGCTGGCTCAGGGACTGGCGGAGCAAACGCTGGGGACCGGTCTAACGCAAACGTTTGAAGTTCATCTGCCCGAAAGCGTTGCTGAAACTGTCTCAGGAGCGACTGCGACGCTCACCTCTACGCTGGACATGACCGCGGGAACGCCGTCGTGCGCACAAAATACCGACAATTCCGTGGACTGCACGGTTGCCGTTACGGCCACGCCTTCTGGCGCGGGCCTCCGCTCATCGGCTTTGACCATCGCTCTGCCTTCGGGCAGTTGGGAGAACTCGAGCGGCGAAGTTGCCCTCGGCGGCACGGTTTCAGGCTCCGTGCTCACCGTCGACAACGCATCCACGATACAGTTGGGCACGTCGACAGGCATAGCGCCAACCACGAGCACCATATTCAGCTCCATCGCCCCAGTCGGAGTTGCGGTCGATGGCGCCGGCAACGTGTATGCCATGGACGCGAACAGCGGATCGATTCTGGAATCCGTGCAGGGCGGCGCTGGCATCGCGATCAGCGGAACACTGCCTGCGAGCCCGATGCAGATCGCAGTCGATCAGATCGGCGATGTCTTCGCGGTTGGAAGCGGGACGGCTGGGATTGAAGAGCTGAAGGTCGCCGGAGCGCCGGCTTCATCAGGAGCACCGGCTACGTTTACCGCGGCGACTGTTCCCTACTCGACTATCAACGGTGGCACGCCGTCGCCGCAGGCCGTTGCAGTGGATGGCTCCGGAAATCTATTCGTCGCCGATCGGCAGAGCTCTGCTGCAAACACGGCGATCTATCGGTTGTCGCAGGCTCTAAATACTTCTCAATCACAAACCACGGCAGCTACCGGGTTCAATGATCCGGTTTCACTCGCAGTCGACAACTCCGGAAATGTGTACGTTGCAGATCGAGGAGCGGGAGCAGTCTACAAGCTGGCGCCTGGCGTCGGCGGTGCGTACACGCAAACCACGCTGCTCACCGGAGTCATGCCCACGGCCGTCGCAACCGATGCGGCCGGTGACGTGTACGTGCAGGACGAATCCAGCGCTTCGGTCCTCATGATTCCTGTGAGTGGCCCCACCGACGTGACCGTGCTCTCCGGATTGAGCTCGCCGACGGGCCTGGCCGTTGACGGCAACGGCGACGTCTTTAGCGCCGACTCCAACGCGACAAACATCACGGAAGTCCTGCGCGGAGCGCTCTCTTACAACTTCGGCACCAATGAAGGGATCTCTTACAACGCCACCCTTACCGATGCCGGCAGCGCGGAGATTACGGGATCGAACACCGTGACGAATACCACCAACTTTAATGTGGTGGGTGGAAGCGCAAACGGATGTCCCTTCGCTTCGAGTATTCTCGGTGCCTTAGGCGCGGGGCAGGCTTGCACACTCTCCGCCACCCTGGTGGGTGGTGGTACAGGGAACGTCGTAGACGCGCTCAGTTTCCTTCCGTCGGCATCCACGCTTGGCAGCTTGACGCTCAGCGGCACGCTGCAAGGAACCGCGATCGCCACCTCCACCGCGATCAGCGCGCCTACGCCATCAGCGCCGATATATTCTCCCAGCGGGACGGAAGCAACCTTCACCGTGACGGTGTCATCGGCCTCGGGCTCGGCTGCTCCTGGCGGAACAGTAGCCGTTACAGTTGATTCGACAACATCGAATCCCTCGCTTGTGGCGAGTGGATCGAACGGTATGGCTACGGTGACGTTCAGCGGACTCACAGCGGGGACCCACACCATCTCGGCTGTTTACGGCACGACGGGCAGTTTCACCGGCTCCACCTCCGGCGCAGCGCAGAGCTTCAGCATCGCGCCCATCGCCACTGCGGTTACATGGGCTCCGGGTGCTACTACGCAACAGGTGAGCCAGGCGATCAGCTCCGCGAATCTCGATGCAGCAGCAGCGGCGGCGATTCCCGGAAGTTTTGTGTACACCGCGACACCATTCGGCGGTTCGCCGATCACAGTCGATGCCTCCACCTACCTACCCATCGGCACCTACTCGCTGGCGGTGACCTTCCAGCCGGACGATTCCACCGACTACACCTCGTCAACGAGTTCAGTCGCCACCTACACCGTAACTCAGGCGACGGGAACTCCAATCGCTGGGGCAACCACGAACCTGGTTGCGGCGGACGGCACAGGCAATTACACAACGCTCTCCGCTGCGCTGGCCGAACTGCCCACAACCGGCGGAACGATCTACATCAAACCCGGAACCTACACCGGCCAGAACGCGATCAGCTATCCAAATGTATCGCTGCGTGGATTGGGAGGTGATCCCACGAAGGTCATTCTCACCGGCGAAGACGGCGCGTTCTCCAGCCCCTTCGCAGGTTACCTCGGAACTGGAAGTGGCTCAGGGAACTCCAACGCAAGCGGAGATCAGGGGTCGTCCGTGCTCGATGTGACCAAGGGCTACACCATGGGCCAGAGCTCAGGAAGCACCTCCACGCCCATCGGCATCGTAAACACCACCGAGTACTCGCCGAACAACTTCTACGCCGAATACCTTACCGTTCAGAACACATACAACACGGACTCTGCAACCACGTCGATATACTCGGCCGCGAGCGGCACTTGCGAAAATACAGGAACCTCGCAGAGTCTGCAGTCGCTCTACAACGCGGGCGCAGAATGCAGCTCGCAGGCGCTAGCGCTGTGGATCGAATCCGACCAAGCCATTCTGAATCATGTGAACTTGACCAGCCAGCAGGACACGCTCTACGCCGGAAGCCAGGGGTGCGGCAGCTCGTGCACTCCGGCTCGCCAATATATGTGGATGGGAACCATCACCGGCGACGTGGACTACGTCTTCGGCGACGCGGCGATGGTCTTCGACCACACAAACTTTTTCACGACCTGGCACGGTAGCAGCGCCACCGGAACAGAGACCATCGAAGCGCAGAACAAAAAATACCAGACGGGCAGCTCCAACGATTATCTGAGCGGCTATATCTGCAATGGGTGCACACTGCTGTCGCAGAGCACCGGGATGACCAATCTCTACTATGGCCGTCCCTACGGACCATACTCCACATGGATCATGGTCAACTCCTTCGTGGACCAGGTGAATCCTACCGGCTGGATTGAATTCAGCGGCGACGACAATCTGCCTACATCCACCGACGCTGAGTACAACTCGCAACCCTACACTGATCCCACACCCGGCATCGCGCCCTATCCCGCCACGCTCTTTGGCGGCACGGTTACGCCGACCGGCGGCAACACCGGCACAGGTGTGACCGGTACGCGCGAAACCGAGTCACAAGATCCTGGCAGTCTGGAAGCGGAGAACACGTTGAAGACGCAGCTGACCGCAGCACAGGCTGCGCAGTATGCGCCAATTACCTTTCTCTCGGCCAGCGTGCCGGCACAGGGTTATGTGAGCTTCACTGCCAACTGGAATCCCGTGACGTCGTTAGCTGCTCAGTTGAATGCTTTTGCGGCGACCGGCAACGTGACGGTGAACTCGTATGGAACCAGCGTTACGATCCTTGGGCGCCCGCAGACGCCAGGTGCGGGAGTCATGCCGACTGGAACCTACGAGTTCCTCGATGGGATGACGGTGCTTGCCTCGGGTACGCTCGATGCCAGCGGCGAGGCAACCTTCACTACGAGTACTCTCGCCACCGGAACCCATAACATTACCATGACGTATAGCGGCGACGCGAACTTTACGGGCGGCACGTCAGCGGTCGCCACCATCACGGTTCCTGCCGCACCGCTCACCCCGACAACGACAGCACTCACCGTATCCACTCCGAGCAGCACCTACGGCGGCAGCATCTCTGGCAATGTCACCGTCACGCAGCAAACCGGATCGGGCACGCCAACCGGCAGCATCACTTTCCATTCCGGCGCGACTACAGTGGGTTCCTGCATGCTCTCAATCGGATCGTGCAGCTATACGCTCAATGGCGTTCCCGCAGGCGTTGGGACAATCACAGCAAGCTACGGCGGCGACACCAGCTTCGCCACCAGCGTATCGAACACATCCACGGTCAACGTGGCCCGCGCCATTCTTCAGGTCACAGCGAACAGTTACACGATTGCGGCGGGCACCACACTGCCCGCATACGCGGCCACCATCACGGGCTTTGTGAATGGCGACACGCAAGCTTCGGCGACAACCGGCTCGCCGGCCATTACCGGCAGCGCTGCCAACTCGAACTCGCTCGGCGAGTATCCGATCACCATCACCACGGGCACGCTTGCGGCCAGTAACTATAACTTTAACTTCACCAATGGATATCTGCGCATCGTTTCCTCCACGCAAGCCGTAGCGGTAGCCACCGGCGACACGCGCACGGTTACGGAGCCGCAGTTCCCGCTCGTCTGCCAAGTGTTGAATGCGGCCATCCCGATGGTCAACAACGATATCCCCACTTCGGTTGATGCGACCTTAACCAATCCCGACGGCGCACGCATCCAGGCCGCGCTCAACGCTTGCTCGGGCACCGGGCAGGCGGTCGAGCTTTCTGTCGATGGATCGGGCAACAACGCTTTCCTGAGCGGACCGCTCACGATGCCGTCGAACGTTACGCTGCTCGTCGATCCCGGCGTCGTGTTGTTCTTCTCGCGCAATGCGCAGGACTACGACGCGGTCCCCGGCACGCATACCTGCGGCACGGTGAATAACGACAGCGCTACTTCTTCGTGCGATCCGCTGATCGCCATTCCGGGGTCGTCAACCAACGTCGGTATCATGGGCTTCGGCAAACTTGATGGGCGCGGCGGCGACACCCTTCTCAATGCGATTGCGCCTTACCAGGGAATGTCGTGGTGGGGCTTGTCGAATGCGGCCAACGGCGTGGGCAATCAGCAGAATCCACGCTTCATCCAGATTGATACCGGCGCCAGCAATATCACGCTTTACAAGATCACCATTCGCAACTCGCCACTGTTCCACATCTCGACTACTGGCGCCGCGAGCAATTTCACCGCGTGGGATGTGAAGATCGTGACGCCTACTACCTCACGCAACACGGACGGTATCGACCCTGGCAACGCAACGAACTTCACCATCACGCGCTCGTGGATCTCGGATGGAGACGACAACGTGGCGGTGGGTGCGTCGGGATCTGCGCCGGCGATGAACATCTCTGTAACCAACAACCACTTCTTCGCGGGCCATGGACAGTCGATCGGCAGCATTACCGAGGCCGGCGTCAACAACATCCTGTTCGATGGCAACATCTCCGCGGGCAATGGATTCGCGGCACATGGGAGCGCAGTCAGCTCTACCGGAACATTCTCCGGAGGCGGCAACGACGGCAACTCCACCGGCATTCGAATCAAATCGGACAATGGCGCTGGCGGCCTGGTCACGAACGTCCAGTACTCCAACGAGTGCCTGCTCGATCACGCAACCGACATCGAGTTCACGCCACTCTATAACACTGACACCGGCACGCTGACGCCAAACTTCAAGAACATCCTGATGCAAAACGTCGTCTTCGCCAATGACGATTCAAGCACCGGCACCGTTCAGTTCACCGGCGCGGCCAACAACGGAATCATCAATCCCTTGATGGTGACGCTTGACAATGCGACATTCCCCACGGCCTTGAGCGCCTCGTCCTTCGTCACCTCGGGCATGGAAGGAACAGAGACGAACGCCCAACTTACCTACGGCCCAGGAGACGTCTCGTCCAATTTCGTTTCGGGCTGGGCGACGTTTGCAGGAGCGAACGGCAACACTGTCACCAACAACATCACCGCCACAAGCCTCGTTGCCCCCACCTGCAGCTTCACCTATCTCGCGCCCGAACTGACAGGTCCGAACGGGCTGCCGCAGACCATCAGCTTTGGCCAGAACGCGACTGCGGTCGTGATTCTCACGCCGGCCGTCGGCGGGGCAGCGTATCCGACCGGAACAGTCACCTTGACCGATTTCTCGACAGGCAATTCAGCCACGGTCAGCCTCTCCGGAACCGGCGACACGACCGACGTCCCTCTGAGTGGCCTAGCCGTAGGAACACACACCTTTACCGCGACCTACTCCGGCGATAGCAACTACGTTGTGCCGACCGGAGCCTCCTCGTACACTTCTGCTGGTCCGTACACAGTCATCGTCAACCCCGCGAGCCTTTCGAGCACTACGACCGTTCTGTCGGGCGTGCCCAGCACGATCTCCTACGGAACTGCGATTAACGCTATGGCAACTGTCACCGGCAGCAATCCGACAGGAACGGTCGAATTCCTCGTCAACGGTGCCGTCTACGCCACAGCTGCGGTGAACGCCGGTACAGCGTCTGCCAGCATCTCGCTACCGTATAGCACCACCGCGTACAGCATCGCCGTCATCTACAGCGGCGATAACATCAACGCTGGCTCGACGTCAGCGGCAGCGAGCACTACCGTGGGCGCGGCCATGACCACGACCAGTCTCTCGGCAAACACCACCAGCACACCGCTGGGCCATCCGGTGTTGGTCACCGCCACGGTCTCCTCAGTGGTCGGCGCGCCGACGGGAAGCGTCACCTTCAGCTACACGCCCGCAGGCAGCAGCACTGCGGTTACGCTGCCCTCCGTCTCGCTTGTCAACGGAGCTACGACCGCTTCCATCGATCTGCCTGCAGGAAGCAGCTCCGTCGCGGCAAGCTATGCAGGCAGTGGAAGCTTTGCTCCATCCACCGCGACCGCCATGACCATCGTCGTCAATCAACCAACAATCGTGCCTCTGCCGGCCAACCCTATCGCGCTGGCCTACACGATCTCAACCATCGCCGGCGGCGGATCAGCCACCGTACCCAGCAGCGGCAACATGAACTGCGCGGGCGCAACTGACAAATACGGTGACGGCTGCCAGGCGACAGCGATCTCCCTCTCATCGGGTGATGATCTGCGTGGCGTCATCACCGATCCCTTCGGCAACGTCTACTTCACCGACATCAGCTCCACACTCATCCGCAAGATCGCGCCAAACGGTGTCATCTCCAACTTCGCAGGCCGCGTGACCGGGACCGCCTGCGTGCCGACAGCAACCACCGGCTGCACGCCGACGCTGGTGAGCCTGAGCAAGGCGCGTGGCCTAGGATCCGATCTTGCCGGCAACGTCTACATTGCCGACTACAGCGGCGATAAAGTCTACAAAGTTTTGACCTCGACAGGGTTGATGTACCTCGTTGCGGGAACCGGAACGGCAGGCACGATCGGAGATGGCGGTCCTGCTACCTCTGCTGAAGTCGATGCTCCTCGCGGCGCCTGGGGCGATACGCTTGGCAACGTCTACATCGCCGACACGTCCGCAAACAAGATCCGCGTTGTCGACTCCGCCGGAAACATTCACACCTTCGCCGGCACGGGCACCGCGGCTTCGAGCGGCGATGGCGGCCCCGCCACCTCGGCTGCTATGAGCAATCCGCAGGGCGTGATCGTCGACCCAAATCTCAACGTCTACATTGCCGACTCATCCGGCGATAAGATTCGGGTCGTCTGCGTCACCTGCGGCACCAACTCGCCACTCGACACGTTGCTCGCGAAACTGGGCATCACCTCGCCAGTCAACGGCGACATCTACACCATCGCCGGAGGCGGCTCGTCTTCCTACAGCGGCCCATATCCCGTTCTGGCGACGGGCGTAAGCATGAGCCCACAAAAGCTGTCTTTCGATCTGAGCGGCAACCTCTATATCTCCGATGGCGACGGCGTGATCTGGTTCCTCGACGCACGCAGCGCACAGATCCGCCCAATCGCCAGCAACGCATCCACGGTCTGCGCTAACGCCACCGATAGCCTTGGAGACGGCTGCCCCGCTACGCAATCGAAGTTCGGCGATGGCGGCAATGGAATCGGAGTGGGCACGGATGCTTTGGGGAATGTCTACCTCACCGACACCGCCGACCTGCGCATCCGCAAGGTTTCGACCAACCTCGTTGCAGCTTCAACGGCGGTCGGAACCACGACAACCGCGCCCGTGGAGATGCACTTCATTCCCGGCGATACGTTGGCCACCAGCAGCGGCATCGTCACCAACACCACGGAGTGGTCAGAGACCGCGCCCATGTGCACAACGAACGCCGACGCAACCAGCGACTGCCTGTTCACGCTGAGCTTCACGCCGGCGGTTCCTGGAGAGCGCTCGTCTCCGCTCGCCGTCAACAGCACGCTCGGTAACACCGACTACGCCTCTCTCACGGGCCTTGCACTCGGCGCAGGGGCGACGCTCGATCCGGCCAGCCAAATCAGCTTCGGCGCCAATCTCACCGTGGCAGGACTTGCAACCGACAACGCCGGCAACGTCTACGTCTCCGACTCCAATAGTAAGCAGCTTCTCCGCTTTGCATCCTCCGCGGTCAACCAAGGCAGCAGCGCTGCTGGAACCACGCTGACCACGCTGGTTGCGCCAGGCGCAGTAGCTATCGATCCGCGCGGCTACGTGTATGTCGCCGATACCTCAGCCGGAACCGTCACTCAAATCTCCCCCAACGGCGCGGCAACCGTGCTGCCGTTTACCTTCACAACGCCCGCCGGCCTCGCCGTCGACGCGCTCAATAATTTGTACGTCTCCGATTCCTCGACGAAGGCGGTCTACCAGATAAGCCTCCTCACCGGCGCAGAGCAGACCCTCCCGTTGGGCACACTGGTTGCGCCCGCGGGGCTCTCCATCGACCCCAATGGCAATCTGCTGGTCGCAGATCCAGGCGCGCCGGCCATCTACCGCTTCAACCTGCAAAGCAACACGCGCTCTGCGGTCTCCACCTCCGCGATCGCTCCTGCTGCGGTCGTTACGGATCCGGCCGGCAACCTGCTCATCGCCGACACGGCTGCGATTCTGGCTGTTCCCGCGAGCAGTAACAGCGCGGGGTTCACGGTGGCCTCGCTTACCCCGTCTGCCCTCGCTATCGATCCGGCGGGTAATCTCTATACCGGCTCGGTCGGCGGCGTGCTCAAGCTCGAGCGCACGCAAGGATACGTGCAATACGCCACCGTTACCTCCGGACCGCAAACCGTCAACATGTTGGAAGCCGGCAATCAGATCTATCAATCGACTGCCTTCACCCAGAGTGATGCCACGGACTACAGCCTCGCGCCCACGGCCACAACCGATTGCACGCTCAGCAGCACAGGAGCAGGCGCGCTGGGCGTCGGCGGTGTCTGCCCACTGACCGCAACTTACTCACCAACGACGTACGCAATCACCACGGACACGGTCACCTTCAACGGCAACCTCACCAACTCCGCGTTCCCCAGCCCATCAACCGTGAACCTCGTGCTCACGGGACCGGCCACCGGGCCCACGGCATCGATCACGTTGGGCGGTTTCTCTCCGTCGTCGCCTCTCTATGGACAACCAGTCACGCTGTCGGCAACCGTCACGGGCGGGGCTTTGCCGCCGACCGGAACGGTCGTCTTTACCGTCGACAGCACGACCTACAACGCGCCGTTGGTAAACGGCGTTGCAACCACAACCGTCTCCGGCCTCCCCGCTGGCCAGCACAACGTCTCGGCTGGCTACACCAGCAGCAACGGCTACGCGTCTGTCAGCTCCTCCCCGACAACTCTAACGATCGGACAGGCAATCCCATCCATCACGTGGCCGACGCCAGGCCCGATCACCTACGGCACCGCACTGAGCGCGGCGCAGCTCGATGCCACAGCATCGGTGAACGGCAGCTTCTCCTACACCCCCGCATCCGGTGCAATTCTCAACGCCGGAACTCAAACCCTCTCCGTCCAATTCACGCCGGGCAATATGGTTGACTACGCCACTGTCACGAAGACAGCCCTTCTCACAGTGAACCAGGCTCCAAGTGCCGTGATGCTTTCTGCCAATCCCAACCCCGCTGCTCAAGGCAAGGTCGATCTCCTTACAGCAACGGTGACAGGCGCCGGCCATCCTGGCGGCAACGTAATCTTCCAATCCGGCACATCCGTTCTGTGCACCTCAGCGCTCAGCGCCTCCGGCGCGGCCACCTGCTCGTTCACCCCAACCGTTTCAGGCACGCTTTCGATCTCAGCACGCTATCAGGGCGACACCAATCACCTGGCCTCCGCCGCAACCCTGCCGCTGAGCGTCTACGACACGGCCATCATCGAGCAGTTCGCAAGCACGCAGCTAGTCTATCCCGGCGCAACAAACGTAACTGTCTGCGTGGCCGGCAACGGACCCACACCGACGGGCACGGTACAAATCGACGACGGAAGTACAGTGTTGACGACGCTCTCGCTGCAAGGCAATGGCTGCGCCTACTGGTACATCTCGCCTGGATTGAAGGTTGGACCGCACTCCATTACGTCGGTCTACTCAGGCAATAAGAACTACGCCGCCGGCGCCTCCGCACCCGCGCTGCTCACCGTCAGCCCGATTCCGGTCAAGATGTCCGTCTCCTGCTGGAACTCCTCATTCCCCTACGGAGGAAACTACCAGTGCACCGTGAATGGAAGCTCGAACGCAGGCGCTGTGCAAGGCTCCATCACCTACAGTTACGACGGAGGCGCAACCGTTGCGGTTCCGCTGAGCAACGGCAACGCTTCTCTCACCATTACCAAGCCGGCCGTCGGCAATCACACCGTGGCGATCGGTTACGCGCAACAGACCAACTACGCCGCGGCGTCTTCGCAGACCGAGAAATTCACAGTCACGGCAGCTCCTGTGATCGTGGCTCTCTCACCGTCGACCTGGTACACAACGACAGGCACCCCGGTCACCTTGCAGGCTTCGGTCACCTCCTGGAGCGCGGGACCACCGGATGATATGGGCGCGGTGTCGTTCTACGATGGCTCCAAGCTGCTTGCCGCAGTGCCTGTCAACAGCAGCGGTAAAGCCAGCTACACCACTTCCAGCCTGCCTCAAGGCAATCAAACCATCACCGCAACTTATACGGGTGGCACGAACTACGCCTCCGGCTCCGCAAGCGTTACCATCTCGTTAGTGCGGTGATGGACGATGCAAAGATGCACTTCATTTGCCGTTTCGTCCCCAGGAGGGCGCTTCTCCGCGAATCTCCCTTCTGGGTTGTCATCGGACGTCTAAAGTCGCAACGATCTGCGTGGGCCTTCAATTTTGAATTGTTTCGAAGCAACCACAAACTAAGCGTTCGTTTTTGTCTAAGAGCAGGCCACGCTAGACACCAGAATTTTCAGATCATTCACACCGCACTAAAAGAGGAACGCAGCCCGAAGCGTAACGGCACGATTAGCCGCAGTGTTCCCTGTGAACGGCGCGTTTAATGAGATCGCCTTTCCGAAGAACGGCGAAGTGAGAACTCCAACTGGCGCACCGGGATTATTCGTGTTCAGGACGTTGTCGACCTCGAGACCAAACTGCAGCCGGTATGGCCGAGGCGCTTCTGACGCCATCCGTTTACCCTTCGCTGCAGCACCTGCGGACGTTCTTCTTATTGCTGGCCGAGGACCAAAGGAAACGTCCTTGTGGGCAAAGATCTCCAGGTAATTAAAGCTCGGCGCGCGACCGTAGTTCATCGGTATGATCGTCTGCCCCGCGAGTGGATCCGTGTCAAAGTTGCCAAACGCTGTATGCACCACGGACGGGCGGCTAAGGTCGGTGGCGAAGGCTGGTCGGTCGTTATAAATCGAATCGCCATTATTGTCCTCACCCGTCGTAATGTTGAAGTCTCCCTGTGAACGCGCGACAAAAAATAAATTCAACGCGCCGCCCCAGCCCGGGTGCACGTTCACGCCGCTAAAGAACTTCCGAGGCGTGAAGTTCGCGTAGTCGCCATAATCGGCACCCACGTCGTAGGAGTTGGAAACGAAGCTGTCTGCTCCACCCACATCAGTCTTGTCGTGGTTGATCGAGAAAAACGCCCACGCGTCAACCCACTTCCCCAGGTTCACATTCCCATTGATGTTGACGTCCTGTCCACGACTGATGCCATCCGACGAGAACTCATAGACGTTCTGTGTTCCACCGTACGGCCGCACGCCGGTGCCAGGCATCGGCGCGTTCGCATTCCGCGAATCAAGCTCGTGATACTGGCGCCGTGGATAATAGCTGACCGCCAGGGTGCCATACTTCCCAAACGCGTGCTCTGCTTCAATCATTCCCTGTAGCTGCACCGGTGCATGCAGCCTCGGACTAACGCGGTATATCGTGGAGTCTGTTGACACGCCAAGGCTCGATGGCGTCGGGATCATCGGATAAAAGTCTGGATTTTCGATGAAATATACTTGCTCGTTCAACCCGTTCTCGCGCACCGACGTCAGAAGATCGCTCTCCGCAAATCGCTTGAAGAAAACACCAAAGCCTCCACGCAACACCAGCGCAGGCTGCTTCGATTTCTTTGGTTGGATCGAGTAGCTTGCGCCCAGACGCGGACCTGCATCCAGATGATCCGGTATAGCCGATTGGCTCTCCATCCGCAGCCCATACGTCAGGGTCAGGTTTGCTCGCGCTTTCCACTCATCTTCCGCGTACACTCCCACATCGCCCGTAATCAGCGACGCCGATGGCTCGCCCGCGGTAAGCGAAAACTGCGACGCGCCATCACCGTTCGCGCGAATCTCCGATCCGCTGAGACCATTCTGCAAATCCAGCAGCGTGTTGCGATACGTCGTGATGTCCGGGAAGATAAACTGCCCGTTGTACCCGGCTGTAACGAGGTTTGCCTCGCGCCTCAACCGATACCGCACGCCCGTGCGGATCAGATGCTTGCCCTCATCTACCGTCAGATATTCCTGCAGTTCCAGGTTGTCCTGGTTATCGTGAAGTGACTGCTGCGGATTGCCGCCGCCCGAAAACGCACCCTCCACAATCAGCGTCGGTTCACTCGATACAGGATCTTGCCGCAGCCGCGTCCGTAAGTACTGCAGCCTGGAGTCCAACGCAATCTTCTCTCCAAACAAATGTGTCTCCGTGAGCTGCAGCGTCTGCGTCCGAACCTGGTTTGAGTAACCCTCGCTCGGAAGAACCAGCAGTCCGGTGCCGGCGTCCGGTTGCGTAACATAATCGAAGGTATAACGCCCCACAAAAGTATCCTTCGGCCCAAACTGATGATCGATCCTGCCCGAGTAGTCCTGCATCACCACTTCATTTGCAACTGGCTCTGAGGTCGTCACCGGGTTCAGATTTGCATCCAGCATCACCGCATTCACGATACCGTTTTCTGAAAGATCGCTTCGCTGTCCGGTGAGGAAGAATGAACTTTTCTTTCCCAACGGCCCATCCACGCTGGCCACGGTGTAGTCGTTACTGTAGGGCGGCTGCGCTCCCGTGTATGGATTGCGTGCGTTCAATGCGCTGTTTCCATAGAAGAACTCCAGGCTGCCATGTAGCTTATTGGAGCCTGGTTTCGTGAACACCTCGATACGGCCTAGCCCAAACTCGTCGCTCTGAGCGCTGAACGGATTCTGGTTGATCCGCACCTCGCGGATACTCTGCTTGGGCGGCATCGTGCCGTTGGAAAAGCCATCCACGTAGAGTTGCGCCGCATTACCCGGGTCGCTGCCCGCCATCGCCTCAAGTTGCTGCTCCATTGCCGACGGACTGTCCGAAAATGTGTCTAACTGCGCGCCACTGAATACCAGCGCGCTCTTGTTGGCGCTTGCATCCGTGCTCAACCCAGCCTGGATGGGCACAGTCACTTCTTGGGCCGCGACAGCAACTTTAAGCGTAATTTTCACCTCGAGCGGCCTTGAGGAGAGAAGTAGATCTGGTCGCCTGTACTCCGCAAACCCGGGCGCGTCAATCTGCAGGTCATAGCTTCCCTTTGGCACGCGCACAACAAAACGACCCACGCCATTGGTGTAACCCGTCCGTTCCGCCCTCATTCCATGCACCGACACCACAGCGTGGGGGATTACGGCTCCCGACGGGTCCATTACCGTCCCGCTGATCATCGCATTCGCAGCTGCAGCCCCCGCCTCGCGCACAGGAGCCTGCGCCCCGGTTCGAAGCCCAAAGCAAAGTGACAGCACCGCAAACAGCCGCAGGGAGACAAACGTTCGTTTCAAGGGATTCTCAAGAAGTGCGGGCCGAAACAACTGGTATCTTAGACCCTTCTCCCATCATTCCGATAGCGCCAATACGCGCACAATCATCAACCGCCCTTCCCTTAGCTTCGAAATCTCAAATGAGCAAAAGAACTGCGAACCACATGCAAGAACGCTCCGGGACGTTCGGCGACCGTATTTTGCGAATCTCCACTGTGAAGTCAGCCTGTTTTCATCAGTCGTCTTGACCGTGGCGTGCGGGACGTATGTGCATAGTGGCGTAGCTGCCTGCCGGGCGGCTTTGGACGTATGATCGTTTGAAGCCATGGCCGACGACGCGCAGCCAAAGTTCCTGACACTCGATGCACCGGACGCCAGTACCGCGCCGCGCCGCGTCCTTCTGCAAACGCTTCCGTTTGTGATTGGACGTGCCGCGGAGTGCTCGCTTGTGCTGCCGTCGCCCTATGTCTCCCGCATCCATGCGGAGATTCTGGAAGAGGGATCGGAGCTGATCCTGCATGACCTCAACAGCCGCCACGGAAGCTTCGTGAACGGCGAGCGTGTGACGGGGCGACGCACGCTGCGACCCGGCGATGCGATGCAGTTCGGCTCCATGCAGGCGCCTTGCCTCCGCGTGGAAACACCGCAAGAGCAGTTCGTCTCGAACTCATCCGACGAGACGCGATCGGACGCAACGGAGGTTCACACCCTACGCACCGGACGCTCCGACCTGGAAAAGCTTTTGTGGTTCCTAGAAGCAGCGCAGGAGCTCAATAGCGCTGGCAAGGTGGAACGAATCTATGCTTCGCTGCTGGAGACGACGCTCGCGCTTGCCGGAATGGATCGCGGCTTCGTCTTCCTGCAAGAAACCAAACGGCAGGAGAACGGGGAGCATGACGGAACGCTCACGCTAGCGCTTGGTCTGGACGCCCACGGCAACGTGCTTGAGGACAGTTCCACCATCTCGCACACCGTGCTGATGCAGGCCGCCGAGGGCACCGATCAATATGTTCTGACCGACACGCTCACGGCCGAGACCGGCATCGCGGAAAGCATCCTCATCCATAATCTCCGCACAATTCTCTGCATTCCGCTGCGCAAGACCGGAAGCCGAACCCGCAGCGAATCCCACGAGGCCAAGGTCGGCACCGCTGATCGCCGCCCAGTCTTCGGCGTGCTGTATCTGGATAGTTCGTTTCAACCTCATCGCGTCTCAGAGGTCGACCATGATCTGCTGCGCACCATCGCCCGCGAGGCTGCGGCCCTGGTGGAGAATGCGCAGCTTGCAGTCCTGGAAGACCAGGCTCGCCAGCAGAAGGAGGAGCTGCAGATCGCGGCGCAGATTCAGCAGCGTCTCATGGCCGCGCAGATCCCGTCATTTTCCTACGCCGAGATTCAGGCGCAGAGCATCGCCTGCCACGATGTGGGCGGGGACTTCTTCGACGTAATCGCCTTACCGACCTCCCTCGCCGTCGCGCTCGTCGACGTCTCCGGCAAAGGGGTTTCCGCCGCCATCCTCGCGTCAACCTTGCAGGGCATGTTGTTTACACAACTGAGCACGGGGCAGCCTCTGACCGTGGTCGCCGCGGACACCAACCGATATCTTTGCGCCAAGAACGTAGGGAAATACGCGACCATGCTGCTGGCTCGGCTGCACCCCGACGGTACGCTGGAGTATCTCAACTGCGGCCACATCCAGCCGCGCATCTGCCGCAGCGAAGGCGTCGAACGGCTTACCGTCTCCAACCTTCCCGTGGGATTGATCGCCGAAGCCCAGTATGAATCCGGCAGCACCACCCTCACCGCAGGCGACCGCATCGTCATGGTCAGCGACGGCTTCACAGAGGCGGAAAATAGTATCGGCGAGTTCTTCGGCGAGGAACGCTTCGACCATGCAGTTCGCTGCGCGGAGACCGATGAGACGTTGGTTCAGATGGCCGCCTTTTGCGCCGGGCACCCCGCAACAGACGACATCACCATCGTTCAACTCAAATATCTCGGCGCGCCGGCTAGTGAACGCTAGCCCCCATCCACTACTGATCGGCGCAGGCAGCACGCTTACCTTTGCCACCGACCAAGCCCCGGGCCTGCTGCACGGAGGCGAACGCTGGGCCACCGAGCTCCCCCCGGCCCTCGTAGCCGAAATCGAGCCATGGGTTTCCGAGGCAATCTCCGCGCTAACAGCACGCGTGGCCGCCCCATGCTTTTTGCTGTCCGGCGAGCCTGTCCCGCTTGGCGGACTTTGCGACGCACTCCGCAACCGCCTGGCCGATTTGCTCACCCCAGCCTTCGCAGAGCCCATGAACGGCTCAGCGGATTCGAGCCTTGAAGACCAAGGCCCCCTTCGCACCTCATCTGCGCTCCACTCCATTCTGTGCCGAACGACCTCGGATTGGGTTACCGCCACGACCCTATTCCTCAACCGTCTTCAGAGCGACGCCGACACCTTGGCGGACTTTCTCGGATGCGACGCCCTGCCCCCAATCGCCAGCGTGTCAGCAGCATCCTCAGATCCCCATCCCGGCGGATTCGGCGTGCTCCATCTCACCTTTCAC
Source organism: Acidobacteriaceae bacterium (assembly GCA_049578265.1). Lineage (GTDB taxonomy): Bacteria > Acidobacteriota > Terriglobia > Terriglobales > Acidobacteriaceae > Granulicella. The sequence goes on from JBAULP010000146.1 coordinate 55,136, forward strand.
GGCAGTGCAGCAGTCTTCTACAAGTCTCGGCCTGTCACAGGCGAGTGGCTCTGGTACGAGCTTCTCCGTATGCTTGCCGCGCTCGACTCAACACTACCCGCGCCCCGCGCGCGCGTCCTCACCACGGATGCTGAACTCAGCTACGGTTGGATCGAAGCAATCCCCGCAGCCAACTCAGAATCCGCTCACTCTATATCAGAGCAAGAAAATTACTGGCGGAGTGCCGGGGGTCTGCTCTGCCTGGCCCAGCACACCTGCCTGACGGACCTCCATTTTGGCAACCTGGTTGGCACCTCCGCAGGCCCCGCAATCGTCGATGCCGAGTGCCTCGCCACACCAGTAACAGCCGACGCTCCAGATGAAGCCTTCGCCGCCGCGCTAGCCGCGCTTCGCGCAACAGGGTTGCTCCCCACCGATCCGCTCGATGTCTCGGGTCTCTTTGCCAAGGGAGGCTCACCGGTTCCCGTCTGTATTCCGCGCTGGGCCGTCTCCGCGGCTGGCACATTCCGGCTGGCCCGCTTGCCCGCCGTCCTCACCACGCGCACCGACGCTCCCATGGTCTCCTCGCCGGTGGCCGTGCTTTCGTATCTCTCTGAGGGTTACCGGCACGCCGCAGATCTTCTGATCCACGCCCGCTCAGCCCTGATGGACCCTACCGCCACGTGGCATCAGACCTTGCAGCGGGTTCACGCCCCGCGTCTTGTGCTCAGAAACACCCTAGACTACGCACTGATCGTCAGCAAATCTCTTCACTCAGCTCCATGGAGCACTCCGATCCTCCATCGGCGAGAGATCTTCCAGGCGTTGCCCCCATCGGATGCCCGGCGCGCAGAGGCTCAAGCCTTGGCGGCGGCCACAATCCCCCACTTCCATGTGCTCCCCAAAAGCCGCACCCTCGTCGACCCCGCAGCACGGCCTGTTGCGCGCGCCTTCACTCGCGAAACGCCGGGGAGCGCAGTCTCCCGCGCCTTGGATACCCTTACGCCGCCGCACCTCCGGGAGACGCTTTTACCAGCACTCTGCCTCGCGATCCTCCAGTCACGTGCGTTGTGATAAAGTCCCAGTACACGGAACGGTTCGATTCCTGCCAATCTACGGAGCTGACTTATATGACGAACGTTGAAACCCTCACCCAGGCCGGCCTGGTTCACACCAGCGCCCCTTTAACCAATGATGAAGCCGCGAGCGTCAACGCGCTCAGCCCAGCCGAGATCGAAGCGCTGATCAGCATCAAGGCCAAGCTTGGTGACGACTTCTTCAAGCGCCAGGTTGCCACCCCGGACGGCCAACGTCTCGGCACCGTGCTCCTTTAGGCACTCCGCCGCCACCTCTGCCATGCAACCTGCCAGCCAGCGTCTTCGCTCCACCATCTCGCTCGTTCGCGGCACCCTCACGTCCCGCATCCGCAAGGTGTGGTCGCACCCGCGCATCGCGGAGCTCTACCCGGAGTTTCTGTTCGCGATGTATCCCATCACGGCGGCTTCAGCACCGTCGATGCGTGCTGCCGCGGCCTGCTGCGAGTCGCTGGCGGACGACGATCCGCTAAAGGAATGGCTGCGCGACTACTACCTGGAGCATGCCGAGGAGGAGCAGGGCCACGGCGAATGGATACTGAACGATCTCGCCTCTCTCGGGATCGTTCGCGACCAGGCGCTGGCACGACTTCCCTACCCTGGCGTCGCTTCGCTGGTGGGATCGCAGTACTTCTGGATGCACCACGTCCATCCGATCGCGTATCTCGGCTACATCGCGGTGCTCGAGCAGCCGACGGACCCCAGCTTCCTCCACGAGTTTTCCGTAGAGACCGGCATCCCGCTCACCTCCATGTCCGCTCACGTACTTCACGCCACACTGGACCCTCACCACGTCGCCGAGTTCGACGCAACGTTCGACCGGCTGCCCCTTACCGAGCGCCAGCGCGAGATCATCACGATCAGCGCCATCGCCACCGTCAAGCATCTCGAAGCGCTCTTCGCGGATCTCCTCGAGCACTTCGATCGCATCGACAATCCTTTGTGGTTTCAGAGCATCTTCACGGCGCCACGAAGTTCGGCACAGCTTTCGTCCACCTGAAACATCCAGCGCGAAGTGCTGCCGCGCCCTCGGCTCAAGCCCTGCTAGCGAGCTTGAATGCTCCACGCTGATCCGAGCAGCCAAGGCGCCGCGCAGTTCGCAGCGCGTCCAATCTGCTGTCCGACGCGGATGTCGCGTACTCTGATCTGAGATTCGCTCTATGTCCACCTCCTTCAACTCCGGTGAGCAGCTTCTGCACTATCGCCTGATCCGACAGATCGGCGAAGGCGGCATGGGCGTCGTCTTCGAGGCGGAAGACGAGCGCCTCGGTCGAACCGTCGCCATCAAGCGCCTGCAAGCCTCGCTTTGCGCTGAGCCGGGTGCCCGCGAGCGCCTTCTCCGCGAGGCTCGGGCCGCGTCCATGCTGGATCACCCCAACCTGTGCACGATCCACGCGGTGGAAGAGGCGCCGGACGGCTCACTGCTGCTGGTGATGGCGTTCTACCGCGGGCAGACGCTTGCCGCCCTGCTCCAACAAGGTCCGCTGTCGCTGCTGCAAATTTGCGACATCGGAGGCCAGACCGCGACCGGTCTCCATGCAGCCCATCTCGCCGGCATCGTGCACCGCGACATCAAGCCCGCCAATCTCTTTCTTCCCAGCTCCGGCGGAGTCAAGATCCTGGACTTCGGGCTCTCTCGCGTCGCCCACCTGCAGCCGCTGACGCAGAACCAGCAGGTGATGGGAACCCTTGCCTACATGCCTCCGGAGCAGCTCGCAGGCCGCACCGTAGACCACCGCGCCGACCTCTGGGCCCTGGGCGCGGTGCTGTATGAGATGGCGACCGGGCACTCCCCGTTCCGGCAGCCCACGCCCGCAGCGACCATGGCCGCGATTGCAGCGGCGCGTTACGTCCCTCTGAACGAGGTCCGTCCAGACCTGCCCGCCTCCGTGTGCTGCGCCGTCGATCGCGCCCTGCGCATCCATCCTCAGGAACGCCACGCCTCCGCTGCTGAGATCCTGGCGCTGCTCCAGCACGAGCCTCGAACCGCAAGCGTCCCATTTCACGCGCAGCCCGACGATCCAACCATAACCTTCGTCCATCCACCTCAGACCCTCACATACTCGGCTCCGACCATCACGACGCAGCATACCGCAGTCACGCGATCTTCTATCGCGGTGTTGCCGATGCAGAACGTCAGCTCAGATCCTGAGAACGAATTCTTCTGCGACGGACTTACCGACGAGCTCATCTGCACCTTGGGCACCGTACCCGGCCTCCGTGTTGTCTCTCGAACCTCCGTCTTCTCGCTCAAGGGCAAGCAGCACACCATCCGCGAAATCGGCACGCTGCTGGACGTCGACTCGGTGCTCGAAGGCAGCGTGCGCCGCTCCGGCTCGCGCGTTCGGGTCTCGATTCAGCTCACCGACGTCGCCCAGGGCTCGCAGAGCTGGTCCTCTCGCTTTGATCGCGAGCTCGTCGACATCTTCGACCTGCAGGACGATCTAGCGGCCTCGGTCTGCTCTGCATTGCCGTCGCACTTGGTGTCGCAGATGGGAGCCCAGCCGCGCACCCGCATGCAGACCGACGCCTACGAGATCTACCTGAGAGGCCGGTATCACTGGGAGAGGCGCACGATCGCAGATATCCAGCTCGCCGGCCGCTACTTTGAACAGGCGCTCCATATGGACCCAGACTCCGCCGCTGTGCACGCCGGCGTCTCCGACTTTTACGCCCTGCAGGGCACCTTCGGCGCCATGAATCCGCACGAGGCCTGGCACACGGCCCGTACCTCCGCGCTCCACGCGATTGCGCTCGACCCCTCGCTGGCCGAAGCCCACATCTCGCTCGCCAATGTGCTCCAATTCTACGATTGGAACTGGACGGGCGCCCGTGAACATATTCAAAAGGCCCTGGCGCTGCGGCCGCAGAGGGGCGACTCGTATTACGTCAGTGTCAGCAACCTGATGACGCTTGGGTTGTTGGACGAAGCACTCGCGGAGGCACGCCTGGGACTTACATACGATCCACTGGCCACGCAGTTGCTCAACGCGGAGGCGATGATTACGCTCTATCTTGGCCGGCATGAAGATGCGCAGCTGCTTGCCACCTCAGCGCTCGCCGCAACTCCTGAAAACTACGAGCTTTACTACTCGCTCGCGCTGGCCCAGTCCATGCAAGGCCGCACCCAGCAGGCCATCGAGACGCTCGAGCGCGGCATCCAGGCCAGCGGGATGCCGGTGCTCCTCGGCTGGCTGGCGGAGGCCTACGTTCGCCACGGCAACTCCGCCAAAGCTCAGGAGATACTGGAGCAGCTTTTGAATCTGGCCGCCGAAGGCAGCCCCATGCCCGTTCCAATCGCCGTCGCCGCCGCCTCGCTGGAGCAGCATGAGCTCGCACTGGATTGGCTGGAGCGCGCTGCCGACAGTCGGGACCTATTTGTCGCGTACGCCGCTGTGCTACCAAGCCTAAGCCCTCTGCACGGACATCCCCGCTATCATGGCCTGATCACCCGCATGCGCCTTCCCCATCCCCGCAGCCGCAAGGAGCCATCATGAAACTCGGTAGAATCCAGTCCAAAACCGATGCCCGCACGCTTCATCTGTCCGACTATCTCGCCGCGCTGCCCGCTCCTCCCGCGCGCGAGCTGCTCGATTCCACCTCCACCTGGCCAATGCTGGCCAATGACAAGTTCAACTGCTGCACCTCCGCTGCCGCTGGCCACATGGTCCATCATTGGACCGCCATCCACGGAGACCCGATCATTCTCACCGACGACGACATCATTCGCGCCCACGCGACGCTGACCTGCGATCACCTCCTCGAATGCGCCACGATGCTGGACGCTTTAAAGCTCTGGCGCAACACGGGCATCGGTGATCACCGCATCCACTCGTTTGTGCGGGCCACCCCGCAGAACGCCGATCACCTTCGGCAGATGGTCCTGCTCTTCGGCGCCGCTTACCTCGGTTTGAACCTCCCGGAGTTTGCATGCGGCCCGGACCCGTTAACCTGGCCGACAACGCCGTGGGTGATCCCGCCCAATGCCACGCCCGAGCAGTGCGCTCCTCAGTCAGAGAACGGCCATTGCGTTACAGCGATCGGCTACAGCGAGGATGGCGTCTACGTAGTCTCTTGGGGGCAGCTCAAAGTGATGAGCTGGGAATTCTATAGCCGTTTTAACTTTGAAAGCTACGCCATCCTTAGCTCGGACTGGGTGGAGCGCAACGCCAAATGTCCGTCCGGATTCTTCTTCGATGCCCTTCTTCGCGATTTACGCTCCCTCGACGAAAAGACGCCCGTGCTCCGTCAATTGGCCGCCAAACGACCCTGACGTGCGATCTTGTTCGCGGGCTAGTGTAGATGCTGCGATACAACAAAGCCCTCTGGGTCGGTCAAGGAACATTCTTCACTCGATGCGTCGTGAACTACGATCGCTTGCACTCGTTTACCCGTTCGCCGGAAGAATGTTACAGAATAAACCTGGTGCCAGCGATCAACTTCGCTTTCTTCTGAAGCGATACGCGTCGTAATCGTCTTCGTGAAGTCGATATCCTCATTGCGAATCAGGCCGGCATTTTTCAACATTACTTGAGCCATGTTTGTGGGCCAGCCGGCGCTGCAATCAGGCCCATGTTTGGCATTCGTTTGAGCGGCTATTGGAAGAGTGACAAACAACAAGAATGCAGCAAGGTAGCGCATTGGTTAAACTCCTGGAACGGTTGAAGGATGAATTGCTCATCGTCACTGCTGCGGCACAACGACCACAAGCATCACCGTCTGCGAGTTTTGATTGCTGTCAGTTGCCGTCAACGGAATCTGGTAGGGGCCAGGCGCGGTGGAGTTCAACGGGTAAAACGTGTCCGTGCAGCCAATAACGGATCCCAGCAAAGCCACCATGGCCATAACACAAAGAGTGTGCCGAAACCGCTTGCGCGCGCCGAGCCCAAACGGCAGAGACAGGAAGACGAGTGCAGTAAGCGATACGACAGGCCAATGACTTCCAGGCTCGCCGCGCTTCGCCTTCGCAATAAAAAACTTCGTGTTGCCATCGCTCGCAATGTAGACCACACCATTCACATCGACGGCCACGCCCCACGGATCGACCAAGCCGGATCCGATGGTTGATTGCGTGTACGTGCCGCCCGACAAAGTCTCTTTTAGCACCCGGTCATTCTGCGTGTCCGCAATGTAGACGTTGCCGCTGGCGTCCACCGCCACAGCGTTGGACACCTTCAGGCCGCTGCCGATCGGCGTCTTTAGGCCGACAAGATGTGCCGTCAACTGCGCAAGCGATCCAACAGAAGAGAGACCCACCACCAAAGCCAGCAAACACGCGCTGAAACCGCGCTGATACAAGCGCCGCCGGGCCGTCAGAGAAAGCGCGCAGAGATAATCGATTGCGCACGAGCGCCTGTCATCTAAGTAATATCGAATCATATGTTTGCAAGGTTGCTGGAGCTTACGCTAGCTGACGCCGGTGTGAAGAACAACATCCCTACCGCTTTATTTACATAGAGTTGGCGCTTCAATGACCCTGCCAACCAGGGTCACCTGCGAAAGCAATGAAGAATGTTTATCGCTATTCATGCAATCGTGCCGCACGAAATTACAGTTCCAGTCAGTTAGTCGCCGACCCTCCCTTTGCCCACGCCAGCTTCCGGTCCGGTTACGTGAGACTTGAGCCACCCAGCCACCTCGCATGAGCGAACACGAATGCGCACAGCGGACGAAGCTTGAAGGAAGAGAATGAGGCTGATCTGCGGGATGAAATGCGTCCTCCAATGGCTGTTGATGAGCCTCACGATCCACTCCGCCTCACTGTTCTCGAATCAGCCACAAGCTGATACCGGGCTCCCCTGTCGGAACCAGCTCGGCAGTGCACTCCTGACATCCTGTGATAAAGCTCACATACGAACGCATCTCGGCTGCCTATCAATAGAGCGACTTTGATTCACCGGCAAAGTTGTTCCGAACACCGGGCGACTGCAAGCCGGAAGGGATGTCGTTTGATGAAGAGTTTCAAGGATTACGAGCATCTTTTCAGATTCGCGCTATTGTGGGGCTTTCTCATCGTCGTATTCTTTGTGGCCCGTCACTTTGTTGTCCCCAAAAGTTTTGGCGAGTACGGACACTATCGCGGGAATGCCATCGCGGACATTGCGGCGCGGCCGGTACATTTCGCAGGTCAGCAGCGTTGCGAAACATGTCACACCGACGTTGCGACCCTGAAGCACTCCGGCATCCACGCAGGCGTCCATTGCGAAGCCTGCCACGGCCCGCTCGCCAAGCATGCAGATGATCCAGGCAACGTGCAACCCGCGAAACTCGACACGGCAACACTCTGTGTCAAGTGCCACGCGGCCAGCGCCGCGAAGCCGAAGGACTTTCCTCAAGTTGCAGCCGACGAACACTCCGGTGGAGTTGCCTGCGAAACATGCCATCAACCACACAGCCCCGCGATTCAGTCGGGAGGTGCTAATTGAGTCTCGATCGACGCCATTTTTTGATTATGCTTCCCGCAGCGGCTGTCGCTTGGAAGTACGTGCTTGCAGGCACGCCGCAAGAATCTCCGAACTTCAGCAAGACAGAGCATTGGTGGGGCATGCTCATCGATATCCCCAAGTGCATCGGTTGCGGCAACTGTGTCCGTGCCTGTCAGGCTGAAAACGACGTCCCCGATGGCTTCTTCCGTACGTGGGTAGAGCGCTACGAGGTGACAGACTGGGATCTCACCAACCCAACCGTGATCTCTCCCGACGGCGGCAAGGAGGGCTTCCCGGCCGCGCCAGAAGACGCAAACGGCAAATACTTCTTTGTTCCGAAAATGTGTAACCACTGCGAGGACTCGCCCTGCACACAGGTGTGCCCTGTGGGTGCGACCTTTGTTACCCCCGACGGTGTAGTTCTGGTAGACCAAACCTACTGCCTGGGATGCGCGTACTGCGTGCAGGCCTGCCCTTACGGCTGCAGATACATCCACCCCACAAAACACGTCGCGGACAAGTGCACGCTTTGCTATCACAGGATCACCAAGGGCTTGACCACTGCCTGTTGCGAAAACTGCCCCACCGGCGCGCGACAACTCGTCGACCTGAAAAATCCAAACGATCCGATCCACGCCTTCCTGAAGACCCATACTGTCCGGGTGCTTAAGCCAGAGATGGCCACTGGAGCCAAAGCTTTTTACAACGGCTTAGATGGTTCCGTGCGGTAAAGATTTCTAACCACGAAGTGCGCTGAGGAGGCGCGATCGCGATGGGCGGTGTTCAAGGCTACATGTACCCCAATGAGGTCAATCTCTACTGGAGTGTATTGATCGTTCTCTATCCATACATCACGGGTCTGGTGGCGGGCGCCTTTATCCTCGCATCGCTGGAGCGCATCTTTCATGTGAAGGCTGTAGCTCCCACCTATCGCCTCGCCCTGTTGACCGCCTTGGCATTCCTCATTGTGGCGCCGCTCCCCCTGCAATTCCATCTCGGGCATCCCGAACGGTCGTTCGAGATGTACTTGACGCCGCATGCCACATCCGCGATGGCAATGTTCGGTTACATCTATCTCTGGTACATGATGGCCGTGCTGCTCTTCGAGATCTGGCTCGACTACCGGCACGACATCATTATCTTCTCGCAGACCTCAACCGGCCTGAAACGCCTCCTCTATCGCATTCTCGCCCTCGGCTCAACCAACCTGAGTGAGGGATCGCTTCGAGTCGACGAAAAGGCCGGATGGCTCGTCACTTTGGTCGGTATCCCCTCCGCATTCCTCCTGCACGGATACGTCGGCTTCATCTTCGGATCTATCAAGGCCAACCCCTGGTGGAACTCGCCACTGATGCCGGTCATCTTCATCTTCTCCGCAATGGTGTCGGGAATCGCCGGCGTGATGCTCATTTACATGGCGGCTCAGAAGCTGCGCAAGAAATCCATCGATATGGCCTGCGTCGATACGATTGCAAAATATCTCTTCTACACCTTCATCATCGACTTTGGTCTCGAAATGGTGGATCTCATCCATCGAATCTACGAAGCCAACGAATCATTTCGTTCCATCAGCTTCATGGTTCACACCAAGCTATATTTCTCACAGATCGTGCTACAGATATGGATGGGCACATTCGTTCCCCTTTTGCTCTTGGCAATTGTTCAGGTGAAGAAGCTTCCACCCGGACTTAGAAAGTCCATCTATGTCATCTCGGGGCTTCTCATAGAGGTCGCCGTCATAGCTATGCGCTGGAACGTAGTCATCGGCGGCCAACTTTTCTCCAAGAGCTTCCTTGGGTACACGACTTACAAGATGGCTTTGGTCACGCGCGAAGGAATGCTGATGTCGATCTTCCTCTTACTCCTTCCCCTCCCTATTCTTTGGGTGCTCGTGAAGATACTTCCGCCCTGGGCCGACGCATCTGGAGCGAAGTCCCATGACCATCCAGCACCCGTGCTATAAAAGCAATTGGGAAGCGCCTCGCCCGAGTGAGTGTGTGTGATGAATGAACCTGCTGAGGTGACCGCTCGTCTCATTGCCAGGCTGGAGGCTTTGGAACAGCGAGTGTTTCAACTCGAGCATCCATCCGAGGCTCTGCCCCTCCTCTCGCCGCCCATCGATTCTGCGCCTCTGCTTCAAACGATGAGCCCGACCGCTGCGGTTTCCCCCGCCGCCAATGCGGGCAGCGTATTCACCACCCTCGGTAAAGCCATCCTGGGCATGGCGGGCGCGTATCTACTCCGTGCGCTAACCGAGGCCGGAACCTTCCCGCGTCAGATCGTGGTCATCCTCGCGATTGCCTATGCCGTCCTGTGGCTCGCCGCAGCCGCGCGCGTGACCGGCGAAAAGCTCTTCGCACGCGTTGCCTACGCGCTGACATCCGCGCTGATTCTTGCACCCATGCTCTGGGAACTCACGCTGCACTTCAGAGTACTAAGCCCGGCCGTAACAGCGGCTATATTGGCGGCGTTCGCAATCGCCGCGCTCGCACTCACATGGAAGACGGCAAACACCCCAGTCTTCTGGATCGCATACGTCACAACCAGCGTTACCGCCCTTGCTCTCATGATCGCGACGCAAGACCTTCCACCCTTCCTGTGCGCGCTTCTAATCATCGCGCTGGAGGCCGAATTTGCAAGCCTCCGCAACCATTTGCTCAAGGCAAGAATCTTCGCCGCCGTAGCTCTTGATCTAGCGACCGGTTCCCTTCTCTACATCTACTCGCTCGACGTGACCGCTCGCGCGAGCTACGCAAACGTCGCTACACCATGGCTTATAGCCTTGGCCGCAGCCCCGCTCCTTCTCTATTTCATAAGCATCACGCTACACGTTACGTTGAAAGAGCGCACACTTTCAATCTTCGAGATCGTACAAGGCACATTGGTGCTTTCCTTCGCTGCCTACGGAGCGACCCACCTTGGCGGAAGCCCCGTCGAGACCGGCGTTGGCATCCTTTCAATAGCCTTGGGCGTCGTCTTGTACTCCATCGCATTTTTCTATTTCAGCCGCAAGACTCCGTCCCGTGCCTTTGCCGCTTACACCACCTGGGGCGCAGCCACCTTCGCTCTGGGAAGCATCCTCTTGCTTTCAGCTTCCTCGCTTGCCGGCGTTATGGCGATTGCGGCCCTCGCCTGCACTGCATTGGGGATTCGATACAGCCATCTGGTCCTGGAATTCCACGGCGCGCTCTACCTGCTGGCCGCGGCGTTTTTCTCCAGCCTCGCAGGATTCGATCATCACCTGCTGCTTGACCCACAGTCGGCCTCCCCAACTTGGAGCATCGGCGCGGCCTTCCTCTGTTCCCTTCTTTGCTACGGCATTACGCTGCGTGTGCCCAAAGACGCGACGCTCAATCAGATGCCCCCGCTCGTCTCCGCAGCGACAGCGGCTGCCACCGCCTCAGCCTTCGCAGTCTACGTTCTCGTCCGCATCTCCGCGGCGATTCACCCAACCACCGCCGCTGCAGGCCCCGGCCCGATCCCCATCCTGCAGACGATCTCCCTGTGTGCAGCCACTCTTGCATTGGCAGCTTTAGGTTCCCGCAGGCGGAGGACCGAGCTAGTCTGGCTCGCCTACGTAACCGTCGCTCTAACAGCCGCAAAGGTCCTGCTTATGGACGTCCGCCACGAGACCTTGCTAGCCATCGCCATCACATTCATCTTCTATGCAACGACCCTGATCCTTCTTCCCCGCATCATCGGCCGCGCGCCCCACGAAACAATCCCATCTCCGGTCACATCCTAATCCGATCCCTTAAAGCGCGATGGCTCTGGAAAAAGGTCCAGAGCCATCGCGCTTTTGAAAATCAACGTTACGAGTGCGCGCGCATAAGCTCCGCGAACACCTCACGGCTCGGGCGGACACGCTCTTGCGGCAGCGTCGCAAGCGGCTCGTCCACCATGTTCAGGCGTGCAGCAAAGTCCATCTCGTTCGCATTCACATAGAAGATGCCGGTAAGGACTTCTCCTTGCTCATGCGCCTCCATCAGCAGGTTCACGGCTCCCGTCTTGCTCGTGGGAGCATAGTCCTCGTGAATCTTGCGGAGACGCAAATGCGATCCGTCATGAAGTTGCACATCGACCGTAGTGTCATGATCGTACTCGACAGAGATGTCCTCGAACGGCGCGATGAAGCCCGTCTCGTTGACTACCTCATCATGCTCTTTCATGTACTTGTAGCTCTTGGTCGAGCCCTCGTGATCATTGAAGGTGACGCACGGCGAGATGATGTCGAGCAGTACGGTTCCCTTGTGAGCAATCGCTGCCTTCAACATCGTCGAAAGCTGCTTCTTGTCGCCCGAGAACGAGCGACCAACGAAGGTCGCTCCTAATTGAATGGCAAGCGCGCATACATCGATCGGAGGCATATCGTTGACCACGCCGGTCTTCAGCTTCGAGCCGATATCGGCTGTCGCAGAAAACTGACCCTTCGTCAGTCCATAGACGCCATTGTCCTCAATTACATAAATGATAGGCAGATTGCGGCGAAGCAGATGCACAAACTGCCCCACGCCAATCGACGCCGTGTCACCATCGCCGCTGATGCCAATCGCGCGCATCGTCTTGTTCGCAAGGATGGCTCCGGTCGCCACCGACGGCATGCGTCCGTGTACGGAGTTGAAACTGAAGGAGCGAGACATGAAGTAGGCGGGCGACTTCGAGGAGCAACCAATGCCACTCAACTTCATCACGCGCTCGGGCTGAACGCCCATCTCATAGAATGCCTCGACGATACGCTCTGAGATGGCGTTGTGACCGCAACCCGCGCAGAGGGTTGACTTGCCCCCGCGATAGTCCAGGATCTCGAGGCCAATGCTGTTCGTTTTTGCTGGTGCCGAATTGACAGGTGTGGTTGCCATGATTACTTGTTTGCTCCTTCATGTGAGGCGATCGCCTCGGTAACAGTGCGCGCATCCATAGGAAGACCGCCGAAATAAGTCACTGAGTGCAGCTTCGTAGCCTGAGACGCATCTAGATCCGTCTTCAGCAGGTTGAGCAACTGGCCATCGCGGTTCTGTTCCACCACGTAGATCGTCTCGTGGCTTGCCACGAATTCGTCTACGTCGGAAGTGAAGGGATACGCACGAACGCGCAGATAGTCCGTCTGAATCTTCGACTCGCGCTCCAACTGGTCACGGCTTTCGACGACGGCAAAATGAGTCGTGCCGTATGCGATGATGCCGATCTTGTTGTTCTCCGAAGCTTCAAGAACTGGTTTGGGCACGTACGTCTTAGCTGTCTGGAACTTCTTAACCAGGCGCTCCATGTTGTACTCGTAATCTTCCGGCCGCTCGGTATACAGCGCCTTCTCGTTCTTGCCGCTGCCGCGCGTAAAGTAAGAAGCCTTCGGGTGATCCGTGCCAGGCAGAGTGCGATACGGAATTCCATCTCCGTCCACATCCTTGTACCGCGCGAACCCGCCCAGCTCTTCGAGCTGTTTTGCGTTCAGCACCTTACCACGAGTGATGGGCTTCTCCGGATACTGGAACGGCTCCGACATCCAATTGTTCATGCCAAGGTCCAAGTCCGATAGGACGAAGACTGGCGTCTGAAAGGTTTCTGCAAGATCGAAAGCCTGCGTGCCAAACTCGAAGCACTCCTTTACTGATCCAGGCAGCAGCAGAATGTGCTTGGTATCGCCATGAGAGAGGCCAGAGATCGTTTGAACATCCCCTTGCGCCGTGCGCGTCGGCAAGCCTGTCGATGGCCCCGTCCGCTGCACGTCGAAGATGACTCCCGGGAGCTCAGCAAAGTATCCCAGTCCAGCAAACTCAGCCATGAGCGAGATGCCCGGCCCCGAGGTTGCTGTCATCGACCGCGAACCAGCCCAGCCTGCACCCAGCACCATACCAATTGCCGCCAGCTCATCCTCCGCCTGAACAATCGCGAAGCTCGCCTTGCCATCTTTCTCAACCCGGTACGTCTTCATGTACTTGATGAGATCTTCCACGATGCTCGTCGACGGCGTAATCGGATACCACGCCACCACCGTTACCCCCGCGAACATCGCACCCATCGCGCACGCAGAGTTTCCGTCAATGATGATCTTGCCCGTGGTCGCATTCATCGGCTCGACTACAAACGGATCCTGCTTCGTCAGCGTGTTCGCGGCATAATCAAACCCAAGTTGGACGGCGTTCCAGTTGAGGTCCGCTACGGCTGCCTTGTTCGCAAACTGCTTGCGAACGATCGCCTCCAGCCCCTTGAGATCGATCGACAACAGCTGCGCAGCGACGCCCACGTACACCATGTTCTTGATCAACTTGCGAACCTTCATCTCGGCGCCCGTCGCGGCAACCAGGCGGTCGAACGGCACCGGATAAGCTGTGATGTCGCCGCGAAGTTCGGTCAGATTGAAAATCTCGTCGTAGATCACCGCGGCGCCCGCCGGCAGCTTGCGAATGTCTTCATGAACCGTCTCCAGGTTCATCGCGATCAGCAGATCCACATCGCTCTTGCGTGCAACCCAGCCATCTTTGCTGGCGCGGATCAGAAACCATGTGGGTAGTCCCGCAATGTTGGAAGGAAACAGATTCTTGCCCGAGACCGGCACTCCCATATTGAAGATGCCGCGGAGAAGAATGCTGTTTGCAGATTGAGATCCAGAGCCGTTAACCGTTGCAACCTGGATCGAGAAATCGTTCACTACTTTTTTGCGGTGAACGGGTGAGTCTGCAACAGGCAGGCTCTGCACTTCGAGATTTGTGGTAGCCATTGAAAGTCCTTCCATCTGTTTGCGTCGAAAAAGTTATGCGGATTGCCAGGAGGATGAATTGAATCTGATTTGGTGATATTTCTGCGGCCGTTTAGCGGACGGTCAGCTTATGTCATCGGAATTGTAGTCCCTCCGTATAACACTTCGCCATGACCCGCGTTCTCCATATACTGCGAATTAGTCTGCATCGATCCATAATCGTCAGTAACTTGCTTCTAATCTGTAACTGTTCCTTGTTGCTAATCCACACGATTCGCTATATTTCATGCATGTTTTGTCGTGGTTTGGATTTGAGCTTTTCAACCTACCGAACGGTAACATCGAGAGTCATTAGTTAGTGCGATTATCATTCGACACCTCCCGCTCCAGCCTTCATTCCTGCCCCCTCTCCCTGTGTTTCAGCACCCGGTTTGGAGGCCCATTCGGGCACAGTCGCTGCTCTCTCGGCATAGACGCGCCACTCGCGTTCCACATCGTCCTGCGCCTCCGCCATCAACTTCTTCGCGACCTCTGGATGACTGCGCGCCAGCATGGTGTACCGCGCTTCTTGGTCGCTATACGCCTTCAACGAAATCGATGGTGGTCGAGAGTCAAGCTGGAAGGGGTTCTTTCCCTGGCTGCGCAGCGCCGGGTTGTAACGCATCAGCGGCCAGTACCCCGAGAGAACCGCATTCTTCTGCTGCTGCATGCCCTTCGCAAGATCGTATCCATGGGCAATACAGTGGCTGTACGCAATGATCAGGGCCGGGCCGTTATAGGCCTCAGCCTCCTGGAAAGCCTTGATCGTCTGCGCGTCGTTGCCGCCCATCGCCACCCGCGCAACATACACCGACCCGTAGCTCACCGCCTCCATCGCGAGGTCCTTCTTGCCGGTCAGTTTTCCGCCCGTCGCAAACTTCGCCACCGCCCCGCGCGGAGTAGACTTCGACATCTGTCCGCCCGTATTGGAGTAGGTCTCTGTATCTAGGACAAGCAGCTTCACATTCTGCCCTGACCCCAGCACGTGATCCAAGCCCCCAAATCCAATGTCATAAGCCCATCCATCGCCGCCCACCAGCCACACACTCTTGCGTGCAAGCGAGTCCGCAACAGTAAGCAGTGTCCGCGCATCCTTACTGTCTACACCCGCGAGCCGCTCGCGCAGCAAAAGGATGCGTTCACGTTGTGCCTGTATGCCGGCCTCGGTCGACTGATCAGCCGACAACATAGCTCCAACCAACTCCTCACCAAGCACAGCGGCCGACCGCTGAAGCAATACCTCCGCATACTCCTTCTGCTGATCCAGTGCCAGTCGAATCCCTAACCCGAACTCAGCGTTGTCCTCAAAGAGAGAGTTCGACCAAGTCGGTCCGCGCCCATCCTTGTTGACCGTATAAGGCGTCGTAGGCAGGCTCCCCCCATAGATGGAAGAGCATCCCGTAGCGTTCGCAATGAACAATCGATCGCCGAACAATTGCGTCAGCAGCTTGATGTAAGGCGTCTCTCCGCATCCCGCACACGCGCCGGAAAACTCAAAGAGCGGCTCGAGCAATTGAACATCCTTGACCTGTGAATGCGTCAGACGATTCCGGTCAAGCGAGGGCAACGCCTCAAAGTAGTTCCAGTTCGCCACCTCAGCGCTACGCAGCGGCGCCTGCATCTCCATCTCCAGCGCCTTGTGTCCAGGTTCGGTCTTGCTCACCGCCGGGCATATCTCCACGCACAGGGTGCATCCAGTACAGTCCTCCGGAGCAACCTGCAGCGTGTACATCTCCTCGTCCATCCCACGCCACTTTGGCTTCGCCGTCTTGAACGTCGCAGGAGCTTTACCCAGCAGGCCCGACGAGTACACCTTGGCGCGAATCACAGCGTGTGGGCAAACCAGAACGCACTTTCCACATTGGATACAAAGCTGCTCATCCCACACCGGAATCATCTGCGTAATGTTCCGCTTCTCCCACTGTGCCGTCGCCGTCGGGAACGTTCCCCCCGGTGGCAGCGCGCTCACCGGCAACAAGTCTCCGCGTCCCGCCGCCATCTCGCCCATCACGTCATAGACAAAGCCCGGTGCCTCACGAGGAAACATCGGTAGAATGTCGAACGTCGCCGAGACATGCTCCGGCAGCGCCACCTGGTGCAGATGCGCAAGCGCAGCATCCACAGCGGCGAAGTTCTTCTGAACAACATCGCCACGCTTACCGTACGTCTTCTCAATCGCATGCTTGATCTGCTCGATCGCCTCTTCACGGGGAAGCACGCCGCTGATCGCGAAGAAGCACGTCTGCATAATCGTATTGATGCGATTGCCCATCCCCGCATCGCGCGCAACGCTGTATCCATCGATCACATAGAACTGCAGCTTCTTTGCGAGGATCGTCTCCTGCGTCGTTCTCGGCAGATGCGACCAGACCTCCTCCGGCCCATATGGAGAGTTCAGCAGAAACACCGCGCCCGGAGCAGCGGCAGCCAGAATATCCATTCGCTCGAGGAACGAAAAATTATGGCAAGCCACAAAGTTCGCTTCCGTAATCAGGTAGGTCGATTCGATCGGCTTAGGCCCAAACCGAAGATGCGATGTCGTCACCGATCCAGACTTCTTCGAGTCGTAAACAAAATAGCCCTGGACATAATTCGATGTGCCAGAGCCGATAATCTTGATCGAATTTTTGTTGGCCCCGACCGTCCCATCCGATCCCAGGCCATAAAACAAGGCCCGTATCGTATGCGGATCTTCGGTCGAAAACGCCGGATCATACTCAAGACTGGTGTAAGTCACATCGTCGTGAATGCCAATCGTAAAGTGGTTCTTTGGCTGCGGCTTCTTCAACTCATCGAAGATGCCCTTCGCCATCGCCGGAGTGAACTCTTTAGAAGAGAGCCCATATCGCCCGCCAACCACGCGTGGAGCCTTCGCAAACGCGGTCAACTCCATAGCCTGCCCCTCACTCAGCGCCGTCACAACATCCTGGTACAGTGGCTCGCCCAGCGCTCCCGGCTCCTTCGTGCGATCAAGCACCGCGATGGCTTTCACCGTCTTCGGCAGCGCCTGCAAGAACGCCTCCACCGCGAATGGCCGATACAGCCTCACCTTCAGAAGTCCAAGCTTCTCTCCCCGAGCATTGAGGTCTTCAATCGTCTCCTCTACCGCCCCCGCGCCCGACCCCATCATCACGATCACGCGCTCTGCATCCGCAGCGCCAACATAATCGAACAGGTGATAGGACCGCCCCGTGCGCACCGCAAACGCATCCATCACGCGCTGCACAATCTCCGGACACGCAAGGTAGAACGGATTAGCAGCCTCGCGCGCCTGGAAGAACACATCAGGATTCTGCGCAGTTCCCCTCAGAATCGGATGGTCAGAGCTAAGCGCTCGTTCCCGATGAGCACGCACCAGCTTCTCATCCAGAAGCGCTTCAATCGTCTCATCCGAAATTGCGACAGCCTTGTTGATCTCATGCGACGTTCGGAAGCCATCGAAAAAATGCAGGAACGGAATTCGCGCCTCAAGCGTTGCAATATGCGCAACCAGCGCCATATCCGCCGCCTCCTGTACCGAGTTCGAGGCCAGCATTGCGTAGCCCGTCGACCGGCAGGCCATCACGTCCGAGTGATCGCCGAAGATCGAAAGCGCATGCGTCGCAATCGACCTCGCCGTCACATGAATCACGTTCGAGGTCAGCTCGCCGGCGATCTTGAACATGTTCGGGATCATCAACAGCAATCCCTGCGACGCCGTAAACGTAGTGCTGAACGCGCCCGCCTGCAACGCTCCATGCATAGCTCCGGCCGCCCCGCCTTCGCTCTGCATCTCCGCAATCAGCGGAACAGTGCCCCAGATGTTTTTGCGGCCCTCTTCCTTCCACTGATCCGCCCACTCCGCCATCGTCGAAGATGGAGTGATAGGGTAAATTGCGATCACCTGGGCCAGTCGATAGGCCACCAGTGCAGCCGCTTCATTTCCATCAAGAATTACAATCCGTTGGTCGTCCAATTCCCGCTCCTGCGCTCGAAATACCATTCTGAGCTTCCGGGCGATCATCGGTTGTGATGATTGTCACAAGGGTGGTTTTGGGGGGTCTGGTAATGTTGTAGAAGAACGTATGACAAGCCACATCTATCTACCGGTTATCGTACTTTTGATTGGAGGCGCGGGCTTCGCTGTGGGCCCGTTGGCCTTAGCGTGGGTCTGGGCGAAGAAATTCTCGCCCCAAAAATCCGGCCCCAGCAAAAACGCCATCTATGAGTGCGGCCTGGAATCTACCGGCGACGCCTGGATCAAGTTCAAGCCCGGCTACTATATCTACGCCATCATCTTTCTTATCTTTGATGTAGAAGCAGTCTTCCTTCTGCCCTTCGCCGTTGCCTTTGGCGGTCTCACTGTAGCGCAATCCCTGGCAATGTTCGTATTCATCCTTTTGTTGGTCGAAGGTCTGGTCTGGGCCGTGCAGAAAAACGTGCTGGCCTGGAGTTAGCCTTCGCGCGGAGTAAACTTGGAGTAGCGTCCGGATGCAGGTCGTAAAACCGATTGAACTCTCGTGATTGGAAGTCCAGAAACTTTAGTGATCGAAGGTCTTGGAATGGATGAACAGCTAAAGAGCGAGTTGAGGCGGCAGGGGGTGGTTGCCACGTCTCTTCAGGAACTCTACAACTGGGGCCGCAAGAGTTCTCTGTGGCCGCTCAACTTCGGCTTGGCTTGCTGCGCCATTGAAATGATTGCCACCACCATGGCCCGCTATGACCTTGCCCGCTTCGGTGCCGAGGTCTTCCGCCCTTCCCCGCGGCAGGCCGATCTCATGATCGTCGCCGGCACAGTCACCAAGAAGATGGCGCCCCAGGTCGTGCGACTCTATAACCAGATGCCCGAGCCCAAGTACGTGATCTCCATGGGCGCGTGTGCGATATCCGGTGGCCCCTTCAAGCAGGGATACAACGTCCTCAAAGGCATCGACCGCTATATTCCTGTCGATGTTTATATTCCCGGCTGCCCGCCGCGTCCCGAGGCGCTCATTGATGCCTTCCTTCTGTTGCAGAAGAAGATCGACGAGCAGTATCTGACCGGTCCCGACCGGCCCCGCCACCTGAATGCGGAGCAGCCAAGTGAATTTGTCGTGCCGGAGTTCGGCGCGCACGATCTGCTTCCCACCCAAAACAGCGATATCTGGAAGGTGCCGCTGGTTAACATCTCGAATGCAGGCAAGAATGAATCTGGAAGAGATTAAGTCCCAAATCGAGGCCAACGTACCCGGCTGCCAGCTGGAGATTATCCCCAATGGCAGTCCCTCCGGCCAGCACTCGCTGCTGGTAGATACCGCACATGGATTCACCGTAGCCAGTTTCCTTCGTGACGGCGCGAATCCGCGGTTCGACTTCTGCTCCAACGTCACCGGCGTGGACTGGCCCATCAAGGAAACCTCCACCAAGGTCAAGACCAAGAAGCTGGTCGAAGGCGTCGAGAAAGAAGTGGATGAGGTAGTAAAGACCCAGACCGGCGGCTATCTCGAGACGGTCTATCACCTCTATTCCATCGAGCAACGCGAGGGTCCGCTGGTCCTGAGACTCCGCACCGTAGATCGCGCGGAACAAGTCCACCTTCCATCCTTTACCCCCCTGTGGCGCAGCGCCGAGTTGCAGGAGCGCGAGGTCTATGACCTCTACGGCATTCTCTTCGACGGTCACCCCGACCTTCGCCGCCTGCTGATGTGGGAGGGCTTTGAAGACTTCCCCATGCGCCGCGACTACGTCGATCCAGACGACTACGAATACGAACCAACCGCGCACGACGAAGTCCTGAAGCGCGCCCAGGCCCATCAAGCAGCGGAGGGAGGGCTATGAACATCCTGACTGAATCGTCCGTCGACACCCTCTCCGGCCAAGACCATCTCGCGGGCGACCTCCTCGAAATCTCCATGGGACCGCAGCATCCCTCGACGCACGGCGTCTTTCGGATGAACGTCACCCTTGACGGCGAGAAGGTCATAAAGCTGAAGCCAGTCTTTGGCTACCTGCACCGCAATCACGAAAAGATCGCCGAAACCGAGAGCTATCTCGGCTGCATGCCCTACACCGACCGCCTGGACTACATCTGCTCGATCACCAACAACTGGGCCTATGCCCTCGCGGTAGAGACGCTGGCCGGCATCCAGGTTCCCGAGCGCGCCGAGTACCTGCGCGTCATCACCGGCGAACTCACCCGCCTGCAGAATCACGCCGGCCTCATCGGCTTCCTCATGCAGGACATGGGTGCCAGCGGAACCCCCCTGATGTACGCCTTCCGCGAGCGTGAGAAGGTGCTCGACCTCTTCGAATCGCTCACTGGAGCGCGCATGATGTGCAACTACATGCGCTTCGGCGGCTGCCGCACTGACCTTCCCGCAGGCTGGCTACAAGCAGCGCAGAAGGTCGTCGATGGCTTCCCCCGCTTCCTCGACGAGTTCGAAAGCCTGATCAGGACCAACGAGATTCTGATGGCGCGGACCCAGGGTGTGGGAATCGTCACCAAGGAGCAGGCAATCAACGCCGGCCTGAGCGGTCCCATGGCGCGCGCCTCCGGCGTCAACTACGACCTCCGCAAGGTGGACAAGTACGGCATCTACGACCGCTTCTCCTTTCGCGTCCCTCTCGGCGACCACGGCGACGTCTACGACCGCTACATGCTTCGTGTGCTCGAGATGCGCGAGTCCATCGAGATCCTCAAGCAGGCGATCCGCGATCTTCCCTCCGGCCCCATCATGGATCCGAACACCAAGATTCGCGGCTTCCGCCCCAAGGCGGGTGAGGCTTACGGTCGCATCGAAGGTCCTAAGGGCGAGCTTGGCTTCTATCTCATCAGCGATGGATCGCCCAACCCCTACCGCTACCGTGTGCGTCCGCCGACCCTGATCAACCTGACGCTGCTCGAAGACATGTGCCTCGGCCACAACGTAGCCGACATCGTGGTTATCCTCGGAAGCATTGACATCGTTTTGGGTGAGGTGGACCGGTGATCGCAGCGGCACAATCTTACGCAACTGCCCGGAGAGTCCTCACGTCCATCGTCCCTCCGGCATTCTTTGAGTTCCAGGAGGTCGGCCTGTGCTAGGTGAAGGAATTCTGAAGGGCCTGACCGAGACGGCACGCAACTTCTTCGGCAGCTACGTCAACAAAGAGCGTCTCACGACGGTGCAGTTCCCCGAGGAGCGGCTTCCGCAGATCGAAGCGACTCGCGACTTCCCGTTCCTGGTCTACGACGGCTCCGATGCGGAGAAGGGGTTGCGGTGCGTCTCCTGTCAGATCTGCGAGAAGGAGTGTCCGCCCAAGTGCATCTTCATCGAGAAGAGCAAGGACAAGAAGCCCGACGCGGTCGGCAAACTCCAGTTCTACCCCACCACCTTTGATATCGACATCTCGGTCTGCATGAGCTGCCAGATCTGCGTTGAGGTCTGCCCCTTTGACGCCATCAAGATGGACGTCGAGTTTGAGATGAGCTCCGACGATCGCTTCGGCGGCCTCTTGCTCCGTAAAGAGCAGCTCTCCAAGTCCAACGAGTACTACAACAAGATTCACCCCACCGAGGCTGCCGGAGTCGACGCAGCCCTGGCGGAAGAGCGGGCTAAGACCGAGGCCAAGGCGCGTGAGGCAGCAGCTGCCGCGGCGGCCAAGGCGGCGGCAGCGC
>JBAULP010000147.1:0-3049 GCA_049578265.1 Acidobacteriaceae bacterium
GGCGAGGGCCTGGTCGGCGGGGATGGTTTTGGCGACGAGCGAGGCGGCGAAGGGCTCGTCGAGCTGGTCGGGACGGATGCGGCGGCGGCGGTCGAGCGCAAGGTTCCAGGTGATGCGGACGAGCCAGACGCGGAGGTCGCGAATGTCCGGGAGCTTCTGCTGATGCGCTTTGCGGTCGTATTCGAGGACGCGGAGAAAGACATCCTGCACAACGTCTTCGGACTCGGCGCGGTTGCGGAGGATGGAGTGGGCGACGCGAAAGAGCAGCGCGGAGTAGGCGTGGACGAGCGCGGGCAGGTCGAGCTCCGCGGCGGAGGTTTGCGCGGAGACCACGGCTAGATCCCATTCTCCTTCCCAGCGACTGCTCGACGCCATAGGTGTCCTCTAGGGGGAAAGACGAGCGAGTTCGGAATTCGCTCGGGAATATTTTTGTAGGGTAGCAGGCGGGGCTGCTAGGCTGGGTGTGCTTCTGGCAGCAACTTTGATGTGAGGTGAAGACGATGCGGTTACGGACGATGGCGATGGGGTTGGCGATGGGTGCTTGTTGCGTGATGGGCGCGAGCTCGGCGACGGCGAGTGCGCAGATGAAGATGGATGCGCCGATGAAGATGGATTCGACGACGATGTCTCCTGCGAAGGCGCTGGACCAGCTACTGAGCCTTTATGAGCAGGAGGCGATGGGCGTGGTGAATACGATGCCCGCCGATAAGTACAGCTTTGCGCCAACGCCGACGATCTTTGCGCCGGGGCAGGCGGTGAAGTTTGAGACGGTGCGGACCTTTGTGCAGGAGGTGACGCATGTGGCCGAGGCGAACTACTACTTCTACTCGGATGTGGGCGGGATGAAGCCGGACATGGATCGGAAAGAGCTGGAGGAGATTCATACGAAGGACGAGGCTGTGGCCGCGCTGGCGAAGTCGTTCCGGTTTGCGCATCGCGCGATTGCGACGATTACGGTGGAGAATGCGTTCCTGCCGATCAAGCCAATCGATGGCATGAGCACGCGCGTGTCGCTGGCGGCGTTTGGCGTGGCGCATGGGTATGACCACTATGGACAGATGGTGGAGTACCTGCGGATGAATGGGCTGGTGCCTCCGGGAAGCAAGTAAGGGCAGGGGATAGAGTGTAGAGGGTAGAGTGTAGAGAGAACAGAGAAGGGCTGCCCCTGCGGGTGGCCCTTCGTTGTTGCGATGCGGGAGGTTGTGATGGTGGATGCGAAACGGGTGTTGGGGAATCTGGATGAGCTGCGGGCGCTGACGGCGGATGCGCAGGGGGCGCAGCGGGTAGCTTGGACGCCGGTGTGGTTGAAGGCTCGGGCGTGGTTTGAGGAGAAGTTGAAGGAGTTGAGCGCGCGAACGGGCGTGACGTTGGAGGCGCACTATGATGCGGCGGGCAATCATTGGGTGACGCTGGCGGGGGACAGTGAGCGCGCGCTGGTGGTGGGGAGTCATCTGGATTCGGTGCCGAATGGCGGGTGGTTGGATGGGTGCCTGGGCGTGATGGTGGCGCTGGAGGCGATGACGCATGCGGCCGAGGTCTATGGAGGGAAACCGCCGGTGACGGTGAAGCTGGTGGACTGGGCGGATGAGGAGGGTGCTCGGTTTGGACGGAGTTTGTTTGGGTCGGCGGCGTTTGCGGGGAAGGCTACGATCGAGGCGGATCGGGCGCGGACGGATAAGGAGGGCGTGACGTGGGAGGCGGCGCTCGCGGAGTGCGGCGTGGATGTGGAGCGCGTTGGGGAGGCTGCTGTTGAGCAGAAACATCTGGCCGCGTATTTAGAGCTTCATATTGAGCAGGGGCCGATTCTGGAGCGCGTGGGCAAGCCGTTGGCGGTGGTCGAGGGAACCAAGGGCGTGGAGCGGTGGGCGATTACGTTTCGGGGGCAGGAAGCGCATTCGGGGTCGACGCCCATGGAGGTGCGGCGTGATGCGCTGGCTGCTGCGGCCAAGCTGGCGCTGGAGATTCGTCCGATTGCGCGCAAGCATCCGCAGGCTGTGGCGACGATGGGGAGCGTGAAGACGTTTCCGGGGATTGTGACGGCGGTGGTGGGGCGTTGCGAGACGACGCTGGACATGCGCGATTTGGATGCGGACGTGCTGGCGCAGATGCTCGCGGAGGCGCGCGCGGCCAGTGAGCGGTTTGCGAAGGAAGAAGGTTGCACGGTGGAGTGGGCGAAGATCTGGTCGATTGAGCCGATACCGTTTTCGCCGGCGTTGATTGCGCTGTGCGAAGAGGCGATTGTGGAGACGGTGGGGACCAGCGAGCGGCTGCCGAGCGGGCCGCTGCACGATGCGGCGGAGGTTGCGAGGCTGGGAGTTCCGACGGTGATGATGTTTGTGCAGAGCCTGAATGGGCTGAGCCACAATGCCGCGGAGGATACGAAGCGCGAGCATCTGGAGCAGGCAGTGGCGGCGTTTGTGCGGCTGAGCGAGAAGACGATGGAGTGGATCGCGGAGCGGTAGGTGCTTGGTCGGGGTCGGGGCTAGCTGCTGGCCTCCCACTTTTGGCGCGAATGGTGCATAATCTAACCTTCATCCGAGAGGCTCGGGCTGAGCGCAGCCCTGAAGACGGGCGCGAGGATTTGAGAAGGAGATGTGTTCGTTCCCATGAGTGAGGCGACCAACTTTTTTTCGAAGGCGAAAGGATCTGCGGAGGTAGCAGCGCGGTTTACGGAGCTGCATCCGCCGTTTGAGCAGACGGCTGCGGTGACCGAGGCGCTGCGCTGTCTGTATTGCTTCGACGCGCCGTGCATGGGGGCCTGCCCCACGCACATCGATGTGCCGAAGTTCATCAAGAAGATTGCGTCGGGGAACCTGGAAGGTTCGGCGCGGACGATTCTTGAGGCGAACATTCTGGGGGCGAGCTGCTCGCGGGCTTGTCCGGTGCAGGTGCTGTGCGAGGGCGCTTGCGTGATGCATCGGTATAACAAGCAGCCGATTGAGATTGGGCGGCTGCAGCGGTTTGCGATGGACGCGCTGCATGCGAGCGGCGCTCCGCTGCCGTTTGCGCCGGGCGAGGATGCGGGGAAGCAGGTCGCGCTGATCGGGGG
>JBAULP010000148.1:0-67374 GCA_049578265.1 Acidobacteriaceae bacterium
CTCGTGAAGAGCTCGCCACGGCTGATCTATTTTGGAGAATTAATGAAATCAGCGGAACAGTTCCTAGAAGCCCTACTTGGCGGCGCGGTTGCACATGCAAAGCCCATCCCGACAAACATCTTGCCTCGCGAAGTCGAAGAAGCGGCTTCACGGGGCTTGAGGTTGGCACCAATCCGGAGCCTGAGCCGGTTCCCTTCTGGTCGCGAGCAAATCGGATCCCCAACGGTCGATCTTGTGCAGTTGCGCAGCTTCGCGATCGAATCACCGATGTGCAATTGGGCGATGTCGACCGATGATGTGATTGTTCTGGAGTACAACTCGGAGCTGGGCCGGCACGCCCTCTGTGAACTGTGTGACGGTGATTGGGATGGTTGGCGCGATACTCTTCAATTCCGCTCCGGCGGTTCGGGCACCAAGCGCTCTCTCCTCTTTCGTAGGACCGAGCAGAAGCTCCGCAACCTCGGAGCGCGCTCCCCCGGTCTCCGCCTTCACTCCCGTGACATGATCCTCGTCCCGCCGAGCCGCTTTCTCACCGGACCGCCGCTCGCTTGGCTGGATATCTCCGCTGCGATTAAAGAGGTTCCATGGTGGCTTGTGAACCCAGATGGTCGTGAAGACAGCTATCTGAGTCCCCAAGGATATGGTTGGTACGCCGGATGCGACCGCAAACCAATCGATCCGGAGGATTGGGGATCGGGGAGGTCAGCCAAATGAGCAAGCTGGAAATGCAATTGGCCAATCCGCTCCTGATCTTTATCTATAGCCTGTCCATTTTTCTCTTCGGCTGTGCGATCGGCATCCACTGGCACAGTTCAACAGGCACTGCTGTGGGGCTGGCATTTGCAGGAGCAGCCCTCATGGTCTTGCACGACACAATATCGTCGTTGATCTGGTTCGGGATTGCAGCGATGTGGGTTCGACGGGCAATCGCAGAAGCTCGTAAATGATTGGTCAGTTCATAACTGTCTGAAAGTAACCCGCGTCTTTGGGCGCGGGTTCCCGAAGGGTCTCTGACTCTCTCACCAAACGACGTGCCTCGATACCGTCTGCATTCCACGAACACCCTGGCTGGAATGCAGGCGCACTCCATTTCAAACACCACAACAACAAGGAGCTCTCTATATGAACAAGCAAGCGTTTCGCAGGATCGCCTCGTCTGGCCGGCTGATCGGTCGGCTGCGCGAGAGGCTGTTTCAGCCGGCTCGGCCCCACCGCGTTTATTTGAGTTTTGCCCGCAGTGAAACTGCCGAAAACGGATGGCACTGCATCTTCCGCCGCGACGACCTTCCAAAGACACCACTCTCGAAGAGGTTCATCTTCCGCGGCAGTGAGAAGATCTATCAGACCGCCGAGCGCGGCCATGGCATCACAGGCAAGCAGTCGCGCGACTCCCTGGATCAGGCCGTCGCCCTCGGCCGCGGCGAAGTCTGGCTCCGCCTAACCAAGCAGCAGTATGCGAGCTTGGAGAAGTGGTCAAGCGGTGTCTAACAATGCGTTTGAGACCGGTGATCAAGTCCCCGGCCTCTCTCTTCTTCCTGCTGGTTCTAGATCGGCATCCGCTCCACCTTTCCTAAGCCAACCTCACGACGTCGACGTCGTGCAACTGGCGGGTGGTGCGGATGCGCACATGTTTGGCCGAGTCCTCCTCGATCGCGCCTCCGTTATGGCCGATTCCCCCCAACGTCCAGAGGCAGCCTTCGCACCACCGGGACATGACAACGAAAAGAAATCCATGACGATCAGCGGGCACCGGACGTGCAGATTGGCGCTCTATCTCGCTTAGTCGCATGGCCGCCAGACGGAGCCCTGCAGCCACTAGTTCCACTTCGGCCGGTTATGGTCGAAGCTCAACGAAGTCCATCTAGTTGAGCCGTGGTTAGATTCTTTCCAACTCGTTATTGACGGTTAGGCGACCACACTACCGGAACCGTCACAGAGTCCACAAACTCCTCAAATGCCGCAACTCAATTTGAACTGTTTCCAATTTGGAAACAGTTGCCGGTATCCTCGATCGACCTGCTCGACCGGCAAGATGGCAGAGCAGCATGGCTATGTTTGCACCCATAGGTTGGCGAGCAGTTGCGTCAGTAGGTCTGCAGACCGATGTCATGCCGGCTGCAGGTCGAAGAGAAACCGGCGAGTATGTCGTCGAAAGATGAGTTCAACTTGTCCAGACCGGCGCGTTAGACGAGTTCCAAGCGGATTTCCCTGCCAACAACACTCGCGGCTTTCTGCAATGTGCTCAAGGTGATTGCGCCGTTCTCGGGATCAAGGAGCCGGTCCAGAGAAGCGCGGCTGGCGTTCAGGTGTTGGCTGCATAGATGTTGTCGAGGCCAATATTTTTCGTCCTTATAGAACGCCCAGAAGAACAGAAAGCGGATGGGGATCATCCACTCGTGACGTACCGGCGCACCGTAGGCGAAAAGCGGGTCGACCGTGAGGCCACCCAATGGTGAGGCAACTTCCGGGAGGCGAGCGACGAAGAAGGTTCCGGGTGCGGCGGCGTCGGCATCCTGGACTCCATCGATCAGGGCATCGCGGGAGTGCTGGTAGAAGATCTCCGAGTTATTAATCATGATGTTGGCTTCATCCCTGCGGCTGCGCACGGCCTTGACGCGGGGGACAACTGTGGGATGAGCACGTTCATATACTTTAGTGGCGCGCTTGGCCGCGCGACGTGTGCCCAAGAAGCAAAAAATGGAAGATCGCGGCGAGACTATCCGCCTACGGCAACACTGTCGATACGGCACTGGAGATTTGGGAACAATCGGTAGTGCGGCGAGCGTCTTATTATCAAAGGTCGAGCCAGCGACGGAGAAGACTGTTTTGTATACTCAGACCGAACTGAAATGAACGCGTAGTTACCAGCATGCATCGCCAGATTCGAATGCTTCATCTGGTGGCCCGCCACTATCATCCGAGTTCCCATAAAGAATACCGACAACATTGGAGTGGGGAACCGCAAGCGTGCGTTCCGGCCTGAGTGCGGTTTTGCTTATTTTCAAGTAATAATCATCCGAATCTGAGAATATCAAGCTGTAGGGTTTTGAAATTCGTAAGCCGGATGACAATCCAAAAGGCTCAGACGTACATTGGGACGTTTCTAAGTCATCGATCATTTGGGTGTTCCCGACATCGAGATTCGACTTCAAGATAAAGCGCACCTGCTTCGCTTCGCCACCTCCAAGACCCTGATCAAGTCTTGGCATCAAGACATAAAGGAACAAGCTGGTATAGATTGCGAAGGGGAGCGCCGCGATTGGTAATGCCTGAAGTAGAGTCACCACCTTGTAAGGGCTTCGGTCCCTTCGGATCCGCGGGTCCTTGATGGCAACGCTCACGCACGCCATGAGAAACATTGAGAACAAGGACAACACAAAGAAATAACCGATGAAGATGGCGTGTGTTCCCCCGATGGCCCCGTGAGTCGCAGTATTCCCGCTCTCTCGTGCGCCTAATGCCAATGCGATACCAAACCCCATCGAGACGATTCCGAACGGCACCGATAAGAGGGAGAAGCCCCAACCCATTGAGCGATAATGAAAAGCGAGAAGGTACATCAGCGCAAGCAGAATTGGAGCGACGAACCAAAAACCCGTCAATACATAAACTGGTCTGGCAAGGGAAAGAGCTGGAATGCTCCGCGAATGGTAATACACGCTTGAGAGGAGCAGCCCTAGACCGTAAAGTCCACCGACTACAGCAACCGTAATCTTGGGAACGGTCTCCACGAGTCCATTGACAGGCATAGCCGCTCTCTTCAGGGGTCTGAGCTGACCCATGGAGCCGTAACGAGAAGCCGCTCCAGAGACCGTTATTTTCCTGAAGGCGGCTTCAGGGGCATGTCTCTGTATACGTCGGCGAATCCATAGGATCGTGGCAACAAATAGGCCACAAACTAATCCGTCATAGATCATCAGTACGAGGTTCGAACGGTCGGCATGATAGTGATAGGGAAACTGCGCGACAATTCGCCCTTGTAAATCTGTGACAGTGATCGGGAGGGTTCCGTCTCTCTGGACAGGAAATGACAGCCTGAAGCTAGTTAGCAAACGAACCACTTGTAGAGTCGGCCCTTTCGCGATGTTGTACTGTTTTGGGTCGCAGCTATCTTCAAGAGAACCAAATAACAAGTCTATCTTTCCGCTACCCTTTTGCAATAGACGACTCGGATATATGTAGACGGGGCAGCTCTTCCCAAGTTTCGAGCTGAAATTGAAGTTTGAGAAGTTCTCGGTTCGACGTCCAAAAAGTCCGATAAAGATAGATTGGTATGTGCCAACAGCCATAATGACGGCAAAAATAAGCAGACCGAGTGTAGTGGATGATTTCACCGACCGAAGTTTGTCGAGTTTCATTGGATCGACCACCGAACCGAAATTGTACTTGAACAAGTTAGCCCCTAGTGCCAATCGATTCGACTTTGTCACAGTTTCCCAGCCTTCGGGTAGCAAGGCTCAATCAACGCTTCCAGATTCGCCCACGGCACCACCGCGTTCATCTGATCCAGAAACTCCTCCCGCCGTCTCTTGCGTCCGTACTTCTCGAAGTTCTCTACCGTGGCGAATGTCCGCTGCTGCATCGGCTTGCTCTTGTTTTGGGGTCTATCTATTAGACGTCCCACACCTCTCTTCGCCCTACTTACTCCGCGGACTTGTGCAGAGGTTCCCTGAGGCGCAGCGATCTTCGCATCAGATCACATTAACGTAACCGGTCAGGATGGCAAGAGCCGAAAGTGGGACATTCCGCGGTGTCAACGATGGTGCCAGCTTATAACGCTAAACCCCAGCAGCTACGCAAACTCTGGGCTCAAGGCTTTTTAATTGTCAACTCATACCTGTAGTGTTTCGAATCGGTTGTTGTGATGTTCAGATACCGAATTCCTTCTGTTGCGGTCATGTCGGGTGTAAGCGGAACATCCAATGTTTTCTTATCTAGGCTAAGGAGTCCGGGGAGCCGAACCTTTCCGTAGGTGATCGACTGGATCTCATCAAGACCGTCCCCGCTCAGAAACGCCTTGGTATCGCCTGGCGCAACGGAGCCCTTGAGCGGGTCAACTGGAGCCTTGGGCGTGGCACCGGCGGAAGCATCTAATTTAGGAAGAGCGGTGAAAACCGGCGGAGCGTTCCCGCTTGTCAGTACCAAAGCCTTCGACGTTGAGTTGCAATCACCGTGAGGCATAAGAATGAACATGTAGGAGGCCTCTTGGGATTCGATCGAGGCACATTTCGGCGAACTCAACACTGCAGTCTTCAAGCCTGAGCCTGTCACGAGCAGACGATATATGGGAGTCGTCTTCGTTGCGAGGCTGACTACTTGAATACCCGAAATGGCCAAAGTCGATTTCGGAAACTTGTCCAACGGAATGGCGATCGATCCTCGGTCTTCCGTGACAAATAGTCTCTGGACGAAGAGTTGATCACTCGATTGCAATAGATCGTTAGGAACCAGAAAGGAGATGCTCCAAAGCCCGACAGTACCGCTGGCGGTCTTGTTCTCAAGACTTCGGAAGGACGCTCCCTGAAGCCCAAACACTTTGGCGCCCATCGAGGCGACAATCGGGTTAACCCGGGGGTCACCACCTGCGGCTGGGGGAGCCTGGTTCTCTTGGAACATGAATCTCACCAAGGATTGAGAATCTGAGAAAGGCGTGATGTTGAGGTCTGATACAGTACCGCGCTGAGCGTAGTTGGGGCTTGCTGGAGCCGGTTTGGCTCCGCACTGAGCGATTTGGGACTGATCGTGAGTGCGAACCGGCGCTAAAGTTCCATCGCGGTTGATCAAGAAGGCATCGCCGGTAACAAGATCCTTAGCAGCGGCAATGAATTCGATGCTTGACGTTGTGGCTGAAAACTGTGGTGAGCCTGAGGAAAGCGTAGCACCCCCGACTCGAACGGACATTCCCTCCTGAAAGGAACCGCCGATGCGAACATCAACTAAGCCCCCTCCGATATCTCGAACCGTTACGAGCTGCTCCGGATCAGAAAGGTCGAAGTTGGGTAGCTTGAACTCTTGATAAATGGCGTTTTCAGGTGGACCGATGATACCCGTATCGAGATCGATCTTCCGCCATCGAGTTCTTACCTTCAGGGTGGTGCAAGACGCTGTTGTGGCTCTATCTGGAATCGCAAACTGCACAAAATTCTGTTTTGTTCCAGCGGAGATGAAATCCCTACCGAGGACTGGTCGATACTGCCAAACGAATTTAGTGGTTTGAGGCGTGGACTCGTCGATCGCGACCGTGTCTTGTTGCTCAATGAGATAGTACTTTTGCTTGTGCCATAACCAATTGCCACCAATACTCAATACGCCACCCAATACACCGCCGGCGCCGATGGAGATTGATTTATCGCTCAGGCTAGCGACGTTATAGGTCCTATCGCGCGGGAGCAGCGTAATAATCGAGGGCTTATCTGAACCTCCGCTAGAATCCACGACTTCGATCTCAATTTCGGCCAAGTGATCTTTGAGTAAGCGCTTTGTGGCAGATTGAGTTCCTCCGAACTCACAAGGCTCGACCGATATATTCAATCCAACTGTGATCCGCTTCTTGGCGACCTGGGATCCCGGGATATAGCGGTCATTGAACGCTCCATCCAATAAGAGTTCATAGTCCATGATCTGCGCCGACAGCTGCATCTCCTCGTTCAATGCATCCAGGGAAGAAGGAGAGAACGATGACGGGAGAGACAGACTGCTGGTCGAAACCGTTGGAATGCTAGGCGCTAGGGACGACCCGGTTGTCGTAGTCCCGTACGCGCCTTGCATTGCTATTGGTGATGCTGCTGCCGCTGACGATGTGGGCAACGCGTAGCTCGGCAGCATGCTTGTGGGCGCTAAAGTCGATGTCCCCGCCGTTGCTGGTCCAAGAGCTTGAACTGAGAATCCAGACTGCGATAGTGAAGCACCCTGTAGCTGTCCAATCTTTCCTAAGAGGGTCGCTTGATCCGACGCGCTAATCGAGCCTAATCTCAATTTCAGGGTCGCGAGCTGATTCTCCAAGAAGTAGTCGTCGTAAACCTTAGGGGACTGCACAACGATGCCGTAGTCCGACAACGGGTTCGCCGATGGTGTCGTCGCGGCGGAGAAGCACTGCGCACCAGCACTTCCGACAAGGCTCAGTCCCACGATCGCGCAATGCAGCTTGATTGTCATTGAGTCAGGTCCCTCTGGTAATGCAGCACGTTCTGCATGTCGCCGGTGCCATCTATGTCGTCTTTTTGAACAAAACCGCTAACGGAGATCGGGCTCCCGCTATTCAGACCCGCGAAGTGCTGCGAAGCAGTGAGGACGCCGTTTCGGCTATAGACTCCGGTGGCTTGCGGATCGGACATCAGAATGCATATGTTTCCACCTACAGTCGTCAATGTTGAAGTGTTTCCAGTTTTCCCGAGAGTACCTTTAAAGACCTTCGAAGCTGGTGACAAAGCACACCTCCAAAAGCAAGTACTGCAAAACTGAATAGGTCGGAGGATTAATCGTGCTTCTAGAAAGCTAAAAAGTCAACGACTTATTCCCCCGCCCCTTGCCATGAAACTTGCACGGGAGGAACTGGCAACACGCTCTGGCGTTTCCTGGAGTTCGCTGAAGCGTTTTGAACGCCAAGGGTTGATCGCGCTCGATTCTCTGCTCAGGGTTGCAATGGTACTGGACTGTCCTTAAGATTTTGACAAGCTGGCGACCGACAGCCAGCGTGATTCCGTAGGCCGATCGCCCAATTCGATTCTGGCTACGCCATACAGCGTCTTAAGGCAACGATGAAGAAAGCTTCGTCCTATAGCTTATGAGCTCACGGAGTTTTTAGGCTCAACGTGTCTTCTCGCCTGCGATTAGTTCCTACTTTCCTACATTTTGGCGATCATACGGTCCAAAATCGAGTCGAGAATGAGGTCGGAGCCTGGTACCGCCGCCAACGACCAAACCGGTCCCCAGAGTTCCCGCAACATCTCATTCAAGCGCTTCCGCATTCCGCTCTTGAAGGCCTTCAAGTCGGCCTCCGGTACGTTACGCAGTTTCAGACCATCCAGCCGGGAGTCGATTGGGCGGATGGCGCTGCCAGTGTAGCGAATCGGACCGAGAGCATCAGGCGCGCCGAGAGCCGGATCCTGGAGCACCTTCCTTGCATGGGAACGACCCACATCATAGTCGTGGTCCCGGAAAGATTGATCGAAGAACCCGAGAAACGCTTCCAGGCCGGAGCTGGCAAGCTCGGTGTCTTTCGCTGTAATTCCGTAGATGGTCATGCAATCGCGAGCTCCGAGGCCGGCCGAGGTCTCAAAGGCGAGCACTGCGTCGCGGAAGGCATCAGAAGCGTCCGGAATCGCGGTAAGGTCGGCAAACCAATCGTGATACTGGGAGGCGATGCGCGCCTTGGCCTCGTCCAGCGTCTCTCTTACCCTGGAACCGGGCGCGAGATGATCCCCGGTCGGAAAGAACAGGTGTAAGACAGAGGTAGAGGTCGTTGCCAGACAGGGTACATCGATCTTGTGATCGATGATGGCGTCTCTGAGCCCCTTCGCTCGAGAGTCGAGCAGTGCAAGTTGTGCGTTGACGCCCTTCGCCGTGATCCAATCCTGAAACCCCGATTGCCCAATCGCCACGGAGACGAGGCGAACGATCAGATGAAAGTAATCCGCGTTTCCAGCGTGCAGGGTATCGTTCGTGTTCGGGTCCTTCTCGTGGGGAGAGACGAAGAGATAATACCGGCTGTCCTGATCCCGGTGAAAGTCATTCAGGTCGACGAGATTCTTCGCCATGCCGAGTGGCTGATTCTGCAAGATGCCGCCATCCGAGTACGTGTACGGCTGGGGATCCTGCGTCCAGGGGACAAGATTTTCCGCGGGATAATCGTCGGGCTGATGCTTGGCCGAGCGCGACAAATCCTGCGGACGAAAGGCAATCGGAAAAGCACCGCTGGCAACAGCAGCTTGACGAAGCCGCTCCCAGAACTCCGGATTGTCCGATGTGGCGTCGATCACCTCGTCGGTCAACTGATCGCCGTAATCGATGTAGACGAACTCACCCCCCGGCTCGACCGGATAGCCATACGCAATGCCGTTGAGGTTCGTCAGGGCGACACCGACGCGAATAATCCCACCGACCGCAGCGTGGCGTTCTTTCGGCGGTAGCGTGCTCGCATAGCGTGAAAGCAGTGCTTCTCTGGAGATGGCCTCAATGAGATCAGAGGAGAAGACCGAATGCAGTGCGGGTTCGTCGTCCTCAGTCTGTTGAAGCCCCTCGAGGGAGATGCGTTCAACCCATGCGTGGTAAAGGGGATTATCATACGGACCGCGAAATTCACCCGCGCTGTACATCAGCTTTTGCGCAAGGATGATGACGGTCTGCGCGCCGGCCGATGCACCGGTAAACACGTCGATGACGATGCGGTCGCTGTCGCTCGTTGCTGGATCATTGTTATGGTGATGGATCGCATCCAGCACCTCGTAGAGAACGCCAGCCTCATAGCTTCCGAGGGAGACGGCTCCGGCAATTGTCACTGCTAGTCGTTTCGGCATGGATCTCTGCACCAAGGAATGCCAGGGAACTCGGCGAAATGAACTTCCGATGGGACCGTGATCTGAGGGGGGCCGCCTGAAATATCAGGGAAAGATGCTAACAATTTCGCCAGATCGCAGACGTGGAGTCAAGTGAAATCTTGTCGAGCCAGAGCAATCGTAAGCTGATGAGGCCGAGCCGCTCATTGACAAGTCAGTCTTCAGCAACGACCCTGTGACCAGTTCATCGTTTGCAGATATAAATCCTGCGAGGCCCTCTAGTCCGAGTTCAGTGAGGGCATTCGCTCGAATACTGCCGATCAGGAAGGTGCAAGACGTCCAAATCACACCAGCCTGCTAATCTGAATTTGAATATTGCAGTAGGATTACTTCTCGCGCCAGCGAATCGTCAAGCACGTGCCCCGACAGGGAGCATATTAGCTGGCGAGTTGCAGTAGGCCCCAGGACCAGACCTTCAAGCTAGAGCAAAAATGAAGTTTCTGTGAGGTGCGTCCGTATGCCAACCCAGATTCAACGTCTCGTCGTCCTCATGCTTGAAAATCGCTCCTTCGACCACATGCTGGGCTTTCTCAAGAAGACAGATCCCAGGATCAACGGACTTACCGGTACCGAGTGGAACTACCCCGCTGCTGAACTGAATCCAAACGTCGTTGTCAGCAATGACGCGGGTGACGTCCAGGATCTCGATCCGGACCCGAACCACGAGTTTGCTCATGTGACCAATCAGATATCGAGCATTGGTGACCCGGTTGGCAATCCGGATATGAAGGGCTTTGTTCGCGACTACTTCACCGCTTGCCACAACGTCGCCCATGCGGCAGGCATCATGAAGTGCTTTACCCCCGCGACGCTGCCCATCCTGTCAACTCTCGCCACACAGTACGCCGTGTGTGATCGTTGGTTCGCGTCCGTGCCCGGATCGACCATCCCCAATCGGCTATTCGTTCACGGAGCCAGTTCGGGCGGCTCCCTCACTCAGGATGTACTCGTAGCTCCCTTCACCATTCACACCATCTTCGAGAGCTTTGACGCGACCACGCCACACGATTTCGCTATCTATACGTCGGGCTCTTCCGTCTTGATGGCCAACCGCTATCTCGTCCAGCATCTAGATAAATTCCGCGACTACGGTCAGTTTGTCTTCGATGCGACCCACGGCAATCTTCCGGCCTACACCTTCATAGAGCCGGCCTATGACGATGACGGGGACGGCGGCTTTGCAAACAGCCAGCATCCCGATTTTCCTGTGGACCGTGGCGAAGCGCTGATTCGGGAGATCTACTATGCCCTCACCAATAGTCCCGACTGGAAGAGCACTTTGTTCCTGATCCTCTACGACGAACACGGGGGCATCTTCGACCATGTGTCGCCGCCCATCCTCACCTGCGATCCAGCAAACGCGAGTCTACCCGTTCCAGCCGCCGCGCTGCCGGACGCGTTCGACTTTACCAGGCTCGGTGTCCGCGTTCCCGCCGTCTTCATCTCCCCATGCATTCCACCGAACACAATCATCAACGACCGAAACTACGAGCACTCGTCGGTCGTTGCGACGGTGCGCAAGCTCTTCTGCCCCGGCAGCAAACCACTCACTTGGAGGGAAGCTCAGGCGCCCACCTTCGAAAACCTCCTCACCCTAAGCGGCAGCGCCATCCGCAATGACATTGTGAATCTCCCCAACCCTGTGGTCTCAGGCGGAGTCGATATCAGTGCTGCCGCCGCTCCCACCACGCCAGCGACTGACCTATCCATGCTCATGGCCGGGGCCATGCACTACTCTCTCCAGCAACGGGGCCTGGCGCCTCCCGGCAATTACGCAACTCTTTCTACCGCGGCGGACGTTTCGAACTTCCTTCAGCAGGCACAGAAGATATCCAAAAAAGCGGCAGGCACGCCATGACGATATCCTCTCGCGTTCCTTTGAGTCTTATCATCGCTGTCCTCTTCAGCTCAGTCATTGCACGTGCTCAGACATTCCATACTTGCCGGGTTGCTACGGAAAATATCCACGACACGCTTGACTGTCTGGAAGCCCTCTTTTCAGAGGACCCATTGCATCTCACTGTCTCCGGCATGCCGCCCGGAAACGGAATAGCCGTAGGCGCTGTTCTTGAACAGAACACCCATTATGTCTCGCCGTTCGCCGGTCCCATCACCACCCGCCTCACTCCGGGCACGGCATCGCTAAACGCACCCAGCGGCTCGACCTCTGGCGTTCCCGCCCTTGGCTCTCTCTGGAGTGCGGACGGCCGCGTCTCTGTGATCGCTTCAGTGAACGGGAGCTGGACCGTCACCGGTATGCTCACGCTGATGCCGAAAGGCTACAAACCCAGTCACCGAGTCGACCATAATGGTGTGCAGGTCCAATGTAACAAGCTCGGCTTCCTCTGTACCAACAAGATATTCGGCGTCCACTTCGAAGCCACCCACCGTTCACTTCAAACTATCTCCTTCTACGGGATCGGTCCGAAGTCGCCCAGCGTCAAGTACACCTTCAACCAGAATGACACTTACGGCTCAGTGCGCGCCTCGCTGCCTGTGGCCGACTGGCTGGCCCTTGAGTCCGGTCTCGAAATCCGCGAGGTGAACCTTCCCCACACGACTAACTTCAATGCCGTCTCAGCCAACTTCAGCGCGACGTCTGTTCCAGGGCTCAGCGTCCAACCCACCTTCACCCATTCCTATATCGCCGTTCGTACATCGCCGTTGCTATACGCATCGCCGAAAACCGACGACCAGGATGAAAACCACATCGGCCCTCTCATGAAGCCATTTCTTCTGTTCACGCTTCGCAACTCTGCCGAGTACCATTGGTTTGCCGCTGAGAACAACGTTGCCTCGTCATTTCAGCAGTTGATCCTGGATGCCGACGAAAACATCCAAGTCGGCACCATCGTCCGTCACTTCGTTCAGGTCCAGGACACCACCGGCTCGCGGCACTTCTACTCTATGCTCGCGCGAGACTGTGGCGACAGCGGTATCGACTGGTCTAAACCCCTCGACTACGTTCTAAAAGTTCGTCAGCGATGCAGCTACGGCAGCCTCGACGTCCGCGCACATATGGTCGCCTCGAACAGCGGCCCAGGTTCCTACGTACCGTTTTACCTGCAGCCCACCGTAGGCGGCTCCGATATCGACTCGCGCCTCAGCCTTCGCGCCTATCCTCATTATCGTTTCCGCGGTCCCGACGCTGTCACAGTTCAAACCGACCTCTCTCTTCCCCTCCATGTTTTGGTCTTCTATGACGCCGGTACGGTCGGGCCAAACGTTGCCAGCCTCTCCTTCGCGCATCTACGCCAAGACGCTGGCCTTGGTTTTGGAATATCCCTTCAGGGCAATCTAGTTGCCCAAGCCTATATGGCTTGGGGAAGCGCCGGCGCCCTTCCAACCTTCGGCTACAACTTCTCCAAACTCTTTTAGCACTCTCGGAAGTCTAGTCGAACGACCTTGGTCCAGACAGAGAGTGCGTTCCAAGCTCGCAAATGAGAGCTGCAGTCTTGCGGCAAAAATCATCTCCTGTGTTCTAGCTCTACCTCGGGCGGTACGCGCCGGGATCCACGATGTCTATGACGGACCAGTTATTGCTAAACGGCCAAGTCACTCATTGGGGCTCGTTGACAAGTCGAATCGGCGTCCTCGCGAGTTCCGGTAGTATTACCGCCTATCCTGACATAACCCGATTCGGGGTTGGGGAAGGATTGGCGACAATCCGCCCGGGACCCGGTCGATCGTCATCCAGACGCTGCAGTCGGCCAAATGTCTGAGAAGATCGTTTCTCGCGTAGGTAAATATCCCGGCAAGCAGACTCGTAGGGATTAGTTCGAAGTGTTAAGCGGGTAACCGAGGAGTTCCGCCTCTCCAACGCTAAGGAGGAGTTAGGCGATTCACAGCTAAAGGGTTACAACACCGAGCGTTACTTCGCCAACGGAGCAGAACCTTAGTTTGTCGAATCTGCCTTCGACAAAACTTGTTCCAGTAACACTTTGCACCGCACGCTCGCGGTGCCCGGTGGGTGCGGGGCGAGTAGCGCCAATCCATGTTGCGCTGTCGTTTTGGCCTGCTCGAACTGTCGGTCAGCGCGATATGCTTGCGCCAACAGTAGGAGCGAAGTTGGGTCGGTGTGATGACTCAGTGCGGCCAAACGTTCCGCGTAATGTACCGTCAGGCGGCTGTCGCGTAAAGGAAACGGGAGAACGTTAAGCATGACAGATGTAGCGCGGGAAAGGACATCACTGGATGCATCATTGGCTAAGGCAAGTTGCCGCAAGGTGGCAACGCCTGTAGCCGCCACTTGGGATCCGCTGCTATTGCCACTGATCCTCTGTTCAACGGTTCCGAGGAGAGCTCTCTCGGTTGCGAGATATGCCTTCAACGTTAGGTCATTCGGATCTAAGATCACGAGGTTTTCGCTGATCGCGATCGATTCTTGTAATAACTTCAATGCGTGTCGAAGATATTTCTGTGGATCTTGTTTGGCGTCAGGATTGAGCAGCGGATCAGCCATATCGATGTAGGCATCAGCTTCACCTCCAATTA
The DNA here is from genome assembly GCA_049578265.1 of Acidobacteriaceae bacterium. GTDB lineage: Bacteria > Acidobacteriota > Terriglobia > Terriglobales > Acidobacteriaceae > Granulicella. The sequence continues at coordinate 14,049 of JBAULP010000148.1, forward strand.
TTCCTGCGAGATCTTCCTGAGCACGGTAATCATGTGAATCCCATGCCGCATTCTTCTCTAGCGTTCTTCGTACCTCCTCGTAAGTCGCGATAGCAGCCTTGTAGTCCCTGACCTGGGTTAGCGCATCCGCCGATTTAATACTGGCGTACAAGATCGTGCGTCGCGAGTCATTGTCCGACCTGTCTGCCGTGGGAACGGCGCTCCAGAGCGAAAGCGACTTGCGAAACTCCTCTATTGCGCCTGCGGGATCTGTGAGCATCAGAATCAGCCCGATATTCAAATGGCTCGTAGCCATTTCGCGCTTAACGTTTATAGAACTCGGGTCCACAAGTAGCGCGCGTTGATACAGAGCATAGGACTTTCGATATGCTCTCAGGGCACTAGGGTAGTCTCCTACGCTCGGAGTTCCCGGTTCTCCTAATTCATCACCGAGAAGGTGATACGTAGCTGCGGTGTTAGCAATCCGGGCGGAAGTTGCGGTTGGACTCTCAATCGCCGCGTCCATAATTGGGAGGGCAGCGTAAACATCTGCTATGCCCGCTTGCGCTCTCCCGGTGCCCGAAAGGACTCGGCTTCGAGTTGTCAGCGCTAGAGCCAAGGCATCCATCACGCCTTGATCTTTTGGGAACTTTGATTGTAGCGATCGTGCGAGTGTGACCGCCTTATTCGAACTGACGAGCGCGCCCGGTGCATCGCCGATGTTCTGTTCATATGGATCTCCTTGCACCATGGCCAGGCGCACGTACGCATTCACAAGATAGAGCCGATTGAGCCGACTTTCTTCCGCGCCCTGTGGCATTCGGTTCAAGTGCTCCAACACGCGCTCAACCATGAGTCTACGAACAGGCGTAGCCCCGGGAAGATCTCTGACCGCTTCGTTGATCTCCGACATGAAACTGTTGCTTAACTCGCGCATCTGCTGAGCGTTCGCTTCAGCCCGAATGCGCTCCAGATTGGCGGCCCGGGATTGCCGTAGCACACCACCCACGCCAATCATCGCAATCGCAACCATCAGGGCAGCAGCAGTAAGAGCTAGCTTGTTCCGTCCCACGTATTTAGTCGTACGGTACCGCAAGGTGCCTTGGCGCGCTATTACAGGTCTTCCTTCGAGCCATGCGTCTATATCAGTGGAAAACTGGTCGACTGTAAGGTATCGCTCCGCAGGCTCTTTCCGGAGGGCCTTCAACACAATTGCGTCGAGGTCAGCATCTGGTCGTTCTGCCGAGATCGAGAGGACACTTGGTTTGGGTGGCGAGTCCGTGCAGATTACACGCAGCATTTCTTCTGTACTGAATTCCTTCAGGACATAAGGAGGAACTCCCGCCAGAATCTGAAAAAGGAGCACTCCAAGGGAATAAATATCCGACGCGGTTGAGACGGGTCTTCCGAGCACCTGTTCGGGGCTGGCGAATTGCGGCGTATAGGACCGCAAACCGCGTAAGGTGAAGTCGCTGGCGGGATCCTCGGGAAGCTCAGACAGCAGTTTTGCAGTTCCAAAATCCAGGAGGCGCGGCGTTCCATCTGGTACAACAAGAATGTTGTCCGGTTTCAGGTCGCGATGGATGACCAGGTTCTGGTGTGCGTATTGCACGGAGCCGCAAACGCTCTTGAACAGGTGCAAGCGATCGTGCAGGGAAAGGCCATGCTGTTCGCAATAGCGAGTAATGGGCATGCCATCGATATATTCCATCGCCAGATACAACTCGCCGTCTTCAGTAACTCCGCCGTCGAGCAGTCGAGCGATAAATGGGTGGGCGAGGCGAGCCAGGATTTGTCTTTCAACGCGAAATTGCGCGCGGTATAGTTCGGTAGCCAGTGGCAAGTCAATGAGCTTTATGGCGAGTTGTTGACTGAACTGTCCATCTGCCCGATGTGCGAGGTACACGGCCCCCATACCGCCACGCCCCAACAGACGGTCGAGTTCATACGGACCGATCCATCTGCGAATAGGGGAAGAATCATCATTGATATGAGCCGTATCAGACATGCTCGACGTGAGCTTCTCTTCAGCCTGGTTCGCTTCGAGAAGAGAATATAACTCGGCAATCAGTCCGTGATCTCCTTCGCACTTCTGTTCAAGGAGGAAGAGTCGCTGATCGGGTGGGGCGTCGAGAACTTCTTCAAAAACGGTCCTAATCTTCTGCCAACGTTCGCGGGAGTGGCTTTCTGATTCGCTCATGGGCAACAGAGGTCGACCTCAGTGGACTTATTAAGACAGCGTCAAACAAGCGGAAAGTGGTTCACACTTTTGATGTGACTGCCTTTGGACTCGGCGCAATTCGCCGAAAGAGCCAAGTTTTCGCGAATCTGATATTCCGTTTCACGGTTGCTGTGGAGAGGCCCATGATCTCGGCAGTCTCTTCGATTGTGCAACCAAGAAAGAAGCGCAATTCAAGTGTCTGGACCAACGTTGCATCTGTCTCACTGAGAGTATCTAGTGCAGTGTTTAGATCGATCAATTCAGGACTGTTAAGACCCACCCACGGCAAGTCGTCACTTAGTGGAATGTGGTCCGCTTGACCGCCGCGCCGTTGTGCCTGGGTGGCGCGGGCATGGTCGATCAAAATCATCCGCATGATTTTCGATGAAAAGGTGTAAAAGTGCGCACGATCTTTCCACTCGGCTTTCTCCTGGGTCAGCAATCGCAAATACAACTCATGAACCAGAGAAGTGGCCTGCATGACACCAGAGGATCTTTCCCGCCGCATGTAAGCTGCAGCAACCTCACGCAAATGGGGGCAGACCAACGGAATCAGACTCTCAAATGCCGCTGACTCGCCGTTATTCCACCTAGCGAGCAGTCGCGTGATTTCGCCCTCTTGAGGCTCCACGGGGACCTCCAAACAAATGCTTGGTGAGTCATTGATTCTATTGCCAAGAGGTTAACATTTACGCCCCTAAAAGGACAACGCCGAAACTCGAATTCCCTAATGCTCAACTCTTCTTCAAAGAAATATGATCCCTTTTTCTCACGCTTTCCGCGGTCTCTATTGAATTCGCCTCCACGGGACACTTCCGGGCCCTATACCGAACAAATATCTTGAAGCACGCCCCGCGCGTCAGCGGGACAGAGGGAGCGGTCCATGCGTTTATTCAACGAAAACCCTCTTGAGCGAGACAGAAACACACCGACCGGCCGACCAGGTACGGCTGCAAGTAACTCTGCCATGCCCGTGCTTCGAAATAATTCACTTTGACGATCCATTTAGGATATGCGAATTCATTTTCAGTTCCATCACGATGTGTGTATGCATGCCCGGCACGCACTCGCCCCCCGATCCCAAGGCACCCGCGGTCGTTGACATGCAAAGCCCTGAGAACGACGACCAAAGGACGGTTGGGCAACTATCGAGATATTTGCTACTAACCGTAAATTGAAGGAGATCGACATGAAATTATTGACCCTCACCGTTCTCGGCACGTTGTTCATGGTTCCCTCCCTGGCCCGGGCCGACACCTTCACCACCTATGACGTGAATGTTGTGTTTGCCAGTGGAAACACTCTAACTGGCTACTTTACTGTGGACAATACGCCCTACACATCCGACCTGGATGGGCCGATTTCAGCGATCGGAAGCTTTAGTTTCCAGAGCGATGAACCCAATCTTCCCACCAGTGTAGCGGGCGACGATTATTCCGCCGAGTTTCTGCCTTATACACTTGGGACCGAACAGTCGAATTATTACTATCAAACAGACTTCTTCGTCAGCGCTCTCAGTGAAACGTTGGATATCACGACAGTCAACACCTCTGGCGAAACGGTTGCAGGCCAAGTAGTCCAACAATATTTGGGTAGCTCCGGCGCGGCGGTTGAGTCTTTCTTTTCTGACCCAACCGACCCTTCTATCATTGAAGACCCAATTGTCAGCGGGACAGTGACGCTCGCCCCTACGCCCGAGCCTACAGGTTTGTTACTGCTGGGGACGGGACTACTGGGGTTGGCCGGATTGGGCGGCGTCGGCTCGCACAGTAAAAAACACATCCTGCAGGACCGCCGTTCTCTATAAGGCTTCCGGAATTATGCCGGGCAGTTTTCTTGCCCCCTGTCTCCTAACGTCCCAAAGAATCGGCTGCCCCCAACGGAGTGGACCTATGAAATTGCCATATGCAATGGTTCTGGCATTCGGAGTGTTTGCGTTATCTATGGTTGCACAGGAACAACGACCTCCGTCGCTCACACCCGCCGGCCCGAATCGTCCAAGTGACGTTCCCGCCGACTACGTCATCACACCGTTTGGATACTTTCATCCCAGTTGCGTGTTGCAACTTAAAAAAGGGGAGTCGATAAGCAAAGAAGGCATGTTGCGCCACGCGGATGGCAGTGAGGCGAAGGTGAATGCCTGTCAGTATTCCCATTTCCGTCCATCGGGTTCTCCGGCCTCCGGCCAGGCGTCATCGCAGCAGAGCGCGATAACGCCGGAGTCGGGATCGGCGGAGCCGCCCGCAATTGGTCATTCTTGGATTGAGAACGCGGGTGTCATTACAAGCTCGGCTTACGGGAAGGAGGTTAGTACATGGACCGTTCCGCCGATACCGCTGATGCACGACGGTCAGACCATATTTATTTTCCCCGGCTTTCAGGATGCCGGGGACGGAAACACCAGCATCTTGCAGCCCGTCATTGGATCGTATGATGGAGGACCGTGGTCGATGGCCAGTTGGAACTGTTGTCTGGCCGGTACAGCCGACGAAAGCAATGTGGTTGCTATCAATCCGGGCGACACGATCGTTGGAACCTCGGAGATGACCTGCGCCGGAGGGTCCACGACGTGCGCGACCTGGAATGTGATTACCGAGGATCAGACAACGAACCAAAGTACAGAATTGACTGCTACACCTAGTGATGGCCAGACCTTCAATTGGGCGTTCGGAGGTGTGCTTGAGGTCTACAACCTCGATCAGTGCTTGGATTATCCGCCGAATGCCTCCGTCACAATCAACAATTTGCTCTATGACTACAACATGAACGAAATCGCCAGCCCCGGTTGGGTGGGTAGCGGCGGTCCAGCTTCCAGTGTCCAGCCGCAATGCGATTATGGGGTCACGACCACAGCGACAGAGACGACCTTAACTTACGGTACATCGGCCCCCAGTTTTGGTCTGGGAATTTCCCCTGCCAACGGTATCGCTGTGAACCAGGGCAGCAGCGCAAACGGCACACTAACTGCTACCGATATCAATGGATTCAATGGTTCGGTTGGGATCTCCGCCGGGATGCCTCCGAACGGCATTACCACGCTGCTCTCCCAGGGTGCTTCGCCAAACACGTATGTACTCAAGCTAAGTGCGGCTAGCACCGCCACTCTTACAGGAGCCAACCCGCCGGCTTTCCTTACCCTCACCGCTGCAGGCCCCGGGATTTCCACCCAGACTATTCCCATGAATGTGATCGTGAACCCCCCATTGACCGGCGGCGTCGGGACGATGGTTAACCTGACAGACGCATACAATGTTCATGCCTTCTTCAACGATTCGGCTGGCTACCCCACACTCAATCCAACCAACAGCCTGGATGGATCCGGAGATGCCTACTCGGCAAACCAGTTGAATCCCGAGGGCCTCAGCCCAATGGCCTTGGATCTGAGCGGCGTGCAGTTCAACTTTGGGGTGCCAAACCAGGTGAACGCTGTGTATGGAACGGGCACCAATCCCATCTCGCTGCCGAACGCTTCGTTCGATGTACTGCAGATCTTGGGAACCGGTTTCGGCGGATCGCAAAAGGCACAGACGATCACGGTGACTTATACCGACAACACAACCCAGAGTTTCACACAGACGTTTGACGACTGGGGCGCCGGCCCAACCTGCACCTCTCCCACGCAGTGCACCCCCGGGGAAAGCGTAGCCGTAACAATGCCCTATGCCGATACGGAATATGCGTATTCGAGGGCGGACAGCATCTATTACCTCTTCGGATATTCTTTTGCGCTCAATGCTGCAAAAACCGTGAAGAGTCTGGCGTTGCCGAATAACCGAAATGTTCTTGTGTTAGCGGCAACGCTGACGAACATTACGGCCGCGCCAACGTTTTCGCCTGCAGCAGGCACAATTACCTCGCCTCAATCGGTGAACATCGCAGACTCCACCGCCGGAGCCACAATCTACTACACCACCGACGGCAGTGCGCCAACCACAAGCTCAGCCGTCTACAGCAGCGCGATTACCGTTGCCTCCACGGAAACACTGCAGGCGCTCGCTATAGCAAGCGGTGATGCCCAGAGCGCCATTGCCAGTGCGACCTATACGTTATCCCCTCCAGCCGCTACCCCTGTATTCATGCCTGGCACCGGTACGTATTCCTCGCCGCAGACCGTTACAATTGCCGACTCCACGCCTGGAGCGACCATCTATTACACCACCGACGGTAGTGCTCCATCCTCCAGTTCAGCCGTCTACAAGAGCCCGATTGCAGTGTCCTCGACCGAAACGCTGAACGCAATTGCATCAGCGAGCAACTATTCTGCGAGCGCAGTCGCTGACGCTATGTACACCGTTCCGCCCAATTTCTCGGTTACCGGTACAGCCATCACCTTGGCTCCCGGCGCGACTACGGGGAACACTTCCACGATCAGCCTGACACCGTGGGGAGGGTTCACCGGCGTCGTCAGTCTCAGTTGTACCCTTTCACCTGCTGCAGCCAGCGACCCCGCGACATGCAGCATTCCAGCCTCTGCGACCATAAGTGGCGCCACTGCTCAAACCGTCCTTCTTACCGTCAACACTACATCCGCAACCTCTTCTCTGAACCGACCTGGAACGTTCCCTTGGGGGTCCGTTGGTGGTACGGCTCTCGCCTGCATGTTCCTCTTTGGCATGCCAGCCCGAAGAAGGAAGTGGACGAGTAACCTTCTGGCGCTGCTAATGTGTTTATTTGTGCTTGGAGGCGCACTCGGTTGTAGTGGGAATGGCGGAGGCGCGGGCAGTGGCGTCGGCAATCCCGGTACTACCCCGGGCGCCTACGTTGTTACCGTCACGGGAACTTCCGGCACCATCACGCAATCAGGAACGATTTCCATCTCTCTGCAGTAGCTATACTCTCCACTTCAGGCGCTCGACCGTCGGTCCAGATCACCGCCCAAACCGCGCGCGCCCTCAGGCAGGCGAACGACATCGCCGTTATTCAGATTAATCGCACCTAAGTCGAGTTCGCGCAACCGCACATTTCTATCGATCGAGTGGCCCCCGTCTGACTGCCTAAGCTAAAACAACGATCCGCATAGCCGCTTCTCGTCGCATGTCGAAAAGCCGGCCTCTTGCATAGTGACTCATGTCAAGTGTTGAAGGTCTTCCGGTGGCTCATCGAACGTTCCGGTCGAGTCACCGCCCAACCGGAAGTAAGCTGAGTGTGAGTTGGGGAAGGTCCAGGCGACATGGCTCGTTCTTGCGCACGAGACGTCGCCTTGGTGCTTGCCGCTGATCGATAGCCGATCTTGATGTCGACCAGAATATTACAGATCGTGTAATATTAGTTAGGAGGAACTTCGAATGACCGGCCTCGCGCTGGAAACCGTTCGCAAGCGCCGGGGCATGTCCCAGGTCCAGGCGGCGAAGCTCCTCGGGCTTTCGCAACCTATGCTCTCCCACATGGAAACCGGGAAGAGGAATGTCAGCCTTAAAGTGGCGCAGCGTGCGGCGGAGCTCTTTGGTGGAGACCCGACGGCGTTGCCATTGGACCCGCTGCCAAGACATAGCGACGAGACGCTCGCCTCGGAACTTGGAAGGCTAGGGTATCCGGGGTACGCTCATCTTTCTGGCCGGCTTCGCAATCCGGCCGAGTTCCTACTGGATGCGTTGGATCACGCGGACCTCGATGTGCGAACGACGGAAGGTCTTCCATGGGTCGTGTTGAAGTATCCCCATCTCGACTGGTCTTGGCTCCTCAGAGAAGTGAAGCTACGGAACCGCCAGAACCGGCTCGGATTCGTCACATCGCTGGCGAAGAAGATGGTGCTTCAGAACGGCCCACTTGTGGCTCTGAATGTCTTAGAGCCTGTGTTGCGCGAACTAGAGGATGCACGGCTCGTGAAGGAGGACACCCTGTGCCAGGAGTCGTGGCCTCCCTCTCGCAAGCAACATGTCCGAGCGTTGAGGTCGAAGCTTGCTGCGCATTGGAACCTGGATACCCGACTCTCGGAGGTGGATCTTGCGCACTACGCTGCCTGAGCCGTGGTTGTCGTTTCTGAGAGAGCTTGATCCAATCGCTGGCGAGCCGACGAAAGTTCCTTGTATTGGCGGATTTGCCGTCACACAGTATTACGGTTCCGTACGAACGACGGTTGACCTGGACGTCATCGATGTAGCGCCCATCGCTTCGCGCAATCGCCTTCTTGAAGCTGGCGGGAGGGGTTCTTCTTTGGCAAGGAAGCATCGTGTCTACCTGGACTTCGTCGGCATTGCCCAAGTGCCGTACGAGTATGAAGAGCGGCTAGTCCCTATCTACGCAGGTCTATTCAAGAACATCCACCTATTCGTGATGGACCCTTACGACATCGCCCTCTGTAAGCTAAAGCGCGACATCGATCGCGACTTTCAGGACATGCTCTTCCTTGCGCGGGTTACGCCATTTGATCTTGAACTGTTCGAGCAGCGTTATCGTGCAGAGTTGAGGCCCTACCTGTTTGGGAGCGTAAGTGAAGCCGATTTCACGTTCGAACGTTGGATTGAAGCTATCAAGGAAGATCGAGGCAAGGCGAAGGACTAGAACTGTGAAGATCGCCACAGGTCAGCGGCCAAGCGCAGTCGACGCAAGAGTTGGGCGATAAGGGCCTCATACTCATGCTCGTTGCGCTGACCCAAGGAGTTTGAATTAGAAAGTTGCGGCACTGTGGCTTGTCGCAAAACCTAAGCACTCAGCCATGAAACGTTGGAGGCCGTGCAAACCTTCGCGAGTGAGAATCGCGTGCAGGCTTGGGTACATTTTGGGTACAAAATTTCGCAAAATCGCAGCACCCATCGTAAATAGATGATTCTAAAAGATTTATTTGGTGCCGGGAGGGGGGGTCGAACCCCCACGACCTTGCGGTCGGCGGATTTTGAGTCCGCTGCGTCTGCCAGTTCCGCCATCCCGGCCCTGCTCGGCTCGAAGCTTGGCTGAGCGGCCTGGGAGACTGTCGCGATTGATCGGGCGCTTTGGCGCTGATCGTTAGGACACTCTCCCTTGATTGATCTTAGTATCGCATAGCGGCTTCCGAGGTTCCAGCAATGCGTCTGGCTTGCGGAGTTGCGGAGCACTGGCTTGCGGAGTTGCGGGGGCACTGGCTTGCTAAGTTGCGGTTCTCTCGCTTGCGCCTCGAGAGAGCCGGACGATTACTTCAGGTCCGCGATTGCTAGAGCGTCCATGTCGTCGTAGCGCTGGTTTTCGCCGCCCATGCCCCAGCAGAAGCCGTAGCTCTTGGTGCCGGCACCGGCGTGGATACTCCAGCCGGGTGAGATGACGACCTCTCGATCCTGCATGATGAGGTGACGCGTCTCATCGGCGGGGCCCATGAGGTGCAGCACGCGCTGATCGGAATCTACGTCGAAGTAGAAATAGACCTCGCTGCGGCGCATGTGGGTGTGCGGCGGAATGGTGTTCCAGTTGGAGCCTTTGGCGAGGAGAGTGAATCCCATGACGAGCTGGCAACTGCGGATGCCGTCGAGGAAGATGGCCTTGTATATGGATCTCTTGTTGCAGGTTTCCTCGGATCCCAGGTGCACGGGCTTCAGGTCTGCGAACCTGACTAGCTTGGTGGGGTATGTAGTGTGTGCGGGGTAGCTTAGCAGGTAGAAGGCGGCGGGTTCGGCTGGGTTCTCGCTGGTGAAGGTCACGGATTGACTGCCACGTCCAACGTAGAGACAGTCCAGCTTGCCCATGGCGAAGGATGTGCCGTCGACGGTCACGGTGCCTGCGCCTCCAACGTTGAGCACGCCCAGTTCGCGGCGCTCAAGAAAATAGTCGGCGCGAAGTTCGGGGTGGGTTTCGAGCTTGAGAGGAGATGCGGTCGGGATTGCTCCGCCGATCACGGTGCGATCCAGATCGACATAGCGTGTTTCGATTTCTCCTGCGCGAAAGAGATTCTCTAGAAGGAACGTCTCGCGCAACTCCGCTGTGTTCATTCGCGGATACCGAATGGCATCTGCTATCTGCACAATTTTCATGATGTCTGCCTCGTTGGGGTTAGGGCTGGGGGTCGGGCTCGTGCACTTTGATGACGAAGATGGTGATCGTCTGGCCGGGCGCTTCGATGGACTGATGGGGGGTGCCGGCGGGGATGTGGATGACGTCTCCGGTGTGCAGGATGTGCGGCGTTGCGCCTTCAAGGCCGGTTCCTCGAATCTCACCATCGGGCAGCTCTTTCGGATTGAGCATGGTGCCTCCGGTCATCTCTGTGCCTTCGCCCGCGACCACGAAGAGGAAGTCGGCAAAGTGCTTATGGAGCTCGCCGCCGCCGCTTTTGGAGCGAGCAGTGAGCATGGTGTAATGCCCGGGATAATGCGCAAGCGTGATGCCGGCTGAGCCAGTTCCCTCTTTGGCTTTTGCCAGGAGCGCCTTGCCTTGCTCGGCGAGAGCCTTCAGGTTTAACACTTCGGGCTGCGTTTGGATTTCAGGTGTGGGCGGCGGAGGGGTGTTCTTCTGGGCGCTCGGCAAGAAGATCGCAAGGCTTAATACGGGCGCACCCAGGGAAAGTAATCGCATGAAACGTGCCTCCTATAACTGCTCCACTGTAAGGATACGAAACGAAGCGGGTGCTCGTCACGTCGCCGGTTTGTGAAACGCTTTGCCGGTCGGCAGTGTCCCTATTGAATTCCGCTCACAGGTCGCAACTGTGTCAGTTCCAGCGCGCATGCGGCAGCGTTGCGCGCGGCGAGACGAAGGTTGTCCGCGGCGAGAAACAGCCAGAAGGTCTTTCCTGCGGTGACAAAGCCGGGAGCGATGCGGAAGAGAACTTCGCCCTTCCCTGCCGCTGTTTCGTTGCTTGGAGACTCGTCCTCCTGGAGCGGCGATTGGCCAGCAGAAAGAGCTTTTCGCACGGTCTCCGCGTTTACCTCGTCCGCGAGCTCAATGAACACTGACGCCGTATAGCCGTGGAATACGGGTGCCTGAAGGAGCTGCAAGGACAACGTATCTTCCGGTAGAGAAGGGGCGATCGCGGCGATCTGCTTCTGAATCTTCTGCGCTGCTTTCTGGAGATCGACCGTCGAGGTTTCTCCGAGCGCTGCGGTCAGGTTGAAGGCAACTTGCGCATCGTAGATTTCTTTTTTCAAGGGCTGGAAGGACAGCAGACCTACCGTCTGTTTATGGAGTTCTTCCACGCCAGCGTTGCCGGCTTGGGATGCGGGCTGAAGGATGGTGACTGCCATGCGTCGCATTCCAAGGGGAAGAAGTTTCGTTGCGGCCATGGCCAACATTACGGCCGCAGGATGCGCAGCTTCCTCCGCCGGGGTCGTCAGGTCGGGTCGCACGCCGCCTTCGATCAATGGGGAACGCACCAACAAGCCAGGCTGGGCTGTGAGGGCCCCGGTGAGATCGACGATGCTTGCGCCTGCAGCTCTTGCCGGCTTCCAATATTCGAGTGCGGTGGAGGGCTCGCCCGCAAAAAATACTACGTCGATGCCGGAGAAGGAGTCTCTGGAGACGGGCTGAATGACGAGGGCTTCGTCGCCGGCAGAGGTGATGGTGCCGCCGGAGGATTCGGCGTCGAAGAGCCGGAGGTCCCAGGTAACGGTCTGCGACTCGTTTAGTTCGTCGGACAGCTCTTTTCCTAACAGGGCAGACGCGCCGACGATTGCCCCACTGATTCCTTTGCCATCCATCTCTTTTCCCTCGATGCTATTTGCACGGGCTTGCGTGCGATCAGGCGCTGCGCATGCGGCGCTTCCACGAATAGGCGAGGCGCGCCATGACGCCGGAGACAAGATATCCGAGCGCGATGATCAGCAGTGCCGTTTGATGCCATTCCACGATGATGCCGATGACGACGACGAGAAGCACCAACAGGCGCCCGGGCTTGCGGGTGTTCATGTCAATCTCTTTGCCGCTCCAGAAGCGCCAACTGCTGACCATGAGGAAGCCGGTGAAGGCGACCAGGGCCAGCCAGACGAGCGAGATCCAAAGGTTGTGGATGGGAGAGCCGCCCTCAAAGTGGATGACGGCGGCGAGAACTCCCGCGCCTGCTGGAATGGGCATGCCAACAAAGTATTTGCGATCGGGGCGACCAGGATTGCGCGGCTGCGGATTGGTGCTGATGTTGAAACGTGCTAAGCGACAGGCTCCGCAGATAAGGAAGAGGAAACAGATGACCACGCCGAAGTGCATGACGCGGCCCTCGATCTCCGGGTGACTGGAGGGTGGAAGCTGGCGAACGCCCCAGAGGTAAGCGAGCAGGCTCGGCGCTACACCGAAGGTGATGACGTCGGCGAGTGAGTCGAGTTCCCTGCCGAAGGCGCTGGAGGTGTTCGTCATGCGCGCGATGCGGCCATCGAGGCCATCGAAGACGATGGCGAAGGCGATGGCGAGCGCGGCGTGGTCGAAGGCTGCCGAGGCGAGCGCGGGGCTGGAGATCACCGACCCGCGGATGCTCTGCATGATGATGTAATAGCCCAGCGCGATGCTGCCCGAGGTAAACAGGGACGGCAGCACATACATACCGCGGCGCGCGGGAGATCGCTTACGCTGCTCTTCAGCCTCGACCATCAGCTCTTTCCATTGGAGGATTTCTGTGTCGCGTCTGCACTGTGGCCCGGCAGCACGGCCAGGATGGAGCTGCCGCCCTTGACGCGGTCGCCCGGCTTCACTCTGAGCTCTATGTCAGCGGGCATTAGCACGTCCACACGCGATCCGAATTTGATCATGCCCATTCTCTGGCCGCGCTGTACGGTGTCTCCTGACTTGATGTCGCAGACGATGCGGCGCGCCAGCAGGCCGGCAATCTGCTTGAAGCTGACACTGTGATGTTCATCTTCGATCATGACGAGGGTCTGCTCGTTCAGGATGGCGGACTCCGGGCTCATTGCGTTGAGAAACTGCCCTTCGCGATACTCCATCAGCGTGACTTTACCGGACATGGGAACGCGGTTTACGTGTACATCGAAGACACTAAGGAAGATGCTGACGCGGAAGCGATTGCCTGCGGTGGTCTCAATCCACTCTGCCTCTTCGACCTTGCCGTCGCCGGGGGAGACGATTAGCCCTGGGTCGGTGGGGATCTGGCGTTCCGGGTCGCGGAAGAACCAGAGAAAGAAGATTGCCAGCAGAAACGGAATCGCCGTAAGGCTGATCCAATGCGTCCCCAGATACACGATGACTGCCACGACCAGCAGCGTAATTCCGTAATAAAGACCATCCCGAACCATAGGCAACGATTATACCTTTGCGTCCGGTACGATTCTGCGAACTGGGCCGCCCGGAAGAGCAAGAAGGGCGTCGTTTTGCAGGTTAGCAGCCATTAGGACGGCGTCTTCGCTCGGGTCGCGATAGTAACCGCGCCGAATACCCTGCTCCACGAAGCCGAGCGAGCGATAGAGCGACTGGGCCCCATGGCTGGAGGCGCGGACTTCGAGCTCCATCGACATCGCGCCGCGCTTGCGCGACCATTCCGCGGCAGCCTGGATGAGGGCCTGGCCGATTCCCTGACGACGGGCGGGGGGTGAGACGGCCACCGTCTCCAGTTCGGAAAGATCCTTGGTACATGTGGCGACGGCGAATCCCAGGACTCCGGTTGGGTCTTCGGCAACGAAGGCGGCTCGGGCAGGTTGCTGGTTTTCTTTGTTCGCCAGAACCTCGCGCCAGGAGGCTTCGCTCCAGTGCGGCGCCTCTGGACAGGCTTGCTCGATGTGCAGGATTGCGGGCGTGTCCGAGGTTAATGCGTGGCGGATGCTCCAGCACGAGGCCGTCAAAGGATCTGCCTCTCGGGTTTCGGTCGGCTTGGGGATTTTTGGTAGATATCTTCTTCGCCTCGAACGTAGTTTGCGTCTACAGCCGCTACGTTTGCGAGAGCCGCGTCGCTGGATTCTTTCCGAAGCTTTCGCAGGATTGCAGGGAGAGCGTCCGCTACGTGCAAGGGATGGAGAGCGGTTGGAACTCCGGCGAGCTTGTCCGCGAGGCGCGGCTCCGCGATGGCAACGATGCTCCCGTCGCGATTCCGGATGAGGTCTTCGCTGGAGCTTAGCCACTCACGGGTTGAGGCTACGTCGCGAAGATAGAGCTCGCCGCGGCCCGCGTCGAGGGCTGCGAAACCGGAGTACAGACCGGCGGCTTCGGCGAGAACCTCGAGTCGCGAGATGGAGGCTAGCGGGAGTGCGAGTGATTCGCAAAGGCCTTTCGCCGTGGCAAGGCCGGTGCGGATGCCGGTGAAGGAACCGGGGCCGCGAACTACGCCGATGGCGTGCAGATCGCGGGGATGCCAGTTGAGTTGCGTTAGCAAACGGCGGATGGCACGGAGGATCTCTGCAGAGGCGCTGCCGGGTGTGAGGTCTTCGGACGCAAGCATGCGTTCTTCGTCGCAAAGTGCGACACCTGCGGTTTCGCCGCAGGTGTCGATCAGTAACAGCCGTTTGTGTTTGGTGGAAACCGTGCTCACAGTCCGAGGATACCGCGCATCATGACGCAGCGGGTTGGTTTACTCCGCTGCGGCAAGAACCTCTTCGCGAACCTCGTCGTCCTGGGCTGCTTCGCCGATGGTTTTCGGCAGAGCTACTTCAAGAACGTCCTCGATGCGCGAGGCATAGTGGATGGTCACTCCGTCGATCTGGTCGGCCGACAGATCTTCTTCGACGTTGGTTTTCACGTCGATGGGAAGAATCACGTCGCGCACGCCGGCACGCTTGGCGGCGAGAAACTTCTCCTTGATGCCGCCGACCGGCAGAACATTGCCGCTCAGGGTGATCTCGCCCGTCATTGCGAGGAGTGGATGGATGGGCCGATCGAGGAGCAGGCTCACCAGGGCTGTGGCCATGGTGACGCCGGCGCTCGGGCCGTCCTTGGGAATCGCTCCCGCTGGGACGTGGATGTGGAGGTCGATGTCCTTGAGAACATCGTTGTCCAGGCCGAGAGAGAGGGCGTTCGATCGGACCCAGGTGAGCGCCGCCTGCATCGACTCCTTCATCACATCGCCGATCTGGCCTGTCATGGTGAAGCCGCCTTTGCCCTTCATCTTGTTGGCTTCGATGAAGAGAACGTCGCCGCCAGCGGGCGTCCAGGCGAGGCCTACGGCAACGCCGGCGCGCTTGGTGCGTTCCGCGATCTCCGTATCAACGCGCACCTTGATGCCGCCGAGGAATTCGTGGATGACCTCCGGGGTGACGACCAGCTTCTCGGTGCGGCCTTCGGCTACCTGGCGCGCAGTCTTGCGGCAGACCGTGCCGATGAGCTGCTCCAGGCGGCGCACGCCGGCTTCCCGCGTATAGTGACGCGCGATCAGGGCGACGCTTTCCGTTGGAAACTCGATGAGCGCGGGCTGACCTTCGGCCGGCTCGATGCCGTTCTCCTTGATCTGGCGCGGAATCAGGTAGCGCTCCGCGATGTTTACCTTCTCCTCTTCCGTGTAGCCAGTGAGCTCGATGATCTCCATGCGGTCGAGCAGAGGGGCCGGAATCGTGTCCAGTTGGTTGGCTGTGCAGATGAAGAGCACCTTGCTCAAGTCGAAAGGCTGGTCGAGGTAGTTGTCGCGGAAGGTGTTGTTCTGCTCGGGATCGAGCGTCTCGAGGAGTGCGCTGGCGGGGTCGCCGCGGAAGTCACGACCTAGCTTGTCGATCTCATCGAGCATGAAGACGGGATCGTTCACCTCGACGCGCTTCAGGTGCTGGATGATCTGTCCAGGCAGCGCGCCGATGTACGTACGGCGATGGCCGCGGATTTCGGCTTCGTCATGCATGCCGCCCAGCGAGATGCGGCTGAACTTGCGTCCGAGCGCGCGCGCAATGCTGCGGCCGAGCGAGGTCTTGCCGACGCCCGGAGGCCCGACGAAGCAGAGGATCGGGCCCTTCATGTCGGGCTTGAGACGGCGCACGCTCAGGTAATCCAGGATGCGGTCCTTCACCTTCTTCAGGCCGTAGTGGTCGGCGTCCAGGATCTCCTTCGCCTTCTTGATGTCGATGTCGCTCGCCGAGCTCTTGGACCAGGGGAGGACGGCCAGCCACTCCACGTAGTTGCGCGTGAGCGAGTAATCTGCCGCCGCGGGATTCATGCGGGCAAGCCGGGCTAGCTCTTTCAGGGCGTCCTTCTTGGTCTCTTCGGGCATGCCGGCGGCTTCGATCTTTTCTTTGAGGTCGGCGACGTCCTTCTGGGTCTCGTCGAGATCGCCAAGCTCCTTTTGGATAGCCTTCATCTGCTCGCGCAGGTAGAAGTCTCGCTGCGACTGCTGGACCGAATCCTGCACCTCACTCTGGATCTTGTTGCGGAGTTGCTGGACGCCGAGCTCCTTGGCAAGGTAACTGTTGATCATCTCCAGACGCTTCTTGACGTCAGAGGTTTCAAGCAGCTCCTGCTTCTCGGCGGTAGTGAGGAATGGGAGGCTGGCCGCGATGAAGTCCGCCAGGCGCGAGGGCTCCTCGATGTTGAGGGCGATGGTCTGAAGGTCGTCGGAGAGCGTCGAAGAGGAGGTGACGATCTCCTGGAACTGCGCGAGCACGTTGCGTTGCAGGGCTTCCGCCTCGGGCGAGCGTTCCGGCGTGTTGTCGTCCAGAGGGGAGTAGAACGCCGTCAGGAACGGCTGGGTCTGGCTGAACTCGCCGAGTTTGACGCGCTCCATGCCTTCGGTGAAGACAAAGAGGCTCTGATTGGGCATCTTCACGACCTTGTGAACCGTCGCGCGGGTCCCAACAGTGTGCAGGTCGCCGCCTTCGGGGGAGTCCTGGCGGGCGTCGCGCTGAGCCACGACCAGGATGGTCTTTTCCTCGCCTAGCGACTGAATTAGTTGAATCGAGCTCTCCCTGCCCACCGTTAAAGGCAATACCGCGTGGGGAAAAAGGACTGTATCCCTCACTGGGAGAACGGGATACGCCTTTCCCTTGCCTTCATTGCCGGCTGACTTGCTGGTCGGCTTGATTACGCTTACAAATTCATTCGCCATAATTGAGTGTTCCTTTATCAACTTTCTTGAATAGGATGCACTACGGTAGGGTTTCGACGCAACCCTTTTCCCGTTTCCATCATCCCGGGCCCTAAGCTTCTGTGGATCAACTTCTTCCTTCATCGGCGGTTTCAGTCCCTGCGCGAGGGATTGACGGGGCCCGGAGTCTCCCGAGGGGAAACCTTCCTTGTTCATTGATACGAGCGGCGGGGGGAAAAGTTTAAGTTCCTGCGCTACCTTCTTGCTGAGATGCTGGCATCTGCCATGCAATGGGCGGGAAACGGGGCAAATTTGGCCATCCATTGCAAGCCGACCCGCTAGCCGTTACGCTTATCTTGATTGCGGGAGTGGTGAAATGGCAGACACGCAGGTCTTAGAAGCCTGTGCCCGAAAGGCGTAGGGGTTCAAGTCCCCTCTCCCGCACCAGGATTCGATTTGCCGGAAGGACCAGGAAGCAGCCGTATGAGCCAGACCATCACCCAGCCCGATAATACCCGCGTAAGGCTTGAGAAATCAGCCGACTACAGGGATTCTTACGCCAATAGCGTGCAGGTTCGCCTCTCCATCTGGGACTTTTTTCTGGTATTTGGGACCCTGGACCAGGAGGCGCCGGACCAGGTGCGCGTGGATAATTTTCAGGGCATCTATCTGAGCCCGCAGCAGGCAAAGGCGCTGCTGAACGTGCTTGGCCACAACGTTGCGCAGTACGAGCAGACGTTTGGACCCATCTCGCTGGACGGGCCCGGAGTGCAACGGTTCGTGGTGCCATCCAATGGACCTGTCCACTAGCTCACGTGGAACCTACGCCCAAGCGATTCGGTTATTTTTCTGCTAAGTTTGCGACCCTGCCGGGGCCAGTCCTGTTTCTATTGCTTTTTGCAGGGGTGGCGATCGGCCATTTGACGCTGCTGCATCTTCCCTACTATTGGGATGAGGGCGGGTATTACATTCCTGCAGCGCTGGACTTCTACCACACCGGCCAGTTGGTGCCGCACTTCACAAACGGGCATCCTCCGCTGCCTAATGTGTTGCTGGGAACGCTGTGGCATATTGTGGGGTTCCACATTCTTGCGACGCGCCTGATGGCGTGTGCCTTCGCAGCGCTGGGACTGTGCGGCGTCTTCCGTCTCACTCAGCGTCTGCTGGATCCCCCCGCAGCCGTCATCGTTACCGCGCTTACGGCTGTGTATCCGATCTGGTTTGCGCAGAGCTCGCTGGCGCACGCGGATATCTTCGCTGCTGCGTTTACGCTTTGGGCTTTTGCGTTGTATCTCCCTGCGCCTACGAGGAATGGGCCGCGCTATGTGATGGTGGCCGCGCTGTTCTCGCTCGCCGCGCTCTCCAAGGAGACGGCGATCATTGAGCCGGCGGCCCTGGCGGCGTGGGAGATCGTGTTGTTGCTGAGGAGCCGGCGTGATCCTTCGCTACGCCGCGGCCATCTTCGCTGGATCGCCGCGTTGTCCTTTCCGGTGCTGCCTCTGATTGCATGGTTTGTCTACCATCACCACGTGGTTGGATTCACGTTCGGCAACCCCGAGTATCTGCGCTACAACGCGACGGCGAACTTCACTGCCGCTCATATCTTCCAGGCGCTGCGCTACCGGTTTTTGCATCTGTTCTGGCAGCGCAATATATGGATGCCGGTGGTCTTTGCGCTGGCGTGTCTCTTCCTGCCGCAGCGCGAGGATGCGCCAGCGTTGCTCTCTAAGGACGCTCGATCCGCAATCGCCGTGCTGGTGGTTGCGAACTGGGTGGCGTTCTCGGTGCTGGGCGGAGCGCTGCTGACGCGGTATCTGCTGCCGGTTTACCCGCTGATCCTGATTACGTGCGTGGGAGTCTGGCAAGCACGGACTCGGCGCTGGCCCGTGCTTGCCGCTGCTACGGCGGTGGCCTTCATCAGTGCACTGTGGTTGAATCCGCCTACCTCGTTCGCGCCGGAAGACAACCTGACCTATCGCGACATGATCGTGGTGCATGAGGAGGCGATTGACTTTGTGGCGCAGCACTATCCTGACGCTACGATTCTTACCGCGTGGCCGGTCGCCGCCGATGTCTTTCGTCCCGAGCTTGGATATGTGAAGACACCGATGAAGGCGATTTCCATCGAGGACTTTACGCTGCCGCAGATTCAGAAGGCGGCGCGGGAACCCGGGCGATTTGATACAGCGATTGTCTTTACAACGCATTTTGTTGCGCCGGAGTTTCGCAGATATCTGCTCAGCCATCCGAACTCGAGACAGGGCCGCGAGTTCGCCGCGACTCGCGATCTGTCTCCTAAGGAGATTGCTGCGCTGCTTGGAGGCACGGTGGTGTGGCAGGACTCGCGCGGCGGTGAGTGGGCGGCTGTGCTGCGCTTCGATCGCGTCTACGCAGCACAGCTCGATCCAGTTGCGCGTTAGGCAGGCGGGCTATTTTCCGCCTGTCTCATTCCAGAGGAAGCCTGTTTCATCCGCGGTATCGCTGACCAACTGATCGATGCTGATGCCCGCGCTGTGACCGTTCTTCACGTCGTAGTGGAGGAGGATGGGCCGGCGATCGGCTTCGGGCTCGGCCATGACGATGGCTTGCATGAGTGCAGCCATCTTGCGCGCGTGCAGCGGTGCCACGCGCGTGTCGCTGTCACCGGTGAAGAACATGATCGCCGGGTACTTCACGCCGGGGCGCACGTTCTGGTACGGCGAGTATTTGAGGATGTAGGCGGCCTGCTGCGGATTGTCGGCGGAGCCGTACTCGGTCGTCCACCAACGGCCGACCAGGAACTTCTGGTAGCGCGTCATATCGAGCAGCGGATAGCCGCAGAAGATTGCGCCAAACAGGTCGGGCCGCTGCGTCATGGATGCTCCCATGAGAAGACCACCGTTCGAGCGCCCTGTGATCGCCAGCCGCTTGGAGGTGGTGTATTTGTTGGCGATCAGGTACTCCGCCGCGGCGTACCAGTCATCGAAGACATTTTGCTTGTGTTCGAACATGCCGGCCTTGTGCCAGGTCTCACCGTACTCGCCACCGCCGCGCAGATTGGGAAGAGCGAAAAAGCCTCCCTGCTCCATCCACCAGGCGTACTTCGCGTTGAAGGTCGGGGTCTCAGAGATGAGGAAGCCGCCGTAGCCGGTCATCAGTAGAGGGGCCTTGCCGTTGCGCGCTAGACCTTTGCGGCCGGCGATGAACATCGGGACGCGCGTGCCGTCCTTCGATGTGTAGAAGACTTGCTTCACTTCGTACTTGTCGGAGTCGAATGGAACTTCGGACTTGTTCCACACGGTCGAGTGATCGGTTGCAATGTCGTAGCGATAGATTGTCGGCGGAACGGTGAAGGATGAGAAGGTGTAGAAGCCCACGTTTGAATCGGCGCGTCCGCGAACCACGGTGCCGGTTCCGATGGTCGGATAGGCAATGGCGCCGAGGCGTTTTCCGTCCAGGTTGTAGATCGTGGTCTCGGACTTCACATCCACGAGCCGACCGATGAACAGCTTCCCTCCGGCGATAGAGACTGCGTCGATCGGGCTCTTCCCTTCTGGAATGACGACCGGCCAACCTTTGGTGCTGGGGTCGCCGAGGCTTGCACGAAGCACTTTGCCGTTGGGGGCGTTGTAGTCGGTGCTGACGAACATACGGTCGCCGTCCAGGTGAAGCTCGAAGCGCGAATTGATGCCGAAGACCAGGGGCTGAAGCATTGCGTCTGGCTTGCGCAAGTCCTGCAGCAGAATGTCTTCGCGCGTAGACGGAACGCCGTGGCCGACGGTCACGACGAGCCAGTGCCCGTTCGCTGACACGTGGCAGCCGATGAGGTCGAGCGGTCCGAGCGTCTCTCCGTTATACGTGCCGCCGAAGATCTGGCCGTCCTTGTCCGCGGACGTGCCGAGGACGTGCTTGAAGACAGCGGCGGTGCCGTTGGGAAGGATCTTCGCGTAGTAGAGCGTCTTTCCGCTGATGCCAAAACCGCTGTAGCGCGCGAGCGGAAGCTCATCGCTCAGACTCTTCTTCGTGTCTACGTTGAAAAGATGAACGGTCTCTTCGTCGGCGCCTCCGTGGCGCTCCCCGTAGATGAGCAACTTGCCATCAGAGGAGACGCCGGCGATGCCCACCGAAGCGTTGCCATCTGCGCTGAGCGTCGCAGCGTTTATGAGCCGGATCTCCGGGCCGTCCAGGCTGTTGCGGAAGTAGATGGAAGCCTGATTTTCAGCGGCGAGCCGCTTGGAGTAAAACAGGCGCCCGTGCTCTTCGATAGGCTCGCTGACGGAGTCGACGCGTTGCAGTTCCGTGAGGCGCTTTACCAGCCTGTCGCGCAAGGGTTGGATCTGCGCAAAGTAAGTGTCGGTGTAGGCCTGCTCGGCCTTGATGTAGGCGCGCGTGTCTGGCGCCTTCTGGTCTTCGAGCCAGCGATAGTTGTCCGTGATCTCGTGGCCACCAACGTCGTCGGTCACAGGCTTAATGGCCACTACGGGCGGCGGTCCCAGCACGACTCCGTTATCGCCATGTATCGCCACAGATTGAGCACCCATCGATAGTGCGAACGCACCGCACACCACAGCCATCAGCGCAGAGCCAAGTCGCATCCCAACTCTCCCGGGAAAATTCAAGATGCAATCACTGTATCGCAGACCGCTGCAATTTTGGCCCTATTCGCTTACCGAGGATAAAACCTTGTGAAAGACCCACGCGTCGCGGCCTGCGCCGTAGAACTCTTCTTCGCGGTGCGTGCGCACGAAGCCATCGCTGGTATAGAAGTGGATTGCTGGCTCATTTCCGGTGAATACGTGGAGGACGAGAGCGACGCAGCCTTCGCTGCTTGCCTGCCGCTCCGCCTCACGCATCAGCAGCTTCGCGACGCCGCGGCGGCGAAACTCGGGAGAGACATCCAATGTGACCACGTAGCCGATGCGCTCAGGGCCGGAGCCTTCAACGTGGAAGATCACAAAGCCTGCAAGCGTGTGCTCTTCTTCCGCCAGGATGACGCGGGCTCGCTTAGCTTCGGCGAATCGGCGCATAGCACCGCGGGAAAAGCGAAACGGGCGCTCGAAGCAAACAACATCGAGAGCATAGAGGGCGTCTAGATCGTCGGCCTGGTAGCCGCGCAGCAGCAAACAACTGCTCCTATACCGCTACGGTAAAGCTGTCTTCGCTGCGGGTAACGGCGCGATAGAGGGTGTCGCGCTCGAAGGGAATACGGCCCGCTTCGGTGATGAGCCGGACAAGATCCTGACGACGCAAGCCTTGCGGTGTGTTGGCTCCCGCGTCGTGATAGATCTTCTCTTCCACGACCGTGCCGTCGATATCGTCCGCACCAAAGCGAAGGGAGATCTGTGCCATGCGCGGCGTCACCATCTGCCAATAGCTCTTGATGTGCGGGAAGTTATCGAGGAGGAGTCGGCTTACGGCGATCTGACGGATGTCGGTCATGCCGCTCGACTTGGGAAGATGCCCCAGCGCCGTGTTGTCGGGATGGAAGCTGAGCGGAATGAAGGTCTGGAACCCGCCGGTTTCATCCTGGACCTCGCGCAATTTCAGCAGGTGATCGACGCGGTCCTCATCGTTCTCGATATGTCCGTAGAGCATGGTCGCGTTGGACTTGAGGCCGGCTTTATGGAGTAGGCGCGCGGTCTCGAGCCACTCGCCGCCGTCAATCTTGTGATCGCAGATGATGTGGCGCACGCGGTCGGCGAAGATCTCCGCGCCACCGCCCGGGCACGAATCGACGCCCGCAGCCTTCATGCGCTCGATCGTCTCTGCAATCGAGATCTTGCCGACTTTGGCAAGGAATGCAATCTCGACCATCGTGAAGGCCTTGATATGGACCTTGGGATAGCGCTCCTTGAGGCCACGAACGAGATCCATAAAGTACTCAAAGGGAAGATCGGGATGCAGGCCCCCGACAATGTGAAACTCGGTTACGGCTTCCGTGAGTCCCTGCCCGGCGGTCTCCCAGGCCTCTTCAAGCGCCATGGTGTAGGTGTCGGCTTCGCCCTTCTTGCGGCCGAAGGCGCACAGGCGGCACGACGCCACGCAGACGTTGGTGGGATTGATATGCCGATTCACGTTGAAGTACGCGATATCCCCGTGCATGCGCTCGCGCACGAGGTTGGCCATCCATCCGACGGCGAGCACATCCCCGCTTCGATAGAGGGTCAATCCATCGTCGAAGCTGAGACGTTTCCCGGCCTCGACCTTTTTCGCGATCGGTTCAAGCGCAGGGTCGTCGGTTTGAAATGAGTGGCGGGGGCGCGGGTTGGGTGCAGTCGCTTCCATACCTCTCTATTCTAGCGCTGGTGGGCCCCGCCGATTGCGGCTCCGGGATGATTGTCCACGGCCGCGGACTCTTTGACGAAGCCGGAATCTACCATTTTGGGCTGGATGACGACGCCGTCATAGAGTGTAGCGGCCAGGAGGTGGTCTCCGATTGGCCGGGCGAAGCGCAGTTTCCAGCCGGTATCCCAGTACCGAACCGTGTGCTGCGGCAACTGCACGGCAAAGACCATCGTGGAGTCGGAGGTGGTGAGCAGGATGCGGTCCGCTGTGCGATCGAAGTAGATTCCATCGACCTGCGGAGTCTCAAGATTGTGGACCATCTTCCAGCTCATTCCGTTGTCGGAAGAGTAGAAGACGCCTTCTAGACCGCCAACCCAGAGGCTCTTGTGACCATCGACGGCCACCGCAGAGATCTGAGAGAGGTCGGCTGGCAGTGCGACGGGCGTCCAACTGGCGCCGCCGTTCTGCGAGAGCGACATACGCTTGAGACCGGCGGCGAGAAGCACCTTCTGATTCACCGCAAAGAAACGCACCTCTCCCATGTGCAGGGATGGCAGCGGCGCCCAGGCAATTCCGTCGTCATCGCTGCGGAGGAGCCCTTCCGAGGTGCCGGCATAGGTCATATAGCTCTCGTCTGGAACGAGTGAATAGATGATCGCGTCGATTAAAGGCTGCCCAGCGATGCGGCCTGCGTCACGCTGATGCTCAGACATGCGTCTGCCGCGAGCCGTATTTCTGAGCCACTCTCCGGAGTTCACCCACACCTCGCCCTGCAGGCGAAAGATTCCGTGCGTGGTTCCAGCGAGCAAGGTTCCTGTCGGCGTTGCGGCCAGGCTGTAGACGTCTCGTCCATCCAGGCCGACGCTGTCCTGCCTCCAATGTGCGCCGCCATCGATGCTTTGGAAGACGCCGCCATCTTCCTTGTCATTGACCACGCCCGCGTAAACTACTGCGGGGTGAATGGGGTCGGCCGCGTACGCGACGACCTGACGCGACGAAAAGCCGGTGTTCGATTCGTGGAAGGTGGCAGCAAAGTCCTCGCTGCGGAGCACGCCGCCACGCTCGGTTGCAAGCAGGACATGGCCTGAGTCATGCGGATCTACGTAGACATCGTTGATGATGATATCGGGCGAGGTGAGCCGGTTCCATGCATGGCCGCCATCGAGCGTGCGGTAGAGCCCCTCGGTAGTTCCTGCATAAACCGTGTCGAGATGCTCGGCATCCTGCTCGAGCTTGCGCGTGCGCCTCGCCTCAGAGGGAATTCCCTGGACCTTTCTGAATTGCAGTCCTGCATCTGTGCTCTTGTAGATACCGGAACACGCGCTGGCGTAGACCACCTGGGACTGCACTGGGTCGACAAGGATGGAAAAGACGTCGGAGTCTTCGATGATGCCGCGCTTGATATTTTCCCAGTGTGCGCCGCCGTCGGTCGTCTTCCACGGGAGATGCCAGGTGCCCGCATAGATCACCTGGGGATTCTTCGGATCAATCGCGACGGATTGGACCTCATGGATCTCCGTGCTGGCTGGCGGGCTGATCAGGTTCCAGTGAAGGCCGTTGTCGGTGCTGCGGTAGACGCCCTGCAGCGTTCCGGCAACCATTGTGTCCGGATTGGACTTGGAACGGGTCAGCGAGCGCACGGATTGTCCGCGCATCTGCGGGACGCCGGTCCATGTCTTGCCGCCGTCTTCACTGATGAACAGTCCACCGTCGGGATGATCAACGATCCACGCGCCCACGACGAGTCTGCGCGGGTTCCTTGCGTCAGTCAAAATGTGATCGATGATCAGATCATTGCGATTCGCGATCTGACTCAAGCGGACCCAACTGTCCCCACCGTTTTGCGACTCGTAGATCCAACCGTTGGCGGTGCCCAGATAAAGATGTTTTGAGTTTCCGGGGTCGGCAGCAAAACAACGCGCGTCTCCGCCGTATGGCCCCAGGGGAAACCACGTCACCGCATGCATCGGAACGGCAAACAACGCCAAGCTCAACATCAGTACTGCAAGACTGCGCAGGGGGGAATTCAAACTCTTCAACAATGGACTCCTATTCCATAAGGTTAACCCAAACTACGGCCCAAAAGATGCCAGAAGCTGCGGGGACTAACCAAAGCTGATGCTTCGTGTCGGCGGAAGTGAAGCCCAAACGGCAACGGCCGGTTGGGATCTCTCCCAGCCGGCCGCTGTGGTTACGGAAGCAGACTTACTTCATGTCTGCCATCTTGTGGTGATGATGGTGGTGATGACGCTCACCCAGTGCCCTGCGGGGGATGGGCTTGACCATGGTCTCATCCACAGGGGTGAGGCCAGTCATATCGAGCGTTGCGCCAGCCGGAATCAGCGTGGTGTCATCCGAGTTGGTACCCGCGGTGCCGGTGTAGACCGAGATGCTCGATGCATCCAGACCCTTCTCCTTCACCAGGTATTCCTTCTCGTTGACCGCACGCTCTGAAGCGCGCTTCTCCGTCATATGCTGTGCACGCTCTTCCTTCATGTGCGTCTTCCGACCGTAGACCTTGACTGGCTCGGAGTTGCCAACGATGGCGAGCTTGGAGGTCGTGTCGCGCTGAGCGGTGAGAGCGATGTCGTCAAGGCAAGCCTTGGCTTCATTGTCCACACGCGTCGGGCGGCGCTTGTCCTTATCGAAGGTGATGCTGCACAGGGCCTTGGTAACGACCGGAGCCGGCGGAGGAGCATTGATGCCGACCGTGGCCTGGGCCGAAGCTGTCTGTCCCTTGTCGTCGACCACATTACACGTCACCGTTATGGTTGTACCCGGTGCAGCGCCAGCGGTTGACAGGTTTGCTGAAGCGGTGTTGCCGCTGATGGAACCGGCAGTTGCGCTGTAGCTGTAGGTCAGGGGACGGTTCTGCGGGCTCACACCTGCAGCGGTGATGGTCGAAGGATCGCCAGCATTCACCGTGCTCGGATTAGCTGAGCAGGAGATGGTAGGCGGCTGGAAGGCGGTAACCGTGAACTGCGTGGTGCAGTCGGCGAACATGCCGGGCTTCGGCCCCTGCTCCACGTGGCCCTTCACCGTGTAGGTGCCGGCGGCGAGGGTCTTGGTGTCGACAGCGGCTACGTTGGAGTCACCCGAAACGGTACCTCCATCGGTGGTCCACTTGTAGGTCACGTTCTTCTTGGGGCGAAGGTTGGTTGCGGTTCCCGTGATGGTGACCGGATCACCAGGATAGATTGTCCCGGTGGGAGCCGTCACAGCGCAGGCGTAGGCGACCGGCGGAGGAGGAACGATGCTGCCGAAGTGGAACAGCAGACCGCTGCTCAGCTCGGCGCCGTCCAAATTCGCGCGACCACCTTGCAGGTAGATCGAAGCGTTGGCAGGACCGAAGTCGATGTGGGTGTAGCGATAGTCTGCCTCAAACAAGCGGAGGCCGAGGTGATGATTGAAGAACGGCAGATCGTAATCCATGCCGCCGCCGGCCATCAGGCCGACGCCCCAGGTGTAGGGGTTGTAGCCTACGCCGCCAGGGTTGTTGGGGCCAACGCCATCCACGCCGCCGACCAGGCCGTGGGCGAAGAGGGTGTAATTCTGGAGCGGCAGGCGGAAGATCGGACCGGCGTAAAAGCCGTAGAAGCCATCACCGTTGCCGTTGGGGTTGGCGGTCAAATTGACCTCGCCGCCGAAATACTTGTTGAAGTAGTAGGCGCCGCTGCCCATCGCGCCTTCGTTCACGGAGCCGAACTGCTCGCCCGAGGGCTGGATGTCGCTATGCAGCCCGTAGTACGAATATCCCGTGAAAATGTCGACACGCGAGGGACTGGGAGCATTGGGAAGAGTGGTTTGCGCACTCAAACTTGCTACTCCAAAACTGACCGCACATGCAGCCAGGACAAACCGGCCGATATTGCGAAATGGGCGATAAGACATTCGACGATCCTCCAAGTCAACCTTCTAAGTTCAATGTTTCTATGGCTATTACTGACGGCTAGCCTGATAGCTATACCCCATAACCATTCCCGAAAAGTGTACCGCGAATGCCTGAACATGCTGACATAAATCTTTCAGCATGGCGCGAAGCACCCATTTATCCACTCAATAACGCTACAGCAACTTCATCCCGATTCAACACTCCGAATGCGGAATGAACCCTTTCTGTAACAGGTCCCGACTGCCACGGCTTCTTCCGTCCATCCGCTATTCAGGCGAGGTTCAGGGTCTGCCGGATGCTTCCCCGGCTGGCCTGGATCTTCTCCTGCAACAGCGTGATGGCGTACAGTAACTGCTCCGGCCGAGGCGGACAACCTGGCACATAGACGTCGACCGGAATAACCTGATTTACACCTTGCAGCAGCGCATAGTTATTGAATACGCCGCCGGATGTGGCGCATGCACCCATCGAAATTACCCACTTGGGTTCGGGCATTTGCTCATAGAGCCTGCGAATGACGGGAGCCATCTTCTGCGAAACCCGGCCAGCGATAATCATCAAGTCGCTCTGGCGCGGAGAGGGTCTAAACACCTCGGCCCCAAAACGTGCGATGTCATACCTGGATCCACCCATGGACATCATTTCGATTGCGCAACAGGCCAGCCCGAAGGTCATCGGCCAGATCGAGTTTTTCCGAACCCAGTTGACTGCGGCGTCGAGTGAAGCCAGCACAACGCCCTCAGGCTGGCTGCTTCCCCAGTTCACCTCGTCGAGCATCTGACGATTCTTGCCGAAGCTTTCCAGGTTGCCAAAAAGGTAACGGTCACTTGCCTGGCTGGCCTGCGTGGGGCCGCCACTCGCCGCTGTGTGGTTGGAAGTTTGACTCATGATACCCAGTATACGTTCTCAAAACTCTATTCGTTTCATCGGGATAATCGATTCACGCTGATTTTCATCCCTTTTGGGCTGACCAACGAGCGTGAACTTATCACGGGTAGAACGCTTCAAAGCTTACTGGGATACGATGCAGCGGCTCACAGCACAGTTGGATAGGATCGAAAAAAGTTTGGCCGAATATGAATCAGATGCCCACAAATCCCGTCTCAGCGACTGTTGTTTTCGATGGCTTCCACTAGCGCGTTGGTCAGGTCTCCCTCCTGCTTCGCGGTCAGCCTTTTGCCGTCTGTTGTGAGGTAGAAGACGTCGATGGCCGTCTCGCCCTCCGTGTCCACAAGGGCCACTTCGACGTTAAATCCCAGCTCACTGAGGGTGGCGCTAATCGCACGTAGGAGACCAGGGATGTCCTGGGCGATCACCTGCAGCAGGGTGCTATGGGACGAGGCGGTCTCGTCGAACTCGATTCGGGTTTCAACTAAGACCCGGGGGGGCTTCCGCTTGGCGCGACGGCGGCCGCTGAGCAGCTTCTCCACGGAAGCGCGACCGGCGACCAGGTCCCGCATACTTGCCAGGAACCGATCACGCTCGCTCTCGTTGAGTTCCAAGGTGCGGAATGTGTCGGTGAACCGGAAGGTGTCGACGACCACTCCGGCCTGGTTGGCGAAGGCGTCCGCCGTGACGACGTTCATACCCCAGGCGGCCAAAGCCGCGGCCATGCCGGCAAACAGGCGAGGGCGATCCTGAGTCACGAGCGTAATCTCGCTCACTGCCGAGCCGGACTGGGAGACGCCGTGCGTGAAGAACATCTGGAAAGGATCTTCGGCGAAATGCAGCGTCATCTCAAAGTGCTGGCGCATGGTCTCTGCGCTGCGGGTGCTCACGTATCGTTCCGGAAACCCCTCTAAGAACTGCTCCATCTGGGCCTCGCGTCCAGGCACAAGCGCGACGACACGGGTGATCTTCTCGTCCTTGCGCCAGCCGCCCAGCGCGCCGCCTGAGACGCGGGTGTGCACGCGCTCTTCGTCGACATTGCGGTCAAGCTGATTGGCTGTTGCAATGTACAACCGCCAGAGGTTTTCGGCTTTCCATGGGGTGAGGGCGTCGGGGTGGACGGCCGCGATATCCGCATAGGTAAATAGCGTCAACATACGCAGCGACTCGTGCGTCTGGACCTTGCCCACGAACATTCGCACGGTCTCTGCGTCGAAGATGTCTCGGCGCATGGCTGCGGACATCTCCAGGTGCGTTTCGATGAGCCGCATGACGACCCCGGAGTCGTAGGAGTCCATCTCGAGCCGCGCGAGCACACCGCGCGCGAGCCGGGCGCTCTCCGCAGCGTGATTGTCGCTGGCTCTTCCCTTTCCGGTGTCGTGGAGCAGGGCGGCGAGATAGAGCAGGCCGGGATTTTGCAGCTCGCCGAGGATCACGCCAAACTTCAGGCGCCACTCCTCGACCTCTTTGCGCGCGTCCTTCTTGGGCTCAGCAATCAGGCCGTGTAGGGTGTCGACGAGAACGAAGGTATGCTCGTCAACCGTATAGCGATGGTAGGCATCGCGGATCACCAGCGCGTCGATACCGTGAAACTCCGGAAGGATGAGCTCCAGCAGGCCCAGGGCATGCATCACTCGCAACGCGTCCCCGGCGTTCGGGCCGGTGAGAATTGCGGAGAGCTGCCGCCACAGACCGGGACCTTCCTCCAGATTGGACGAGAGCACAGGGATAGCGTTCGCGATGCGCTCCTCGCTTGTCTGCGAAAGCCGTGCGCCGCTCTCTGCTACCGCAGCGAAGGCAGCGAGCACCGTCTCCGGCTCGTGAGCCACATCGGCTCCGCTCCCCGAGCTCGCCTTCAAATCGAGCACTCCAGACTTGATGCGAAAGCCTGCATCCTCCGGCACACGGATGCGCCGCGCCGGTGTGGGAGACTCCACCTGCAGTCCCGCGCTCTCGGCTTCGCGCAGCAGGCACTTCTCGATCACTCGCGCATGCCGGAAGTAAGCCCGCATCCAGTACGCCGCATCCACGCTGCCGCGCGGGGCGCGACTCAATCCGATCCGCTGCTGAGCTGCCGCGTCTTGTGCCTGCCAATCCAGTACGTTGTCGTCGCGCTCATGACGGTAGTGAAGGAAGCAGCGCACCGCTGCCAGAAACGCGACTGCATCATGGAACTCATCGCTGCTCGGACTGGTTGCTGCCTGGTCGGAGGACGCTGGCCGAGCAGTTGTACTTAGATCCTGGAGCCACTGACAGACGTTTGCGTCGCGCAGACCTCCGGGACAGTCTTTGATGTTGGGCTCCAGATGGAAGAGGGTATCGCCGAATTTTGCATGGCGCTCGCTGGTGAGTTCCTCCAGCGCAACTCCAATCGCCTTGCCGTCACGCGAGCGAAGTTTGCCGAGGCATTTTTCCACGAGCTTCGTGAACAGCGTCTCGTCTCCGCCGATCCTGCGCAGATCCAGCAGCGACAGCGCAAACTCCGGATTACTCGCATCCAGGCGCTCGCAGTCTCCTGGCGCTCGGGTCATCAGGGAAACCTGCAATCCGCAGTCCCATAGCGACTGGGAGACCCTGCGGATCGGATCCTTGGTGAGCTTCTCCATTCCCTTTTCAACGCAGAAGAGCAGGTCGACGTCGGAGTGCGGAAAGAGCTGCGCGCGTCCGAATCCACCGATAGCGCAGACGGCAACACCCTTAGCGAGCTTGGGCTGCGTTGCGACTTCGTCTGCCCAGAAACGCAGTACGAGGCCGTCGACCAACGTGGCTCGGTCCGCCGCAGCGCGCTGACCATCTCCACTGGATGCGAAGTTGTCGCGAATCTCCGCTATCTGCCGCTCATACAGCCCGCGCGCCGTTTCCCCCGGCATGGGAGTGGCCCCGCTGCCGCCGTCCTTCGCGTTGTCTGATCGTCGGTCCGTCGCTGCACCCCTTACAGCGCGATCTCTCCGCGCTCGTCGTTGCGTATCCTGATGGCTTCATCGATCCGGGAAACGAAGATTTTTCCGTCGCCGATTCGCCCCGTGCGAGCTACGCTGATGATCGCGTCGATCGCCTTATCTTTCATCTCATCCGAAACGACTAGTTCCAGCTTGACCTTGGGCAAGAGGTCGACAGCATATTCGCGGCCCCGGTAAAACTCTGTGTGTCCCTTCTGGCGGCCATGCCCTCTTGCCTCGAAGATTGTGATTCCGGAGATACCGGCCTCAACCAATGCATCCTTTACGGCATCCAGCTTGGACGGCTGAATGACTGCTTCAATCTTTTGCATCTCTGCCTCTCGTTCCTTCCTGCATTGCTCGCAACTTAACCGCCCTCCCAGTCATAGCCCTCTTCGCCATGCTGCGACAGGTCGAGTCCTGCGCGCTCGTCATCTTCACATACGCGCAGGCCAATCAGCTTATCAACTACAAACAGAATTATCAGGGTCCCAACGATGGAAATCGTCCAGGCAATCGCTACACCGGTCAATTGGTTGAACACCTGCCTGTGATTGCCCTCAAAAAAGCCGGTCGCCTTGCCTGCTCCAAAGATCGGATTTACGCCGGAAGTCGCAAAGAATCCGGTGAGGATAGCGCCCAGCGTACCACCCGCTCCA
The DNA here is from genome assembly GCA_049578265.1 of Acidobacteriaceae bacterium. Taxonomy (GTDB): domain Bacteria; phylum Acidobacteriota; class Terriglobia; order Terriglobales; family Acidobacteriaceae; genus Granulicella. The sequence continues at coordinate 45,718 of JBAULP010000148.1, forward strand.
TGAACACCGAACGCGTCGAGCGAATCGTCGTAGCCAAAGATGATCTTTACCTTCACCACCATAAAGAAGCAGAAGGCCCCGGCGATCAGACCAATCCATAGCGCGCTGATGGGGGTGACGAAGCCCGACGCGGGCGTAATCGCCACCAGGCCGGCAACTGCACCTGAGATGGCTCCCAGCGCGGAAGGCTTACCGTTGCGGAGCCACTCCGCCGCCGACCAGCTAATGACGCCCGCTGCTGCGCCAAACTGCGTGGCGACGAATGCAGAGGTTGCCAGTCCACTGGCAGCCAGCGCCGAACCAGCATTGAAGCCGAACCAACCCACCCACAACATGCAGGCTCCGATAAAGCTCAGCACCACGGAGTGCGGCATGAATGCTTTCTGCGGGAAGCCGAGCCGCTTGCCGAGGTAGATTGCCGTGACCAGCGCGCTGACGCCGGAGGTGACATGCACCACCGTTCCGCCCGCAAAGTCCAGGCAGGGAAACCGTCCGGCAAGTCCACCCGCTCCCGTGGAGGCGGCGTTCAGCAGGCCGCCCACTCCCCATACCATGTGCGCCATCGGCGAATAGACGATGATCGCCCACAGCACCATGAAGACGAGCATGGCGGAGAACTTCATGCGCTCCGCGAATGCACCTGTGATGAGCGCAGGGGTGATGATCGCAAACATGAGCTGAAAGACCATGTAGGTCTGCAGCGGGATCGTCGGCGCATAGGAGGGGTCTGGCGCGAGTCCAACGCCGCGCAGAAATACATTGTGCAGGCCGCCGATGAACGCGTTCCCGGTGCCGAACGCCAGGGAATATGTCACCAGCGCCCACAGCACGGTGATCACCGACATCATGGCGAAGGTCTGCATCATGGTGCCGAGGATGTTCTTCTTGCGCACCAGGCCGCCGTAGAAGAGCGCCAGTCCCGGACCGCTCATCATCAGGACGAGTGCGGCGCTGGTGAGCATCCATGCGTTGTCACCGGCACTTTGCGCCTTGGCGATCGTCGCAGCATTCTGCGATGCGCTTTTTTCCAACGCCGCAATTCTCTCTGCCTGGCTTGATGCGGGCGCCTGGGCTACCGCGATTCCTGCAGCCAAACCACAACACAGCAGCACGCCCAGAATCCATCGCGCGGCGCGCCGCGTCCCTGTCTGTCCTGTCGTGAGTGATTTGAAGGGGTGCAGTTTCAGCGTCCAGCCCATGAATCCATCAACCTCGTTGCATCTCGGAACGAATCGGTACTACGGAGCCTGGCCGGCGCACCGGCGCGGCGTAGGAGTATGAGCCCGACTGCGGTCAGCCAACGTGTCCGCAACGGCGCGGTTTGTGTTCAGTTGCCTCTACTTTACAACATCGGCTCGCGCTCGAAGATGTGTCTCTTGCGCGATTGCGATACTCTTTTGGCATGTACGAAGAATTGATTCACACCCGTTGGTCCGATGTTCCCGCAGAGCAGCTCAATCCCCTGCTAAGCCGCCAGTTCGTCACTGGTTCGCAAGCCATGGTCGCTCGCATTGAGCTGAAGAAGGGCTGCGTTGTCCCCCGCCACCAGCATCACAATGAGCAGATTTCGTATCTGACGAAGGGCGCTCTGCGCTTTGTGATCGGCGAAGAAGGTTCGACGGTCGAGAAGATTGTCCGTGAAGGAGAGATCCTTGTGCTGCCCGGCAACGTTCCGCACTCTGCCGAGGCGCTGGAAGATACGGTCAACTTCGACTTTTTCGCTCCGCCCCGCCAAGACTGGCTGTCCGGAGACGACGCCTACATGCGCTAGAAGCCTGCCGCTTGATGTATTGTTTTTCACGCATGCTGATCCCGGCGATCGGCATCACAACAATATGGGAGGTCGCTCGTGACTGATCTGGTCAAACGCCAACTCGCCCAATCCATCGCCACCATGACGCGTGTCCTTCGCGATGAGACGATTCACGATGCCGTCGTTGCGGCTGCGCGGCTTACCGCCGATGCGATGAAGGCCGGCCACAAGCTGCTGGTGTGCGGGAATGGCGGCTCCGCTGCCGACGCCCAGCATCTGGTCGCGGAGTTCGTCGCGCGCCTTACCATCGACCGCCCCGCACTTCGCGCCATCGCCCTGACCACGGACTCGAGCATTCTCACCGCCATCGGCAACGACCACTCCTTTGAGCACATCTTCGAACGACAGGTTGAAGCGTTGGGTCAGCCGGGCGACGTGCTGCTCGCGATCTCGACCTCGGGCAACTCGAAGAACTGCGTGAAGGCGCTGAAGCTGGCGCGAACCCTTGGGTTGCGCACGGTCTCCTACACCGGAAATAGCGGCGGCGCGATGAAGGAACTCTCGGAGATCAACGTCATCATCCCTTCGGATACGACGATGAATATCCAGGAGTCTCACCTCGCGCTCGAACATATTCTTTGCATGCTCGTCGAGCGCTTCTACTTTGGCGAGCACTTTGGTGAAAGACCAAAGCACCTGGCGGAGTGAACCTATGACGTATCGCGGCGCACAAAACCTGATCAAGCGAGGGGATGAACCGGGCCTGCGCGCAGCGCTCGAAGCCGGTCTCGATCCTAACCTGGCGAATCAAAATGGCTGGACGCTTCTAATGCTTGCAGCCGTGGAAGGCCATGTCGGCATCGGACGACTGCTGATCGAAAAAGGTTGCGATCTGAATGCTTGCAACAACAAACAGGACAGCGCTCTCGCACTCGCCAGCCATCGAGGCCATCAACTGTTCGCGGACCTTTTGACGGGCAACGGAGTGAGCGGATCGTAGTCAATTTTAAGCGCCGGCGTGGTCTTCCATTGCAGGAGCTTCCGGCCCTGGGAGTATGCCCATCTCCTGATAGATCGGCCGCATCACGGCGCGCATTCCGGGTAACTGCGTCGTGAACCAGAGCGAGCCGAGCACACAGACCGACCCCGTCATCATCACCGTGTGCGGCGCTCCGAAGTGATGCGCCAGCGTTCCGGCGAGCAGACTCCCGAACGGCGCCATCCCAACAAAAGCCATCGTGTAATAGCTCATCACGCGTCCACGCTTGTCCTCTGGGACGAGGGTTTGGACGATCGTATTGCTGGACGCCAATCCCTGCATCATGCCAAAGCCTACGACGGCCATCAGCAGCATCGAAAGCCAGAGCACGTGGGAGAAGCCGAAGAGGATTAACCCTCCGCCAAACATGGCTGCGGCAACCTGAATCATGGTCGTGAGTCCGCGGACGCTCTTGCGCATCGCCAATGAAAGCGCTGCAATCAGAGCTCCCACACCCGAGGCGCCTGTCAGGAAACCCAGCGTATGCGGGCCGCCATGCAGCACCTTGCCTGCGAAGATTGGCAGGAGCACCATGAAGGGCATACCCATCAGGCTGATCACCGCGAACAGCAGAAGGATGGTGCGGATGGGCTTGAACGTGCTGACGAAGGACCATCCCTCTTTCATCTGTACGAGCATGGAAGCCGCCACGCGGCGCACTCCGAGCGGCCGCACATGCATCATGAGCAGCGACACAATCACCGCTAGATAACTGATGCCGTCAATCAGAAAACAATAGCCCTCGCCAACCCACGCGATGACCAAGCCGGCCAGCGCGGGGCCAATCAACCTTGCAAGATTTACGATGGATGAGTTGAGCGCAATGGCATTGCCGAGATCCTGCTTGTCCTCCACCATCTGCACGAGGAACGCCTGCCGTCCGGGCATGTCGAAGGCGTTAATCAGTCCCTGCATCGCCGCGAGGGCGATGATCTCGTGAATCGTTATCATGCCTGCGAGGGTCAGTCCGGCCATCGCCAGTGATTGCAGCGCTGCCAGGGCTTGCGTCCACACCAGCAGCTTGCGCCGATCGAGCCGTTCGACCCATACACCGGCAAACGGCGCTAGAAGAAAGGTGAAGATCTGCCCGGAAAATCCCACGACACCAAGCAGAAGCGCTGATCCTGTCAGCCTGTAGACCAGCCAGCTTGTCGCCAGCCGCGTCATCCAGGTGCCGATGAGCGAGATGCTTTGACCTGTTACGAACAGCTTGAAGTTGCGATGCTTCAGCGCTCTCCAAGCGTGCGAAAACCTTCCCGCCGGCCGTTCTCCTCCTTGAGTCGCTTTTGAAGCCATACGTGTCTAGATGCTACCGCGCTTCCCAGCGACTCAAGGGCTCCAGGATCCGATCTCCTTCTGCTGCAGTTACAGGGTGTGCGCGAGCTTCCGCCGCACGGGCGACTTCGCTCCCTCTTCCGTGCAATCCGAGTAGATGCGAATCGAACGGCCGCCTAGGATCGCCTTGTCCGCAACCTCCGTGTCGTAGAAGGGATCCTCGATATTCTCGGTATCTAACACCTGCCTCCACGGATTTCCATCTGGCGGCGCGGGCAGCAAATATTCAACGCCTTCCTCAGCAGCGTTCACCAGGATCAGGAAGCTGTCATCCACAACGGGATGGCCCTCATCGTCCATCACCTGCAGGGTCTGCCCATTCAGCAATAGGCCGATGGATTTGTTCCAGGCTTCGGCCCACGCGTCGTCGGAGATTTCATTGCCATCCGTCCCGTACCACGCGATATCTCGAACGACCGATCCGCGAATGACGCGGTCCTGGAAGAAACGCCGCCGATGCAGATTCGGATGATCGCGGCGCAGCTTAATCAAACGTGAAGTGAATTCCAGCAGACGCTTGCGCGGTTCATCCAGCTTCCAGTCGTACCAGGTCAGCGCATTGTCCTGGCAGTAGCAGTTGTTGTTTCCGCACTGCGAACGCGCGAACTCGTCGCCGCCGGACAGCATCGGCACTCCTTGGCTGAGCATCAACGTTGCCAGGAAATTTCGCGTCTGCCGTTCTCTCAGCTCGTTGATCTTCGGATCATCTGTTGGGCCTTCGGCGCCCATATTCCAACTGTCGTTATTGTCAGAACCATCTTTGTTGTCGTCCTGGTTGGCCTCGTTGTGCTTCTCGTTGTAACTCACGAGGTCGCAAAGGGTGAATCCGTCATGCGCTGTGACAAAGTTGATCGAAGCCGAAGGCTTGCGCCCATCGCTCTTGTACAGATCGCTCGATCCGGTAAGCCGGTACGCAAAATCGGATAACTGTCCGCCATCGCCCTTCCAGAAGCGTCGCACGGTGTCGCGGTACTTCCCATTCCACTCAGCCCACAGTACGGGGAAGTTTCCAACCTGGTAGCCACCCTCGCCGATATCCCAGGGCTCGGCGATAAGCTTGACGTCGGCGAGCGTGGGATCCTGATGAATGGTATCGAAGAAGGCGCCGAGCTTGTTCACATCATGAAGTTCGCGAGCAAGCGTTGACGCGAGGTCGAACCGGAAGCCGTCAACATGCATCTCCGAGACCCAGTATCGAAGGCTGTCCATGATCAGCTTCAACGTCTGCGGGTTGTAGACATTCAGCGTGTTCCCTGTGCCGGTGTAGTCCACGTAGTAGCGCGGATCATCGGCCACGGTGCGGTAGTAGGTCGTATTATCGACGCCCTTTAGAGAGAGCATGGGGCCCTTCTCATTGCCTTCGCAGGTGTGGTTGTACACCACGTCAAGAATGACCTCGAGCCCTTCGGCGTGCAGCCGCTTCACCATCTGTTTGAACTCGGTGACCTGTTGCCCGTCATCTCCGCTGGAGCTGTAGCGCGACATCGGCGCGAAGTATCCGAGGGTGTTGTAGCCCCAGTAGTCACGCAGCCCCTTATCCAGCAGGTGCCCTTCGTCGATGAAGTGGTGCACCGGTAAGAGCTCCACAGCCGTGACGCCCAACTTCTTCAGATACGCGATGCTCGTATCGTGTGCGAGTCCAGCATAGGTACCACGCAGGTTCTCGGGTACGTCGGGGTTTCTCATCGAGAAGCCGCGCACATGCATCTCGTAGATGATCGAATCTGAAATCGGCGTCTCGGGAGGGCAATCGTCGCCCCAGTCGAAGTGCCGATGCACTACGACGCTCTTTGGCACATAGTCCGCGTCGTCGGTGCCGCACATCTTCAGGTCGTCACCGGATTTCACGTCGTACGGCATGATCGGACCCTTGTGGTCGACCTCACCCGCGATCGCCTTGGCGTAGGGATCCACCAGGAGCTTGTTTTTGTTGAAGCGTAATCCTTTTTCCGGCTCCCATGGTCCGTCCACACGATAGCCGTACCGCTGCCCCGGCTGAATTCCGCGCACAAGTCCGTGCCAGACAAACGCGGTCTGGTCGGTCAGTTCCACGCAATCGATTTGCTTCCCCGATTCGTCAAACAGGCAGAGCTGCACTGCAGTCGCGAACTCGGAGTAGAGAGCAAAGTTGGTTCCCAGCGCATTGGGTGTAGCACCTAACGGATAAGGCTTTCCAGGCAGCAACGTACGCGGCATAGTTCTCGTTTCAAGACAATGGGCTAACGCGCTCGAGGTCTCCCCGCTGCTCTCGATTGCTGGAGAGCAGCGGGCGCATAAGGGCGTCTCATTGCAATAGATGCACAATTGCAGTCGCCGCGCTGCTCGGAGCATTTCATCTCGTGGAAACGAGAGACCGGGCGCTTGCAGGTTACTCCACGATCAGCGTCACCTGCATCGAGTGGCTGACGATAGCGCCGGCCAGGTTGGTCGATGTGCCTGTCACCGTTACCGTGTAACTTTGCCCTCCGAGCGTTGACTCGGAGATGGTTCTGGCGGCGCAGCCAGAAAGCGCGAGGATCGCGGCCGTGGTAACCATCGCAGCGCAGAGGCGCGCCGCGATCCACACCTTCCGCCTGCGCCAACCCCACATCATCAGCGGACAGACCATGCAGGCCAAGGCTCCGCTCGCCCATGCAGCTTGTGCCGTCGCAGTGACCGCTGCGCTCGTCTGCACGCTCATCGTTACCGTGGTTGAGGACGTTCCTGGAACGACTTGCGGCGGCGAGAAGGTCGCCGTCGCACCGGCGGGAAGCCCGCTTGCACTCATATCTACCACGCCTGTGAATGCGCCGGATTGGGCTCCCACCGTCATGGTGTACGCCGCCACTCCACCCGCTGCCACGGTCTGTGTCGTGCTACCGGACGAGGTCATGGTGAAATCCGGCATAGCACCTACCGCGGTCGTTTGCGCCTGAGACTGACTTGCCTGAAAGTTCGTGTCCCCGCTGTAGCTCGCGACGATGGCGTGCGAGCCCAGCCCCGGAGAAAGGTATACGCCAGCGGCGAGGCCATTCACCAATGGCGCCGAGGTTACGACTGTGCCATTGTCCAGAAACGTCACGGTCCCGGTTGGCGTACCCTGCGTCGTTGAACTCACGTCCGCGTTGAGGAACAGCGGCAGTCCTGTGTAGGAACCCTGCGTCAGCGGCTGCTCCGCGGTAAGAGTGGCTGCTGCAACGATTTGTAACGATCCGGAGCTCGCGCTCATCACCAACGTATATTTTGAGCTCGCTGGTCCACTCAAGGTCGCGGCGATTGGGTAGCTTCCCACTGTCGACATCAGAGTTGCCGTTGTGGTGAAGACCGGCCAAACATTTGATGTGTCGCCTGGCTGCACCCCGCTTAGCGAGCCAGTCAACATGGGAATCGCTTGCCCGTAGGACACGCTTACCGAGTTCGCAGTTGCTGTTACGACGGCGGTGCCGATGCTAACGTTCGACGATGCGCTGGAGGCCGCCGGATTCACTCCGTCGCCCAGATACGCCGCGCTAAGTACATGCGTCCCCGCTGACAACGTTTGCGGAGGGAATGTCGCAGTTCCCTCCGCCAGCGTCGCTTGCGTCAGCAGCGTGGAACCGTCGAGCAACTCGACCACGCCTTGGGGGTTGCCCGCAGCTCCGGTCACCGTCGCGGTTGCGGTCGTCTGGCCGCTGCTCGAGCCTACGCTCAGCTTCACCGCCGATGTTCGCGTGGGCGCCAATCCCGCCGGAACATAGACGCTTCCGTTGGCGACGCTCTCGCGCACCAGGCTGCTCAGCGCGTCCGCGTACACAGGCGCGCCAAATCCCGATACAGTCACTCCGCGCGGCGAGTTCATCGCAACGATCGTCGAAGTAGCTCCGTCGGTGGTCGCGCCTTGAACTCCACTGCCAGCGATCGTTGTGATGATGCCGTTCGCGTCGACCATGCGTATGCGCTGGTTGTTCGAATCCGCGAAGAGGACCGTGCCAGCGCTGGTTATGACCACTCCGCGTGGCGCGGCCAGCTCGGCTGAGGTTGCTGGTCCGCCATCGCCTGCGTAACCTGCCACGCCTGTGCCTGCGAAGGTGCTGATGGTTTCGTTGGCGGCGATGATTCGGATGCGGGCGTTGTGCGTGTCGGCCACGAAGATGCTTCCATCCGCGCGCACGGCGATGCCCATCGGCGTGTCCAGCTCGGCCTGCGCGGCCTGGCCGCCGTCGCCTGCGAATCCTTGCGTTCCATTCCCCGCAATCGTTTGAATGGTGCCTGCACTGATTCTCCGCACGCGTTGATTCCCGGTGTCACAGACCAATAAAGCTCCACCCGCGTCGAGGGCGAGCGCGGTCGGCCCGCGCAAAAGCGCACTCGCAGCGGCGCCACCATCTCCGGCAAATCCGGTCGCGCCAGTCCCTGCGAAGGTAGAGATTACACCGCCGCTCACCGCGCGGATTCGTTGATTTTCTGTGTCCGCAATATAAAGCGTGCCGTCCGCCCCGACCGCGACCCCTTGCGGTGAGTTAAGCTCCGCTCCTGTCGCGGGTCCGCCATCGCCGCTGAATCCCTGCACACCGGTTCCAGCGACCACGCTGAGCGCGCCCGCCAATGAAGACTCGTACACAACCTGCCGGTTGGTGTCGGAGAAGTACAGATTGCCGGCCGCATCAAACGCGACGCTGCTCGGAAGGAGGGGTAATGCGACCGAGGGAGCGGCCGTCTGGGCAGCCGTGTGGGCGATCGTCTGGGCGTCCGCGCGGGCAGTTGCGAATGCCAACAGCATTCCCAGCAGCGCGACGCCGATGCCCACCAGCATTGATGCGCCCACCACGACGCCCAGCGCCGCCATCAGCTCGCTGCCACGTCCATCGCCCGCACTCTGGGACGTACCTAAACCGCGCAAGAATCCTCCTCAGCGATGCGCCGTTTCTCTTTCGCGCAAATAGCGGATTCGAAGCTATGGTACCGCAGCTTGGTTCCGGCTTCAGGTGACTTTGCGCACACATCGTTCCCAGGCGGTAAGCTCAGATCATGCGCTTCATCCCCCGTTTTCTACTCTCCGCCACAAGCGCCGACCACTTTCCCGACGCCTCCCGCACCTACGACGCGCCGGAGGTCGCCTTCTTGGGCCGGTCCAACGTCGGAAAATCTTCGCTGATCAACACCCTGCTCGGATCCAAGGAGGCCAAGGTCTCCTCGACTCCGGGACGCACCCGCGCCATTAACTTTTTCGCGCTTCACGAGGGCACCGAGACCAAATTCGCCGCGCGCCCGTCGCTCATCTTCGCCGATTTACCCGGTTACGGCTACGCCAAGATCTCGAAGTCCATCTCCGCCGAGTGGCCGAAGTTCATTGAGCCGTATCTGGCAGAGCGCGAACAGCTCGCACTTTGCATTTGCCTGGTGGACACAAACATTCCGCCGCAGGAGAGCGATTCCCTGCTCATCAATGCACTGCGTTCCATGCAGCGACCTTATCTGGTGGTTGGGACCAAGTCCGATCGCCTTGGCGGGAACCAGCTTGCCAAATCGCTTGCGGCGCTGCGCAAAGCTCACGACGTCGACCGCGTGCTCCCTGTTTCCTCGAAGACGCCGGGCGGCGTGAAAGGCCTCTGGCCGGAGATCCTCATCGTTATTCAGGACTAAGCGCTGCCGATCACAACGCCTCGCGTTCGGCCTCGGTCAGCCAAACCACGCGCGCGCCCCCTGCCACCGGCCGCTGATAGTGCGCGATCCGCTGCACCCACGCGCGCCGCACGGCGTCGTCCTCGGGGAGTTGCGCCAAAAGGCTGGCATCGAGCTCCCGCAACTCCATCGCCGTCGCACGCTCGATCGCAGCGTCGGTCCACTTGCGCTCGCGCAACCATGCCGCCAATTTGGGGCTCGACTCCATCCCCACCAACTGCAACTGCTCAGCACACGAGTAGTCGACCCCGTCCCACCGCACCTGCAGATCCGGCAGCACGCCCCGCTCCTGCATCTCTGCAAGCGCTGGTTCCACCGGCCCCTCCAACGCAACGCTCAGCGGACGATGTTTACGAATCTCATTCTTCAGCACCCGCAGCGCTTCATCCAGCGTGTTCACGACAAAGTCCACTCCACCCTGACGGAAGACTGCCTTCACGCCCGCCGCGTCCGAGTCGAGCAACAGCGACGTTCCGCCGGCAATGCTCACTGCGGCTGGAAGCCCGGTCGCCGCGACGCCGGCTCCGGAAGAAAACACCAGCGCGCCCGCCCAGCGCGGTCGCCGGGCCATCAGCTCGCCGTAGAGCTGCAACGTCTGCCGCTGAAGATCTGTCCCACTCACCATCGGCTGCCTCGATTGCCTCTCCACCAAGCTCGCACACAAAGAAGCCCTGCAACACAACGCGTTGCAGGGCTTCCATACGATCGAACAAAGTTACTCGCCGTAATACTCCAGCCCAAGATGCGTGATCAGGTCCTCACCCATAATGTGGCGCAGCGTGTTCTTCAGCTTCATCTGCTGGATGAACAGATCATGCTCCGGATACACGCCCGGAGCGCTATCCGGGTCCTTGAAGTAGAAGCTCAGCCACTCCTGGATACCCAGCCCACGCAGCGCCGGGGTGCGCGCCGCAAGGTCCATGAACAGGCAGAGATCGAGCGCCAACGGAGCTGCCAGAATTGAGTCGCGGCAAAGGAAATCGACCTTGATCTGCATCGGATAGCCGAGCCACCCAAAGATGTCGATGTTGTCCCAGCCCTCTTTGTTATCGCCGCGCGGCGGATAGTAGTTGATCCGCACCTTGTGGTAGAGATCGCCGTACAGGTCGTGGTTTTTTTCGGGCTGGAAGATATGCTCGAGCACGCCGAGCTTCGAGACTTCCTTGGTCTTGAAGTTGTCCGGATCGTCCAGCACCTCGCCGTCCCGGTTGCCGAGGATGTTGGTGGAATACCAGCCGCTGACACCGAGTTGCCGCGCCTTGAAGCCCGGCGCAAGCACCGTCTTGATGAAGGTCTGGCCGGTCTTGAAGTCTTTGCCGCAGATCGGCGCGTTCATCTTCTTGGAGAGCTCCTGCAGCGCGGGAATATCCACGGTCAGATTGGGCGCTCCGTTGGCAAATGGAATCCCTTCCTTCAATGCGGCCCACGCGTACAGCATGGACGGCGAGATGTCCGGATCATCCTCGACCAGACCCTTCTCAAACGCCTCCAGCGTCTGGTGCACGGGCTTCGGTTCAATGTAGATCTCGGTGGACCCGCACCAGATCATCACCTGGCGGTCGGTCTTGGTCTTGAACTCCGCGATATCGTTGCGGATCTGGCTGGCGAGATCGCACTTGTTCTTGCCAACCTTTTGAACCTTAGGCGTTAGGCGCTTCACCCAGCGCTGATCGAACGCCGCGGGCATCGGCTCGATGCTCTGCAGAAACTCCTTCATGCTTTCGAGTTGGTCGCGGTCGAGCACGCCGGCGGTCTTCGCAGCGTCGTACAGATTGCCGCCGAAGATGTCCCAGCCGGTGAAGACCAGGTCGTCGAGCTGTGCGATGGGAGCCCAATCCTTAATCAGTGGTGTGCGATCCTCGGTGCGCTTCCCCAGCCGAATCGTTGCCATCTGCGTGGTCGATCCGAACGGCTTGGCAAATCCTCTGCGAACTGCCTCCACTCCGGCGATCAGCGTGGTAGCCACCGCGCCCATTCCGGGAATCATAATTCCAAGTTTTCCTGTTGCTGGCTTGATGCTCGCTGCGTCCGGAGACGCGGCGTTGGGTGTAGACATTGCGATACGTACCCTTCCTATAAACCAAATTTCCGTAGAGTAAAGCGGACACATCAGTATCGCTCTTTGCCAAACCGCCTTGCAAATAGCCTGACGTACCCCGCATATCTGCTCTAATCATCTCACTTGAAGGAGGCTTCAGCGTGCGCCCTCATTTGGCGAGTCTGGTCGATGATCTACGCCGCAATGGCGGCCAGATCGCAACCGTGCGCTATCGCGGCGTCCGCCGTCACGCGACAACGTACACGGAGCTGGCCAACCTCGCTGGCCGCTTTTCCGCCGAGCTCGCCCGCCGCAACATTGCCCCCGGCGAGAGGGTAGTTCTCTGGGGAGAAAACTCCGCCGAGTGGGTCGGCGCCTTCTTTGGCTGCCTGCTGCGCGGCGTCCTGGCCGTGCCTCTCGACGCCGCCGGCTCTCCGGACTTCGCCAACCGCGTCATCGCAGACGTGAATCCGAAGCTGGTTCTTGCAGATGCCGCGCGTCTCGTTTCCATACCCGCAAATGTCCTCCATCTTTCGTTGGACAACCTCGCTGCCAACCTGCCGTCCGAGCCGCTCTTCACGATCGATCCAGCCGTAAACCTCGATGCACCCTTCCAGATCGTCTTCACCTCGGGCACCACCGGAAATCCCAAGGGCATTGTCCACACCAACCGCAACGTGCTGGCCAGCCTCGATCCAATCGAGCGCGAGATGCAGAAATACCTGCGCTACGAGCGCGTCGTCCATCCACTGCGCTTCCTCCATAGCCTGCCGCTCAGCCATGTCTTCGGGCAGTTCATGGGCCTTTGGACACCGCCGCTGCTGGCCGCCGAGGTCCACTTCGAAACCAATCTCGAGCCGGCGCGCATGCTCGATCGCATCCGCATCAACCGCATCTCAGTTCTCGTTGCAGTCCCACGCTCGCTGGAACTTCTTCGCTCGCACCTGCAGATGCTCTTCCCCGAGCTGCAAGCCGAGCTCGATGCCTCGGAAGGCTGGCCGGTCTATAAGCGCATGCTGCACTTCCGGCGCATCCATCGACTCACGGGCTGGAAGTTCTGGGCGCTTATCTCCGGCGGCGCAACGCTCCCTTCGGAACTCGAGCTCTTCTGGGGACGGCTTGGCTACGCGGTGATCCAGGGTTACGGGATGACCGAGACCGCCGCACTCGTCACGCTCAACCACCCCTTCCACGTGGGCCGTGGGACGCTCGGCAAGCCGCTTCCCGGCCGCGAGGTCCGCATCAGCCCCGAAGGCGAAATCATGGTCCGCGGCGACGTTGTCTCCGGCTCTACCTGGACCAACGGCGCGATGCAGCCGCGTTCATCCGAGTGGCTCGCGACAGGCGACCTCGCGACACAGGATGCCTCTGGCGAGCTGCGCTTCTCGGGCCGACGCGGCGACGTCATCGTCACCGCGGCGGGACTCAACCTCTATCCTGCTGACCTCGAAGCCGCGCTCTCCAAGCAACCGGGAGTTCGAGCGGTCGCAGTCGTCGGTTGCGCAGGCATCAACGGACCAGAGCCGGTCGCGGTTCTGCTCGCCGATGGAGATGACGCACGTCTTCGCGAACTCCTTCGTCAAGCAAACCAGTCTCTCGCAGACTTCCAGCAGATTCGTCGCATCCTCCGCTGGCCGGAGCCGAGCTTCCCCTTCACTTCGACGGGCAAGCTGCTGCGGAGAGTGGTGGCGGAGTGGGCATGCGAACAACTCGCTGGCTCGGCTGCGCATCCTGCCTCGGACCGCGGCGACATTTTGCTGCAAATGATCGCTACCGTCACCGGCGAGTCGCCTGCAAACGTCGACGACAGCGCGCGGCTCAGCGAAGACCTTCACCTCGACAGCCTCGGCCGCGTGCAGTTGCAATCGATGCTCGAGCAGCGCTTTGGCCTCGACCTCGCGGATGAGCAGATCGCTCAGGCGACCACGCTCGGCGACCTGCGCGCGCTGGTCGGCACTCCAACGCCCGAGTCACAAGTCCAGTCCGCGTCCCGAACCGGCCCGATCGCACCTGAGCCTTTGTCTCGGGCAGCGACCCAGCCACCAACATCTCCACTTCCACTTCCACCTCACCCTCCCGTCAACGCGCTTGCGCAGCGCTATCCCCGTTGGCCCTGGGCGGCTCCTGTGAATGCACTGCGCATGATCTTTCAGGAGCTCCTCATGCGGCCGCTGGTCTGGCTGCTCGCTGATCCACATATTGAGCGCCGTCCATCCCCACCAGCCCATCCACCGCTGCTCATCATCGCCAACCACATCACGGCGTACGACGTCCCACTGATCCTGTACGGCCTTCCACCAAATCTCCGTTGCCGCGTCGCTGTCGCCATGTCCGGGGAGATGCTGCTGGCCTTCCGCGGCGGCCGCGGCGCGGACAACGCCTTCCTCAACGCGCTGATGCCGATCGCGTACTGGCTGATTACCGTGCTGATCAACGTCTTCCCGCTGCCTCGACTTGGCGGCTTTCGTCGCAGCTTTGAGCACGCCGGCCGCGCGCTTGATCGCGGCTATTCTGTGCTCATCTTTCCCGAAGGGCACCGTTCCGAAGACGGCACGCTTCAGACCTTCCGCTCAGGCATCGGGCTTCTCGCGCAGCAGGCGGAAGCGGAGGTCCTTCCCGTCGCGCTGGTGGGCCTCGGCGAGGTTCTGCGCACCGGCAAACGCTGGTTCCGCTCAGGGCGCATCACGGTTCGCGTTGGCGCACCGATCCCGTACGATCCTGGCAGCACGCCTGAGCAGACCACGCAGAAACTTCACGCGGCCATCTCTGAACTTTTGTCCTGACGGACCTGCTGTCTTAGTCGATGTTCAGCTTTGTGCGGTTCTTCCAATGCGTCCAGATGAAGTAGGCTGCGCCGATCACCAGCACCAGCTCCACTCCATGATGGAAGCGATCGAAAAAGGCCTTGAAGCGCGGATCGCTGTTCCAGCTCGCGCCCAGCCGCATGCCAATGTAGGCCAGAACGTAGCACCAAGGGAACGAACCGATGAAGGTGTAGATGTGGAAGCGCGCCTGGTTCATCTTGGCAATTCCCGCAGGAAACGCGATGAAGGTGCGAACGATCGGCAGCATGCGCCCCACCAGCACCGTGATCGAACCATACTTGTTGAAGAACTTGTCGGCCATGTCGAGGTCGTGCTTGCTCAACAGCAGGTAGCGCCCATAGCGCTCCACCATGGGGCGACCGCCGCGCGCGCCGACCCAATACGCAGGGATGGAGCCGAGGTTTGAGGCCAGCGATGCCACCGTCGCCAGCAGAATCAACTGAAGCTGCGTGTGCGCCAGCGCATAGCCCGCGAGAGGCATGATGACCTCGGACGGAACTGGAATGCAGGCTGACTGAATGGCCATCAGCAACACAACCATCGTGTAGCCGCCACTGCTGATAAGCGCAATAAGGAGAGCGATAAGTTTTGCAGACATGAGGCTCTAGTATACGAGACCATGTCATTCGGAACGCGACACTGTGATGAACCTAGGCGCTCCGCTTGCTTGTCGCCGGTTTAGCCTTAGGCTTCGCTTTCGCTGTGGTCTTCTTTTCCGCCTTGGCTAGATTGAGCGCCACCGCAGCGCGAACGAGCTTCTTCAGCGCCGGTTCGTTAATCTTTTCGCCTTCGTGAAAATCAATCGCGCGCCGAACGTTCCCCTCCAGGCTGGAGTTGAACAGGCCGGCCGGGTCGTCGAGCGCGGCGCCCTGAGCAAACGTCGTCTTCACGACGTCTTTGTACACCTCTCCCGTGCAGATAATCCCCGCACGCTCGAAGGTCGGCGTCCCTGGCCGGTTTTCCGTCATCCACTTCCACTCTTCGACGATCTCCGGATCGGCCTCATGAACGATCCTGCGCAATTGCGCGAGCGTCTTCCCTCGCCAATCCGCCAGCGCACTGATCTTCGCATCGAAACGTTTAGACGCAGATTCCATTGTTACCTCCCTTGTGGCGCTCAATCCGTAGCTTGATCCAACACGCGTTCCAACCCGCCAAAGAACTTCTGCCAACCGTAGTTCGCGCCATGATAGGCTGCCTGCTGATCAGGACCAAAGCCGGACTGTTCCATCCGAACGTGCGTTCCCGCCTCGGTGGGAGTCAGCGTCCAAAGCACAACCCATTGCAGGCCGCTCTCGGCTCCTCCCGTGCCCCAGTTGTACGAGAGTTGCTTCAGCGGTTCGACGACCAGCACCTCGCAGTCCACGATCCCGTTCCAATTGGGCATCGGGTCGGCGCGGAATTGGAACTTCCGTCCGGCCACCGGCTCAAAGTCGTTGTTCATCATCCACTGCGCAAGCAGCGTGCTCTCGGTGAGTGCGCGCCAGAGCTTTTCTGTAGGGTGCGGAAAGTCCCGTTCGATCACAAGAGAACGAGGTGTGCCAGTTGCTTCGGTCATGGTTCCATCCTTTCCAGGAGAGCTTCTAAATGGTCGAGCCGGTCGCGCCAAAAGACGCCATAGAACTGAAGCCAATCCACCATCGGCGCCAACGCATCTGGCCGAGCGCGATAGTGGGTCTCACGTCCCTCGCGGCGATGTCCCACGAGCTTCGCCCGCTTCAGCACCGTAAGATGCTTGGAAACGGCGGGCTGCGAGACGCCGGCGGAGTGCGTCAACGCATGAACCGTCTGCTCACCTTTGCGGCTGAGCTCTTCGAAGATCGCCCTGCGCGTCGGGTCGGCTAGAGCACGAAAGACGTAATTTGCATTCACTTGCTTCACACTAACAACCATAACCAAATGGTTATGGTTTGTCAAGTGGAGACTCGCGCAAAATTTCTCAACTGCCACACGAATTCGGGCTCTGGGGTTCAGAACCGTAGCAAATAGCTGGCCTTGATGAAGAACTGCCGTCCATCATTCAAGTAGCCCGGCCCCCTGGGAAGGATCGGCTGAGTCGGGTCGCACGTACGCGTCTCCTCCAACACGCTGCAGAACTGATGATTGTAATTTTGAATGTCGCCGTTGTACCCCACATAGATCACCGTTCCGGGGTGGGGCAGCCAAGTGAGCAGAGCCTGAGTCTGCACTTCTTTGGTGCGCGGTAACGACGTCTCCAAGGGGTTGGCGAGCGTGGTGTCGTATTCGACGATGACACGCGCTGACCATGCCGTAGTGAACTGGTAGTTCAATTTTGTGCGGAAGGTCTGAGTCTCGTAAACCAACTGACCATCTTTGAAGGAATGGTCGCGATCCAGGAGATACGTGTTGTCGTCGGTGAGATGACGAAGCGGATTGATAGAGATCAAAGCCTGCACAGTCTCCTGGTTCAGCAGGAATGGCACTTGCCCGGTGGGCGGGTTGTAGTTCACGTTGCCGCTCTTGAGCGCCTGCACATTGAAGTTGAACTGCGACCAGGGCTGTCCGCGCGCAACGAACCCACCGAAGTTTTCGGTGAAGTTCTTGTTCGCGGTGAGCAGGTAGCCATCCTGCGGTCCTACCGTGTCGGAGTTCTGGCCGAAGATCGGGGCGAGCACAATGTTATTCGGCAGAAACACGAAGGTGTCGAACGTGGAGTAGTGATAGACGCGATTATTTGCGTGATCGAATGCGACGTTCTGGTTGGTCTCCACGCCAAAGCTTTGGATCGTGCTGTGTTTTGGAAACCATTGGTAAGTCGCATGGACGTGGTCGCTGCGAATGTTCGACGTCTGAAAGAACCCTAGCAGCGTGGTGAAACCTTCGCTGACGTCCTGGTATTCATTGAACATGTTGAAGGCGTGACCATTGCGTTGCAGTTGAACGTCCGATGCCGGCCCCGCGTTGTAGCCGGCGGGAAATACCGCTGCGGTGCTGTTGGGATCATTCTGTTTTGTAGCACTCTCAACCATCTGCCCCAGCACGGTCCAGTGATCGTTCAATCTCCAGGTGAAGTCGGCCCCACCGATGCGGTTGAACCCGCCACCGAACTCTTCATCCGTATACATCAGGCCAATGTTTGATCCTTTTCCCAGGTCCTGCGAGACCCGACCGACAAAGAATCCGGCCTTATGTCCATAGAGTGGATCCCCTGGTTCAACCGTCTGGCCAGGTTCGCGATCGTCGATGGCGAGGATGCCAACGTTCGTTCGGCCTAACTTGCCGGTGACACGGCCACCGACATCGGGCCGGATGATATTGCGCGTGTAGAGCAGCGTGAGCGGCGTCGCGAAGTAGCTCGCGTTCTCGAGGAAGAAGGGACGCAACTCCGGGAAGTAGACCGGATAGCGCTGGTTGACCGTAAACTGCGGCTGATCACTTTCCACGTCGGAGAAGTCCGGATTCACCGTCGCGTCCAGAACGATCGAATCTTTGAGGACAGCCTTGGCTTCGCCGCCCGCCGTCGCCTCTGCGTTGCGCGTGGAGAAGTATGGATTGGTCGGGTCCAAAGGCTCCAACGTGTGTTCATTTTGGCCCAGCACATAGGGAACGATCTGGATGTTGTGCGACCCGGAGACACCGGCGAGCCCGTCAAGATGCAAGGTTCCCTCCTGACTCAGTTCCCCGCTGACGCTTGCCGAGACGCGCGGCCAGAAATCGTTCTCGCTGTTGCGCGGAATATTCCGCCAGAACACCGCGCCCCAGTCCGTGCTGCGCGGCGGAAACGTCAGGCTGCGGAATGGAATCGCCATCAGCGCCATCCATCCCTTTGAAGTGATGCGAGCGTCGGAATCCCAAACCTGGTCGTAGCTGTAGTCAGCCCCGCTGGCTTCGGTCCATGAAGCGTCGGCCTGCACACCGTTGGGATTTACCTGGAACTCCACGCCGCGCAATCGATCCTGAAACGGATCAAGATTCACGGTGACGTAATCGTCCTTCAGGATGTTCTCGCGCCGCGCCAGGTGTGTCCGAATCAGCTCCGGGTGCCGGTCGAAGCAGAGGAAGACGATGTAGAGGGTCGTATGGGTGCGGCCCAGGTAGACCTCGGTCCGTTCGGTCGCGGGCGCTCCATCGACGGGAGTGTCCTGGATGAACCGCGTGAGATGGCCGAGCTGGTCTTTCAAACCTGGTCTCGGCGTCATTTCCGGAAAGTCTCGCAATGAGAGGGGCGCTGTGAGCAGCGGAACCTTCGCGTCTGCGATCGGCTGCGAGGTTGGCTTTGCTTCACTGGCTACGCTGGGTTTTTCTTGTCCGTTATTCTGCGCAGCTACCTGCGCACCCGCCACGATCCCTGCAAACGACAGGCACGAGATGCATCCAAGCCTCAACCACGCCCCGACCATCCTGGCCCAAACCCTCACCGGTACTCTCCATGTGCCGGGCCAGCCAAAAGCTGCACACGGACTGATTGATCTCTCGAACAGATACGTCGACGATGAGTCACAGGTTCCCTGTCCGATTCTCAGGACACGTTCTCTCCACTGGTTTCCATGTTCAGACGGTTGGGTAGTTGCTTTGGTAGCATGGAGCCATGTCCGAAGCCGTAACTGCACCCTCCGCCACCCCATCCTCAGCAGCGCCCTCACGCCCGCAGTCGAGCCCCTCTGGCGCGCCTTCCGCCCACGGCGGAGCGCCGGTCAAGAGGCAGGTCGTCTGCTTCAGCTTCTACAAGGTCATGCCCGAGTGGCGTCGTCTGCCAGCCGAGGAGAAGGCGGCGCACAAGCAAGCCTTTGCCGACGTGCTGACGCGCTGGAACAAGCCGGGCGAGTTCCTGTCGCTGACCTACTCGACGATTGGCACGCGCGGTGATGTGGATATGTGCGTGTGGTCGATCGGGTACGCAGTCGACGAGCTGAACAAGATGCGGTCGGAGCTGATGGCAACGCCGCTTGGCGGCTACCTGAGTACGCCGCACAGCTTCCTGGCGATGACCAAGCGTTCGCAGTACACCATCGACCGCGAGGACGAGAGCGAGGGCGAAGGTCGCGGAGCGATACGCCCCGGCGGCCAGAAGTACATCTTCATCTACCCGTTCTGGAAGACGCGTCCTTGGTACTTGCTGTCGGCGGCCGAGCGCAAGCGGCTGATGGACGAGCACATCCGCATTGGATTGCTGTATCCGCGGGTGAAGCTGAACACGACCTACTCGTTTGGCCTCGACGACCAGGAGTTTGTGGTGGCCTTCGAGACCAACTTCCCCGAGGACTTCCTCGACCTCGTACAGCAGCTCCGTGAGACCGAGATCAGCATGTACACGCTCAAGGACTTCCCCATCTTTAGCTGCGTGCGGTTGAAGGCTGCAGAGATGCTGGATCGCCTGGGTTAGTTGTTGGGGATAAGCCATTGGCTACGAAGAAGAGCCCTCTGAAACCGCCCTCGAGTCTGCCGCCTGCCAAGCGCAAGGCAGCGATCGAGGGCGTTTCTGCGGCCAAAGCGCGGGCGATTGCGGCTAAGGAGCCGGTTGCGAAGGGCAAGCGCGGAAAGACCGTGAAGCCGCTGGCGCAGGAGCGGATCAAGGCCATTCTGGATGCGCTGAAGAAGACCTATCCGAATGTGGTCTGCGCGTTGACGCACCACAATGCTTTTGAGCTGACCATTGCCACGATCCTCTCGGCGCAGACCACCGATGTGGGAGTGAATAAGGTTACGCCTGAGCTGTTCAAGATGTATCCGACGCCGAAGAAGTTGGCCGAAGCTCCGTTGCCGGAGCTGGAGCGCATCATCAAGACGACTGGATTTTTTCGGATGAAAGCGAAAAATATTCAAGGCGCCGCGCGCGTGCTGGTGGAAAAATTTGGCGGAAACGTTCCGGAGACGATTGAGGAGCTGACCCAGCTGCCGGGGGTAGCGCGGAAGACCGCCAACGTGGTGCTGGGGAGCTGGTTCGGGATCCCTTCCGGGATTGTGGTGGACACGCACGTTGGGCGGCTCTCGCGGCGGCTGGAACTGACCAAGGAAGACGACCCGGTGAAGGTCGAGCAGGACCTGGAGAAGGTGATTCCGCAGGACCACTGGATCCAGTTCAGCCATGAGCTGATTCATCACGGGCGTCAGGTTTGCATTGCGCGGAAGCCGCGCTGCGTGGATTGCACGCTGGAGAAGCTGTGCAACTCTGTGGATAAGACCTGGAGCTCGCACTAGCTCGCTGGCTCTGGAGGGTTCCGGCTGGCGTACCCCCACCCCCTCCCCCCCTAGGACTTTTTTTCGTAAATCCTTGAGCAGGCACTTGTTAGCCGATTTTGCCTTGCAAACTATTGCAATCAGGCGGGTTAAGGGCAAGAATCTCTTCGAGAGGAACGCCGTAAACTGCTGATTACAAACGTTTGGCTGGCTGCCAGTGCATAAGCCTCCAACGCACCCGCCGGGGTGGTCTCCGGGGCTGTGGATTGTGGAAAGGCTGTGCTTTCGCTGTGGGTTTGCGGCTGCGCCTGGGAGTGGGGGCTCTACCTCTATTGTAGTGAATTGGGTGGGGTAATTATGCCAAGTTTTTGGAAGTTTTTTCTGGTTTGGAATGAGTGGGCTACGCGGTTTCCGGAAGGTTCAGGGCCTTGACAACGGCGGCGACCAGGCCGGGGAGGTTGTGCTCGGCGGCCTCGGCGTGGGGTGGGAGGTTGAGGTCGCGGAGGGTCTGGGAGGTAATGGGGCCGATGGAGATCCGTAGGATGTCCTGTGGAAAACTAGTCCCCGCAGCTTCAAGTAGTGCTGCAAGGTTTGTCACTGTTGAGCTGCTGGTAAAGGTGATGGCGTCTGGCCATAGCTCGCGGGTGGAGAAGAGATTGCGAATGGCCTCGATGGAGTCTGCGGGGACGAGGTTGCGGTAGACGGGGGCGATGGTGACGTCGGCTCCGGCGGCGCGGAGGGTGTCGGGGAGGAGCTCGCGAGCGAGCTCGGCGCGGAGGAGGAGGAAGCGGGTGGGGGCGCCGTCGGGTTGGCGGGCGCTTGGGAGAAGGGCTTCGGTCAGTGACTCGGCTATGGCTTGCGGAGGTTGGAGGTCTACGGGGAGGTTGTG
>JBAULP010000149.1:0-118785 GCA_049578265.1 Acidobacteriaceae bacterium
CCTCGGGATTGCGCCAGTTGAGGTCGGGCTGCTGCCTGTAGAACTCGTGGTAGTAGAACTGATGGACCGCGGGGACCCACTGCCAGGCAGAGCCGCCAAAGCCGGAGACCCAGTTGTTGGGCGGAACGCGGCCGTCGTGCTCAAAGCGCTTCTGCCAGGCCGTGACGCCAAGGGTGTCGGCGGGAATGCCGTCGTTCCAGACGTACCAGTTGTGCTTGGGGTTGGTGCGGGAGCTGGAGGCTTCGATGAACCACTGGTGCTTGTCGGAGGTGTGGTTGAGAACCATGTCGAGGATGACGCGGACGTGGTGCTGCTTGCCTTCGGCGATGAGGTGATCCATGTCGGCGAGGGTGCCGTATTGGGGATCGACGGCTTCGTAGTTGGAGATGTCGTAGCCGAAGTCGACCTGCGGCGAGGGATACATGGGGGCAATCCAGATGGCATCGATGCCGAGACTCTGGAGATAGCCGAGGCGCGAGGTGATGCCGTTGAGGTCGCCGATGCCGTCCCCGTTGGAGTCCTGGAAGGAGCGCGGATAGATCTCGTACACGACGGCGTGCTTCCACCAGGGGTCGGACGAGGTAGCGGCGGAGGGAGTGGAGGCTTGCGCGCTTGCGAGCGGCGTGGCGAGGGGAGATGTCTCCAGGATGAGGGCAAAGGCCGCCGCGGCGAGGGTAGTGGAGCCGCAGAATCGCCGCCAAGCGGGCGATAGGGGTAGGAACGTCGGATTCATCAAACTGCCTCCTTCAAGACCGGCGAGAACTATAACATTTTCGGACGGGCGCAAAGATTGTGTCATGTCATTTGGTGGAAGATGACCTATTTTTCAAGGGCTCACAGGTCATTACAGGATGCTAGAGGGGCTCGGTGAATTGGGTTGACGTAGTGGATTATCGTGTTTTTCTTTGGGAATTAGTCGAAGACTGGCCAAGATGACCAAATGTCATTACACATATGTGTATAAGTGGCACTAATCGTTATAAAAAAGAGCTTGACAGCTTTGGGTGTGGGTGAGTACTGTTCGGTGGCAATCAAAAGGTCGTACATAAGGTCAACCGAAAGGTTGATTTAGGTGCCCACCGAGGTCCTCTTTCGAGGATACGAGGAACAGCGAAGGACGCGGACTGCAGGATTGGTTAGAACAAAGTCGCGATCTGAGGGACTGAGATGTGGCACTGGAAACAAAGCAGTTGGCAGCATTTTATGGAGGAGTTGGCATGAAGAGGAACTGGTTCAGCGCATTACGCACACCGATGTCGCTGGTGGCGCTTGCAGTACTGCTGGGATCGGGGCGCTATGCGGTCTCGCAGGCGACCACAGGTGAGATTGTTGGAACGGTCACGGATTCGACCGGAGCGGCGATCCCGAACGCAATGATCAAGATTACGGATGAAGAGAAGGGGACGACCTCAAACATCAAGAGCAACAGCGCGGGTGAATTTGCGCTGGCGCAGCTGATCCCGGACGACTATACGGTTGCGGTTGAGGCGCCGGGGTTCAAGGGATTCGAACAGAAGGGTGTTCATGTGGTCGCGGGTGAAGCGCCCTCGGTGACCGCGGTGCTGCCCATCGGCAGCTCGAACCAGACGGTAGTGGTGCGCGCTGATCAAGTGCCGCAGTTGAAGACGGAGCATGTGGATGTGGCCGCGGTGTATTCGGCGCAGGACATTGAGTCGTTGCCGATTCCGGATCACAACTTTGCGAACCTGCAGTTGTTGCTGCCGGGCGCAGTGCAGTTAGGTTGGGCACACGCGGCGGATGAGAACCCGCAGGGGTCCAAGCAGATTCAGATTGATGGACAGGCTTTCGGCGGTGTGAACTATACGCTGGACGGCACGGATAACCAGGACGCGATCCTGGGAATCATCGTCATCAATCCGAACTCGGATTCGATGTCGGACGCGAAGATTGCTACGCAGAACTACGATGCTGAGTTTGGTAAGGCCGTCGCGTCGGTGGATACGATCTCGACGAAGTCGGGCACCAACACACTGCATGGAACGGCATTTGACAATCGTGAGAGTGCGGCAAACCTGGCGCGCGATCCGTTTTCGGAGTCTGGATCGGGACCGATACCTGCCGGCTTGAAGAACCAGTTCGGCGGATCGATCGGCGGCCCCATCTGGAAAGATCACGTCTTCTTCTTTGGCGACTATCAGGGTGTACGGCAGAAGGTTGGAACGTCTGAGACGGTGACGGTTCCAACGGCGAACCTGGTTTCAAGCTGCCTCACCGGTGTGAATGGTTGCGATTTCGGTGAGTATGAGGCGTATGGCCTGGGCTTGGAGACCGCATCGAATCCGAGCAATCAGTATCAGGTATATGACCCGAATCAGAATCACGCTGCTGTAAGGTACATCCCGACCACGGAGATCTCGCCGACGGCGATGAATCTATTCAAACTACTGCAGCCGTACGCGCCAAACATCATCAACACGGCTTCCGATGGCGGCTTGACGAACAACTATGAAGCTAGTGGAACGGGCCTCTTCAACAGCAACCAGTGGGATGTACGCGGCGATGCAACGATCAGCCAGAAGACCCATGCGTTCGGCCGCTTCAGCCGCTTCACGGATGTGCTGAGCGGACCAGTCATCTTTGGAGACGCTGGTGGTTCCGGATTTGGACTTGCTGGTTACGGCGGTACGTCGAAGGGCGCGAACGACAGCTTGGCGCTGGGCACCGACACGGCAGTGAACACCAGCCTGGTGACCGAGATTCGTCTAGGCTACTTCCGCTACAACATATCAACGCATAAGCCAGATCCTGGTAACACGAATCTACCGATCCAGGGTGAGAACGTCAGCGGCACGGGCGCGAACTCGGCTCTAACGGTTGCGGTCGACTACGGCGCACCGGATATCGACGTCGCTGACTTGAACGTCACGAGCCCGACGGCCGGCCCGAACAACTCCCAAGGTGCAGGCGCACAGTATGGCGATGGTCTCAATGTGGATCGTTGCAACTGTATTTTGACAGAGCGTGAAGACCAGTTCCAGGTTGTGAACAACTGGACCAAGGTGATTCGCACGCACTCTATCAAGTTCGGCGTGGATCTGCGCTACGCTCGTAACCTTCGTGTTCCGAGTGATAATGACCGCACCGGCATCAATAACTTTGGCACTGGTCCAACCTCAGATGGAACGGACGGCGGTCTTGGCTTTGCGACCTATGCTCTGGGCGACGTAACGGCCTACAACCGTTATGCAAGCACCTCGACGAACGCCAAAGAGTTCCAGAAGCGGGACTTCTTCTTTGTGCAGGACACATGGCGCACTACACCTAAGCTGACGCTCAACCTTGGTCTGCGATACGAGATGTACTTCCCCGAGGATGTGAACGGCAAAGGGAATGGCGCGCTGCTGAACCTCGACACGGGCTATATCAATGTGGCCGGCTACGGCGGGATTCCTTCTGATATGGGCGTGAAGATCGCGAAGAACACGTACAATCCGCGGCTTGGTGCTGCCTATCAGTTGAACCCCAAGACGGTGATTCGCATGGGCTACGGACGCAGCTTCGATCTCGGTGTATTCGGTTCGGAGTTTGGCCACGTAGTCACGCAGAACCTTCCGGTGCTGGTGAATCAGTCGATCAGCTCAACAAGCGGCGTTTACTCCTATGCCTTCCAACTGGACAATCCTGCCAGCACGCAGGGTGGTCTGGCGACAGGTCTCTCCAACTATGTACCGGTAGCACCTGATGCGAACGGCCAGATTGTGAACCCAGGCGCTTCGGTCAACACGAAGGCTCGTCCGTTCACAGAGCGGCTGCCGACGCTGGATGCGTGGAACATCGCGGTTCAGCGGGCACTTACGCCCACCCTGTCGCTAACAGTTCAATATGTTGGCAACAAGGGGACGCATACGCTGAGCGATGGTGACGGCAATAACACCAACCCGAACGAGTCCGCAATCACGCTGCCGGCAGCGTACAGTGTGACGGGATCGGCGCTACATTTTGATCCGAAGGGTGGTAACTGCTATCCCCTGAGCGCAAGTTGTACCGCGGCCAATGTGATCAACGTAGCGACGGGAGCAACGAACAACCAGACGCTTCTGCAACGGTACATGGGCGGAACGTTGCCTGCTTGCGGTGGTCCATGCGGATGGTCGCAGGGAATCAGTTACTACGGTGACAACCAGAACACGCACTACAACTCTCTGCAGGTGATCCTGCAGCAGAACCTGTGGCACAACCTGTCTGGAACGCTGAATTACGCTTACCAGGTTGGTTCAGACGCAGCCAGCAACTATGCCACATGGAGTCACTCGGCTGTATGGGGCAACGATAGCTCGATCCGCAGAAGTGCACTTACGGGCTATGCGCTGTATAAGTTCCCCTTTGGCCGCGGACAAGAATTCCTTGGACAAGCCAAGGGTATCGCCAACCAGATCGTCAGTGGGTGGGAATTGAGCCCAACGATCGTGTACGAGAGTGGAATTCCGTTCACGCTGTCCTTCGGCGAGTGCGGTAACGACATTCCGGGCGACGCACCTTGCTATGTCAATGGAAGCTCCTCGAAACTGAGCACTGGAGCTACTGGTTACGCCGGCGGACCTACAGGGTTGCTCTGGTACACGAAGCAGACCTTGGGAACGTCGTTCACCGATCCTGGTTTGGACACGATCGGCAACGGCGGACGTAACAACGCATGGGGACCACACCTCTTCAACTCCGATATTTCGCTGATGAAGAACTTCCTCCTGAGCCGGTATACGCTGCAGTTCCGCATGGATGCGTATAACGCCTTCAACCACATCAACTTTGGGCTTCCTGGCGGCAACGTCGAACAGAACGGAAATATCACCAGCGGCCCTGGACCCAATGGAACCTCTAACCCGCGCCAGCTTCAATTCACGGCTCGGTTCGTGTTCTAAACAATGTTCGATTGCCTCAGGTGGGAGGAGAAACTTCCTCCCACCTTTTCTTTTTGTATTAGCGTTGGGGTAGGTAGTCCGCTGGGGTTTCGCAGGATGCATACGGTATTTAGTCGATGGATCAGATGGGGCAGCGTTATGATCGCGGCCAGCCTTTGTTGCGGGGTGCTGGCGCAGGGCTCGAGCGCAGGGGCAATCGGTGCGGGATCTCAAGCTTCGCAATCGGGTGCGGCCGGAGCCGCGATGCCCGACGCCGCAACGCCTCTCAAGTCACTGCAGCGTTTGATCGATACGGGACGCGCGGCGGATGCGCTGAAGATGATTGCTGATCTGAGGGCGCAGCATGCACAGATTCAGGGACTCGACCGGATGGAAGGGCTGGCGTTGTATGCGGAGTCTAATTTGCCGCAGGCAGACGCGGCGTTTGCGGCGGCTCTGAAGGTGGATCCGGAAGATATGGAGTCTGCGCAGATGCGCGGGCTTACGCTCTTTCGGCTGGGGCGGCCGGCGGATGCGATTCCGCTGCTTGAGTTGGCGAGCGCGAAGCACAGCCTGGGGAAGGCTGATCCGAACTATATTCTCGCGCTCTGTTATATGGATACGCATCGCTATGATGACGCGCGGAGGGCGTTCGCGGCGCAGTTCGGGTTTCCGCCAGATAGTGCAGAGGCCTACCTTGTAGCAGCGCGTATGCTTCTGCGGCGGGAGTATCTTCCGATGGCGCAGACCTACGCGCAGAAGGCGATTGAGCTGGAGCCCTCATTGCCGCTGGCGCATGAGCTCTTAGGAGAGATTGCGTTGGCAGGCAATCATCTGGACGACGCCATTGCGCAGTTCGAACAGGAGAAGGCGCACAATCCGCTGGAGGCGTCGATCTACGACCGGCTTGGTGATGCATACGACAGGGCGGCGAAGTATAGCGATGCGCAGCGTAGTCTGCAGGAGGCGCTCCTGCTTGAACCAAATGCGACTGGACCGTACATACTGCTGGGCAAGACGATGTTGAGAAAAGGGGATGCGGTTGGCGCGGCGACGTATCTGCAGCGTGCGGAGCAGATGGATCCGGCGAACTACATGACGCACAGCTTGCTGGGGCAGGCGTATCGTTTGCTGGGAAGGCATGACGACGCTACGCGCGAGACCGAGACTGCAGAGCGACTGCAGGCTGCGTCGGAACCGAAGCCTTCCGGTTCGCACTAAGTTCGATGAACAGACGAATGCAGTTTGGTGTCTCGCTTCGCGCGCTTGGATGCGGCGTCGCGATAGCTGTCGTTTGGTGCGGGCAGGCCGGTGCGTATGGGCAGGCACCCATGACGATGGGCGCGATGCCACTTCCGGCGATTGGCTCGGTGAGCGCGCCGGCGAGGGGCGCTGATCAGGAGCCGATCTATCAGGCGGCCAGCACGAAACGAATGGCGGAGAAGCTGCGCGCAATTTATGAAGCGACGGATTGGAAGCTCGATCCGAATAAGCCGCAGATGCGCGTGCAGTACTACTCAGAGATTCTTGGTAAGTACAAACTTCCGTTGGAGCAGGACACGCTGGTTCGCGAGCAACTGGCGCAGGAGATGTTGGACGCCGGAGATAGCGCGGGTTCGATTCGGCAGTTGGAAGAGGTGAGACGGCGCTGGCAGCAGGCTAAGCGAGCGATGCCTGCGGAAGGTATGCGGAAGCTTGGCAAGGCGCTTGCGATCTCTTACTTGAGGCTGGGAGAGCAGCAGAACTGCGCCACGATGCATGGGCAACAGAAGTGTCTGTTTCCGCTGCGTGCGGGCGCTGTACACCATTTGACGGAGGGGGCAGCGGGGGCGGTTCGGGAGTTGACGGCACTGCTGAACAACGACGCAGCCGACACGCAGTCGCAGTGGCTGCTGAACGTGGCTTATATGCAGTTGGGCCGATACCCGGAAGACGTTCCTGCGCGCTGGTTGATTCCAGAGAGTCGATTTGCGTCAGAGTACAAGCTGCCGGAGTTTCCGCAGATTGCGGCTTCTGCGGGGGTGGACATTACGGGGCACGCAGGCGGCGTTGCTGTGGCGGACTTCGACGGAGATGGACGGCTGGACATCATGGTTAGTTCGTCGGGGCCGCTCGATCAGATTCACCTATTCCACAACAATGGCGATGGGACGTTTACGGATGTGACGCGTGAGTCGGGGTTGGTGGGGGAGACCGGGGGATTGGACCTGGTGCTCACGGACTACAACAACGATGGGCGTCCAGACGTGCTGGTGCTGCGCGGAGGATGGTGGGGCAAGCAGGGTTGCTATCCGATGTCGCTGCTGAGGAACAATGGCAATGGAACGTTTGATGACGTTACGGAGCAGGCAGGGCTTTATGTTGCGGCGCCCACGCAGACGGCGGCGTGGGCCGATTTTGACGGCGATGGTTGGCTGGATCTGTTTGTGGGATACGAGAGCACGGGGGAGGATCCGCATCGGTCGCTGCTGTTCCACAACAACCATGATGGGACCTTTACGGAGATGGGCGCAGCAAGTGGATTAGGGGATTTAGGTTATGTGAAGGGCGTGGCGTGGGGCGATTACAACAAGGATGGGCGTCCGGACTTGTATGTTTCGGTGCTGAATGGGAAGAGCCATCTGTTTCGCAACGATGGTCCGCGCGATGCGCATGACATTCACAAGGGATGGCGTTTTACAGACGTTTCTGCGACAGCGGGTGTGGACAAACAGCAGAGCAGCTTTGCGACGTGGTTCTTCGACTATGACAACGATGGCTGGCCGGATTTGTTTGTAGCGGGATATTCGCTCGCATCGACTGCGGAGATTGGCGCGTTCGAGATGGGCGAGAAGGTGTCTGCGGAGAAGCCGAGGCTTTATCGCAACATGCATGACGGGACGTTTAAAGACGTGACCACGGAGGTGCATCTTGACCGTGCGATTCTGACGATGGGAGCAGGCTTTGGTGATCTGGATAATGACGGGTGGCTGGATATTTATTTGGGAAACGGCGACTCGACGTATGAGTCGCTGCTACCGAACCGGATGTTTCGCAATGATGATGGAAGGCGCTTTCAAGACGTCACGACCGCGGGCGACTTTGGGCATCTTCAGAAGGGGCACGGCGTTGCGTTTGCCGACCTTCGTAACTCCGGGTTCGAAGATGTATTTGAGGAGATGGGCGGAGCGCAGCCCGGCGATAATTTTCAAAGCGCGCTGTACCGCAATCCGGGCAACAGCAATCACTGGATTACGTTGAGGCTTGAAGGAGTGCGGTCGAATCGGGCGGCTTTTGGTGCGCGCATCGATGTTGCGGTGAAGATGCAGGGCGGCCGAATGCGGCACATCTATCGAACGGTTGGTTTTGGATCGAGCTTCGGGGGAAATCCGCTGGAACAACATATCGGGCTTGGGAGCGCTGCGCGTGTGGCGGAGGTTACGGTGCAGTGGCCGGCGAGCGGTGTGGTGGATCATGTGCGGGGCGTTCCGGTCGATCGTCGGTATCGATTGAGAGAAGGGGATGGTCGGCTTATGCAGGTATCGGCGCCGTCGTTACCCGGTGTGGCAGATGATTCGCAAGTTCGTTGAAGGGTCACTATACTTGGCGCGAAGGGTTTGACGAAAAATGATCTGGACCAGACGAGGATTTGTACGATCGCTTTCGCGCACGGCGCTGGTGTTGCCATTTGCCGATGTGTTGAAGCTCGCGATGCCGGCGCAGGCGATGGGACCGCAACAGCAGATTGGCGCGCGGCCGGCGTACAACGCACAACCTCGGTCAGCTAAGATGCTGCCATCGCCGGTGTTGGGAACACCGCTGGGATTCAGCTTCGTGGATGTCGCCCAGCAGAGCGGGCTAAACAAGAAGACGATCTATGGGGATGAACATCGGAATCGTTTCTTGCTTGAGACCACGGGTTGCGGCGTTGCGTTCTATGACTTTGATCACGATGACTGGCTTGATATTTTCATGGTGAATGGGACGCGGCTGGAAGGATTTCCAAAGTCAAATGAGCCAATCAGCCGGTTGTTCAAGAACAATCGGGATGGTACGTTTACGGACATCACGGCTAACTCGGGTATGGTGCGGTCGGGGTGGGGCCAGGGATGTTGCGTCGGCGACTACGACAATGATGGATGGGATGATCTGTTTGTCAGCTACTATGGCCAGCCGATTCTCTACCGAAACCATGGAAACGGTACGTTTACCGATGTTACGGCGAAGGCCGGACTGACGCAGAGCAAGACGCGATGGAATACGGGCTGCGCATTTCTGGATTACGACAAGGACGGGCACCTCGATCTTTTTGTCGCCAACTATATTGACTTCGATATTAAGACGGCGCCGTTGCCTGAGGCTGCGGGCTGCTCGTACAAGGGAATCCAGGTGGCGTGCGGGCCTCCAGGGTTGGAGGGTGGGAAGAACATTCTGTATCACAACAACGGGGACGGCACGTTTACGGATGTGTCGGAGAAGGCGGGGATGTGGGATACGGTCGGCACCTATGGGTTGAGCGTCGTGGTGTCTGATCTGGATAACGATGGCTGGCCGGACATCTATGTGGCGAACGATTCGACGGCGGCGACGTATTACCAGAATCAGAAGAACGGAACGTTTAAGGATGTCGCGATTGAGGCGGGGATTGCGTACTCGCCGGATGGAAAGCCGCAGGCTGGTATGGGAGTGGCGGTTGGGGATTTCAATCGCGATGGGCTGCTGGATATTGTTAAGACGAATTTTGCAGGAGACACGGACTCGCTCTACGAGAACCTTGGCGATGGAAGCTTTGAAGACCACACGTATCTTTCGGGTATTGGGATCAACACGCGATACCTGGGTTGGGGCGTGGCGTTTGTTGATCTGGATAACGATGGCTGGCTGGATATTTTTATCTCCAATGGTCACGTGTATCCAGAGGTGGATGGATCGCATCTGGACGCGCCGTATGCCGAGCACAAGTATGTGTATCGCAATTTGAGGAACGGTCAGTTTGAAGATGTGACGAGCGAGGCGGGGACTGGCATGACGGCCGCGGTGCCGGCGCGGGGATGCGCAATTGGAGATTACGACAACGATGGAGACATGGATATTGTCGTGAACTGCGTGAATGCATTGCCACAGCTTTTACGCTGCGATGAGAAGATTGCGCGCAACTGGATTAAGATTCGGCTGGTTGGGAAGAAGAGTAACCGCACGGGGGTTGGATCGCGCGTGACGGTGACGGCGACGACGGCACCACAGGCGGTCTCGGGTGTGTGTAAACAGCCGATGCGCCAGATTGACGAGGTGAGGAGCGGGGGAAGTTATTTTTCGCAAAATGATCTGCGCTTGCACTTCGGGTTGGACCAGGCAGTGAAGGCGGATGTGGTGGAGATTGCGTGGCCTTCGGGTGTGAAAGATGTTTTGCATGATTTGGTGGCGAACCATCTCTATATTGTTGAAGAGGGTGGAAAGATCCTGAAGACGATTGCCATGGGTGCGCCGGCTCGAAGCGCGCCGATGAAGTCCGGGGACTGAGATTGAGGCTTGCCGGAATTGCTTTCGCGCTGGTGATGGCTTCGACCGCGGGGGTTGTGGCGCAGAAGACGGCTGCGAAGGCTTCGCCTTATCGAGCCAGCACGGAACATCCCACACCTGCATGGTTTGTAGATGTGGCCGGCAAGGCTGGGATTCGCGTGCTCGATGTAAACGGCGATACCAAGGTGAAGAAGTACATCATCGAGACAACTGGTTCCGGGGTTGCGATTCTTGACTACGACAACGATGGCTGGCCGGACATTTTTCTGGTGAATGGCACTGTGTTGCCGTCGGAGAAACTACCGGGTGATGCAAAACCGACGAGCCACTTGTTCCACAACAACCATGATGGAACCTTCACCGATGTGACGGAGAAGGCGGGGCTTGGTGCGACGGGCTGGGGGCAGGGAGCCTGCGTTGGGGACTATGACAATGATGGATATCCCGACATTTACGTGACGGGTTACGGGAAGAATCGGCTGTATCATAACGAGCGCAACGGCACGTTTCGCGAGGTCGCGGAAGAAGCTGGCGTGGCCGGCACAGGGAAGGAGTGGGGGACCGGGTGCGCCTTCATTGACTATGATCGCGATGGCAAGCTGGACTTGATGGTTGCGAATTATGTTCACTTCGATGCGACGAAGCCTCCTGAGCCGGGATCGGAGGCGGATTGCATGTGGAAAGGCATGCCCGTGATGTGCGGACCGCGGGGGTTGCAATTTACGACCAACATTCTGTATCACAACGAGGGCAATGGGAAGTTTCGCGATGTGAGCGCGACAAGTGGGATCCAGAAGACTCCGGGACACTATTGCTTTTCTGTGACGACGCTCGACTATAACGAGGATGGTTGGCCGGACATTTATTTAGCGTGCGACTCTACACCGGCGATTCTGTATCGCAACAATCACGATGGCACGTTTACGGACGTGGCTGAAGATGCGGGTGCGGCCTACAACGAAGACGGCCGCGAGCAGGCGGGTATGGGGTCGACTGCCGGCGATTACGACGGCGATGGGCACCTTGATCTCTTCAAGACGAACTTCTCGGATGACACGTCAACGCTCTATCACTCGAATGGCGATGGGACGTTTACGGATGATACGTTTGCTGCTGGATTGGGGACGAATACGCAAGAGCTTGGGTGGGGGACGATGTTCGCTGACGTCGATAACGACGGGTATCCGGATCTGCTGGTGGTGAATGGGCATGTGTATCCGCAGGTGGACGCGGCGCACCAGGGGGAGACGTACAAGGAGCCGCGCTTTCTTTATTGGAACCAGGGGAATGGGAAGTTTAAGGATGTTTCATCGAGTTCAGGGCCTGGGTTGACGGTGCCGTACTCCGGGCGCGGGCTGGCGATTGCGGATCTTTGGAATGATGGACGGCTTGAGGCGCTGGTGAACAACTTGAGCGACTATCCGCTGCTGCTGGTGAATGAAGCGAAGAACGAAAACCATTGGCTGGGAATGAAGCTGACCGGAACGATTTCGAATCGGTCAGCTATCGGAGCGCGGGTTACAGTGCACGGGACCAAGCGCGCGTGGGTGGATGAGGTGCGCAGCGGATCGAGCTATGACAGCAGCAGCGATCTGCGGCTTCACTTCGGCTTGGGGAGCGAGACGAAGATTACCAGCATCGATGTGCGCTGGCCGCATGGGGAGTCGGAGCAGTTCTCATGTGATGGGGTGGATCGATTTGTGGATCTGGTGGAGGGGAAGGGAAAGCCGCTGCATTAGTTGGTGTTGGGGTGCGTGGCCACGGCATTCATCGCGTCGGTGCGGGGCTGAAAGGTGGGCACGATGATCTTGCGCTTCGCTCGGAGATACGCGATGAGGTCCTCGACCTGAGGCGTCGTGAGGGTGGCGCCGAAGGCAGGCATCATCATGCCGCCCTCTTCAATCTGCAGCTTCATCTTCGCTTTGTTCATGCGTTTGCGGACGAGCTGCAGGTCCGGTCCGCGCTTGCCGCCGATGCCGTTGGGGCCGTGGCAATGTGCGCATCCGCGCTGGGCAAAGAGTTCTGCGCCCCGCCGCTTTGCATTGGAGTTTGCAGCCACCGTCGAGAGTGGAAGCGTGGCGGCCAGGCTCAACCCCATGCAAACGATTGCGGCGCCGACGAGTGCAGATTGTAAGAATCGCATCAAGAAAACCTATTTCAGGGTAGGAGAGGCGGGCGAGTTTTGTCCAGACATCGTCGCCACAGCGGGAGCGGGTGGCTGATGCTCGTCTGAGCCGTGCTCATCCAGATCATGTACATGCCAGGGGACACTCTCCTGCGCGATATCGCGGTGTGTGCGCAGATATTCGAGAGCATAGGTGCTTGCGGTGGGGTCATCCTTCTCGTCGGCAAAGGCGGCTGCTTCAACAGCGGCTTTGTCCTTCATGCCGAGTCGTCGGTAAAGAATCGCCAGGTTATAGTGGGCAGCGAGATCATCAGGATCGATCGATTGCACCAGCTCGTACTGTTCGCGCGCGAGTTCGTACCGGTGCTCCTGGTAGAAGGAGAAGCCCAGCTCGCGATGGGCGTCGCGTGACTGAGGGAACTGCGCGGC
Source organism: Acidobacteriaceae bacterium (assembly GCA_049578265.1). GTDB lineage: Bacteria > Acidobacteriota > Terriglobia > Terriglobales > Acidobacteriaceae > Granulicella. Next base: position 12,913 of record JBAULP010000149.1, read on the forward strand.
TACCTTTTGAAGACTGCCGATGGCTTCGTCCACGTTACCTTGATTGCGCTGAACGAGAGCCAAGTAGTAGAGGGCGCGCGCGTTGTCCTTTGCCAGGGAGAGCGACTTTTCCAGATAGGGAACTGCCCCGTTGTATTTTTCCCAGGAGATGAAGGTGATTCCGATATTGGTCGGAGCGTCCGCATAATCCGGGCGGAGCGCGGCAACGTGTTCGAATGCATTGACGCTGGCCGCATACTGCTGAGCGTCAAGAAGGCCGATGCCATAGTTATTCCAGCGCATCCATTCGGGGTTTTCGGACGGAAGCGGTTTGGTGGCTTCGTTCTGTCCGGCGTAGAAGGTGCGGGTGGTGCTGGCCACCTGGATGATGGCCTCAGGATAATGCTTACCTTTTGGCACCTTCATGGCGTAATCGATGAAGTGCTGATTGAAGCGGCGATAGAACACGGCCGCTGTGACTGTGACGGGGCCGCCGGAGCGAGGCATAGTGAAGGCGTAACGCACCAGTTGAGAGCGGCCCGACTGAATCGTGTTATTGAACGCCACGACGCGGTTATGCCAGATCTGGTGGAGATCGTTGAGGGTGCCTTGCTTGTTGATAAGGCGATTGGTGAAGCTGTGCGCGGAGGGATCGAGTGAATCGTTGGGCTCGATATAGCCGCTCCTGGCGAGGGTGTTGCCCTTCGCGTCTTTGACGGTGAAGGCTACCCAGGCTTCGTAGAAGTCCCGCTGTTCAGGCACCAGCGAATGACCGATTCCTTTGTTCTGAATGACGACGGAGACGGTGATGCGTTGATGTGGGTTGAGCGTGAAGGGTTCTGTACCGAGCGGAGCGATGAGTTTCTGCTGGTTCGCGGTGGGCGCGTCGGGTTCGATGGCGAAGATATCGATGTTGAGCACGTCCTGCTTGAGGAATTCGGTTACGCGCTTCAATTGTTCATCGAAGTGGTAGTACTGCGGGATCAGAGAGTTTGCGGCTGCCCAGCGATGCGAGGCGAGCAGGCTATCCTTTGCTCCCGAGTCGGGCAGGGAGGTGAGTTGCTCAGACTTCATATGACAGGTCTGGCAGGTGGAGACGACGGGCTTTTTGTAGAAGGGTAGCGGAGATTGCTGAGAGAACGAGGACGTTTGCCACTCGTCGTAGACAGCGAAGGCGCGCTGCCATTTGTAGTCGTTGACCGACCGGGGGATGGCGGCCTTGTGGCAGGCCGCGCAGAACTCCGACGTCTTGTAGAACGGCTTCATCACTGCGGCAGAGTGGCGGTCGAGGTGCGCGAGGATTTCGGCGTCGGGCACCGGCCCGTGGATGGGCTTCCCGTTGGCATCGACCATCACGGCGGGCTCGGCGAGCACGTAGCCGCCAGTGCCGTACTTGCTCACCGATTGGATGGAGTGACAAACCATGCAGGTGATGCCGTCGTTGTCGTACGGACGCGAACGCGCTCCGCCGTCCGTGAGTGCACCAGCGGTAAGCGCAGTTGGGTTGTGGCAGCCCTCGCAGTGCCTCGAGGCACTTAGACCCCTCTCGTCGTTCAGCATGTTGACGTTGTAGATGTACCAAGGCGTGCGAAATGAATTGGCGTGGGCGGACTGACGCCATTCAGCGTGCGATTCCTGGTGGCAGTGACCGCAGTACTGAGCGCTGAGAAAGCTCTTGGGATCGATGAATTCGCCGTTGTCCGTCGCGGCGTTCGAGGGAAGGAATGGATGGCCAGCGCGATAGCGATCCACATAGTGCGCGGCAACCTTCTGGCTGTAAGCGGCGCGGGCGTCTGGAGCTGCTTTGGAGTCGGGACCGCTCTGGGCCAAGGCTGCGGCCGAGGCTGAGATACCCAGGGCGACTGCGCTGGCCAAGGCGAGCGTCGATTGCTTACGGGAGAAGACGCTAAACAACATGGCAGATCCTCAAGAGCTGTATTGCATTGTTGCGAAAGTCTGATCGAGGCTACCGTACGACCACAGCCGTTGTCTGCTGATCAAACGGTAGAGGCGGAACTCCATCGAAAGTTGCAGACCGTTACTGGGCCTGGCGATCGACTGCTGCTGGGGCCGGCATTGGTTTTCCCTGACCTTCCTTGATGGTCAAGATACGGTCGATCTGGGGGACGTTGAATTGCTCGACTGCGCCGCTGGGCCAATGCACTTCGAGCGAGTCGACTTTTGTTGCGGAGCCGAGACCGAAGTGCGGCCGCATATCAGAGGTGGAAGCGAAGCTGCCGCCGGAGAAGACGTCGGCGCGTTGGCGCATGCCATTGGCGGTGAGGTAGAGGGTTGCACCAATCGCGTCACGAGGGCTCTTTGGGCCACCGATGAGTTTGAATGCGACCCAGTGATTATGGTTCTGATCGACATCGAGCAGAAGCGCGGGAACGGAGTCCATGTTGTTGACGACGGCATCCATGCGGCCATCGTTGAAGAGGTCGCCGACGGCCATGCCGCGGGAGGGCATTGCATCGGCGAGAGCGGTGCCATCGACGGCGGGAACGGGTTCAAGGCGCTTGCCGTCGATGTTATGAAAGAGGAGCGGACGCTCGGCCCAACTGGTTCCCCAGTTATTGGTGTCGGCGTTGCGATAGACATGGCCATTGACCTCGAGGAGATCCTTCCAGCCATCGTTGTCGTAGTCGATGAAGGCGGTGCCCCAGCCGAGGAAGGGAATGGTCATATCGGCGATGTGCATCTGGTCGCTGACGTCGGTGAAGTTGGCGTCGCCATCATTGCGATAGAGGACCTTATAGTCGTCGGAGAAGTTGGTGTTGAAGATGTCTACCTGGCCGTTGTTGCGGTAGTCTCCGACGGCGATTCCCATGGAGGCTGTCTCGCGGCCCTGCGCATTCAACGCGTAGCCGGAGGGATAGCTCTGATCCGAAAACGTGCCGTCGCCGTTGTTGATGTAGAGGTAGTTTGGCGTGGAGTCATTGGCGACGAGGAGATCGACTTTGCCGTCGTTGTTCACATCGATGAAGACGGAGGAGAGGCCGTAGTAGCCGGCCTTGTCGCTCACGCCGGCCTTTTCGCTTACGTCGGTAAAGGTGCCGTCGCCATTGTTGTGGAAGAGGTGATCGCTCTCTCCGGGCAGGCCGCGCGGGCCGCAATAGGTGCGCACGCCGCGATAGCTGCAGAAGGACAGCGGGAGGCCGTCGGTGTCGGTCATCTGCGACTTGAGATCGTAATGAACGTAGCCGGGAACGAAGAGGTCGAGTCTGCCGTCGCCGTCGTAGTCGCCCCATGTGGCTCCGGTGGACCAGTTGCCTAGCGCTACGCCGGCCTTCTCCGCGACGTCGGTAAAGGTGCCGTCGTGATTGTTGTGATACAGCCGGTTTTTGCCGAAGTTGGAGACGTAGATGTCGGGCCAGCCATCGTTATCGTAATCGCCGATGGCCACGCCGAATCCCCAGCGGTCGTTCCCAACGCCGGCTTTTGCGGTGACGTCGGTGAAGGTGCCGTCGTGGTTGTTATGGAAGAGCGCGGCATGAGGTGGCATGGCTTTGCCATCGATCGCGGCTTCTGTGCTGCCGTTGACGAGGTAAATATCGAGCCAGCCATCGTTGTCATAGTCGAGCAGTGCGACGCCCGAGCCGATGCTCTCGAGGATGTAGCGTTTGGCGGGCGTACCCATCACATGGTGCCATTTGGTGAGCCCGGCTTTGGCAGCAATGTTCTGATAGATGATGGGGCCCGTCTTTACCGTGCCACCTTCGGTGATGGGCAGGTGCTCGGCATCTTTGACAGGCGGAAATACTCCGGCGGTGCTGGAGCCGCCGTGAGCGGCGGGCTGAGCACCTTCCTGCGGCTTCTCCTTCTGAGATTCGAGCGGGGATGTCTGCGCAAAGAGAGACGCCGCGCTGAGGGTAAGACAGAGCGCGATGACTGAGAAGGTGATGTGGCGAGCAGCCGCAGATGAAGAGGACATGTAAGTGCCTGGATGTTCCTTTCAGAGTTCGCGCATACCCACCGGGGCCCTGGAAGACAATCAGCGGTCAACCTACGTTTCTGGCGGGAGATGAATTGCGTTCACCAAAATAACGGGAAAATTCAACTTGCGGATCAACCATTTGGTGGATATCGATGCGGGGCGGATGTTTTTCCTGTTTATTCCTTGTAAATAGCTGGAAACAAAGAACATTGTGGAATAGTATTTCGTCAGGTACCATCCATCATGACAAAGTAGGCGTATTGCTAATACAGAATGAATCTTCCCTCAAAGAAAACGGTTAATCATCACGCGCCGAAAAAGTCCTCCGAACGCGAGGGGAAGGAGGTGTCGTCTGGAATGCCGAGGCACCGCGCCATCTACGAGGAGCTTCTGTCGGAGATCCAGTCAGGTGTGTATAAGCCTGGCGATCGGTTGCCGAGTGAAGCACTGTTGTGCGAGAGGTTCGACGCGTCGCGTATTACGGTAGCGAAGGCAGTGCAGGGCTTGCAACGGGACCACCTGGTGAAGCGGCGCCCGGGATCCGGAACCTACGTCGAGTCGCCGGTGCGCGCTGACTCTCTACAGTTTGGTTTGCTCATTCCGGATCTGGGAACGACGGAGATTTTTGGGCAGATGTGCCAGGGGATCGTGGGTTCTCCGGCGGCGAAGCTGCACTCTCTTACGTGGGGGCATTCAACGGGGGACGCGGGTGACCCCATGCGGGCGATGGAGGAACTATGTCAACAGTACATCTCGCAGCGCGTGGCAGGCGTGTTCTTTGCTCCGTCTGAACACGCGAGAGGCAAGGACGAGGCTAACCGAAGGATCGTTGGCATGCTGGAGCGAGCGGGGATTCCAATCGTTCTGCTGGACCGATGCTTTGAACCTTATCCGGATCGATCGAACTTCGATCTGGTGGGAATCGACAATCATCGCGCGGGGTATGTGCTGACGCGGCATCTGGTGCAGACGGGAGCGAAGCGGATTGTATTTGCGATGCGCGATCACTCGGCGTCGACTGTGGGCGCGCGCGCTGCAGGCTATCGCGAGGCGTTGTACTCGCTACAGAACGGTGCGCACGGGACAGTGGTCAAGGGAGATTTTGAAGACCCGCAGTTCGTGGAAGAGATGCTGGGGCGCGTGAAGCCCGATGCGATTGTGTGCGCAAATGACGTGACCGCAGCACGACTTATGCAGACGCTGGTATCGCTTGGGGTGAAGATTCCGAACGACATCAAGATGACGGGCGTGGATGATGTTCGCTACGCCAAGTTTTTGCCCGTACCGCTCACGTCGATTCGGCAGAACTGCATCGAGATGGGGGCGGTGGCGATGGCGACGATGTTAGAACGCGTGGAGTCGCCGACGCTGCCGGTGAAGGACGTGCTCGTGCGATTCGAGCTGATCGTTCGCGCGTCCACGGGTCCGGAGAACGCGCCTGAAGATTAATTAGGGACTTGGCGTGAGGGGTTGAGCGTCTCGCGAATCGACGCAATGAGATCTTCCGGCAACCTGGGTGTGGCTCCTGGCTGGCTCGCAACGTAACTGCCGCAACGGTTCGCTACGTCGTTGATCTGTGGCAGCAGGGCGTGATGCGTGTAGGCGTGCACCATGCCCGCGGTGAATGCGTCACCGGCGCCAATTGTATCGACAACTTTGACGCGATATCCCGGATGGCGATGCACGCCGAAACGATTAACGAGCAGGCTGCCATGGGGGCCCAGCGTGACGGCAACGAGTCGGCAGTGGGGCGCAAGCTGCAGAAGTCTTTCGGCTGCACGGACAGCGGCTTTGGTCAGATCGAGTCCGTCGTTCTGAGGAAGACCGGAGGCAAGCACGGAGTCGTCCAGCAGACGGCCGACTTCGGAGAGCTCTTCATCGCTGACCTTGACTACGTCGGCGTGCGCAAGACTCCATTGCAAGACCTCGGCGTTGCAGAACGGCTTGCGAAGGTTGAGGTCACAGACGCGCGCACAATCCGCGCCGGCCGCGGCAACAAATCCGCGGATGGTTTCGCGCGAGACGTTGCTGCGCTGTGCGAGTGTTCCATAGCAAATGACCGAGGCGTTGGCGGCGGTTTGCAGTAGCGCAGGTGAGAGCGCAATGGCATCCCAGGCTGAAGGCGTGACGATGTCGTAGTGTGGGCGGCCCTCGTCGTCCAGAGTTACAGCAACGGTGCCCGTGGGGAGCTCGCTCGATACCTGCACGTTGGAGAGGTCGAATTGCGTGTTCGAGTAGATGTCCGTGCTGGGATCGACTGCGAGTAGACACAGACGTTCCATGGCCTCGTGGCCGAGCTCATCGTCCCCGAGACAACTCACAAGGGCAGAGTGCTGGCCGAGACGCGCGCTGAGAATGGCATAGTTGGTCGTCGTGCCCCCAAGCCGAGCGCCTGTGGGAAGAAGATCCCAGAGCAGTTCTCCGATGGCGACATTGAGAGGTGGGCGAGCAGACATGATGAAGTTTCGTGACCTTCCGGGGATGCGCGGATGCGCAAGTATACGATTACCTGGATGCAAATGTCATTGCGAATCTTTAGGTTGGCAAATCGAAATGATATGTCATTTTCGATGGTCAATGGTTTATGGCAGGTGCTAGCATGGGTCGGTTTCTCAATGGCTGTTGCGGATGACCTGGACTGGAAGTGATCGACGAAACGGCCCATAGCGCGTCAACTTGTCGCCTTGCGATGTGATTTGGAGTGAGAAGTGGTTGATCTGTCGATACGTTTGAGCAGCCTGTTCCTGTTGACCGCAGTCGTTCTGGGGGGCAGCGGCAGCCAAGGGATGGTTGATTTAGCGGGTCGCGCGGTGAACCCGATGAGCGACGCGAGTGCGCATGCCGTGGTGCTCTTTTTTGCGGCAACAGACTGCTCGGTCTCCAACCGGTACGTTCCGGAGATTCAACGCATGCAGAAGGAGTTTGCGCAGGAGGGGGTGCGGTTCTGGTTTGTCTACCCGAATCCTGAGGACACGGCGGCGATTGTGGCGGCGCATGATGCGCAATTCGCGATTACGAGCAATACCGTTTTGGACAAGAGCCAGACTCTCGTGCGGCAGGCGCATGTGGTGGCTACGCCGGAGGCTGCAGTGTTCCTTCGAGAGGGCGATGGTCTGCGGGAGGTATATCACGGGCGCATTGACGATCGTTACCTCTCGTTCGGCCATGAACGGCCGCATGCCATGCACCATGACCTCGAGGTTGCGATCCAAGCAGCGCTGGCGCATCGGCCAGTGCCACCTCCTGGGGGAGACCCGGTGGGCTGCGCGATTATGCCTTTGAATCTATGAGGAAGTTCGTGATCATCGGGAAGGCCGGGGTTCGCCCCAAAACGTCTCCAGGTTGTGGATGGATGCTCGCAGGACTGGCGCTGGGCGCTGTCGTCTTCGGGAGCTTGAGTCTTGCGGCGCAGCAAGGACACAGCGTCGGGAACGGAAAGACGCAGACGGCCGGGTCGAGTGAAGCGCCGGTGACGTGGTCGCATGATATTGCTCCGATCGTGTACGCCAACTGCTCAACGTGTCATCATCCCGGCGGGGGGGGGCCGTTCAGTCTGCTGACCTATCAGGACGGCCGGCGTTGGGCACCGCAGATGATCAAGGTCACGCAGTCGCGCTACATGCCGCCGTGGCTGCCGGTGCACGATCCCCACGCTACGGGGTATGTCGCGTTTGAGAACGAGCGTGGACTCACGGATCACGAGATTGAATTGATTGCACGGTGGACGAAGGGCGGGATGTTGTTGGGCAATCCGGCCGAGGCGCCCGCGGAGCCGCATTACAACCAGACATGGGAGCATGGGCAGCCGGACCTGGTGCTCCAGGTTGAGCGGCCCTATACGCTCGCTGCCGGTGGTTCGGACACATTTCGGAACTTCATCCTCCCCTATCCACTGCAGCAGACGCATTACATTCGCGCGATGGAGATTCGGCCGAGCGTTCCTTCGATCGTGCATCATGCGAATGTGCTGATTGACCGAACGGCATCGTATCGGCGCGACCATCCGGACACGTGGAAGGATGGAATTCCGGGCATGGAACTGGCGGTGGATTCCGGCAACACGTTTGACCCTGATAGCAGTTTCTTGTTCTGGAAGCCCGACACGCCGTTTCTGGTTGAGCCCGCGTCGATGCCGTGGAGGCTTGATCCTGGGAATGATCTGATCCTGAATGCGCATCTAAAGCCGTCTGGAAAGTCGGAGGTGGTGTCGGCGCAGATTGGCCTTTATTTCACGAACACTCCGCCGACGGAGAAGCCGATGCTGTTGCAACTGGAGCATGACAGCGAGCTCAATATACCGGCGGGTGATGCGAACTTTGTAGTCGAAGACTCGATGAAGCTGCCGGTGGATGTGAAGGTGCTGGGGGTATATCCGCATGCGCATTATCTGGGACGGCGTCTGGAAGGTTGGGCGACGCTGCCGGATGGCCAGAAGAAGTGGCTCATTCTCATTCCGAGCTGGGACATCGATCGCCAGTCGGTCTATCGCTATCGCGATCCCATTGTGTTGCCGAAGGGCTCGGTGTTGCACATGCGTTATGTGTACGACAACTCCGCCGCGAACGAGCACAACCCAAACGATCCGCCGATTCGGGTGAAGGCGGGAAATCGCTCGGTGGACGAGATGGCGCATCTTTGGGTGCAGGTACTGCCGATCAATGTTCCCGCGGGATCGCCTGATCCACGATTGCTGCTGGAAGAGGCTTGGATGCGGCAGCGGCTCGGCAAGAACCCGGGAGACTCGATTACGCTTTACAACCTGGGCGCTGCAGAGACGGAGCTGGGACAGTACAAAGAAGCGGCTGCGGCGTATGAGCGTGAGATTGCGGAGCATCCGGACGACGTGCGAACCATCACCGCGCTGGGCGCGATGTATGAGAGCTCCGGCGATTGGCAGCGGGCAGCGAAGGAGTACCAGCGGGCGATTGCTGCGCAAACAGACGCCTGTGACGCGCGATTCGATTTGGCGCAGCTTGAGATGAAGCATGAGCAGGCACACGATGCCGAGCTGCAGCTTCGCGTTGTGCTGGAACACTGTCCGGTCGATGCAGGGGTGCATAGCGCATTAGGGATGGCGTTGATGGCTGAGGGCCAGGACGCCGGGGCTGGAGCGGAGTTCGCGCGGGCGGTTGCGATGGACTCGTCAAACTTCACAGCGCAATACAACCTCGGGTTGGAGGCATCGCAGGCGGGAGACTTTAAAACGGCGGTAGACCGGTTGACGCTGGCGGTTGGTCTGCGCCCGAAGGATGTTGATACTCGCTTGCAACTGGCGGGGGCGTATGCGCAATCCGGGTTTTTGGATGACGCGACGACGCAGCTCATGGAGGCGGTGAAGTTGTCGCCTGAGGATGCCAGTATTCATGCTCTGCTGTCCCAGGTGCTGGCGGGTAATGGTCATATCTCAATGGGGATCGACCAGCAAAAGGAGGCACTGCGACTCGTGCCAAATGATCCAGATGGATGGAACAATCTGGGTGTGATGCAGGCGCGGGAGGGCGAAACAGTTGCGGCGCGCGAGGATTTTCTGCATGCGCTGAAGCTGGCGCCGAACCATGCGCAGGCGCAGGCAAACCTGCAGCATCTGCCCCGCTAGGTTCCGCTGATCGAGCACCGTAAGGCGTTTGCTTCTGGACAAAGCCTGTGGCGAGCAGCATGCTGGAAGGAACGATGCTGACAGCTTTGATCCATCTGCGCACACGCCTGGTTTGTGTGCTGACCTGTCTGCTGGCAGGAGTGACGTGGGGGTTGTGCGGAGGGGCGACGTGCGCTGCGCAGAATCTTCGCTATCTGAGCCAACAGGCTTGGTCGACGGAAGAGGGCTTGCCGCAGAGCAGCGTTCACAGCATCGTGCAGGCTCCGGATGGATATCTTTGGATTGCGACCGAGGGCGGCCTGGCTCGCTTCGATGGAATTGCCTTTCGAATCTTCGATCGAGGCAGCGACCCGGCGTTTCAGAGTGACGATCTCTGTTGCCTTGCGGTCAACCACGATGGCCTGTGGGTGGGAACCGACGATGGCGTATTGCGAATGCGAGACGGAAAGTTTCGACGGTACGGCACTGAGGATGGTCTTGCTTCGTCGGCGATTGAATCGGTGCAGGTTCTGAGCGATGGAGACCTTGCGGTTGATACCGCGGACGGCTGGGCTGCGTGGGCGCAGGGACGATTCCATGCGCTTGCCAGCGCGCCGGCCGAGCTGGCGGACGATGCAGCGGGAATGGCTGCTGTTCCGGGCCACGCTCCGTGGAGGTTCTCCGCGACGACGGTGTCGAACGCGTCGAGCGAGTGGCGCGTTGGCCATGAGTTGCCCATCGGACGCATCCAGGCTGTGTTCGTGGACAAGGAAGGGTTGGCGTGGGTGGGGATGAACAACGGCCTGTTTGTCGTGAAGGCTGGAGAGGTGGCGCCCAAGCCTGTGACGCTGCTCAGTGGGAACTCCGTGCTCTCGGTTTTTGAGGACACGGAGGGAAACCATTGGATTGGGACGGAGACTTCGGGACTGCATGTGCTGCGGCGCCTGGCGTTTCGAAATGAGCCCGCGCTTGCGGACCAGGCGGTGACCAGCGTTGCACAGACGAAGGATGGTGACCTCTGGATTGGCACGCGCGATGACGGCCTTCGACGTGTTCACAATGGCGTACTGGACGAGCCTGTGCCGACAAGTAAGCTCACCAGCTCCGTGGTGATGTGCGTTGCGCCGGCGGCGGGCGGGGACCTTTGGGTGGGAACGCCAGACGGGCTCAACCTTATCGATGAGGACCGCGTGGTGAGGCGCGTGACTTCGGCCGATGGGCTTCCGGATGATGACGTGCGTTCCCTGGCGGTGGATGGAGACGGCTCTGTGTGGGTGGGAACGCGGCAAGGGTTGGCGCATCTTTACGCAGGTCAGGCTCCGCTGAAGATCAAGACGCTTACGACTGCGGACGGACTTGGCGGTGATCTGATTGGTGCGCTCCTGCTGCGGTCGGGGGACCTGTGGGCTGCTACCTCGGGCGGCCTTTCGGTGGTGCGACGCGACGGCACGATTCGAACGTTTGGCGCGAAAGATGGCCTGGGGACGGCCATTGTTACCGCGATGGTGCAGGACGGCGGCGGAGACCTTTGGGTTGCAGGCAATGACGGAAACTTGAGCGTGATGGAAGGTGAGCGGTTTGTTTCCGTCGGCGCGTTTCCGGCTGGAGCAGGACGCGATGGAAATATTGAAGGGATTACCGCGGACCGGCTTGGGTTTGGATGGTTCCGCATGGATCGCGGGATCCGGCGCGTTTCCTGGAAGGCGCTGCATGCGTGCGCGGGCAAGCCCCAGTGTGCACTGGCCGAAGGAGCCATGACGAGATATGGCCTGGCGGATGGGCTGCCGAACGACGAGGTGGTGGCGGGAGAGCCATCGATCGGCGGGCTGACCATCCAGGGCGAGATTTGGTTTCCGACGCGCGGTGGAGTTGCGATCGTGGATACGGAGCACCTGCCGGTGAATACCGTTCCGCCTCCCGTGGTCCTGCAGCGCTTTTCGGTCGACGACATCACGGAGCCACTGCGTTCGGGGTCGATTCAAATTCCCTTTGGCCACGCGCGGTTCACGATGGAGTATGCGGGACTGAGCTTCACCGCGCCGTCGGAGGTGCGCTACCGGTTCCAGTTGCAGGGTTTTGATAAAGGATGGACCGAGGCCGGAAATCGACGCTCAGCTACGTACACGAACCTTACGCCGGGCGCGTACGTGTTCCGGGTGCAGGCTATGAACAATGATGGGGTGTGGAATCGTACGGGGGCTGAGTTGCGTTTCCGGATTATTCCGCCGGTCTATCGTCGGTGGTGGTTTGTTCTGCTGTGCGTGCTCGCGTTGCTGGCGCTGGTGGCGGCGATGTATCTGCTGCGGCTGCGAAGGCTGCAGGGAGAGTTTGATGCGGTGCTGGCCGAACGCAATCGAATGGCTCGAGAGATTCACGATACGCTCACGCAGGACTTTGTAGGAGCGTCGCTGCAGTTGGATCTGATTGCGCAGTTTCTGAATCGCGGCAAGGTCGAACCGGCACTCGACCAGGTGAAGCGCACTCGGCAGTTGGTGACGGAGGGGTTGGAAGAGGCGCGCCGAAGCATCTGGGAGCTACGCGCGAACAACTCGCAGGACACGTTGCCGACGCGCTTGACGAAGATTGTGCAGCGCGAAACCTTTGCGACGGCCAAGCCTCGGCTGCACCTTGGCGGCGCTTATCGCGCGGTTGATCCGCGGATTGAGCGTGAGCTTCTGCGTATTGCCCAGGAGGCACTTACGAACGTGCTGCACCACGCGCACGCTACCGAGACGGCCGTCGAGCTGCACTACTCCAGTGATATGCTGATGCTCACGATCGAGGATAATGGTGTTGGGTTTTTAGCAGAAGAGGCGGCCGGAAAGATTGGGCACTACGGGCTGCTGGGAATGAAAGAACGGGCTGCCACGATCGATGGGACGCTTGAAGTTGCAAGCGAGCCTGGAAGAGGAACGAAAGTGACCGTCCGAGTGCCCATAACGCAGAGTGTGAGGTAACATGGCCGAGAAAATTCGCATCATGCTGGTGGAAGATCATCAGGTTGTGAGACAGGGGCTGGCGGCTTTGCTTTCCACTGCCGACGACCTCGAAGTAGTCGGATCCGTAGGAGATGGCCTGGAGGCCATCGAAGCTTTTCGCAAGGTGCAGCCGGACATTACGCTGATGGACTTGCAGATGCCCAGGATGGGCGGTGCCGAGACGATTAAGCAGATTCGAGCGGAGTTTCCGCAGGCACGCTTCATCGTGCTTACCACGTTCGATGGCGATGAGGACATCTATCGCGCGCTGCAGGCTGGTGCGCGCGCGTACCTGCTCAAGGGCATGCCGTTGGAAGAGCTGCTGACGACAATCCATGCGGTGCATAACGGCAAGCTGCATATCCCCGCGTCTGTAGCGGAAAAGCTCGCAGAGCGCCTGAGCGGACAGGAACTTACGGCTAGAGAGCTGAGCGTGCTGGAGAGGATCGTTGCCGGGCGTGCAAACAAAGAGATCTCCGCGGACCTCTCGATCTCCGAAGCGACGGTTAAGACGCACATCAACAGCATGCTGGGTAAGCTCGGAGTCGCGGACCGAACGCATGCTGCGACGGTTGCGATCCAGCGTGGGTTGGTGAGTCATCGATGAGCGTTTCACGCAGAGCGATCCTGGTTGCGCTGGCTTGCATGTTGCCTGTATCGATGGCGGCGCAGGGTAAGGCTGCGTCGGCGAAACGAGACTGGCGTGCGGCTACTCCTGCCGAGTTGCAGGCTGTACTGCCGGCGAGAGCTCCGGTTGAAAAGGAACATATTGAGACGGAGATGCGCTCGGCCACTGGGGTGATTGACGCGCATGGGAAAGTCGTCGCCGCAGTTGTACTGATCACAGCGGGATATGCCGCGAGCGGGAAATATTACTACTACTTGCTGGCGCAGGCGCCGATTCGCATTGGCGATGACATTCCGCTGGGGCCTGGTGCTTACGCGATCGGTTGGACGCGTGGGACGGACGGTCTCCTGGTGCATGTGTACGAAGCGGAGACGGGCGTGCTTCGTGGCACGGTAGCTGCTCATCCGATAGGTCAGCCGCTGCCAGTTGTGCCGGTGAAGATTTGGCCGCCAGCGGAGCGGAGTGTCATCCAGATTGGCCGGTTTGCGCTCCCGTATTCGCTGGAGCAGTAGCGGCAATTCGCTCGGTTGTCAGGGCTGGGTTGGCATTGTCGTGGGTTCGTTCACGGTCAGGATCTGGTCTCCGCGAACGTCGTGTAATGTCTGGACGATTCCGCTTGGCCAATGAATCTCTACGGTCTGAGCCATTGCTGCGGAACCGAGTCCAAAGTGCGCGCGCTTGTCGCTGGCGGAGAGATAACTGCCGCCTGTGGTTACAGTCACCCATTGTGAGCCGAGTGATGTAGTGAGCTTGATGACGGCGCCGATGCCATCGCGGTTGCTCTTGTGGCCTACGAGGAGGAAGGTGAGCCAGTGATTGCTGGTCTTCGTTTCGTTGCGAAGAATGTAGGCGGGGCCGCCGTTGGTTGTGACGACAGCATCCACTCGGCCATCGTTGTCGATGTCGCCCACGGCCAAACCGCGTCCCACCCACGCTTGATGGAAGGGAGCGCCGGACTCGGCCGAGACATCGACGAACCCTTTGCCTGTGTTGTAGGCCAGCAGCGGCGGTTCTCTATAGCGCAACTGCGGGTAATTCAACTGCACGGTATCGAGGTCGTGGCCTTGCACAACGAGTAAATCCTTCCGCCCGTCGTTGTCATAGTCGAAGAAGTGAAGGCCCCAACCGGAGTGGAGGAGGGTCATGCCACCGATGCCGCTGATGTAGCTGTCGTAAGAGAAGCTGCCGTCGCCGTTATTGCGATAGAGCGCATATTTCTGATTTGCGAGATTGCTGATGATGAGGTCGGGCAATCCGTCGTTGTTATAGTCCTGCAGATCGATCCCCATGCCCGCGTAGGTTCGTCCATCGCCGTCGACTGCAATCTGTGCCGGCATTCCTACTTCCTCAAATGTGCCGTCACCTTTGCCGCGATAGAGGTACTCCAGCATCGAATCGTTCGCGATCGCCACGTCGACGTGGCCGTCTCCGTCGAAGTCGCCGATGGCAATGCCCAGACCTTTGCCCGGGCGATCGAGGCCAATCTTCGCGGACACCTCGGTGAAATGGCCGTTGCCATCGTTGTGGTACACAAGCGGCGTAATGGGTTCGAAGACGTCTGGATGGCAGTAGGCGCGATAGCCGTCGCGATGTTCTCCGCACCAGATGTCATCGAAGTCCCACTTCAAGTAGCGCAGGACAACGAGGTCGAGCAGGCCATCGTTATCCAGGTCGACCCACGTTGCAGAGGTTGACCAGCCGCTGCCGCCAGTGCCGGAACTCTTCGTGACGTCGGTGAACGTGCCATTGCCGTTGTTGTGATAAAGATGGTTTCCGCCGTAGCCGGTGACGTACAGGTCTTCGTAGCCGTCGTTGTCGTAGTCGCCGACCGCAACGCCCATGTCGTACCCGACGCCCTGCAGACCGGCCTTTTCTGTGACGTCTTCAAATGTTCCGTCGGGCTTTTGATGATAGAGACGGTTCCAATACTTTGGCGCGGTCTTCTGCGGGACGGTGCCCTTCGGTGTGGGATCGGTGAGCGGCGCGCCGTTCGCGAAGAAGATATCGAGCCGTCCGTCGTTGTCGTAGTCGAAGAGCGCAACACCTGATCCCATTGTTTCGATCAGATATTTCTTTGAAGTGTGCGAGGCCTGACCGAGAAAGTCCACCGTGCTTTGCTGCGTGATGTCGACGAAGTTGCCTGGAACCGCGTTTGCTGGCGCGGACGAAACGGCTGGAGGAGTTGCAGGAACGGCAGGCGCTACCTGCGCCTTCGCGTGCAGCGAAAACGCGATACCTATCAAGCCGAAGCAGACTGCGAAACGATGCATCAGTAATCTCCCCATTGCGTTGACAGCAGATGCGCCAGCGTTTGTAGGTGGTTCCGAAGCGCTCATCGATCGCTCGGTCCCGCCGTCCCGGATGCATTGCCGGATAGATCCGTGTGTGTATGCCAAGGTACGCTCTCGGAAGCAATCTCGGGATGATTTCGCAGGTACTCCAGCGCGTAGGTACTCGCGGTGGGATCGTCTTTCTGATCGGCGAACTCTGCCGCCTCAATGGCGGCCTTCGCTTTCATTCCTAACCTGCGATACACGATGGAGAGGATGTAGTGAGCTGCTAGATCGTCGGGATCGATGGATTGTAACGTCTCGTATTCAGTGCGCGCCTCGGCATACTTGCGTTCCTGGAAGAGCGAAAAGCCCAGCTCGCGATGCGCATCGCGCGAGCGGGGAAACTGCTCCGTGACTTCGCGCAGATCCTTGATGGCCTCATCGACGTGGCCTTGATTGCGCTCCACGAGAGCCAGGTAGTAGAGGGCTCGCGCGTTGTGAGGGCTGCGCTGCAGGGCTTCCTGCAGCATGCGGTAGGAGACGTCGTAGCGTTGCCACTGGAAGTTGGCGATGGCGATATTGGTGTATGCGTCAGCGTAATCCGGGCGCAGTGCGGCGACTTCGTTGAAGGCGCGATCGCTCTCCGAGTATTGCTGCGCATCGAGCATCGCAATGCCATAGTTGTTCCAGCGCATCCATACTGGATTGTCGTCCAGCTCGGGTGCGATAGGTGAATTATTGCCAAACGCCAGGGTCCGCGTGCGTGACGCCATGACGACGATAGGCATCGGGTAATGGTGTTTGCTCATCACGAAATCGATGAAGTGCTGGTTAAAGCGGCGGTAGTTCACCCTCGCGGTGATCGTAATCGGGCTCACCGCGTTCACCGGAATTTTGAACTCATAACGTACGATCTGGGAACGGCCTGAAGCGATGGTGTTGTTGTAGGCGACGACTCGGTTGTCCCAAACCTGGTGCAGCGCATTCAACTGCCCCTTGTCGTTGATCAGCCGGTTCGTGAAGCTGTGCGCCTCGGGATCAAGGTCCCCATTGGGCTTAAGGTAACCGGAGTGAATCAGCGCGTGACCATCGGCGTCCTTCGCTTCGAACTCCACCCAGCTCTCGTAGAAGTCTCGCTGCTCCGGAACGAGTGTGTGACCAATCCCCTTATTCTGGATGACGACCGAGACAGCCACGATGTCTCCGGGCTTGATCTGAAAGGAAACCTCTCCCAGAGGGGCGATGATCTTGCCGCCATTGCGCTCCAGGCCGAACAGATCGATGTTGAGAGCGTTGTTCTTTAGGAAGGCAACGGTCTTCTGCATCTGGGTGTCATAGTTGTAATACTTCGCCAGCAAAGTATTCGCGCCCACCCAGCGGTGCGATGCGAGCATGCCCTGCTTTGCTCCCGGGTCCTTTCCGGTGAGAGGCTCGCGCGGCATGTGGCAGGTTTCGCACGTTGATACCTGCGGCTTAACGTAGAAGGGAAGCGGCGATTGCTTGGAGAAGGATGAGAGTTGCCACTCATCGTATACAAAGAAAGCGCGCTGCCACTTGTAGTTGTTCAGCTCACGGGGCAGCGCTGCTTTGTGACACGTCGAGCAGAATTTGCTGGTGCGGTAGAAGTCCTTCATCACCGCCTTGGAGTGGCGGTCAAGATGAGCGAGGATCTCCTCGTCCGAGACTTCGCCGTAGATCGGTTTCCCCTGCTCGTCGACCATCACCGCAGGCCGCCCCATCACGTAGCTTCCGGTGCCGCGCGTGGTGATGCGTTGGATGGAGTGGCACGTCATGCAGGTGACGCCGTCGCTGTCGAAGCCACGATTGATGGTAGAGCCCTTGGTAAGCGCACCGGAGACCAGCGCAATAGGATTGTGGCAACCCTCGCAGTGACGGGTGTATTCGATGCCCTTCTCCGTCATCAGCATGTTCACATTCTTTATGTACCAGGGGTTGCGGAAGGAGTTGGCATGGGCCGTCTCTCTCCATTGCTTGTAGGACGCCTGGTGGCACCGGCCGCAGTACTCTGCAGTTGGGAAGCTGTTGGGGCTGATAAATCCGCCCGTCTCGGTCGTTGCGTTCGACGGAAGGAACGGCATGTTCTTGCCGAAGCGATAGTCGTAATGCTGCGACACCTCTTTGGAATAGGCTGAGGTGGCCGATGAGGCAGGATGGCTGTCTCGGACAGACGTTCCATAGCTGCTCTGGGCGTGCAGAGCACCGGCGACCAACAGTCCAGGCAACAGGACAATACAAGCGCCGAGAGATCGCTGCGGGGAGAAGAGGTGTCGCATGGTCAGGCAAATTCTAGTGATTCGGAGAATGCGTTTACTTCCAGCAATCGGTGGGAGAATTTCTCCATCGAAAGGTGGAGGCGACGCCGCTGCCTAGAATTTTTCTCCCTTCCCCTCGTTGAGGGTCACAATTCGGTCGACCTTGGGCACGGTGAAGCGCTCCTTGGCTCCGCTCGGCCAGTCCACTTCGACCGACTCGATCGTGGCGCTGGTCCCCAATCCGAAGTGAACGCGCGGGTCGTTTGTAGACTCGTAGCTCCCGCCAGAGACGACGTCGCCGCGTTGTCTCATTTTGTTTGCCGTGAGATAGACGGTGGCACCGACGGCGTCGCGGGGGCTTTTGGGACCGCCAACCAGCTTGAACTCGATCCAGTGATTCGTGTCAGGAGACACGTTGCGAAGCAGCGCGGGTGGACCGTCGAGAGTGTTGATTACCACATCCAGCTTGCCGTCGTTGAAGAGGTCTCCGACGGCGAGGCCGCGTCCGACGTACGTGTTTGCGAAGGCCGTTCCCTCAACGGCCGGCATCAACTCAAACTTCGTTCCACCGATATTGCGAAACAGCAGCGGCCGCTGCGCCCAGCTTGTGCCCCACGGCATGCGATCCACCGCAGGGTACACATGCCCGTTGGTTACGACGATGTCCTTCCACCCATCGTTGTCATAATCGAAGAAAGCGGTGCCCCAACCGAGGAAGGGAATCGTCGGTTCGGCAATGCCCATCTGGTAGCTGATATCCGTGAAGTTCGCGTCGCCGTCATTGCGGTAGAGCGGGTTGTAGTCGTCGGAGAAGGTGGTGTTATAGATGTCGATGAGGCCGTTGTTGCGATAGTCGCCGGTGGCCAGGCCCATGGAGGCCGTCTCTCGGCCGTTCTCGTTCAGCGCATAGCCGGACGCGTAGCTGTCGTCCTCGAAGGTGCCATCGCCTTTGTTGATATAGAGGTAATTCGGTGTGGAGTCGTCGGTCACCATTAAGTCTGGTTTGCCGTCGTTGTTCACGTCGATGAAGACGGACGACATGCCGTAATAGCCGTTCTTGTCGGAGACGCCAGCCTTCTCGCTGACATCCGTGAAGGTGCCGTCGCCATTGTTGTGGAAGAGATGATCTCCTTCGCCCTTGAGGCCGCGTGGGCCGCACATGACGTTCACTCCACGAAACTCGCAGAAGCTGAACGCAACGGTCTTGGATCCTGAAGCTGGGGGATTAGCGAGGTCGTAGTGTACGTAGCCAGGAACGAAGAGGTCGAGTCGGCCATCGCCGTCATAATCGCCCCAGGTCGCGCCCGTCGACCAGTTGCCCAGTTGAACGCCGGCCTTCTCCGCCACGTCGGTAAAAGTGCCGTCATGGTTGTTGTGATACAACCGATTCTTGCCAAAGTTGGAGACGTAGATGTCGGGCCAACCATCGTTGTCAAAGTCTGCAATGGCCACGCCGGTTCCCCATCGGTCATTGGTGACACCGGCCTTCTCGGCCACGTCGGTGAACGTACCATCGTGATTGTTGTGGAATAGAGCGGCGTGCGGCGGCGTGGTTTTGCCGGACATCGCGTCGTAGGTGGATCCGTTGACGAGATAGATGTCCAGCCAACCATCGTTGTCGTAGTCGAGGAGGCCGACGCCTGAGCCGTTTGTTTCAATGATGAAGCGCTTTTCGGGGGTGCCCATCACGTGCTTCCAGGTGGTAAGGCCGGCCTGGCGTGCGATGTCCTTGAACAGCACCGGACCGGTCTTCGTAAAGCCACCGGCTGTGATGGGCCGATGCTCGGCATCAAGCACCGCGGCACGGGGCGCACCAGTGTTGGAACCTCCCATCGCGGCCGCTTGCGCACCTTCCTCGGACGTGTCGGACTGCGAGTCGGGAGCGCTTGATCCTGGCGATGTGGACTGCGCCCGGCTCTGAATGATGAACGAGGGGGCGATAAGACTTACAGCGAACAGCAGGCTAAGCGCACGGTTACGGGTGACGCCAAAGAGCGTGAATGGCAATGGATGCCGAGAGAAACACGTTGTAGCCAACTTCATACAAATTCCGCCTGGCGCCACGACCCTTACCGTGTGAGTAAACAATTTCTACCAGATTCTGCTTTGCCATGCGAACGACTCTATAATCCACTCTGACCGCTGCCAGAGATCGCTGCGGCTCGTTGCAAGGATTCGCCGTCGTGCGCAAAAAACAAAAAGTTCGGGGCGGGAAGCGTCGCGACATTCTCGTCGGGGATCGCAGTCGATGCCTGCTGGTATCGGCCGCAATCGTTATCCCATTGAGTTTGTTCGGCGTGAGATCTGGTGGTGCGCAGACTCCCGCCGTCCCAGCTTCCCAGGCGAGCGCAAATGCATTGCATGTAGCGCAAACGATGATGGACGCAGGACAGTTCAAGCAGGCGGCCGCTTCTCTCAGGCTGTCGCTTGCGAGCGAGCCGAACTCAGCCGCGGCGCACTCCATGCTGGCGTATTGCCTTCTGCGCACGGATGATCCGAAGGATTCCCTGACGGAATACTCCCGGGCGTCGTCGATTCGGCAACCGAACTCTGCAGACCTGCAGAACGTCGCCAAAGACTATGCGCTGCTCAACGATCTGAAAGATGCAGACCACTGGATGATCGACGCCGTGAGGATGGACCCAAAAGATCCTGAGGCGTGGTACGGTCTGGGCCGGATTCGCTTTACGGAACAGAGGTTTCAAGATGCGTCGAAGTGCTTCGAGCGGGCCTTGGTGCTTGACCCGAAGAGCGTGAAAGCAGAGAACAACCTGGGGCTCTCCTACGAGGGGCTCAACCGAACAGAGGATGCGGTTACTGCTTACCGTAACGCGATCCAGTGGCAACAGGGCAGCCCGCATGCGAGTGAACAGCCTCTTTTAAATCTTGGAATTATCCTGCTTCACAAAGGAAAGCTCGATGAAGCCGAAGAGCTGCTGACGCAGGCGGTCCATATTGCTCCCCGAGACGCTCAAATCCGGGAACAGTTGGGGCACCTGTATTTGCAGTTGAACGAACTTCCGAAGGCGCAGGAGCAATTTGAGCAGGCAATTGCGCTGAACCCCAAGGATCCGGCATTGCACTTCCTGTTGGGAAGGGTTTACCGGGCGGAGGGGCAGAACGGGAAGTCGAAGGCAGAGTTCGCACGGTCGTCCGCCTTAAGTGGATATCACTCCACGCCCACGAGCAACTAACCTTGGATTGGTGCGGATTGCCCGCAAAAAGCATGGAAACAAACGATAGTCTGCTTGGTGGGCAGCGGTCTCAACCTTTTGGTTGATTTCTTATTGACAGTCTTCTAATCGTTGAGATATTCTTCGCCTCGATTTCGTGGGAGGTATACGGATGCTTTTGAGAAAACGCTTCCCCGGAGTTCCTCCAACTTTATGGCTCAGAGGTATGACCGATTGATGCTTCCCCTACAAATGGACCCAGAGAAGACAGCCGGAACCCAAGGACATATTGCAGAACGCCCACCCATTGCAATTTCGTACCACTTTCAGGAGCGCTACATGAAGAGTTTTGCAAGAATCTGCAGCCTAATGCTGGCATTGATCTTCGCCTTTGCCCCTTCGGCCTTTGCACAAACCAGCGCTGGCCAAATCGCCGGCACGATCTCTGACCCCACGGGCGCCGTGATCCCCGGGGCGAAGGTTGTTGTGGTGCAGGAGGCAACCGGCGTAAAGAGCCAGACTGTTTCCACCTCTTCCGGCGATTACAAATTCACCTCGCTGCCCGTAGGGACCTATACCGTTACGACTACGGCTCCCGGCTTCTCAACCGAAACGGATACGGGCGTCCAGGTGACCGTCAATAGCACGGCTGCTGTGAATGTAAAGCTTAAGATCGGAGTTGAGACGCAGAACGTGACGGTAGACGCCAGCGGTTTGAGGCTCGAGACCGAGACTTCAGATATTGGTGGGACGGTATCGAACAAGCAGGTGGAAGACCTGCCACTCTCCCTTGCGAGCGGCGTCGGCGGCTTGCGGTCGCCTGAGACGTTCGTCTTTCTATTGCCTGGTACGACCGGGCCCGGCACAGGAACCTCCGGCAATACGGGGAACGGCGTATTTTTCTCAAGGTTGAGCGGCGGTCAGGCGTATGGAGCTGAGGTTTTGCTCGATGGCGCCAGCATCCAACGCAGTGAAAACGGTTCGTCCTTCGACGAGACCTCGCCGTCGATCGAAGCGCTTCAGGAGTTCAAAGTAACCACGTCCACACCGTCCGCGGAGTTTGGCCGCACCACTTCTGGTATTGAGAGTTTCTCCGTGAAGCAGGGCACGAACGTATTTCACGGAACCGGTTATGCCATCATCAAAAACCGAGTCTTCGATGCGAACAACTGGTTCAATGATGGATTCAAAGCTGAAAACTGCGTCGGCGTATCTGAGGTGAATTGCGCTTACAGCAAGGGGCAGGACAGCAAGTACGATTACGGCGGGACGTTCAGCGGCCCGGTACGCATTCCTCATCTTTATAACGGTAAGGACCGCACGTTCTTCCTCTTTGCCTGGGAGAAGTATCAGTTGCACCTCGGCGGCGTGACGGTATCGACGGTGCCGACGGCGGCTGAGCGAACGGGAAATTTCAACGACATCCTCGGCTCGGCGGTTCCAGGCGGAACGACGGTACCCGGTTATTCATACGCTGTCCTCGTGAACCCTTGCACCGGACAACCGATTCTATACAACCAGATCTTCGACCCCACGACGAGCGTGCAGAGTAGCCCCGGCGTATTCTGCCGCCAGCCTCTCGGGAATGACACGGTCCCAAGCAGCTACTTCAGTTCGGTTGCGCAGAAGTTGCTGTCTGGCCTCCCAGCGCCAAATCAGGCGCCGTTGTCGACCGACGTATTCGGGTACACAGGCAACTACTCGTACAAGGGCGTGGCTCCGAACACCAACACCACCTATACCGTTCGCATCGACCAGAACATCTCCGAGAGAAACAAGGTTTTTGCGACCTACAGTACGCGTCAAAACTTCAAGTTGACCGCTGCTCCAGATTTTCCGGAGCCGTTCAATAACCAAGGCTACATCCAGACATTCACTACGCATTACGCTCGCGCCGGCTGGGATTTCACCATTACTCCCACGCTGCTTAACCATGTGAATCTTGGGTACAACCGCACCAATAGCGTCAATCTTGGCGCAACCTTAAACTCAACCGAAACGGCAGCCTCCGCTGGCCTGGTGAATGATTACTCCACGTTCTATCCAGTCATCGTGTTCCCAAGTCCTGACGCGCCGTCGACTTGGGGCCAGCAGCAGAATGGCGACAACATTGATAATGGCGTTCGCATCAACGACATTGTGAGCTGGGAGAAGGGAAGGAACAGCATCAAGCTGGGTATTGATATCCGTCACCAGCAGTATTCCGTCATCGACTACAACCAGGACACGTTGAATTTTTATCGTGACCAATCCACTGGCGTAAGCAATAGCTGTTGCGGTGCGGGCAATCCGTTTGCAAGCTACCTGATGGGCGAAGTGGGCAACGGAAGCCAGGCTGTCTTCAATGATCGCCCGCGCTGGAACTCTCGCTACATTGCAGGATTCGTTGAAGACGATTTGAAGTTCGGCAATAACCTAACCGTGAATCTTGGCGTTCGCTATAGTGTGGATGTCCCCCGCCACGAGGCGCTAAATCGGACGTCGGATCTAAGTCTCACCGCTCCAGATGCGGCAGCGGGCGGCCTGCCGGGTGCACTCGTTTTTGGAACCAACTGCAACTGCAACACAGCGTGGGCCAGCACCTGGTACAAGGATATTGCGCCCCGCGTTGGCTTCTCCTACGTGTTGCCCGGGACGAATAATAAGCTTGTCCTACGCGGCGGCGGCGCGATTATCTATGGGCCGCTGCAGTACAACGATTTCGGCGCGTCGATGTCGTTCGGCTACAACCAGAACCGCGACTTCTACTATGGGCAGACCGCGACAACGGGCGGGGCGTTCACACCCGCCTTCCGCCTCGACGCGAGCTCGCCTGCGGACCCGACAAATCCGAGTATTGGGTACCCATCCGTCAGCTACGCTCCGAGCACCGACCCCACGCAGCTAACGGCCCCGAATGGGCCAGGTAGCTTTGATGCGGTCGGCGGCGAAGTAATTCTTCCGAAAGATGGACGGCCTTCCATGACGAACAACTGGAGCCTCCAGTTGCAAGATGAACTTGCGCAGGACTTGATCCTCACGGTTGGATACATCGGTCAGGCCTCGCAAAACCTGCGCAGCGGCGACCTATCAAATATCAACAACATCAGCACAAGCTACTTCAACATGGGCGACCATCTGGACAACTCTGCCTATTTCATTCCGTTGGGAGGTTCCAACTCAGGCGTGAATGCACCTTACTCGAACTTCGAAGGTGAGGTTGGGCAGGCACTCCGTCCGTTCCCGCAATACGATTACATCCAGGGCGATTGCTGCCTTGAAAATCTAGGCCACTCCACATATGAAGCGATGGTCGTTTCGCTGGCGCGTCGCTTCCGCAACGGGTTCAACCTACAGGCGTCCTACACATGGGGCAAGGTGCTGACGGACGCAGATTCAACCATTCCGTTCAGCTATGTCTCCGGCAACGAACTGGAGCAAGCAGAGGGTTCGAGTCTGCTGAAGCTCGACAAGGCGGTGAGCGCGCAGAACACTCCACAACAATTCTCGCTCAGTTATCTCTACCAGTTGCCCTTCGGCAAAGGACGGAGATTCCTCCACAGCAACTCGGCTCTGGATCTTCTGATTGGAGGCTGGCAGATCGGAGCCATCCAACGCTATCAGAGCGGTCAGCCGATTGGCTTCGGATGCGCAACCGGTATTCCGTACTACCAGAATTGCATTACATTCGACGCTGGTCCTGCATCCGCGAATGGCACAAGTTTCGCCAGCGCGGCTTATAAGGCGAACAAGAACGGTCCCAGCATCTTCAACGGAGAGTCATGGTTCAAGCCAGAGTATCGCGTTCCGGGTACGAATGGCGCCAGCGATCCGGGCGTACCAATGGCAAGCGCAGCCTTTGTGGATGAGAATCGCGAGGGCCCCGGCTGGGCGCGACCGTTTACGACGGATTGCGGCAACCAGGCTGCCGGAAATTATTGTTCCTCGTATCCCTTCCAGTTGGGCAATCTGCGCCGCGAGACAGAGGCAATCACGGGTCCTGGATATAAGGCGGAGGACGTCAGCGTGATCAAAGATTTTCACGTCAAGGGCAGGATTACCTTCCAACTTAAGGGAGAGGCGTTCGATATCCTTAACCGGCATCGGATGGGTTTACCCGACTTACAACCGGGTGATTCCTCTTCAAATACCGGGTTTGGCATTCCGACGGTTGTAGATTACGGCCCACGAACTATGCAGGTCACCGGGAGACTCAACTTCTAGCTCCTAGCTACATGTTGCTGCTTCCTCAACCACGAACGGCCAGGCAAGCGCTTGGCCGTTCGTCTTTCTCCAGCTTTCTTCCTTCAAAGGCTGTAAATTGTTCGCAGCCTCGATGAGTCATTACAATCGAAGCACACCCAGCTATGTTGGCAGAAGCTATCCTCGCGATCTTTGTAGCAACAGGCGGTCAACTCGCGCCTTCTTCCTCGCAGCAGGATGTCCTCGCGCAGGCGCAGCAGATGCAAGCCGCAGGAAACTTCGCGCAAGCGTGTGATCTTTATGAGCAGGTGCTCCAGGCGAATCCGAAGACTGCAGACGCGAAGGAGGGGATGTCTCTGAGCAGTGAGCGTCTCGCGCTGAACGATCGCGCCGCAGGGCATATGAAGGATGCGCTTGCTGCTCTGCTGCGCGCAGAGAAGATAGAGCCCGCAGACAACCGTGTTCTCTTCGATCTTGCCATTCTGGAGGACGAGATGCATCTGTATCAGAACGCGGACAGGGTGCTCGACCAGCTTGCTCCGCTTGAGCCGAATGACCCCAATTTCCTGTATGCGAGGGCGCGCGTCAAACTCGACCTCGGACAACTCGCCGTCGCGCAAGAGAGCATGGAGGCTTATCTCAAGCTTCGTCCTCTGGATGCGTCCGCTCACTTTGGTCTGGGGCGCATCTATCTCCAGTCGCTGCAGTTTGACAAGGCACGAGAGGAATTTCAGAAGTCCATCACGATCCAGCCGCAGCAAAGTGAAGCCTACTACCAACTTGGGCAGACCGATTTGGATCAAGACGATTATGCGGCGGCGATCCCTCTATTCCAGAGGACGTTGCTGCGCGATCCGCAGCACGGAGGAGCTCTCACAGGATTGGGGATTGCGGCCTTCAATATGAAGCACTATGCCGACGCAGACCAGTGGCTCACCAAGGCGATTCAAGTTGCTCCGGACTACCAACCTGCTCACTATTACCTTGGCCTCACGATGGCACGTCTCAACAAGCCAGAGGACTCCAGGCGGGAACTTCAAACCGCGGCCACGCTCGCCGACAAGGACAACAAGCAGGCCGCGACTCATCTACAGCTACTTCCTCCCGGGGGTCAACCGTGATCTCTCGAGCGACTGAGGCTCGCCCATTATGTTGATCGCTTCTTCTTTGCGTTGCGCGCCAGTTGCGCTTCTAATCTCCTTGGTAGCGCCACTCATGATCGGCACGCAGCGGATGGTCGCGCAAACCTCTTCACAGCCCGCAAAGTGGATGAATGAAGGCGCTGGAGCCATGCGGCAGGGAAATGCCGCCCAGGCTGAGGAGGACTTCCAGCAGGCTGTGACGACGGCTCCGCACTTTGCCGACGCCTATCTTGGACTTGGCATGGCTGAGCTTCGACAGGGGGAACTTGACGCCGCGCAAAAGTCGCTGGCGAAGGCCAGTGAACTAAAGCCGAACCTTCTCAGTGCGCATATGTTTCGCGGAATCGCACTTTTCCAGATGAACGATTTTGAGCCAGCAATCGCGCAACTGAAAGAAGAGATCAAGCTGCAGCCAAAGAACACGGAAGCGCTAACCTGGTTGGGGATTATCGAATTGCAGTCGGGCGCTCCCGACGAAGCGTCCGCTCCCCTGGACCGAGCTGCTGCGCTCAATCCTAATGATCCAAACATCCTGTTCTATCAAGTGCGCGCTCACACGCTGGCTGCACAAAAGGCCTTTCGCGCGTTGTACAAGATGAATCCTGATTCCTGGTACGTCCACCGGGCTCAGGCCGAGATTGACTCGGAGGCGAATGAGCCCGACAAGGCGATTGTCGAGTACAAGGCGGCCATCAAAGCTAACCCGCAGGACCCTGATCTTTACGAGGCGTTAGGCGACGAGGAACAGAAGATCGGCAATACACTTGAAGCCGTCGGAGCCTATCAGACGGAGCTCTCGATCCATCCGAACGATGCGATCGCCTTATTCAACCTGGGTAAGATTCAAGTGGAGACCGGTGATCCGCGGCAGGGAATTGCGATTCTGCGCCGCGCAGTTGAAGCTCACGCTTCTCCGGCGCCCACCGACTTTTACCTGGGCCTCGGTCTATCTAAGCTGGGTGAGAACGAGGAAGCTGCGACATGGTTGGAGCGGGCGCTCACTAACTCGCCCTCTGCCTTCATTCTCCAAAGCGACTATTACGAACTGGTGCGTGTCTATCAAAAACTGAACCGCAAGGAAGATTCGCAGCGGGCGCTACAAGAGTTGATGAAGCTTAAGGCGCAGTCGTCTCCCGGCAAGCAACCGTAATCTAAAAACTAGTCGCCGGAAGAATTTCTGTTGACAGGCACCTTCTCTGAAAAGTATGGTTCCTGTGAAGTAAACGTTTGCCGCTTAGTCGCTTGTTGAGGCTCACCCCGATCTCCTATTGCTGCATTTTGCCGCGTCGCAATCTCCCGCTCTTCGGATCAAGGAAATATCCCATGCCTCCCACACCTAGGCTCGCCCTTCGCTCATTTTCATTTGCCACGCTCGTCTTCGTGGCCTGCGCACTTGTCGTCGGTTGCGGTGGTAGCGGGGGTGCGGGCAGCACCGGCGGGACCGGCGGTGGCACCACCGGAAATACCACGCCCGATCTCGGCGTGCTGAACTCTGTCAGCGATAGTTACAGCGTCAAGTTGACGAATGTCAGCAGCGGGTTGGTTCTTGGTATTTCAGGACAGAGTCAGGTCGCGGGCACCGCGCTCGCTCAGGAAATGGACGCCGGATCTTCGACCACAGACGACATGTGGCATGTCATGCCCATGGGCACCAATCAGCTTGAATACAACGTCGAAAGCCTCCTCACCCATCAGGTGATGGGCATTGAAGATGAGTCGAACGATGCCGGTGCAACCGCCCTGCAGTACGCCGACAATGGGACGAACGATCACCTCTGGGAGTTCTATCTTCTTACCGACGGGAACTACCTGATCAAGAATGTGAACAGCGGCTACTACCTGGAGAACCGCAACTCCAACACGACCTCATCGGCGGTCATCGATCAAGGAGCGCGTGCGACGTCTGGCACCGGGTGCGCATGCCAGGAGTGGAAGATTGCCGTTTCCACGACTCCGGCTTATCCATCGCCACGGGCCGTCTCCGGGACGGGAATCTTCGTGCATGATCCGTATATGCTGAAAGATCCGAGCGGCACCTACTGGCTGTATGGAACGCATCAGACGCTCGCGTACTCGACCGACCTGACAACGTTTACTTACACCACCCTCACGACCCCCTACGGAGCCTGTAACTCGACCCAGGGGGGCGCCTGGATTACCGCAGATCAGCACTGCCCCATCATTGGTCCTGACTTCGCCTCGTGGGCTGGCCTGCAAACGCCTCCGTCCGATAACAACGGGGCAGATATCGATGTCTGGGCGCCTAGCATGATCACGGCTGGCGGCACCTATTACCTCTACTACGCCATCCCGTATGAGCCATCCACTGGTGCTGAGGCTGTCATCGGACTGGCAACAAGCAGCAACCCGTCAGGCCCTTGGACAGACAAGGGGTTCGTCGTCTCCTCGTGGACTGCGGGCACCACCCCTCCCCCGAGCAACACTAATTGGAACTTCAACGCGGGTACTACATGGAATGCGATTGATGCCGATCCATTTATCGACGCGAGCGGCAATTGGTGGATGTCCTTCGGGTCCTTCCAGGATGGAATCCATCTCATGCAATTGAATCCGTCGACCGGACTTTCCACATCGCCCGGACTTCTAAGCTATCCCATCCTTGCGGCGCGCGGCGCGGGCGAGGAGGGATCGTTTATCTATCCCTATGTGGTGAATGGCACGCAATATTACTATTACTTCGCGTCAATCAACGTGTGCTGCAGCGCCACGAGCCCATACCGGATCATCGTTGGCCGCTCAACAAATCCGCAAGGGCCTTACCTCGATCGCGGTGGACTCAATCTGACCGCTGGAGGCGGAACGATTCTGCTCAGCACGCACAGTAACATCGTCGGCCCAGGAGGGCAGAGCGTCTTTACGGATGACGTGAGCGGTGTCGCGACGCCCACGCTCGTCTATCACTATTACGACGGCAACAATAACGGAACGCCCACGCTTGGCATCAACCGCCTTGCGTTCACAAGCGATGGCTGGCCTTACGTAGAGTGAGTGTGCAACAGAATGTCCGTCGCTACGAATCAGCGACCTCATTGTTCAAGAGTTGCATGCGGCCAGCCGTTGGTCCAGGCGATTGTTGAAAGCTGCATCGACGGTCTTCCCGTCTTCGCATCGTATGCATGGAAGACGATAAGATCGTTGCCCTTGGGCCCCATGTACAGGCTTTCGCCACCTGGTCCTAACCAGCGAGAGTTGCCGATCAGTAGCGGCGTTCCACCGCCCTCGAGCAATGGCTTGCCGCTCGCATCGACATAGGGGCCCGTCACGGACTTCGAGCGTCCAACCATTGTCTTATACGTACTCTTGATACCGCGGCAGCAAAGGTCCCACGAAGTAAACAGGTAGTAGTACCCGCCATGAAATACGATGAAAGGTGCTTCGATCGCCTCCCAGTCGGGTGGCAGACCGGGTCGAGCGGGCGCAGCATCGGCCGGCTTCACGCGACGCGCCAACGAGTAGAGCTTGGTGTCCTTCGATGAGAGCAAGCCGGTAGCATCATCCAGCCGCCGCATCTTAA
Source organism: Acidobacteriaceae bacterium (assembly GCA_049578265.1). Taxonomy (GTDB): domain Bacteria; phylum Acidobacteriota; class Terriglobia; order Terriglobales; family Acidobacteriaceae; genus Granulicella. The sequence continues at coordinate 42,588 of JBAULP010000149.1, forward strand.
TGCCATCCCAGAAGCTGCCGAAGGCGAGCCAGTCGTTGCCATGATGATCGCGGACAAAATTAGGATCGATGGCGTTGAAGTTGTCTGCCGCGGTCGACTCCAGGACGAGCCCTTTGTCCACCCAGTTGTAGTCCGGCGACGTTGGGTCGAGCGTTTTATTCACCGCCAGCGCAATGCCAGATGTGTTCTTTCCAAAGAGCGAGTACGCGTAGTACAGGCGATACTCGTGATTCTCGTACGAGACATCGGGGGCCCACAAATCCTTTGTTCCAGGACTTCGCTTCGTAATCCACGCCGGAATTGCGTTGAAGACTTGCCCGCAGAGCTTCCAGTGTTCCAGGTCGTCCGAGCAACGCACCGCGAACTGACCGCCTTGTCGCGTACGCCCGGTTGCGAAGACGTACCAGGTCTTTCCGTCCTTCGCTATGGACGGGTCATGGGTCCATGCGACGTCACCGGAGAGGTTATACACACGCGGAGTTTGAGCCTTGCAGATTCCGGCGACGACGAGCACGGATGCCAACGTCAGTGCGATCTTTAATTGAGTGGACATGAGAGACTCCGTCGGGAAGCTTTGATGAGGTGCCCGGAACCGACGCCCGGGAAATCGTTTTCCTAGCCCGTTTTATCTTCGCGAAACAATCTCTGTCAATGAAAAATGCCACTGCTATAGCGGATGGCTGTTGGTACAGATGGGTGGTGTTGAAGGTGGTGGGCGAGACAGGGATCGAACCTGTAACCCCGGACTTAGAAGGTCCGTGCTCTATCCAATTGAGCTACTCGCCCGATGTTGCAAATGCGGAAGACTCGGCGCATCTTCCCTTGACGTCTATCCCAGGTGGCGAACACGCAGGGGATAAGCCGCCGCTGAATCGATTGTAGCGGAGCCGCGCGCCGCTTCAAGCTCTTTACTGCGCAGGAGCGTGACCACGTCATCCATCGCTAACTCCCATCGCCGCCGGGCGATCTCCTGGTCCGGCCCAAGGGCGTTGAGATACACGGTGACGGCGAAGCCTTCGAGCGGCCCATTGAGATCCAGGAAGGCTGGCCGCAGCACGCATGCAAAGGCAACTTCGGCATGGGGAAGCCGCTGCGCCCTCCGCACAATGCGATCGAGCCGATCCTGCTGTTGGTGCGCGGACGCAAAGACGGAGCGTTCTCGCCACAAGAGGTCGATGTAGCTGCCAAACCCGAACACAGCTTCCTCGTCAGATAGCATCAACTCAGCCTGAAGCACTTCAAGGTTCTCCGCACGTTCGGTAGCGGAGAGCGTCCAGGTGTCGCACTTTGCGGTGAGGAACGGCGATCGTGTTGCGTTCAAGGATCGCAGCGCGCGAGCCAGCGTGGCATTGTGTTCCGCCTCAGGAATCTCCGCGATCTCATAAGGGTTGGCGCGCAGGTCAACGAAGTGTCCCCCCGCCGCAGCCTCAGCGGGGCTCTCGCTCTCCTCTGCCGCCCACGGAACCACCAGCGTGGGTGCATCAAGCGAACATTCGGCGGTCCATTCAGAGAGCATCAACTTCTAGGATACGTCAGGCATGGGCGAGAACGAAGCGCAGCGCGGTATGTTCCGCCCAATAACCGTCATTGTCCGTCGCGCGATCGCTATCAGCCAGAAAAGCGCAATGTCCGCCGTGCTGCGTCTCCAGAAAAGTGATGTTTGGGTTTCTAAGTATCTCCGCGCGCGTCTCGGGCGTGAGGCGGACAAACGGATCGTCCATCGCGTGCAGAATGATCGTGGGCACGCGGATCTGCGATAAAACGCGGGCGGCGGCGGCGCGGTAGTAGTAGTCGTCGGCCGAACGAAAGCCGCAGTAGAGCGCTGTAATTCGCTCATCGAACTCGCGCAACGACGCGATATTCGCTGCCCGATGCGGATCGTACGCGCGCGGAAAGAGGCCAGACTTGCGGCGAAAGCGCCGCACCAGCTCGCGAACGAACCTGCGCTCGTACAAGCGGTTTTGCGGCTCATGCAGAGCGTCCGCTGAGGCTGCGAGATCGACAGCCGGCGAAACCCCGACGACAGATCGGAGCTGTGGTGGAGCTTCGTCTCCAAGTTCGCCCGCGAGCTTGAGCATTAGATTGCCGCCCATCGAATACCCGATGAGCGCGATCGATTGCAGACTCTCCGCCTCAATAAAAAACCGCATGACGCGATCAACATCCTGCGACAGCCCAGAGTGATACAGCGTGGGAGACAGCCGAAGCATCTCGCCATCCTTGCCTGGTCCGCAGTTACGCATGTTCATGCGAACGATGTTGCAGCCGGCGCGCCAGAGTTTGTTGGCATTGCCAATCACATATTGCGAGTGCGACGATCCCTCCAGTCCGTGAAGCAGGATCGCCGTTGGGCGCGTTGCCCTGTCGCTAAGCAGTTGCCAATGGCACTCGCATAGCACCTGGCTGGAGATCTGCGAGCCATGCGCGGGCGAGACCTCCACCAACTGCCGCACCGGTGGCGGAAGGGAATCGGGCCTCGGCAGAAAGTTTCCCAGGATCGTCTGCGCATGGCCGTTGACGATCCAGCGACGCGGCCGAAAACGTGGATAGTCCACCGGCCAATTGACAACCGGTTCGACTCCAGCGCCGGACAGGGTACTGGAGATCACGCCCCACCCCCGGATCGTTTCAATGACGCCTGACGCAAGACAGCCGACGCGCTCAGTGCTCCCGTGGGTTCGTCCTCATGCCTGAAGTAGACGTAGACCGCGCCTTGCCGCTCGAGTGCGCGAAAGCGTTTGGCGAAGGCTTTTAGCTCTGCGGGAGAATACCCTCCACTGCGTCGCAAGCGATAACACCGGAAGCTCGCAGTCTCCACATCCGGCGTCGCCAAGTCATCCCCGTCAGCAACGCAGAGTGCAGCGTGATGACGGCGCAGCACCTCGTACGTAGCGTCAGAAAACCAATTGGCATGGCGAAACTCAAACGCAACCTGAAGGTGAGGATTTTCTTTAAAGGCCGGGTCGCCGAGAAAAGTGTCGAGGCGGCCTACATCAGCCGAAAAATTGGGTGGCAACTGAAAGAGCAGCGGGCCAAGCTTGTTGGCTGTGCGAGCCGGCTCCACAGCCGCGACGAATTCGGCGAGCGCTGCGTGGCTCTCCCGCAGTCTCTGAAAATGGGTAATGCGCTGCGGAGCTTTAAAGCTGAATCGGAAGCCCGGAGGCGTAGCCTCGAGCCACCCCTGCAGTTGGGTCGCGGAGGGCAGCGTCCGAAAGGTATAGTTCACCTCAACGGAGCTTAATTGGCTCGCATAAAAGTTGAGAAAGGCGCGCGAAGGCACATCCTTCGGATAGAACCCAGGTTTCCACGTTGGATACGCCCAGCCGGAGGTCCCAATAAAAAGATTGTCTGGGGACCATGCAGGTGAAGCAGGGGCGACGATTGCTTTCTGAGCGCGCGGCAAGGGAAGTCTCGCTGTGCCTTCTGAGATATTGCTCGCAAAACGCACATCGGAGCAGGAAAGCGATTGCTGAAGGATTGGGGCGGCTAGTGGGGGTCGAACCCACGACATCCGCTGCCACAGAGCGGCGTTCTGCCACTGAACTATAGCCGCCGTATCGTTCTTGATTGTAGCATCCTACGAGGCGGAAGCGAAGAGGGAGCGCGACGAATGGCCACCAGGAATACCAACCCGGAGATTCTGCCCCCGCGGACGGAACCGAACACCCAATCTGCTGTTCGCCCACGCCTGGGCGGTGGCGGCGGGGCGTTTCGAGATGAGAACCTCGACCTGCTCTCCCGCGTCCTCGATACCTGGTTTCGCATTCCCGGCACGAACATTCGTTTCGGCCTCGACGGTATCGTCGGATTTATTCCAGGAATCGGCGATGTGCTGGGCGGCCTTGCGAGTTGCATCATCGTCCTGGCCGCATATTTTCGTGGCGTCCCGCTCATCACCATCGCGCGCATGGTCGCTAACCTTGCGATCGAGATCGGCGTTGGCCTGGTGCCGGTCCTCGGAAATCTCTTCGACATCGGTTGGCGAGCCAATCGCCGAAACTATCATCTGCTTGAGCGAAGCTTAGCCGCTCCTCGCAGGGATACCTGGCGAGACTGGCTCTTCATGGGGCTTCTCGGCCTGGCACTCCTCGCGCTCGCCATGTTGCCGTTCCTGCTCCTGCTCTGGATCGGCGGATCGCTTCTGCACTCTTTAGGCGCGCCCGGCTGGCGCTGAGTTGATATGATAGGGCAGTCGGGGCGTAGCGCAGTCTGGTAGCGCATCTGCTTTGGGAGCAGAGGGTCGGGGGTTCGAATCCCTCCGCCCCGACCATTCCATCCAATCCCTAGGGATGTGCGGGCGTACCCCTGACAAACTCGATGGGAATTCCGTCGGGATCTGAAACGAAGACCCCATCTGCATCGACCCTGACGGTCAACCCCAGCTTCCGAAGTCGCTTGGCGGTCCGTTCCAGGTTGTGGACTTCGAAGACAATGTACGGCGCGTTGGTATTTGTGCTCGACTTGAATTCAACCGCTTCACCCGACGACCCCGGAAGCAAGAGATCGCTCTTATCCGCTCCGAGCGGGTGAAATGACAGCTTATCGATATAGAACGCCTCCGCCGTGGCCGGATCCTGCATCCCCAAATCAACCGCCAGCATATGTTCAGAGATGCGATGCTTGCCAAGATGCTTGGAGCGATCATTCCAGTGCATCGAGCCCGGCATGTATTGCGTGTATTCCATGTTCTGATGCTCGGGACCAACCATCGTAAACAGCAGGTTGCCCGCATGCGCCTTCTTTACCGCGGTCGGATTTAAACCACGCGCGCGATAGGTCGCATTCAACTCATTCAAGTCCGTTCCTTCAAAGCAAAGATGCAAGAACCCGACTTGGGGGTCCTTGAGGGTCTGCGGATAAAGCTCGATAAACTGTCGATCATTGATCTTGATGAATGCCTGCGTAAACTTCCCATTCTTGCTGAAGGCAAAGGCCTGGTCGAATCCGAGGGACTGATAAAACAAGCTGGTTCTCTGCACGTCTGACACGCGGAATGCCGCGTGCGCGATCCCCTTCAGGTCGACGGATTGCCCATAACTGGCAATCCCCGTCGTCGCAATCGCGGCAATCGTGCCAACCAACATCCACCTCAATATCCTGCTTGTGGCACTCCTGTAGCCATCCAAAATCTGTCCTGTACCGTTCACGCTAGTCTCCCTCCATCGATCTGCAAATCTCTGAACATCTGATCTCATCCGCATCCGAACGTGACCTATAAGTTCGCTCCTACCAATACTCACGTTTTCCCTCGAGTTGATCAGCACGTCTCCAGGAGCTATCGTGAGAGGCAATGATGATTACACCATCTGTCCTCGACTCCTTCCGACTTGATGGAAAGAACGCGCTCGTCACAGGCGCATCTTCCGGAATTGGCCGCTCCATCGCGATCGCACTCGCGCAGGCAGGAGCGACTGTTGCCTGCCATGGCAACTCGCATCCCGCGGAAGCAACAGCACAGGCAATCCGCACATCGGGAGGCAGCGCCACCGCATGTTCCGCAGACCTCTCTTCGGTAGACGGTGCCCAGCAAGTGTTTGACGCAGCCACATCGGCTTGCGGCTCCATCGACATCCTCGTGAACAACGCGGGCATCATCATCCGACACGAAGCCGCGGAGTTTCCCTTCGAAGATTGGCAGAAAGTCATCCAGGTAAACCTCAACGCCGTCTTCCAACTCTCGCAGCTAACGGGACGCGCCTTGATCGCGCGCGGCGCACCGGGCAAAATCATCAACATCGCCTCCTTGCTCTCCTTCCAGGGCGGCATCCGAGTCCCGGCCTATGCGGCATCCAAGGGCGGAGTCGCTCAGCTCACAAAAGCCTTTGCGAATGAGTGGGCACCCAGAGGAATTCAGGTGAACGCCATTGCGCCCGGCTACATCGAAACCGACAACACTGCGGCACTCCGCGCCGACGAAACACGCAATCGTCAGATTCTCGAGCGCATCCCTGCAGGCCGCTGGGGTAAGCCGGAGGACATCGCAGCAACCGCCGTCTTCCTTGCATCACCGGCCGCGAGCTACGTTACCGGCGTGGTGTTAAATGTGGATGGCGGTTGGCTCGCCCGCTAATTTCAGCTTTACCCGGGATCACATCCTCCTATCCTCCCATCGCTCACCGTTCGTAAGGCGTGTCCGCGGAAAACGACGGACTCGACGGCAGCGTCCATTCAGAAAATGGATCAGGACGCGCGGGATCGAAGTGTCCGACGGGCCGGCGTAAGTATTTTGGAAGCGGCAGTTTCTGATTCTCAATGCTCTGAACGATCGCTCGTGCGAGTTCATAGGCGCCATACGCGGTGAAGTGAGTATTGTCCGCGAGAGCTTCTGGCTGATCTGGGAATGTGTTAGCGGGGTAATGCACGAACGCATGCAGCGTGCCCTCGACGCCCATCGCCTCGAAGAGAGTTTTGCTCAGCGCATTCAAGTCGATCAGTGCAACATGCTCTTCGCCCGCAACCTCGCGCATTGCTTCCGGATAATCTCCCAGAGTCTGCACAATCTTTCCACTCGCATCAAAGTCGCGTCTGTTCATCGGAGTAACGAGGATCGGTGTTGCGCCGTGCGCGCGCGCCTCATCGATATATTGCCGCAAGTAGTTCTTGAAGTCCGTTGCGGCAGGTACATAGCCTCTGCCAGGCTTCTGATCGTTGTGCCCAAATTGAATCATCAGATAGTCGCCCGGCCTGATGGTGGACATAATCTTCGCCAGGCGGTGCTCGTCCTCGAAGCTGCGAATGGTCTCGCCTGACTCCGCTTCGTCCGCGATCGATATCTTCGGCCCGAAAAAGAGCGGCAACAACTGTCCCCATGCTGCCCATGGCTCCTTCGTTTGATCAACAACGGTAGAGTCACCCGCAATATAAAGCGTCGGCACATTGTGCACGGCTTGGATCGTGATCGACCGCACGCTCGGGTTCTTCCCGTTGAACTCAAGCGTAAGCTTGTGGTCCCAATCCAACGCGCCAATCTCACGCGGTTTCAACCGAACTTCAACCGGTGCGCCATCCGTCTCCGCCATTCCATCCGCGCGAACGATCTGCGGCGTGCGGACATTCACGACAAACGTGATACGGCGAGAGTCGCCGGCCGGCACCGTCATTTGATCGATCAAGACTCTCCGAGACTCCGCTTTCACCGTGTTCACCGATGCTCCGGGGCCGCCCAAAACGAGCGTGACGCGGTAGTTTCCGTCAGGTGCCGCCATGGAAAAGAAGAACGGCGCGCTGCTGTTGCAGGAGGCCGCAGTGATCCGCTGTGGCCGTGTGTTCAAATCAAATCCAAAGGCCGGTATCGCATCAGCCATCGGCGTTGCGCCGCCGTAAATTGTCTTATCCGTTAGCGCGAGCGTTTTTCCGCTGCCCGTAGCCACATCGCAATCAAAGTGCCACGGTGTCTGCGCGCACGCAGGTCTAACGAAAAGCGTCGAGAGCGCAATGGCCGCGAACATTCTCAAGCTGACGCGCCAATCGCGGCTGACGTGGAAGCAACTCCGCATGATGAACACTCCTCACTTCGACGACGGATGCGATCATACAGAATCAAGTTAAGGTTTGGAAACAATTTTCCTATTGACACTTATTGCCTCCGCTGCGTACAGTTTGCTGGTGCCAGCGAAGTGAGAGGCACAGGAGTTTGTCGCATGATGCCGGGCTTCCGAAGTTCGTCGCGCGTCAGGAAGCAACCGGTCGTGCGCTTGAATCTTACCCCCGACATCGCTAAGAAAGCTCGCAGCACTCGCCGCTTGCATTCGTTGCGGCCGCACGGCACATGGGCGGCAAAAAGAGTTGTTGCCGCGTTTGCCGTTTCGATGCTGCTCCCCGCGGCGCGTTCCCAGCAGATCAATCAACCTCAGGCGCGCAACGTCGCAGAGCTCTATCAGGATTTCATTTCTCCGCCCAACAATGCTCGCCCCATGGTCCGTTGGTGGTGGTTTGGCGTTGCCGTCGAGAAGCCTGAAATCCTTCGCGAACTTCAGCAGATGAAGGCCGACGGCATCGGCGGGGTGGAACTCGCGTTCGTTTATCCGCAGGTCCTCAACGATCCGGCGCGCGGCCTGGTAAACCTTCCCTTTCTGTCGCCGACGATGTTGGAAGCCGTCGCCTATGCGCAAAGCGAGGTTGGCCGCCTGGGACTGCGAGTCGACGTGACACTATGCAGCGGTTGGCCATACGGTGGCCCGTCTGTTTCGCTGGAAGACGCGGCCGGTCATCTGCGAACAATTCAAGTTCCACTTGATCCGAACGATACAACGGTCCTTCCACCGCGACTCTCTCCCGGCGACTCGATGGTTTCCATCGAGATTGCGAACGGGCGGCCGGGACATTGGGATGCAGCTTCTGCGCGTCCGCTCCAGCTTGAACAGGGAACCGTTCATCTGAAGCCGACAGACACCGCGCGAACGGCCCTCTTCTTCATCGCCAGTCACACGCGGCAGCAGGTGAAGCGTGCGGCCGTTGGAGCTGAAGGCTACGTTCTCGATCCGTTCAGTCATCAAGCGGTTTCCGACTATCTCAAATCGGTTGGCCGCCCGCTTGTCGGAGCTTTCGGAGATACGCCACCGTACGCGATCTTTTCCGACTCTCTCGAAGCGTACGGCGCCGATTGGACCCCCAATCTTCCCGCCGAATTTCTGAAGCGGCGCGGCTACGACCTGATCCCACATCTTCCAGAGCTCCTCCAAGGCGGATCTGCTCAGGCGCAGACTGTTCGCCACGACTACGGTAAAACTCTCACCGAGCTAGTCAACGAAAACTACCTCGAGCAGATGACGGCGTGGGCTGTTGCGCACCACACGCGCTTCCGTTCGCAGACCTACGGCACGCCCGCAGTCAGCTTCACCAGTCAAAACCTCGCCTCACTTGCTGAGGGTGAAGGGCCGCAGTGGCGCTCGTTTTCAACTCTTCGGTGGGCGACCTCTGCAAACCACGTCTTCGGTCACGACATCACCTCCGGAGAGACGTTCACCTGGCTGCATTCTCCCGTCTTCCGCGCCACGCCGCTCGACATGAAGGCTGAGGCGGACATTGACCTCATCACGGGAGAAAATCAATTCGTCTTCCATGGTTGGCCGTACTCGTCTCCGCAAGTAGGCCAGCCTGGATGGTCGCTCTACGCCGCGGCAGCGCTCAATAATCACAATCCGTGGCACCCGGTGATGCCATATGTTACGCGTTATCTCACTCGGCTCAGCTATCTTCTCCGCCAAGGTGAGCCGGCCAATCAGGTAGCTGTTCTTCTGCCCACCGACGACGCATGGGCCGGATTTTCACCGGGCAAAGTCAGTGTCACCGACGCGATGAAGACGCTCGTTCCACCGAGCCTTGTGGCTGCGATCTTGTCGGCGGGCTATAACCTCGATTTTACGAACGCAGAAGCTATCCAACGCGTGGGTTTCCACCATCAGATCCTCGTCTTGCCGCCCACCGACCGCATTCCTCAAGATACGCTCGACGCAATCGCCACATACGCGTCGCATGGGGGCAAGGTGATTGCAGTCGGAAGAATTCCCTCCATCTCACCCGAGGGGCAGAGCTTGAAGATCCCCTCGGTGTGCGATCAACCAGCGCAAACTTCATCCTGTCACCCGATGTTCGAAACGGCCGCTGGCAGCTTCGTGACGAACGAGGCGCATCTCGGCACTGCATTGCGCGCCGCTGCAACACCAGACCTTCAGCTAATCAGTGCGGATGCTGCAACCAAGAACGAACTAGGATTTATTCGACGCAAGCTCCCGTTCGCGGATCTCTACTATGTCGTGAACACGGGCAATCGACTCGTTCAGGCAACGGCGAACTTCGCAACGACCTTTCCATTCGCAGAACAATGGAATCCCGACTCCACCGTTGCGCGGGCTGCTTCATCCCATGCACAAGCAATTCAACTTGCTCCATACGAATCCCGCATCTTTATCTTCTCGAACAAGAAGTCAGAGCCGTCGATCGCCCAAACGACGGCGACCATTCGCGAGCTTGCGGACCTTAGCAACGACTGGCATCTGCGCTTCGTATCTACAGGACAAACATTCAACGAGCCAACGCCGACGGATTGGACCACATCCCCTGCAACGCTCCACTATTCAGGTGAGGTCATCTACAAGCGTGAAATAAATGGGGTGGACCTCCGCAGGGGCGTGCGAGTTTTGCTAAAGGTTGATGGCGGCAAACCCCTTCCAGGTATGCCAAACTCCACTCCTATGGAAGACGCGGTGAACGCCAGCGGCATGCCGAATCCGCTGGTAACGCATACCGGCCCCGGCATGCGCGCCTATTATGACGCACCCATTCGCGAAGCTGCGCTCGTCATGATCAACGGGCACTGCGCTGGGGCCCTGTGGCATCCTCCCTACACTCTTGACGTAACGAAGTATCTAAAACCAGGGAAGAACCTCGTTGAGTTTGACGTTTACAACACAGCGCTCAATGCCTGGTCAGCCCTTCCGCCGCACAACTACAAGCCTCTCATTGCCAAATACGGTGATCGCTTCCAGATGCAGGATCTGGACAAGGTGAAGCCAATCTCCTCCGGTCTTCTTGGCTCAGTCAAGCTCGTCAGCGAGGGCCAGCCATGAGGAACATCCCTTGGCTAAACACGTTGTTTGTGGTCATCGTTGGAGTTGCTCTCGGTGCGTCGCCATTGCACGCTGCATCATTCAACGTGAAAAACTTTGGAGCCAAGGGCAACGGAACGACCTTGGATACACCCTCAATCCAAGCCGCAATCGACGCAGCCGCAAAATCAAACGGCACCGTCACCTTCGATCCGGGCACCTATCTGACCGGGTCCATCTTCGTGAAGGACGGCGTCACGCTTGAAATTGGAAAAGATGTAACCCTACTCGGGTCGCAACGCCTTTCCGATTACCCCGTGATGCCAACGCGAATCGCTGGCATCGAAATGTCATGGCCCGCAGCATTAGTCAACGTCTATCGTCAACACCACGCGACGATAGAGGGCGAAGGCACAATCGACGGCGACGGGAAGATCTTCTGGGACAGCTACTGGGCGTTGCGCAAAAAGTACGATGCGCGCGGACTACGCTGGGCGGCCGACTACGACGACCAGCGTCCCCGTCTGATCCAAATTTACGAATCAAATCATGTGCAACTCGGTAGCGGTCTGCACCTCAAGCGGTCAGGCTTCTGGACGGTGCACATCTGTTACTCCTCGAACGTGACGGTGGATGGAATCACCATTCGCAATAACGAGGGCGGCAGAGGCCCCTCCACCGATGGCGTCGACATCGACTCCTCGCGTCACATTCTCGTCGAGCACGCGGACATCTCCGTGAACGACGACGCCCTTTGCCTCAAGGCCGGTCGCGACGCTGACGGTTTGCGCGTCCATCGCCCCACCGAAGATGTTGTCATTCGCGACTCCATCGTGCGCGATGGCGCGGCCGTGATCACCATTGGCAGCGAAACCTCTGGCGGCTTTCGCAACATCGAAGCCTACAACCTAACCGGCTTGTCCCACGTCGGCGTCGGGATTCTTTTCAAATCCGCGCACACCCGTGGAGGCTGGGCCGAGAACATACGCATTCGCGACATCACGCTGATCGATGTTCCGGTTGTTTTAAGAATCACGATGAACTGGAATCCAAGTTACAGCTACGCGCACATTCCCGACGGAATGACCTCCTACCCCGCGTACTGGAAGGTTCTCGCAACCCCGGTTCCAGAAGAGCAGGGAAGAGCTTATTTCCACGATGTTCACATCTCAAACGTCGTGGCCACGGGCGCCAAAACCGCCTTCGAGGTCGACGCATTTCCCGACAAGCAGCTCAACGACTTTACGTTCAAGAATGTACGCATCCAAGCGCAGACCGCCGGCCACATCTCTGACGCAAGGAACTGGACCTTCTCGAACATCAACCTGAAGACGGAAGATGATACCGTAGTCTTGCTTTCGGACGACTCCAATATCAAGGGCATCGCCTCGCGCACCTCGTCGTCGGAGTCTACCGCGGCCCGGCCTTCCACGATCTCTTCCGGACAGGATAAGAATCCATGAAAACTTGTTCCCTTCGAATATTTGTGTTGGCTGTCGTCTCCCTTGCCTCAATCGTTGCGAACGGCCAGACGTACCCTGCGCCCACGCCAGCGCAGCAGGCAGGTATCGACAAGGACACCGCGCGCCATTTTGGTGATGCCCCCGCGAACCCTGGTCCGCTTGCTACCGATCTCTCGTCTGCGATCACGCCTGTTGCTATTGACACGGCCACGCGCAAGGTTGCGGATTGGGAGTTGGCGCGCTCGCAGCCATACTTCGATCGCATCTGGACGTGGAGTGTGCTCTACACAGGTTTCATGGCAGCATCGCAGTCCACCGGCGATCCGAGATATCGCGACGCCATGACCGGGATGGCGACCAAGTTTGACTGGTCACTGCGCAGCCGCCTGCCGAATGCCGACGACCAGAGTGTTGCCCAGACCTACCTTGAGCTCTATCTTCTGAACGGACGTAAGGATCAGTCGATGATCTCGCCGACCAGGAGCGACCTGGACGCCGTTATGAAGCTCAAGACATTAAAGCCGGGCGATCCGAGAATCCCGTGGTGGTGGTGCGATGCGCTTTTCATGGCGCCCCCGGTGTGGTCGCGAATGTACGCTGCGACCGGAGATCATGCCTACATCGACTACCTCGACGCACAGTGGAAGCAGACCTCCGACCTGCTCTATGACCCGGCGGAGCACCTGTACGCACGCGACGCGTCGTATAAGGATAAGCGCGAGCCCAATGGCCAGAAGATCTTCTGGTCGCGCGGCGAAGGTTGGGTAATGGCTGGCATCGTCCGCACGCTCGAATACCTCCCTCAAGATGACGCGAGACGTCCCTTCTACATCGAACAGCTTCGCGAGATGTCGACGCGGGTTGCAGGCCTTCAGCGCGAGGACGGCCTCTGGACCTCCTCCCTACTCGATCCAAAGGACTATCCCGAGCCGGAGATGTCCGGTTCCGCGCTGATGACCTACGCGATGGCTTGGGGCATCAACGAGAATATTCTCGACGCAAAGACCTTCCGCCCGGTGGTCGAACGAGCGTGGCGTGGCATGTTGAAGCACGTCTACGCCGACGGCCGCCTCGGCTGCATTCAGCAGACAGGCGCCGAGCCTGCCTACTATCCGCCCAGCTCCAGCTACAACTACGGCGTTGGGGGCTTCCTTCTCGCTGCCAGCGAGCTCAAGCAGATGGCCATCCGCGATGCGCAGGCTACTGCAGTCGCCACCGACCCCGGTGCGACGAGGCGCTTCGATCTACCGAAGGACATCAAGCCAGGAATTCCTACCATCTGGCTTGTTGGAGATTCGACCGTGCGCAACGGGCGCGGCGACGGAGCTCACAATCAGATGGGTTGGGGCGACGAGCTCGCCCCCTTTTTCAACACAGACAAGGTCAACGTAGTAAACCTTGCCATCGGTGGTAGAAGTTCGCGAACCTACATTACAGAAGGCCATTGGGCGCAGGCGCTTCAACTCTTCAAGCCTGGCGATATCGTGCTCATTCAGTTCGGACACAACGATGGGGGAGCCCTCGACGATCCAGCCCGCGCGCGAGCGTCCATCCCAGGTGTGGGTGGCGAGACTCGCACCATCTATAACCCGGTGCAGAAGCGCGAAGAGACGGTCCACACCTTTGGATGGTACTTGACGCAGTACGTGGAGGGCGCGAGGAGCAAGGGATCAACGCCCGTTCTGTGCTCGCTCATCCCTCGCAAAATATGGAAGGGCGGAGACATCGTTCGCGGCACTTCCAGCTATGGTGGCTGGACTCACGATGTAGCGCAGGCGCAGCACGCCGACTTCGTAGATCTCAACGACATCACCGCGGATAAATATGACGCGATGGGGCCCGAGGCTGTAGAGCCACTCTTCGGCGATCCCCACACGCACACGACGGTAGCAGGTGCAATCATCAACGCAGAAAGTGTCGTTGCGGGCCTCAAAGCACTGCCCAGCGACCCAGTAGCCAACGACTTCTCTGCCAGGGGCCGCGCCATTCAGCCCTATGCCGTGAAGTCCCCAAGCGTCTCGCACTAGCGAGCCCATCCGCTGGAGCCGATACGTGAGCTATCTCTCGGCTGCTGCGTTCGCGCTCCATGATGCGCAAAAGGAGGAAGTGGATTGCGTCGCGTCGCCCAGATTATTCAGCTAAACGCAGAAGATGAAGCTGCCTACGTTCGTTATCACGCGAGCGTATGGCCGGCGGTGCTCGCGACCATCGCCGAGTGCAACATCAGCAACTACAGCATCTTTCTACGCAACGGCCTTTTGTTTTCCTACTTCGAGTATCACGGAGTGGACTACGAAAAGGATATGGCCAAGATGGCCGCCTGCCATGATACTCAACACTGGTGGACCATCATGGACCCTATGCAACGGCCCGTGAAGGATGCAAGCCCCGGCGAAAAGTGGAGCGAAATGAGCGAGGTGTTTCACTTTGATCCCGACCCTCCAGCCGATAGCAAGACCAAGTAACGGCTGACCCCCGAGGGCGCATACCGCGCCCCGCAATCTTTACCCGCGTGCAGACCGTCGCGCGCTCAAATCCCCATGCGCGCCCTTCTTTAAGAGGATGCGAGTCGTCCTTCTTCTATCGAGTTTGTATTGAAATAAAGCCGCCGGAATTCATATGAGATTTGCGTCATGATCATCATTTGGAAATAATTTGTCTATTGACAGTCGTGTGGTCTGACCCTTAAGGTCTATTCCGCAAATGAAATTTGTCGAAACATCTCTTCGGAGGAAGTCATGATTGTGAGCAACAGGAGCGGCTATAGCAGCTGCGAAGTCGTTTCAATGGATCGCAGCGGCGCGAACAAAGCCCGCATTTGGATGGTTCTTCTCAGTCTCTTCGTGTTGTGTGCGCTTCCGCTCTCTGCACAGACAGGTGGTGAGGCCGGCATCCAGGGCTCCATCGTCGACTCCTCCGGCGCGGTCATACCAGGCGCCACGGTCACGGCCACGGATAACGCGACAGGCGTCTCCACCACGCGCATCACCTCCAGCGCCGGACTCTATACCATCTCGCCGATCCTTCCAGGTGTTTACACCATTACCGCTAAGGCAAACGGATTTAGCGAGGCGATCCAGAAGAATCTCAACGTGGACGCGCTGAAGCTTACGGGCTTGAACCTCACGCTCGCGATTGGCACGGAATCACAAGAAATCACGGTCACTCTCGCGCCACCGGCGCTGGAGACCACTAACGCAACGCTCGGCGCCGTCCTCGAGAACAAGACCTACGAGAATCTGCCATTGCAGATGAGCGGCCAGCAGCGCGACCCAACAGCGTTTGCAACCCTTGTTCCGGGTACGGTCAGCGGATCGCGCACGCCCGTCATCGGCGGCACTGGCAACTATCTCGCGGCCGTGTACGTTGATGGCGTTCCCGACTTCACCATCAATCAGCAAGGCGACAACCGCGTCGTATCCAACTCCATCCCGGTGGAAGCCATCGACCAGTTCCAGGTAGTCACCAGCTCGCCGGATGCAGAGTATGAAGGCGCCGGCCTCGTGAATTTCACGCTGAAGAGCGGCGGCAATAAGTATCACGGAATCTTCGCCACCTACGTGCGCGCCCGTATGTTCGATGCATGGAGCTATGCCTCCAAGGACGCAACCTACAAGAATCCCGCCGGCCAGACAGTTCCGGAGCCCAAGCCAGATGAGCATCAGTCAGAGATCGTCGCTTCTGGCGGCGGCCCCATTCCCTTCACGCACCACAAGGGATTCTTCTACGTGACCTACGATCGGTACCACGGACGCACTGGAATCAATCCCAACTTCCTTACCGTCCCCACAACGCTGATGCGGGAGGGAAACTTCAGCGAGCTCTCGAGCGCAAACGTTATCTATGATCCAACCTCCACCGCCGCATGTACGTCAGCAGACGGTGGCACTCTTTGCCGCAATCCATATCAGGGAAACATCATCCCCTCGGATGAACTCTCTCCAATCGCGCAGAAGATGCAGAGTTATTTGCCCGACGTCACAAGCTCTGGCCTTGTAAACAACTACTACGGCGGCGTTCCTTCCGGTTATCAAAACTGGGAAGTTGCAGGCCGCGTCGACTACGACCTGACTCCGAAGCAGCGCCTGTCGCTCGTAGCTGCTTACGGCTCACGAACCAACGTGCCTTTCACGGTTGGCAACAGCGGCGTCGTTCTTCCGTTGCCCTACACCAACGGCGGTACGGCAACCATCGTTCCTGTGGTTGGTGATGTCGAGCACGCGTGGCAGATTTCGAACAGCATGACGAATCAGTTCAAGTTTGCCTTCGATCGCTTCTCGCAGCCGGTTGGCAATCTCACCTACAACATTTCGCCGTATCGTGCGGTTGCTGACCTCGGCATCACCAATCTGCCCGAGGGCCAGGCTTCAGACGAGTTCCCGGGTGCCAGCTTCGGTACAACCACCGCGTTCCCTTCGGCGATCTCTGCATGGACTGCCAACGGAGCCAGCGGAGCCAATCAGACCACCGTGCCCAACACCTATACGCTGCTCGATAACTTCCTGATCACCAAGGGGCAGCACAACATCACCATCGGTGCCCAGCTACAGTGGCTTGAAGACAACGTTGCCAGCCAGACAGGGTACTCCGGCATTTACACCATTCCTTACTCCGCGAACTCCACCGCAAACTACGGCGCTGGATCCACCTCGCTCAATACCACCACCACCGGATTTGCCTATGCCAGTTATCTTCTTGGAGCGGCGGGAGCTTCCGGAATTGCCATCCAGAGCGTCTCAGAAACGGGCGGTCGCTATCATGACGTCTCCCCCTACGTCGAAGACAACTGGAAGATCACTCCAAAGTTAACCGTCAATCTTGGCTTGCGCTGGGACTACTTCCCGCCCTTCCATGAAGTGCAGGATCGTTGGAGCTTCCTCAATCCGTCACTCACCAATGCAGTCACGGGCAACGCGGGCGAACTGCAATTCGCAGGCACTCACGGTGGCCCAGGAGTAAGCTGCAACTGCCGCACGCCGGTACATTCGTTCTACAAGAACTTCGGCCCAAGACTCTCTCTCGCCTACGCTATCCGTCCGACAACCGTTCTCCGTGCTGGCTATGCTCTCGTCTACTCTATCGGAGGCGGTGTGGGTGGTCGCGGAGGAGCAGGTAACGGGACCGGCGCAACCGGTTTCAACGTCTCGGCAAATTCTCCGACAGAGGTCACTTCGGGAGCGGATGCGGGGCCTTCTTACTATCTCAATAACAGCCAGACCTTCACCAACGACGGCCTTGCAAACACCGCCTTCGGCGGCCCCGGCTACATACTGCCCACGCCCACCACTCCCAGCGCTGCCACGCAGACACTGGAGACGGGCAACTACGTGAACGGATCTGGCTCCTTCGTCACTCCAGGTAGCGTCGCATACGCTGATCCATATCTGTCCGGACGTGCACCTGAGTTTGCAATGTACAACGCAGGCATCCAGCAGTCACTCACCAACAGCCTCACCCTCACACTCAACTACGCAGGCACCCAAAGCCACTTCCTTCTGGCCAGCGGCTCCAACGGCCGCGGCTATTGGGCCGGGCAACTGAATCCAAAGTACCTACTCGCGCTTGGAGCCGTTGCTGACTCCACCGGCAAAGCACCTCTTCTGGGTGCTCTTGCGACGCCGGCGAACGTAGCCATCGCGCAAGCGCATCTCTCCGGCTACACGCTGCCTTATCCAACCATCTCCGCAACCAACACCAAGGCGACCATCGCGCAGACCCTGCTCGCGTTCCCGCAGTATTCGGGTGTGTCCGACACGTGGGGGAACGTGGCCAACATCAGCTACAACGCAATGGAAGTCACTCTCGCTCAGCGTCAGTGGCACGGTCTTTCTTACTCGCTGAACTACACCTGGTCGAAGAACATAGGCGACGATGGTACCTACCGCGGCGGTTATGACCTTCCTGCAGGCGTAGTCTCCGGTACCAACAAAGCGTTCAAGCAAAACCGGATCGATCGCTCGCGCACCCTCACCGACACACCGCAAAACATCGCGATGTACGGTTACTGGGATCTCCCCTTCGGCAAAGGCCATATCGGCAACAACAGCGCGATCGCCCGTGCTCTCGCTAGCGGATTCCAAATCTCCACAATCTTCCGCTACACCACCGGAGTTCCCTTAGTCATCACCTACGGCGGTTGCAACTCTCCGAATGCCGGCACCTGCGAAGTCGACTACAACCCCAACTTCACAGGCAGCGTCAGGGAAAACGGAAAGATGACCCGCTTCGGTGTGCAGTACATCAATCCAAATGCCTTCAAAGCGCCTGCCACTATCAGCACCAACCTGTCCACGAACTACAACTTGATCGGCAACGTCACTCGCACCGCCCCCTTCAACCTCCGTCAACCCACCTACTGGGATGATGACATGAGCCTTCGCCGCACCTTCGGCATTCCTCACACGCGCCTGAACTTCATCGCAGAGGTGGATTGCCTCAACGTCGCCAATCACCCAACCCTCACCGGCCTTACCGCCGCATGGGGCGCACCCGGAACCGCTGCTGGCAACGCCTTTGGAACCCTCACCGGTGCACAGGCCAACCAGCGCGACTTCCAGTTCGCCGGACGTCTCACGTTCTAACAAGTGTTGTAGCTGGCCTCCTAACCTCGGAAGCGCTCGTCGCTTCCGAGGTCTCTTTCTTCACCTCAAGGAGCTGAACATCAACTCACCGCACGTCTTGAGCTAACCGACCGTAGCTGCCAAAGTTCCTCTCCCAGGAGTTATCGGATGCGTCAGGTTCTCGCCCGCCCTTTGCTGTTCTCCCTCGTCCTCACAGTGACCCTTCCCCTGGCCAATGCGCAGTATGCGCATCGTGACACGCGCACTCCCGAAAACATGCCCACCGCAGCGGAGATCAAGAATCCTCCCAAGACCTGGATCGATAAGGACACGGGCCACCGCGTCATCCGTCTCACCGACGAACCCGACTCCGCCAGCTTCTACTTCAACGTGAATGCCTACACCCCGGACGGCAGTGAGATGGTCTACACCACGCCCGAAGGCATCTCCGTGCTCAACATGAAGACCTTCAAGACGCGCTCCGTAGTGAAGGGAAGAGTCCACACCATCGTCGTCGGGCACATGACACCGAGCGTCTTTTACATCCGTCCCGAGGACAACGAGCTCTACAAGACCAACCTCGACACCGGTGTTACCACCATGCTCGCGAAGGTCCCGCCTCACGGCAACATTGCGACCGTGAACGCCGACGAGACACTCGCCGCCGGTACCTACGACGAAGACTATGAGCCCAACAAAGAGTTCGGCCACAACGGCGGAGGCAAGCCGGGAGCCGCAGGCGCGCAGACCAGTCCGCTCATTCAGGCCGCCAACAAGGGCGAGATGATGGAGCGCCGCCTCGCCGCGCACATCCCTCTTGTGCTCTTCACCATCGACCTCACCGGCAGCGGAAAGGTCACCAAGCTCCTGCACTCCACCGACTGGATCAACCACCTGCTCTTCTCGGCCGCCGACCCCCACCTGCTGATGTACTGCCACGAAGGACCTTGGCAAAAGGTCGACCGCATCTGGACGATTCACACCGATGGCACCCACAACCAGCTCATGCACAAGCGCACCATGTTCATGGAGATTGCCGGACATGAATTCTGGGGATGGGATGGAGACACCGTCTATTACGATCTCCAGACGCCCAAGGGAGAAGATTTCTGGCTCGCTTCGATCGACCTCAAGACAGGAGAGCAAATCTGGCGTCACATGACTCGCAATGAGTGGTCTATTCACTTCAATGTCAGCCCCGACAAGACCATGTTCGCTGGCGACGGCGGTGATCCCGGCCAGGTGGCCCATGCCCCCGACGGCGAGTGGATCTATCTCTTTCGCCCGCAGATGACGAGGCAAACCGATGGCATCAACCAGAAGGACTTCATCCAGCCACGCGTCCTGCAAGCAGAGAAGCTCGTCAACATGTCCAAACACAACTACGCACTTGAGCCCAACGTGCGCTTCACCCCTAACGGAAAGATGATCATCTTCCGCTCCAACATGTTCGGCCCAACCTACGTCTTCGGCGTGGAAATCGCCAAAGCTGCAGACGTTCCATCCACCACGCCCTAGCGTCTAACGAAGCCGCGCCACGTGCATCATCGTCGTGGTCTCCTGAACCTTGCGGTAGTTGCCGTAACCAATCACCACCGTCGAGCCAACCAGAAGGAAGAGTCCCGTCGCCACCAGTAGCTTGGTGCGGCGGCTCGTCCCGCGCCACTCACGCAGCGCCAATCCCCACAGCGTCGCAAAGATGATGATCGACGCCATGTGCAGCGCCCAGCTCGAGAAGTCATACTTGCCCATCTTCGTCTGTCCCATGGAATAGAAGAAGAACTGGAAGTACCAGATCACGCCCGCCATCGCTGCAAAAATGTAATTCGCAATCAACGTGCGCGAGGTCAAGCGCTGAAGGTGTTCCGCATTCCGCGGATCCAAATCCACCAGCGTCTCACCAGAGACCGTTCCAGCGCGCATCGGATTCACTCCCGGCGCTCCGAGAAACTGCCGCGCCGAATGATTCTTCACAATCAAAATCACCGACCAGATGAAGTTAGTAAAAAAGCCGCCCCAAAGAACCACAATCAAAATCGGCAGGTTCTGCCACAGGTCGAGCCGGTGATGCGCCAGCAGTTGTGTCTTCGCAATCGTGCCAATCGGCGCCCCAGCCTTTAAACCAAACGCGAAGAACGAGCTCATGATCCCCGCAAAGATCGCCACGGCGATGCCCTTGCCAAACGAGAAGTCCAGCTCCCCAGCCTCAGCCTTCTCCTCTGGCGTAACCTCGCGCTCCTTGGATAGCCCCGCCAACCCATTCACCGCCACGGCGATCAGGCAAAGCAGCACGCCCGCAAGAATGATCTGTCCCGAAGTCGAGTGCATCACACCATGAATCGACCCATCGTATATAGGAGGGATGAGCGTCCCGAACGCCGTGCACAGCCCCAGCGCAATCGCATACCCCAGCGCAATCCCCAGATACCGAATCGCGAGCCCGAAGGTCAGTCCACCCACGCCCCACAACGCTCCCCACAGCAGGGAATAGTAAATGCTGGAGTGCGGCGCCGAATGCAACACGTACGAAAGATTCGGAACCAGCCAGCCCGCCAGCACGATCGGCGCAACAATCCACGCCGCGAATCCCTGGATCAGCCAGTAAATCTCCCACGACCAGCGCTTAATCCCTCGAAAGGGAATAAAGTTTGTGGCGGAAGCGAACCCGCCGATCCAGTGATAGATCACACCAATAAAAGGATTCGGTCCCACATGCCCTCATTTACAAAAAGGATGGCTCTTCCCAAGTGCGTACCATCGTATCCGAGCTACACCATCTTTGGAAACATAATCTCTATTGAATTTGCTTCCGATTGCTGCGTCCTCGCCGTGTCTGCCATGCCATGAAGAAAAATCTTCTCGCCCTCTTTCCAC
Organism: Acidobacteriaceae bacterium; assembly: GCA_049578265.1. Lineage (GTDB taxonomy): Bacteria > Acidobacteriota > Terriglobia > Terriglobales > Acidobacteriaceae > Granulicella. The sequence goes on from JBAULP010000149.1 coordinate 64,032, forward strand.
TTCATTTCAATAGGGAGTATATTTCTGTTTGCACCAGCATTTCCCTCCGGAGGAACCTCCCGTATGTCACAACGTCTGGAAAACGTGTCAGAGAAGGTGTGGAATGCGCTGGATGAATTCCGTATCGAGCTCCCATCCTGGGGCTTCTCCAACACCGGGACTCGCTTCGGCAAATTTGTGCAGGCCGCCGCGGCGACCACGATCGACGAGAAATTTGCCGACGCCGCGCAGGTCAATGCTCTCACTGGCGCAAGCCCAACCGTCGCGCTCCACGTTCTTTGGGACCTCCCCGGCGGCAAAGCCGACGTTCCTTCCATCCAGGCGTTGGAGAAAAAATACGCCGTCAAGGCCGGATCCATCAACCCAAATCTTTTTCAGGACCAGGACTACAAGTTTGGTTCCATCGCCAACCCCGACCCCGGCGTTCGTAAGTTGGCCCTCACCCACCTCCTCGATTCCATCGAGATTGGAAGGGAACTGCACTCGCGCGACGTCTCTCTCTGGATCGCCGACGGCTCCAACTATCCCGGCAGCCAAAGTATTCGCAGCCGAATCGCATGGATGGAAGAGGTGCTTGGTGCCGCACACGCGGCCCTCTCCAACGACCAGCGCATGCTCGTCGAGTACAAGCCCTTCGAGCCCTTTTTCTATCACACCGACATCGCTGACTGGGGCATGGCTCTCGAACTAGCGCGCCGCGCCGGCCCCAAGGCCAAGGTTCTCGTCGACACCGGCCACCACTACCAGGGAACCAACATCGAGCAAATCGTCGCCTGGCTGCTCCATCTCAAAGCCCTTGGCGGCTTCCACTTCAACGACCGCAAGTACGCCGACGATGACCTCACCCTCGGCTCCATCGACCCCTACCAGGTCTTCCGCATCTTCCACGAGATCCTAAGCTCCACTCCCGAAGAGCGCTCCAGCATCGCCTTCATGATCGACCAGAGCCACAACATGAAGGGCAAGATGGAGGCGATGATCCAGACAGTCGTCGCCGCACAGGAGCTCTACGCCAAGGCAGCCCTCATCGACCACGAACGCCTCTCAGCCCTCCAACAGAGCTGCTCTCTGGTCGAGGCCGAAGAATGTTTCCGCGACGCCTTCTGGCAGGATGTTCGCCCCCTCATCCGCGACTGGAGACGCAAACGCAACCTGCCGGAGAACCCCCTGACCGCCCTTGCAGATAGCGGCTACGTTGAGCAGATCGAGCAACAGCGTGCCGCCAGGAACAAGGGCGCTGTCGCCAGCTACGCCTAGTCTCCACCTCAAAATTCATTAGGGAAACCCCACGCATTTGTCAGATAATGGTGCAGCTTCAGATAGATCCAGGCAGGTGACCATGGCAGCGCGCAAGACGACCAAGCGGCTCTACCTCATTCCCGTTCTCTCCAAGTCGCTCGACATCCTCGAGCTCCTTCAAGCGGAGAATGAGCCGATGACCCTCGAGGCCATTCATCGCAAGACCCGCATCTCGAAGACCACCGTCTATCGCGTGCTGAAGACATTCGTTCATCGCGGCTACCTTTCGCAGGCATCCGACGGCACCTATCGCCACGTCTCTGGCCCCAAGAAACTTCGTTTCGGTTTCGGCGGCCAAAGTGCCGAGATGCCCTTCTCGGTCGAGGTCACGGAAAGCCTCAAGACAGCCGCCTCCGCGGTCGGCGTCGACCTCCTCATCCTCGACAACTGCTACGACGGCGCCACCGCCGTTCGGAACGCCGAAGAGTTCATCAAGAACAAAGTCGATCTCGTTATCGAGTTCCAGGTAGAGCAGGACGTCGCGCCCGTCATCGGCGACAAGATCGCCGGCGCCAGCATTCCTCTCATCGCAATCGACATCCCTCACCCGCATGCAACGTACTTCGGCGTCGATAACTATCGCCTCGGCCTCGAAGCCGGCGAAGAACTTGTGAAGCACGCCATCGCCAACTGGGGCGGCAAGGTCGACTGGGTCATTGGTCTCGACCTTCCCGAAGCCGGCCAGCTCGTGCAGAGCAGAATCACCGGTGCCTTCGAGGGAATCCGCAAAGGTCGCCCCGAACTTCCCGTCGAGCTCTTCGTGCGCATCGACGGCCGCGGCCTGCGCGACAAGAGCAAGAAACTCATCTCCGACTTCCTCGATCGTCACCCCAAGGACAAGCACATCCTCATCGCCGCCGCCACCGACTCGAGCGCCCTCGGTGCAGTCGATGCCATCCGCGAACACAAACGCGAGAAGCACGTCGCCATCGTCGGCCAGGACTGCATCGCTGAAGCGATCGCTGAGATGCAGCGTGACAAGTCTCCGCTCATCGGTTCCGTCTCCCACGAAACGAACTCCTACGGCCCCAGCCTCATCCATCTCGGACTCTCTCTCTTGCGCGGTCAGACCGTGCCGCCCTACAACTACGTCACGCACAAAATGGTGACGCGTGCTTCACTTCTCTCCATCTAATCGCTGCTGCACCTCTGCGTGTGCATGAGCCATAGATTTCATCCCATCAACCATGGCTCAAATCCGCGGCTGGAGCAGGTTTTAAACATAAATTTCAGATAGGAAATAGTTGTTGTATTGATTTATGATGGATCGACGCTCGAAAGTGACTCGCTTGAAAGGAACAATCGTCAGATGACAGTGCATGCAGGCCTCCGCTTCCTTGAGGATCGTTGGGATGAATCCGTCGCAGAGAAACTCGACGCTCCAGAGTTGTTGAGGTATCGCTCCAACCTGCTGGGTTCCGATCTGCGCATCACAAACTTTGGTGGCGGCAACACCAGCTCCAAGCTCGACCAGATCGATCCGCTCGATGGCAAAACCAAGAAGATTCTCTGGGTGAAGGGAAGTGGCGGCGATCTCGGAAGCATCAAGTGTTCCGGCTTCGCAACCCTCTATCTCGACAAGCTCCTCGCTCTGGAATCGGCCTATCGCGGCGTCGACCTCGAAGATGAGATGGTCGACATGTATCCGCTCTGCACCTTCGGCAACAATCCCGTTGCCGCATCCATCGACACTCCATTGCACGGCTTCCTTCCTTTCCCGCACGTCGATCACCTGCACCCAGACTGGGGTATCGCCCTCGCAGCCTCCGCCAACGGCAAGATCAAGATGGAGGAGTTCAACAAGGAGTTCGGACACAAGCTCGCGTGGCTGCCCTGGCAGCGTCCCGGCTTCGAGCTCGGCATGATGCTCAAGAAGATTGTCGAGCAAACCCCCGGATGCGATGGCGTCGTCCTCGGCGGCCACGGCCTCTTCACCTGGGGCAATACCCAGCGCGAAAGCTATCTCAACACCATCACCATCATCGACCAGCTCGGCCAGTTCATCGAACGCCACGCATCAACCCCTGATCACAAGCACTTCGGCGGCGCGAAGGTGGAATCGCGTAAGGATCGCGCAGAGATCGCCGCAGCCATCATGCCGTATCTGCGTGGCGCCGTCTCGCGCAAGCAGCGCTGGATCGGCACCTACACCGGCACCGATCACGTCCTCGACTTCGTCAACTCCGCCAGCGCAGAGAAACTCGCGCACCTCGGCACAAGCTGTCCCGACCACTTCATCCGCACCAAGATCCGGCCCATGTTCATCCAGTGGAACCCCGCCGGCGATCCCTCGGAGCTCAAAGAGCTCATCGAGTCCGCGCTGGAAACCTACCGCGCCGAGTACGCCGACTACTACAAGAAGCACGCCCTCAAAGACTCGCCCGCCATTCGCGACGCCAGCCCCACCGTCGTCCTCATCCCCGGTGTGGGCATGTTCAGCTTCGGCAAAAACAAGCCCGAGTCCCGCATCACCGGCGAGTTCTACATCAACGCCATCGGCGTCATGCAAGGAGCAGGCTCGCTCGGCGCAGGCGCTGTCTGCAAAGAGATTCCCCAGGCCGGGCCCGCCGCATCAGCCGACCAGTTCTCGGTCTATCAGAACTACGTTGCTCTTCCGCCCAGCGAAGCCTTTCGCATCGAATACTGGAAGCTCGAGGAAGCGAAGATCCGCCGTCAGCCGCCCGAGAAGGAGCTCAGCCGTCAGATCGCACTCATCGTTGGTGGAGGCAGTGGTATCGGCCGCGAAACGGTCCTCCTCGCAGCCGCCCGCGGCGCGCACATCGTTGTTGCGGATCTCTCGCTCTCCGCGGCGGAGCAGGTCGCAGACGAGGCGCGCGCCATCGCAGGAAAGGAATGCGTCGTAGCCGTCGCCATCGACATCCGCAAGCGCGACGCCATCAAGGCCGCGCTCCAGTCAACTGTTCTTGCCTTCGGTGGCATCGATCTCCTCATCAACACCGCCGCCCTCTTTCCCTCCTCACCCGACGGCACCATCTCCGACGCCCAATGGGGCCTCACGCTCGAGGTCAACGTCACCGCAAACTATCTCCTCACCGACGAAGCCTCGCACATCTTCAAAGACCAGGGACTTCGCGGCAGCGTCGTTCTCACCAGCTCTGCAAACGCAGTCGTTCCCAAGCGTGGCACCGAAGCCTACGACGTCTCCAAGGCCGCTCTCAGCCATCTCGTTCGCGAGCTCGCAGTGGCCTACGCGCCGCTCCTGCGCGTCAACGGCATTAGCCCGGCCACCGTGGTCAAAGGGTCAACGATGTTCCCGCGCGACCGCGTCAAAGCCTCGCTCACCAAGTACAACATCGCCTTCGAAGACAACGCGACAGACGACGAGCTGCGCAATCTGCTCGCCGCCTTCTACGCCAAGCGCACGCTCACCCATGTTCCCATCGACCCGAAAGATTGCGCCGAGGCCATCCTCTTCATCGGTGGCCCCAAAGCGCCCGTCACCACCGGCCATCTCATCCCTGTCGACGGCGGCCTCACCGAGGCTTACCTGCGATGAAGCAGGAACCCCTCACCGCTTCCGCCCGTGAGGTGCCACCCGCTCCCACGGACCAACGCGCCCTGGTCGCCATCGACCTCGGCGCCGAGAGCTGTCGCGTTTCGCTCTTGCGTTGGCAGAGCAACGCCCCGCGCATCCAGTTGGTGCACCGCTTCCCCAATCAAGCCACCGAGCGCCCGGGCGGTCTTCATTGGGACATCAACCACATCATGAACGAGCTCGAGCGTGGCCTTCGTGACTGCGCGCCGCTAGCTCCGGAAGGCATTCGTTCTCTCGCCATCGACGGCTGGGCCGTAGACTACGTTCGCATCGACGCAGGCAGCAACCCCATCGCCGATCCCTTTTGCTATCGCGACGAACGCACTATCGCTTCAGAGCAGACGCTTCATCTGCGTATCTCGCCCGAGGCCATGCGCGAGCTCACCGGCATTCAACTCTTGCGCATCAACACCGCCTATCAATTCTTCGCGGATTCTCCCGAGATTCGCACGCTTCGCTGGCTCAACCTGCCCGAGTACATCCTCCACCGTCTTGGGGGACGCGCCGTGTCCGAGCGCACCAACGCCAGCCACACGCAAATGCTCGACCTCGAAGGCCAATGGTCTCCTCAGATCTTCGCAGCACTGAACGCGCCCATTGAGCAGGCGCCCACGTTGGTAAACCCCGGAGCAGATATCGGCGCGCTAAACGGTCCCCTCGCTGAACTGCCGCCCTTCTCCAACACCCGCCTCATCGCGCCTGCATGCCACGATACCGCCTCCGCGATCGCTTCCATCCCAGATATTGGAGACGACTGGGCTTACATCAGCTCCGGCACATGGTCGCTCGTCGGCACCGTTTTGTCCTCGCCCATCAATACACCTCAAGCCAGGCAAGAGAACTTCACCAATCTCCGCGGCGTCGATGGTACCTTCTGCTTCCACAAGAACGTCAACGGCATGTGGCTGCTGCGCCAGTGCATGGAAGCATGGAACGAGAACTCCGCGCAGGAAAGCCGTGAGCCGCTCACCGTCGCAGACCTCGTCATGTCCGCAGCATCTGTTCCATCACTCGACTACACGTTTGACGTAGACGATCCCGACCTGCTTCTTCCCGGCCACATGCCGCATCGCATCAACGAGCAACTTCGTCGTCGCAATTTGCCGCCGCTTAATCCCTCGGCAAGCCACGCTCCCCAGATGGCTTCGTTTCTCTTTCATAGCCTCGCTGCGCGTTACGCTGAAGTACTTCGCAGTGTTGCCGACATCACAGGAAAGCGCCTGAAGCGTCTCTACATCATGGGTGGCGGCAGCCAGAACGAGTTACTCAATCGCCTCACGGCCACAGCCACAGGCCTTGAACTCGTGCGCGCCGGAACCGAATGCTCCACCGCAGGCAACTTTGCCGTCCAGCTCGCTACACTTGAGCCCTCTGCCGGCCATAAAGACCGACCCACCAGCGCGTGGGCCGCCCTCCTGCAGCCCCGCGAGCGCGCACAGGCTGCCTCCGTCTGATTCAGACAAGGCAAACTTCTTTCACGAAAAAAATGGACAGCCACCCTACAGGCTGACTGTCCATCGATCGCTTCTCGCTACCAGCTATTAGAACTCGACGCGCAAACCAAATTGCATACGACGATACTCGCTAAGATTGCCTGTATAGTTGCCCAGATTCAAGCTAGCTGACCGTGCATTCAAACCGGCGAGGCTCACATCAAAGCGATCCGTATTGGTGATGTTGTAAGCTTCAGCAGCGAACTTCAGCTTGACGTTGTGCCAGAGCCCCCAGGTCTTGGTGAGCGACGAATCGATGTCGAAGTATCCGTCACCGCGGTAGTTATTGCGCTGGCCAGCCTCGCCCGCATACGGCAACCGGATGTACTGCCCATAGTAAATTCCATTGTTCACGTTATGAACGGTTGTGGAATCGAACGCATGGTAGTAGCCATTCGAAAAGTTTCTATGCGTTCTCACGTTGCCAACATTAAACGTCATGGAAGGGTTGTTGTAGTTCGAAGGATACGCGGGACCTTCCAGTGAGAAGGGAAGTCCGCTGGTCCAGCGCGCCAGACCCGCAAACTGCCATCCGCCAATCAGGGCATCCAACACCGGATGCCCGCCAGCGAGATATTTCATGCCGCGTCCCACCGGCAGGGCATACACCCAATCCGCGCTCACCAGGCTGTGTGTATCAAAGTCTGACACGCCCTTGTTGAGCTTCGGGTTCCAGGTATTCTGGATCGCGAAGTTGGTATATGCGTCGTCTGTGTTGCCCTCCTGGCTCGTGCGCTCCGTCTCAGATCCGATGTCGATCGACTTCGAGAAGGTGTAATTCACGTCCACGGTGAGCCCATGCGAGGGTGGATGCCGAAGCGTGAACTGTAGCGCGTTGTAAGAGCTCGTACCGATCGTGTCGTCGGCATAGAGCGACGAGAACTGGCTGGACAGGAAGCGAGATTGTGTCGGAATTCCGGGATAGAATCCGTACGGCGCGAAATCAAGCTCCACGATCGAGAACGTCTCGCCATTGGTGTATCGTTCCGGCGCCCACGCATTGTTGAACACAGCCTGCGTAGCGCTCTCACCCGGATAATCGAGATTCTTCATGTACGGAAAGACATCTTCGAAATAGGGAATCGGTTGAACGTTGGCCGTCTTTTGATAGCAACCTTGCGATTGTCCCGCGGGCAAATTCGGATTCACCGGACAGTTGTAGTCAACAAGGTATCCGAACGGCGCAGCATCGGTTGCAGCGGATAGCTTACGAGCGTTGGAGAAGTAATCACCACCACCCTGGGGGTCCGTGTAGTCGACGTTCTCCGCCATGTCGATCTGTTGGATAAGGTGCCGCCCAAGCCGGCCAACGTATGCCTCCTCAAACGTAAATCCCTTCGGAAGTTCGTGCTGAATCGATAAGTTGTAGCCCTCCGAATAAGGAGTCTTCAGGCGGTTGTCGAGCCCCCAGGTAATCTCAAATCCGTCCGCGGGCGCCTCGTAAGGGAAGGAGATTGTCGGCGACACAGGCGGCAGCGAGATGTTCGGCAGCGCGTTGTACGCCGTGAAGCGCGGCGAGTTTTCGAAGCCTAGCTCATCAGCCCCGTTCGTGATTCCCGCACTCAAACCAAGCGAGCCTTCATTCGCGAAGTTCTGTGCGAGCGCCTCGCCATAGTGATCGTAGTAGATGCCCGCGCTCGCGCGGATCGACGTCCTCGGGTCAGGCGAGAAGACAATGCCCAGGTGTGGAGCAATATTGTCCTTCTGCTTCGGATACAGTCCCGGTGCATGATTCGCTTTGCCCGCCGGCGCCAGGTAGATATCCGGTTCATAGATCTGTCCCTGCAGCGCCGCAATCTCACGCTGCTTATACCAGGCGTCAGTATTGATCGTCGGCGCAATCTCCTGACCGTGAATCTCGTACGGCGTCTGAAGCAGCGTGTGCCGCAACCCATACGTGATGGTCAGGTTCGGCCGGGCGTGCCATGTGTCCTGCAGAAAATACTCGTACTCATTGATGCGGTAGTCGCGATAGAGGTACGTCCCTTCTGCCTGGGCGGTCCCCTGGGTCGGGCTGGTGATGGCATAGTTGTACACGCCCGTCACTTCGGGGATGACGCCCATCAGATCCGCGTAGGCCTGTGCCCACTCCGAGCTGTAAAAGGAGCTCGCAATGTTGCTAGGCGCGGGAAGATCGCCCTGCTCTGCATACTCCCAGTTCGTCTCCGCTCCCCCAAACGAGTTCGCGTCCGTCCCAGTCTCGTCGGTGATGTGGCGCCAGTTGCCGCCAATCGCAATCGTGTGCGAACCCTTCGTCCAATTGAAGGTGTCCGTAATCGTATTCACCGGCACATGGACAAAGCTGTTTCGCGTCTGCGCCGTCGGCTGCGTAAGCCCGTAAACGTATACGTACTCACCGGACCCAACGCCGCCATACTGATACCCTTGCCGGATAAATCCGTAACGAAGATCGTTCACCAGGTTAGAGTTCGGAATCCAGGTATACCCGGCAGCCAGGCCCTTCGTATTGTCGTCGTACTCCGTCGAAGCTGGTTGTCCAGGAAGATTTTCCGCGCCGGACGCTGTGTCTTTCTGCAGGTTGCCGCGTACGAAGAAGTGATTCTTGCTGTTGGGTACGTAATCAATCTTCAGAATGTTCGTGTTCAGCGTGCTAGGTGTTGGCGAGACAAAGTAATACCCGCCAGAATTAATACCGTCTCCCAGGATCGTGGTCGTAGCTGTCGGCACCTTCGCGTAGTACGCAAGAACAGCCTGATTCGGTCCTGGCCCGTTCGGGCAGACCGTGGCGCCATTAAAGAAATTGTTCGCTTGGGTGCAAGGCTCGTCCAGAGCCGTTACCTGCGCGGAGGAAAGATAATCGGTATTTCCATTCGCATCCTGATAACCCAACGACCCATTCATAAAGCTCGCCGTCGGTACCGTCGCCCCAATCACCGTGTCCGTGCCAATGCGCGTGCCTTCATAGTTGAAGAAATAGAACAACTTGTCTTTGATGATCGGCGCACCAATGCTTCCGCCAAAGACGTTCTGAATATATTTCTGCGGGATATTCGGTTCGTCGGAAAGAATCTCGCTGTTCTTATTGAAGAAGTCATTAGATACAGTATTAGTCGGTCGATAGTACTCGTAGAGTGACCCATGGTAGTGATTGGTGCCGCTCTTGGTGATCAGGTTCACCTGCGCGCCCGACGAACGCCCCGCCTCCGCGGTTCCGTTCGATGTCACAACGCGAAACTCCTCAGTCGAGTCGATCGTCGAACGCAGCACGCCCGTAAACGCCGTTCCCTGAAGCTGATCATTGTCGTCCAGGCCGTCCAGCGTGACATTGCCCTGGTCAGATCGCCCGCCCGCAACCGACCCCGTTCTACTGTCCGTATTCGACGGCCCCAGGTACAGCACCCCCGGCTGCAGCGTGAGCAACGAGATGGGATTCCGCGCATCCATCGGAAGAGCCTCAATCGTCTGATTGCCCACCGCGTTGCCTTCCGTCGCATCCGTGAGGTTCAAGTCCTCCGTCGCCGCGCTCACATTTACCGTCACGTTGCTGGACTTCACGCTCATCGTGAAGTTAATCGTCGCCGGCTGGCTCACCAGCAACTCTGCCGTGCGATTCTGTGGGGCAAAGCCCATCGAGGTCGCTTCGACGGTATACGTCGCCGGCGTGATTACCGGAAAAATGTAGTACCCCGCGCTGTTCGACGTCGCGTGATAGCTGGTGCCATTCGACTTGTCGGACAGGGTGATCGTCGCATTCGGCACCAGCGCTCCGCTGGAATCCTTCACAACTCCTCGAAGCGATGTGGTTGCCGTCTGGGCAACAACCGTTGCTGTAGAAAACATGCCTACCAACACGAGGGCAATAGTGCAAATGCGTCTCATCAAAGCATCCTCCAAGAAATCAAATTCGGACGCCTGAATAGCGTCCAAAGCGAAATGCATCGCTTGTCATGAAACTGGCGTGCTGAATGGTGTTGAAGTTACCCGATCAACCCGGAAACCGATGCACGTGGCTGTCGGAGATAGGAAGCATTCGAACTTCACTCAGCCAGCTAACCCGTTGAATCGGTGGCTAAGCGGTATGAATTGAGTGACTTATGATGGCACTACGTTTTCAGGATGTCAATGAATCTTAAGATAGAGCCCGATTCAGCCCATGGAAAAACCGTTCAGCTCAGCCCAAACGGCCGAAATTCTCCGAATGAAATCGATTCAGGAATGCACTTACGCAAGCAAAAGATACAAATAGAGCGAATGCGATGGATACGTCTGGACCCGACAAAAAGTTCCCTAAATCTTGTGGATATCCTGCAGAATTGCGCTAGCCGCATTCCGGCCGTTGATCCCGATCACACTTCCCCCCGGATGCGTCCCCGCTCCGCACAGATACACCCCCGCCATCGGCGTTCGCGCGGTCAGGCGCTTCGACCACATAAACTCCGGCAGGCACTCGCCCTGGAAAATATGCCCGCCCGTCAGCCCCACCTTCTCCTCGATGTCCGGCGGACCCAATACCTGCGCCTCCATAACGGCGCTCTCCACATTCGAACAGAACCGCCCCAGCGACTTCATCGCCAGCCGCTTCACCTCCTCGCGCCGCTCATCCCACGTGCCCGTCGCAAACTCGTAAGGCACATACTGCGCAAACACCGACATCGTCTGCAGCCCCGCCGGCGCAACCGTCGCATCATGCACGCTCTGAAAATAAAGCTCGCACCACAAGTATTCCGGCAGCTCTCCACGCTGCGCCGCCGCATATCCGGCCTTCCACTCTGCCTGCGTCAGCGGAGCGTTGATCTGTCCATAATGATGCGGCGCATCCTTCCCAGGCCTCGCCACAAAATCCGGCAGCTCGCGCAGCAGCACGTTCAACTTCACCGTGCATCCCTTCATCGGGATCCGCTCCACCCGCGCCTTCCACGATCCGTCAACATCGTTCCCCAACATCGTCAACGTCCGTCGCGGGTCTGCATTCGACACCACCACCGCAGCACGAATCCGTTCGCCGCCCTCCAGCACCACGCCCTCACCAGGAACAATCCTCGCCACCGGAACGCCCGCCGCCACCACCGCGCCAGCCTCTCGCGCTGCGTCGCACATATAGAACGAGACCATCCCCATCCCGCCGCGCACATATCCCCACATCCCCGGCATGCCGCCCAATCTTCCCGACGCATGATGAAATCGGATCGAAGCCGTCCCCTTATCGAACGGGCTCGCATTCGTCCCAATCACTCCCTGTCCAAGGTACGCCGACTGCAGCCTCTCATCGCGCAGATACGTCTCCACAAGCTCCGCCATCGACCAGTCATACAACAGATGCCTCGCCTCAGCATCATCTCCCAGCCGCTCGTCAATCTCCTCCGCATTCGGCGCGTCGCCAATCCAGGCATCGCCGTCGCCCTCCGGTCGAAGCTTGTCGCGCAATCGCCGCAGCACATCATTCATCGCCTGCCATCCCGCCACGTCTCCGGGCGCAAGCCGCCGCACCTCAGCCTCGCAAGCCTCGTCATCATCCCACAACTGCACGCTCGACCCATCCAGGAACGGAACGAATAACCCATTCACCGCAGGCGTCCATTGAAACCCGCGCTCCGCCAGCCCCAACTCCTTCACCACCAGCGGATGCAGCAACCCCGCTAAATACGCGCACGGAGACATGTATACACCCGGAAACGGCTCTTCAATCGTGCACGCCCCGCCCACCCGCGCTCGCGCCTCTAACACCAGCACACGCTTGCCCGCGCGAGCCAGGTACGTCGCACACGCCAGCCCATTATGTCCCGCGCCCACCACAATCGCGTCCCACGTTCGCGACGCAAGTTCGCCAATCGTAGCCGGCAATCCAACCTCGCCCATCACAGCAGCAGTAGGGGAGTTCAATCTTCATCTCCAGCGCGGAAGTCCACGCCTCCACCATACAACCTCGCGCCGCCCGCCGTTACTCCATCGGCTTCAACGACTGCAGCAGTGTAGGAATCAGCTCCGCCACCGTAGGATGAATATGCACCGCCCGAGAGATCGTCGTGTAAGAGGCCTTCGCGTACATCACATCCAGCATGCAGTGAATCGCCTCATCGCAACCCACGCCCAACAGCGAAGCACCCAGAATGCGCTTGCTCTCCGCATCCACCATCACCTTCATGAACCCCAGGCTCTCGCCCTTCTCCACCGCGCGATTCACCCGCGTCATCGGCCGCGTCGCCATCAGCGCCGGCTTGCCCGTGGCGCGCACCTCCGCTTCCGTCATCCCAATCCGCGCCAGCGGCGGGTCCAGGTACATCGCGTAGCAAAGAATCCTGTCCGACACGCGCCGCGTATCTCCATCCAGCAGATTCGCCGCAACGATCTCATAGTCGTTGTACGCCGTGTGCGTGAATGCGCCGCGTCCATTGCAATCCCCCAGCGCGTAGATCCCCTCCACGCTGGTGCGCAGTTGGTCGTCCACTTCGATATAGCCGCGAGCATCGGTCTTCACGCCCGCCTGCTCCAGCCCTAGATCGGCCGTGTTCGGCACCCTCCCCACCGCGAGCAGCACATGCGATCCCACAATATCCGGCTCCCCCGTAGTGCAGTTCGTCCCCACCACCACGCCGTCTCCACCTGGCTTCAGATGAATGCACTCCGCGCTCGTCCGGATCGCAATTCCTTCCGCCTCGAGAATGCTCTGCACGCACGCCGAAACATCCTCATCCTCGCGCCCCACCAACCTTGGCCCCTTCTCAATGATCGTCACCTCGCTGCCAAAGCGCCGATACATCTGCCCAAACTCAATCCCGATATAGCTGCCGCCCACCACCACCAGGTGTTTCGGCAACGTCTCCAACTGCAGTAACGTGGAGTTCGTCAGATACGGCACCGTATGAATTCCAGGAAAATTCGGCACCGACGCGCGCGCCCCCACATTCAGAAAGATCTGCTTTGCCTCCAGAACCTCATCGCCCACGCGCACCGTAGTAGCGGACGCAAGGCTAGCCGTCCCCGTGAAGACCGTCACCTTAGGATTGTCGCGCAGCGAGCTTTCCACCCCGTTGCGAGACTTCATCACAATCGCATCCCGTCGCGCGTTCACCGCCTTCATATCGACTTCAACAGCCGTGTCAATCGACACGCCGTAATCCGCGGATCGCCTCGCAATATGCGCCGCATAAGCGCTCGCCACCATCGCCTTCGTAGGCGTGCAACCGGTATTGACGCACGTCCCCCCAAACAGTTTGCGCTCCACAAACGCAACTGTCTGCCCCGCGGCCGTAAGCCGCCCAGCCAGTGACGGACCAGCCTGCCCTGCTCCAATAATGATGGCGTCGAATGTCTTCATGCGCGGTTAGATGCGTGTTGCTCGATCATCCTACGCCAACTCCCCCGTTGGCAATCCCGGAGCAGAATTTTCCCCACCTCCAGCGCCACTACCGCTCGCCGCCCTAGTGAATGCGGATCAAGACCAGCAGGCAGGCAAGCACCGCGATCGCATCCTCCGCCATCGACGCCCCACGTTCCCGCTTCATCCGCGACCTCAACAGTTCAAACAGCACCGTGCTCCCAAACGTCCCGGCCAGCGCGCCAAACACGCCAAACGCCGCGCACACAAACAGCGCATTCGTCTGGTTGCTAGACCCGATCACCGCGCCGGCCAAACCTCCCAGCGCAATCCTAAAAACCAGTTTCGGAACAAACATCGCATTGCCAGCCGAGCGCGGCGCCTTCTCGTACACCAACTCCAGCGCAGCAAGCAGCGTGAGCACAATCGGCGTAGCGATCGAGCCCATGAACGCAAAGTGCGTGCCGCCCACCGGAAGATGTCCGAAATAAGCAGCCCAGCTCACGGCAGCCAGCGCCACAAGTGCGCGCAGCCCCGCAATAACTCCCAATAGAAATGCAAGGATAAACGGTGGCATAACTCGCCTCCTGTCACTCAATAGGATGCCGCGAGCCCACCTGCAAGCGCGTGCCTGGCTGCGGAATTTTCACTCCCCGCACAACCAACCCACCGCCTCACGCCCTTCCCAGCACTACGGATATAGCAGGAACTCCTTGCGCGCCCCCGTGTACTCCTCAACCTTCGGCGCCCACCCCTCCGCAATCGACCGTGGATCATCCCCGCGCTCAATCGCCTCCAGCACGCTCTGGCTCCCAATCAATCGCAGCGCCTTCGCCACCTCAAACTGCGCCGGATACATCCGATGCAGCACGCTCAAAATCTCCACCCCCAACTCCGGCGAATTCAGCGCCCGCCGATCCGTCACCGCAATCCGCACCGCGTCAATCGTCTGCCCATGAAACGGATAATGATTCGCCGTCTCCGCCACGCTCGCAGTGGTCGCAATAAAATTCACTCCCGGAATATGCCGCGCATTCAAAGCATCCGCGACCTCCGCAGCATGCATCCACGCCGCCCCAAACAGCTCAAACGGAGTACTCGTTCCGCGTCCCACCGACACCCCGCTGAAGTCCAGAAATCCCAATCCCGGATACAGCACAGCCGCCGTCATCGTGCGCAAATTCGGGCTGGGATTCGTCCAGGGCAATCCCGTCTCATCGAAGTACTCGCCGCGCGACCAGTGCTCCATCGGCACAACCGTCAAGTCCACATCCAGGTGCTTCACCCCCGCCATATACCGCGCCAGCTCTCCAATCGTCATGCCCGTGCGCACCGGCAGCGGCATAAAGTCGATGTACGCTCCTCGCCCCGTCGTCAGCGCCGCATCCGACACCGGCCCCTGCACCCGCGCCCCATCAATCAAGTCCGGCCGGTCCAGCACCACCACCTTCAAATCATGGTGATACTCCGTCTTCTCCTTCGCCGCGGCCTCCAGAAAATATCCCGTCACCGTGTCGTACGTATAGAACCGAACCCCCGCATCCTGCAGGTCAATCACCACCACGTCCAGGTCCTTCAACTCCTCATGCGAAGGCCTCTTGTCCGCCTCGGTAGGCCCGTACAGACTCGTTACATGCAGCCCCGTCGCCGGATCAACCTCTGGGCGAATGTGCGTCGAATCCTGCCTCCCAAAGATCCCATGCTCCGGAGAAAAAATCGCAGTAAGCTTTGCCCCGATCACAATCTTCGGCAGCTCCGTAGCCAGCAGATCCACAGTGCGCCGCCCCTCGTGATCAAGCCCGGTCTGGTTCGTCAGCACTCCCACATTCAAATGCTGATCCTTCGCCATCCTCGCCAGCTCCGCAAAGTGATGCTGCTCCAAAACGTCAATGCCAGTCAGCGTCGCAGCATCTCCCGCGCCACCGCAGAACACATTCGGATCGCCGCACTCAGCAGGCGACGTCGACTGTGGCTTCTCATACAAATCCAACGCCTCCGCCGCAGCCGTAGCAACCTCTCCACGCAAATTCGAAATCGGCGGATTCCCCCGCGGATGAATCGCATTCGCCAGTAACACCACATACGTATCCGAACCCGGATCCATCCAAAGCGCCGTGCCGGTATACCCCGTGTGCCCAAAGCTCCCAACAGGGAACACCACGCCCCGCGGCTTCGAGAACGCCGTATCAATGTCCCACCCATACCCGCGCAGATCCTGCCCTCTCACCGCCGGATAATGCGGAGCCAACCCCGGCGCCGCCGGCTTCTCTCCCGCAGCAATCGCCTCGCGCTCCGCAGCGTTCGCCGCCGCCAGTTGTCCCGCATCATGCCCCGGCTGCTCAGGCGTCGCCATCAACTCCAGCGTCGACTGCTTCAGCGGAAACCTGCTCGGCCGTCCCGCCAACCGATCCAGCAGCGCCTGCGCAAATAGAGCCACATCATGCGCCGTCGAAAACACACCCGCATGTCCAGCCACTCCGCCCATCCGCCGCGTCGTTGGATCATCCACCGACCCCCACAGCAGCCGATCGTAATCCGGATTCGTCCCCGGATCAGCCTTCTCTTCATCATCATGCGCCGTCGGAGCAACTCGCTCCAGCAACGAAGTACTCCAATCGCCCTTCGGACACGCATACGCCATCCGGCCCCGAGGCCGCGGCGCCCATCCAATCGCCGCGCCATACACCTTGTGCGGCCCACAAGCCTTCGCCAACGGCAGATAGCGTGTGTCCGTCATCCCCAGCGGCTTGAAGATGTGCTCCTGCGCATACACATCCAGCGGCTCGCCGCTCAACACCTGCACCATGTACCCCAGCAAAATAAAATTCACATCCGAGTAGCGAAACACCTCTCCCGGCTTCGATATCAACTTCGTCGTCAGCGCGCGATGCACGCCTTCCATGAAATCTGGCTTCGCCAAACCCCACGCATCTTTAAGATTCACATCCGGCGCCTCACCAGACGTATGCGTCAACAGCATCCGTACGGTCACCTTCGCGCGCTCCGGATCGTGATCCACATTGAACCCCGGCAGATACTTCTCCACCGGATCATCAAATTGCACCTTGCCCTGCTCGTACAACTGCAGGATCGCCGTCGCCGTACTCAGGCACTTACTCAGCGAGGCCATATCGAAGATCGTGTCCTCCGTCATCGGCTCCGCGGCAGAAGGCTCTCCATTCAACCCCGGCTCGCCCGCCAGCTTCCGATCTCCATAGGCGTGCTCGAACACCATGTGCCCACCATGCCCAATCAACACCACTGCCCCCGGCGGCCGATGCGTCGCCACCGCATCATTCAACAGCGTCGACACCTCACCAAAATTCGGACGCGCCATCTTCTCCGGCGCCTGCGCTACGCTCATCCGCACCAGCCCCAGCACCAACAGCACCACCACCGCGCCGCGTCGCACCGCCTGCTTTCCAAACAACAGGCTCGCAATGGAACCCACTCCAAACGTCACGCCAGCGCCAATCAGCACATACCAGGTCCACGCAATATGCGGCACAGTAATCGATCCAAGATGCATAGGGAACACTCCTTGCCATAGCCAGACATTCACAACAAATCCAAACACCATCCCCACCGCCGCACCCGTCTGCGTCGCAAACTTCGTCAACGTCCCCAGCAGAAATACGCCCAGCAAACACCCATACGCGACCGATGCAATCGACAATCCAATCTCCACCACATGTCCCTTTCCGCCCACTGCCGCTGCATACACCGCAATCGCAAACAGCACCAGCGCCCACATCACCGTAGAAGACTTGCTCACCATCGCCCGCTCCCGATCATCCGCATCCGGCCGCAGTTGCATATAAAAATCCACCACCGAAGTCGACGACAAACTGTTCAGCGCCGCCGAAAGATTCGACATCGCAGCCGCCAGAATCGCCGCCACCAACAGCCCCGCCACGCCCACCGGCATCTCTCGCACAATGAACGTAGGGAAGATCCGATCCGCGCTAGCGAACACCGTCGGATGCTGTCCATAGAACACATAAAGCCCCGCGCCAATCAGCAGGAACAGCGCAAACTGCACAAAGATCACGACGCCCGAGCTCAGCAGCGCCAACTGCGACTCGCGCAAATTCCTCGCCGCAAGCATCCGCTGCACCATCAACTGATCAGTGCCATGCGAGGCCATCGTCAAAAACGTTCCTCCCAACACGCCAGCCCAGAACGTATACGTCGTCGTCAGGTTCAGCGCAAAGTTCAGCATGTGGAACTTCCCCGCAGCACCAGCAACCGCATGGATCGTGCTCCATCCGCCCGTCACATGCGTACCCAGCGTAGCAATCGCCACCACCGTTCCGCCTATATAGATCACCATCTGCACCACATCGGTCCAGATCACCGCAGCCATCCCGCCTTCAAACGTATACAGCAGCGTCAGCGCGGAGATAATCCCAATCGACAACACATCGCGCGTGCCAATGGCAATCCCCACCACAATCGAAACAGCAAACACACGCACGCCCTCCGCCGCCGCGCGAGTCAGCAAAAACAGTCCCGCAGTCACCTTGTGCAGCATCTTCCCAAATCGCCGATCAATCAACTGATACGCGGTCAACATCTCGCCCGCAAAGTAGCGCGGCAAAAACAGCATCGCCACCACCACGCGCCCAATCATGTAGCCAATCACAACCTGCAAAAATCCAAAGTTCCCCGCGAACGCCACGCCCGGAATCGAAATAATCGTCAGCGTAGAAGTCTCCGCCGACACAATCGACAGCGAGATCGCCCACCACGGAATCGTATTGTTCGCCAGAAAGTAACTGCGCAGCGACTTGTCCGCCGCCCCGCCCGCACCCTTCCGCTTCCGAAACCGCAACCCAAACAGCGTGATCCCCACCAGGTACACCGCGATCAGCGCAAGATCGAACGCACCCAACCGATGCTGTCCCGCCGATTGCGCGACCGCCAGAGCCCGTAGAACGAAAGGGAAGTGTTGCAACGCGATCTCCTAGTGTGGTGTAGGTGAAGCACTGGTTGGCGCTGCTGGAATCATCGCCGGCGTGGTCGACGGTGTATTCGGCGCTGCTGCAGGAGTGATCGGCGCCGCCGCGGGTGTCGCTGACGGAGGCACCGCCGGTGGGGTCGGTGTCACAGCCGGTGGCATAGGTGTCGCCGGAATTCCCAACTCACTCGCAGCCGGCAACGTCCTCATCTCGTGCCACTGACGTTGCACGCTCCGAACCTTGTCCATGCGCGCATACCACTCTCCAATGGTGTAGTCATAGTGCTCCAGCACCGGCCGCAAGCCCGCCGGCCGATACGTTTTGTCCCACTGTTCCGCAAACATATCGCGTAGCTGCGAGTACCCATCAATCAAATCCTGCAGCCGCCCATTCACGCCATTCATATCCGACAGCAGCGCCGGCACGGAAGGCCGCGGCCGCGGCTGCTCCCCACTCGGCACAATCTGCGAAGTAGCCTGCGCACGCGCATACTCATCTGCCATCTCATCAGCCAACTGAAACTTCAATCCCAAAAAATCAACCCGCCGCGCGCCAAACTCCATCGCCGAAATCGCATCCGGCTCTCGCAGATCGGGCTCCTGTGCCTTCGCCTGCGCAATAAACGTCAACGCATGTTCCGCATACAACCGCACCGCAGAATTAATCGGCCGCATCTTCTCCGCGATCACCTGCCCATCCTTCGACCACGGATCCACCCAGAACAACCCATCCGTGCCCTCCGTATTCGCAATCACCTTGCTGTCGTGCAGCAACGTCATCGCCGAGGTCAGCTCATCCTGCGCCTGGTTAAGCAGCCCCAGCGAATCCCCATGAAACACCTGCGCATAGCTCTCTTGAAACTCCTGGATCGACGACTCACCATGCTGCCACGCCGCCGCCGCACCAAACAAAATCCCATACCAGTTCATGTTCGCCAGCGACTCGCCATCGTCATTCCACAGCGTGTTCAACTGTCCCGTCGCGCCATAGTGCTGACCATCGCGCGTAAACTCCTGGATGTCCTCCAGCGCCAACTGCTGGTTCGGCCACACCTGCCGATAGTTATTGATCGAAGGCGACACCCACACCGGAATCCGCGCCTCCACATAAGGCTTCAGCTCCGGCAGAAACCCGCGAGCCTTCGGCGAATATCCCCACGCCACCGCGATGAGCTGATGCTTGATCGAGGGCGGCAGCGCCTTCAGCAACTCCGGATCGCTCTGCGCCACATCTCCCCAGAACAAAATCTTCCGATGCAGCGGCTCCAGACTCGTAACGATCCTCTGCAGATAATCGATGTACACCGCGGCCAATCCCTGCGAATCCACCGCCGCCCGCGTGCGCCCAATTCCGAGGTCAATCGTCTCATCGCCTCCGATATGCAGAAACGGTCCCGGATACAACTTCGCCAACTCGTCGAACATGGAGTCAATCAACGGAAGCGATCCCGGCTGCCCCGGCGATATCACCGCCCCATGCGGTGTCTCGGCCACATCCGCATACGTCTCCCAGATCAGCATCTTGCGCAGATGCCCAATCGCTTCCTGCTCCGGAATTACGGTGATGTGATACTTCTCCGCATACGCCACAAGCTCGCGCGCATCGTCCGCAGACATGCTTCCCTCCGGCGGCGCCGCCAGCGGGTTCGACGCATACTGCTGCGTGTTCTCAAAGTACGGCGAGTACACATTCTCTTTATAAGCCGCCAGCGTCCGAATCAACTTCTTCTGAAACTCCAGCGTATCCACCGGCCCGCGCGAAAGATCATCATGCAGCCCGCGCCACCGCATCGCAGGCCAGTCATGAATCTCCGCCGCATGCAGCACCAACCCGCCTTCCTCGCGTTCAATCAACTGCTTCGCCGTCTGCGCCGCGTAAAACAATCCAGCACTCGTCGCGCCCGTAAGCGTCAGCGTCTTATTCGCGTAGCGGATCGTATATCCCTCCGCGCGCATCTCCTCGGTAAAGCTCGCATCCGGATGCTCCCCCAACCGCCGCATCGCAATGCGCAATCCATTCCCCGTCGGAACCCCACGATCCGCCAGCGTGTCGCGCAGATCGCTCGCCGCAAATGCATCTTCCGCATTGCAGCCCGTGCACGTCACCGTCACCGAACTCACCGCCACCTCCTGCACACCCGTAATCTGTCGAGGCATCGGTATCAGGTGGAGCGTCGTCTGGGCGTTCAGCGTGGAACCAGGCAGCAGAGCTGCGCAAGCAAACAGCAGGGCACTGAGAGTAAGCCACGCAAGAGAAGCAAATCGCATAAAGCTACGGTACACGCCAGCGGCTCACCGTGGAAGCCACGCCGCAGCTAACGGAGTCGCGTCACCGCGCATCCAACCTCACCGAGGAGCCATTATGAGCGACCAGACCACCACCCATCACGCACCCAATCAAGACTTCCGCGAGCTCTCCGGCGAAGAAGGTCTCAAGAAGATCGCCGAGCTGCTCAAAGGCATTCACATCGCGATGATCAACACGGTAGCCAGCGATGGTTCCATCAGCGCGCGCCCCATGGCCGTGCAGGATAAATCCTTCGACGGCAAGCTCTGGTTCCTGACCAGCGTCAACTCCGAAAAGATCGATGAGATCCTCCAGGACCAGCACGTCACCCTCACCCTCGCCTCCGAGTCGAAGTTCATCACCCTCAAGGGCCGCGCCAGCCTCAACCAGGATCGCGCCAGGATCAACGAACTCTGGAGCCCCATGTACAAAGCCTGGTTCCCAGACGGTCAGAACGATCCCAACATCGCCGTCCTGCGCGTGGACGTCTCCGAAGCCGAGTACTGGCAGGCCTCAAGCAGCAGTCTCGTGCGCAGCGCAAGATATCTCGCCGCTGCCGTAACCGGCGGTAAAACCTCCGTCGGCGAAGCCGGCCACGTCCTCGTCTAGCGCTTCGCTACCGCGTAGCCATTGGCTAAATCGGCGCGCCACCGTCAATCACCGTCACCCCCGGCGGTGGCACAAACACAAAATCGCTGTCGGGCGTCGGCACATTTTCGTGGATATCCGAGAACATAAAGCTAGTCTCCGCGCCGTCCACCTGCACAATGCGCATCGCGCGAATCTGCCCCTGCGCATCCACCGTAATCCCAATCGACTGCACCGTCTGCTGCATCCCCTTCGGCACGCCCGACAACGTCTCGCCGCCATTCACCAGCGTCAGCGTCAGCCCCTCAAGCTCCTTGGCAATCTCCGTGTGCCCCAGCAAAAACCTTAGCGGCGACCGCAAATCATCGAGCTCCTTCGCCGGCGTTCGCTCCGCCTGCGAATCACCCGGCGTGTAGCTGATCGCATACTTTCCATCCAACACAAAGATCTTTCCAGAAGGCGCATCGTAGGCCCAACGCATCTTGCCCGGCTTGCTCAGCGTCAGCGTGCCCGACTCCGTGCGATCCATTCCCATGCCCCGATAGCGCTCCGTAAAGTGCGCCGTCAACGAATGTAAATGGTTGTAGTGCGCGTCCACCTTGCACGCCAGCGCTACAGCAGCAGGAGTTGGTGCAAACGTACCTTGCGCCCCGGCCATCGTAGCCGTCGCCATTGCAAATACCATCAAAATCTTTTTCATCATCTCGATCGCGCGCAGACCGCATCACTCAAATCCGCGCTGCATCCATTGTAACGACGCGAACTCACCCCTTCGCCTGTCGCACCATCTCCACCAGCATCTTGCGCGTCTCCTGCGCATCATGCACCTCGCTCAGGAAATTAATCCGCGGCCCCTTCATCCCCTCCGCAGTCTTCAGCCGCAGCGTAAAGCCCAGCCTATCCACCGAAGTCATCGCCGCTTCACTCGCTTCCATCCCCGCATACGCCCGCGCCAGCAACACCATCGACTCCATATGGTCCGCATTCATATGCGCCAGAATTCCCGGCGCCGCCTCCGCCAGCGGATCGGCCACCGCATGCTCATACTGCCCCGCCTCCACCCACCCCATCACGCCAAACCCGCCCACGTAATACAAGTCCACCGGCTCCAACCGAAAGAAATGAAAGTCCGCAAAGTCCACCCAGTAGCGGCTATTCTCATGCCGCGCCAGGTAGATCTCCCGCACCTCCGCCTTCTCATTTTCCTCGACCTTCGTCGCATCGCCAACCAGCGTAGCCCGCGCCGCACCCAGCGGATCCCCATCTGCCGCCGGCTGCGTCACAAACAAACTGCACCTCGCATCGCCGTATAAATTCTGCGTATGCATCGCCATGTTGCTGATCAAAAAAATCGGACGCCCCGCCGCGTCCATCGCAAACGGCATCAACGACCCAAACGGAAATCCCGCATGCTTCTTCGACATCGTCGACAGCATCCCCACGCTCACCAACGACAGCAACGTCCGTGTCCGCTCCGCATACGTAGGCTCCGGAAGCTGCGGCTGCGCTGGTCCTGTAGAAGCGTGCTGACGTGGTGCGGGTGCATGTGCCGACGACATAAATCCTCTCAATCTTTCTTACATCTTCTTAGACGCAACTCAGCCGCCGAACAGTCTACGCAACATTAAATCCGCCGACCACAATCTTCGGCGCCTCACCCCGCGTATCCGCATGCTGCAGTTCAGTCTCCAGCACGCGCCGTTCGCCCGGCATCAGCGTCACATAGTTATCACTATAGATCGCCGGCAGAATCCGATCGCCCGTCACCGCCCGCACCACCTTCACCCGCGTCATCAGCGCCGGCCAGGCCGACGCATTCTGCAACGTAGTCGCCAGCCGCCACACCGCCCCATCTCTCTTCGACGTAGTCGTCGCCTGCACCCGTGCCTTCGCCAACTGCCGAATCGCGCGGTAATCCCCCTCCACCATCGCTCGCATGTACTCGTTCGCCGACACCACCGTCCCCGCATCCATCAGCGTCATCCGCACAAAATGCACCGGCGTTAACCCCGCCGGATACTGCATCGCCATCACCGTCACCACGCTGTCTTCCTTGCTATCGATCGTCGCCGTCCTCACTCCCAGGCGCGCGCCATTCATATTCAAAACCTCCACGCGCACACTTAACCCCTTGCGATCGCCGCCGCTATAGTTCACCACCTCCACCGTCTCCGTATCGCGATTCCACTGGATATGCAGCGGCTCGGACGCAAGCTTGCACCCAAAGTAAGCGGACGTCGGCTCAAAATAATAGTCGTACGTCTGCCACACAAACGAAGGCCAGCAAGGATGGCTCATCCACAGCAGCAGCCCCGCACGATACTTGCTCTGCGACTCAAACATCGCGCGGTATCCCTCGAAGTTCACAAACTGCGCCAGCGAAATCCACTCCTCCGCGTTCTTCGCTCCTCCATAGCTCTCATCGATAATGCTGCGAAACGTCTTTCCTCCCTGCGCGCCCAGCAAACAAAAATCATGCAGCCCCCAGTCCAGTCCCTGCGGCCAGATCGCGCGCTCCGGCATCATCAACCGCACACTCTCCATCGGCGGAATATTCGGCATCCCAATCTCGCTATGCAGCTTCGAATCCGCCAGCCGGAAGTACTCCACCGGCGGCAGAGCGTGATAAGGCCCATGCCCGCTCACCACATCGTCCGCCGAGCTCGGAATGTACTGGATCCCGGGATGCAACTCTGCCAGCGCCGCGCGCAAACCCTTTTCCAGCACCGGCGGCGGATACCCCTCGTTCCTCCCGCAATACAATCCAATCGACGCATGATTCCGAATCCGCAGCAACAAGTCCCGCGCGTTCGCCATGAACATCGCATCGTCATTCGGCACCGGCCCATCCCATGGATTCGCCAGCCAGAAATCCTGCCACACCATCACGCCATGCCGATCGCACGCCTCGTAAAACGCCTCATCGCCAATCTGCCCCACCCAGTTGCGAATCATCGTAAAGTTCATCTCGCGGTGATATCGCACCGCCGCGTCATACTCGCGCGCGCGATATCGCAGCATCGACTCGCCAAATCCCCAATTCCCACCCCTGCAGATAAACCTCCGCCCATTAATAAATATCCGCAGCTTCCCACCATCTTCGCTATAGGCCATCTGCCGGATGCCGAACTTCATGCTCTTTGTGTCGAGCGCCGCGCCCCCAACCTCAAACCTCACCGCAACGTCATACAGATGCGGCTCACCATAACCCGCCGGCCACCACAGCTGCGGATTCTTTACCGTCAACTCCGCATGCTTTGACGGATCAAGCGTCACCACGGTCGTAGCATTCCCCGCCACCGTCACCGTCTCCTGCACCTCCACCGCGCCGAACTGCAACCGCAGCATCCCCGTCACCGCCTCCGCGCGATGATTCACCAGGTCCACCGTCACCGTCACATCCGCGCTTGATGTATCCGGCAACGCCATCGCCGCTGAAACATGCGGACGCTCCACCGTCACCGCGCCCGTCTTCACAACCGTTACCGCTCCCCAAATCCCAATGTCCCGCCCGCGCACCGTAGGAATCCAATCCCAACCAATCGCTGCATGATACGTAGGATTATCCGCACCCAGCGCCCCACCATTGCGCCCCGGCGTCTCCAGCGTCTTCTGCTTCGTGCTCCCCGGCGTGTCGTTCTTTTTGATCAGCACAGCCAGCGCATTCTTCTCTCCCGCGCGCAACTTGCCCGTAACATCAAATCGCCCGCGCATAAATCCGCCGTCGATCCGACCCAACTCTTCTCCGTTCAGATACACCAGGGCCTTCCAATTAATCCCCGCAAAATCCAACCAGGCAATCTCCCCCTCTCGCACCTCCGCCGCAACAAACTCCGTCCGATACCAGAAGTCCGCGCAAAAATACGAGTCCGAAACATACAACTGGTTCTCACCAAAGTTTGGGTCAGCAATCGCCCCCGCGTTATAGAACGAAGTCAGCGCAGTCCCCGGCACCGTAGCCACCACCCATCCAGCATCCTGAAATCCCGCTCGCGAGATCGCCGCACCATCCCCCATCACAGCGCTACTTCTCTCCACCCTCCACGCCCCGCCCGCCAACTGCATTCCCCCATCTGCGTCCATCGCCGCAGCAGGAGCCGCCACCGCCACAGGCCCACCCCGACCCCACACCTCCATCTCGCTCAAAATATATCCATACTGCGAAGTCGGCCGCGTCATCAGCACGCGCACAAACCGCGCATGCACCGGAGCCGCTAGCCGAATCTCATCCACCTCTCCCGCCGCTCCACCCATCCGATGCACATCGGTCCAATGCTGTTCGTCGTCGGAAATCTGTACCTTACCCTCGGCCGCACGCGCAATCCAATACAGCCCCACGCGATCAATCGAGCACCGCGCGCCCAAATCCACGCTCACCCACTCCTCACCCGACCCCGCGCTCATCCACGCGCTCGTAAACTTGTACGGCCCTCCCACCTCCACGCGCTGATCGCCGCGATAGAACTCCACCTGCCCCACCATCCAAGTCCCATCCAGCGCATCCCTCGCACCCTCCACGCGTTCGCACGTCACGCGATAAAACCTGCTCGTACACATGCGTTTCAACTGCATCGACGGATAAAACAGATTCGTCCCCCGAAGCAGGTCCGGAGGCCAATTCTCTCCCGACACCGTCTCCGGAGCCTTCACCTCGCCCACTTCTTCCCACGCGCGCCCGTCGTCGGACACCTCCACCGACATGCGCACATCCTTCGCCGCCATGTAATCCGGCTGCGTAGCAAATACCTTCACGCGATCCACCATCGGCGCTTCCACCCCGCCGCCAATCTCCACCTGCACCCACACCTTCGCCCCAATCAGCGGCAACCCAACAGCAGGGTAGTGATCCAGCACAATCTCCCGGTCCGGCTTCGAAAGCACCCCG
Organism: Acidobacteriaceae bacterium; assembly: GCA_049578265.1. Taxonomy (GTDB): domain Bacteria; phylum Acidobacteriota; class Terriglobia; order Terriglobales; family Acidobacteriaceae; genus Granulicella. Next base: position 90,376 of record JBAULP010000149.1, read on the forward strand.
TCCACGCTCGTCGACACCGCAACCCACTCCGGCAGCCGCGTCTCCTTGATCCCATCCGTCACCAACTGCCCCGTCAGGTTGTAGTCGTAGCTGCTCGAGTGCTTCGCCGCTCGCCGCAGCGCCAGGTTCCGATACGTCGTCGTATCCAGCTTCATCGTCGGCGAAAAGACATCCATCGCCGCGCCCGGATAAATCCCCACGCCGCGCGTAAACTCACTCGCCCCAGCCGCCACCATTCCTTCAGCCGCAGGCTCGCTCGCCGTCGCCGTTGGAACCGCCGCAGCCATCGCCGGCAATCCAGGCAGCGCAACCTCGCCTGCCGCAATCACAGAACTCTTTATGAACTCTCGTCGGGATATAGGCAAGGGAAGTCCTCTCAAATCAAATGCAACGCAGTACGAAGACGGCAGTTTCGGCATCACCGGCAACCGTGCCGAACTTCTGAATGATGACGATATCACAAGGAAATTACCGCCGATTCACCGCGGCAGCCAGCCACAACATTAACGCGGCAATCGTCTCGAACCATACCATTCGCACCTCGTCGTTTCAAACCGCACACGCACCATCGCTACCCATCACCCTCCCCCTCCGTCGAATCCTCAGGGCGCATCGGATCCCGCCGTACTTGCCACCGCACCACGCCTCCCAGTACGATCCCTGCGTTCGATATTTCGCGCGTGTCGGGTCCTTGAAACGCGCGCCCAGGGGGTAAGGCCTTCATGAGACAGTCCTTCAGCATCGGTATCGGCGGTGCCGCCGGTCAGGGTGTCGCCACTCCCGGCGACATCTTCGCCAAGATCTTCAGCCGCCGCGGCCTCCATCTCAACGCCTACAACGCCTACCAATCCATCATCCGCGGCGGCCACACCTTCCTCACCATCCGCACCGGCCCCGACAACATCAGCACCACCGACGGCCGCCTCGACCTCCTCATCCCCCTCAATCAGGACACCGTCGATCGCCACCTCCGCCTCCTCACCTCCGGCGGCGCCTGTCTCTTCAACGCCGACACCATCAAGCCCGGCACGCCCGCACCCGGCGTCCAACTCTGCCCCCTCCCCGTCTCCAAACTAGCCGACATCAGCCGCAACAAAGTCGCGCAAAACACCCTGGCCATCGGCGCCGCGCTCAGCATGTTGGGCGTCGGCTTCAACGCCCTCGAGACCGTCCTCGAAGAGCAGTTCCGCAAAAAAGAACGCACCGTCATCGACGAAAACATCTCCCTCGCACGCGCCGGTTACGACTACGCCACGCAAAACTTCAAGCCCTTCGACCGCGCGCTCCCCCTCACCGACGCCCGCTACGCCGTCCTCAGCGGCAACGACGCCATGGCCATGGGAGCCGCCGCCGCCGGCTGCAAATTCTACTGCGCCTATCCCATGAGCCCCGCCACCGGCGTCCTTCACTGGATGGCCGCGCACGCTCGCAAGGCCGACATCATGGTTCGCCAGGTCGAAGACGAGATCGGTGTCATCAACATGGCCATCGGCGCCGCGCACGCCGGCGTTCGCGCCATGTGCGCCACCAGCGGCGGAGGTTTCGCCCTCATGTCCGAAGGCCTCGGCCTCTCCGCGCAAGCCGAAATCCCTGTCGTCGTCATCGACTGCCAGCGCGCCGGCCCCTCCACCGGCGTCCCCACCAAGACCGAGCAAGGCGACCTCTGGCAGATGCTCGGCGCAGCCTTCGGCGACTACCCTCGCGTCATCGCCGCGCCCCTCGACATCGCCGACTGCTTCACCCTCATGCACGAAATTTTCAACCTCACCGACCGCTTCCAGTGCCCCGGCATCGTCCTCGCCGACCTCCTCCTCTCCGAAGGCCGCCTCAGCGTAGACCCCGCCGTCCTCGACTTCAATCCACCGGTCGACCGCGGCGAACTCATCACATCCAACGGCGATGCCAACCACGAAAAATATCTCCGCTACAAGATCACCGACAGCGGCGTCTCCCCGCGCGTGATCCCCGGCGTCCTCGGCCACACCCACGTAGTCTCATCCGACGAGCACGACGAAGATGGCGTCCTCATCTCCGACGCCTACACCAACCACAACAAGCGCCGCGCCATGATGGAAAAGCGCATGCGCAAAATGGACGGCCTCGCCGCCTCCATCCCCCCACCGCAACTCCGCGGCCCCGCCACCGCCGACGTCACCCTCATCGGTTGGGGCTCCACCTTCGGCGTCATCGACGAAGCCTGCGAGCTCCTTCGCGAGCAGGGAATCACCGTCAACCATCTGCCCATCCGCTGGCTCGTCCCGCTCCACGGCGACGCCATTCTCTCGATCCTCGGCGCCGCGCGCCACACCATCATCGTCGAGAACAACTTCAGCGGCCAGTTCGCCCGCTACCTCCGCAGCGAAACCAGCTTCGTCGCCACCGGCCACATCCGCAAGTACGACGGTGAACCCTTCTTCCCGCAGCACATCGTCGAAGCCGTCAAAGAACAACTAGCCGGCAAAACCCACCTCTCCATCCCCGAACACGAAGTGATGGTCTAGATATCACGCCTCACGCACCGCACTCCCAGGAGATCCAAATGGCGACAGAAATCATCACTCCCAACGCAATCACCATGGCCAACTTCAAAGGCCGCGTCGAGCCCGACTGGTGTCCCGGCTGCGGCGACTACGGCGTCCTCGCCGCCGTCCAAAAAGCTCTCGTCGAGCTCCAGATCCCGCAGCACCAGGTCGCTACCATCAGCGGCATTGGCTGCTCCTCTAACTTCCCCGGCTTCATCGAAACCTACGGCATGCACACCCTGCATGGCCGCTCGCTGCCCGTAGCCACCGGCGTAAAGATGGCCAACCACGCCCTCACCGTGCTCGTCACCGGTGGCGATGGCGACGGCTTCGGCATCGGCTGCGGCCACTTCGTCCACGCCATGCGCCGCAACGTCGATCTCACCTACATGGTCATGGACAACCAGATTTACGGCCTCACCACCGGCCAAACCTCGCCCACCAGCCGCCTCGGCGCCAAAACCAAAACCACTCCCTACGGCAACGTAGAGCGCCCCGTCAACCCCATCGCCCTCGCCCTCGCCGCCGGCGCCACCTTCGTAGCCCGCGGCTTCTCCGCCGACCAGAAGCACCTCACCGAGCTCATCAAACTCGCCATCCAGCACAAAGGCTTTTCTTTCCTCGACATCTTCAGCCCCTGCGTCACCTACAACCACGACAACACCGTCCAGTGGTTCCGCCCGCGCGTCAAGCGCCTCGAAGACAACCCCGCCTACGACCCCACCAACTTCGAAGCCGCCATGCAGCAAGCGCAGATCTGGGGCGACGAGATCCCCATCGGCCGCTTCTTCGAACGCACCGACCTCCATTCCCTCGACGAACTAGAGCCAGTCCTCGAAGAGCACGGCCCCCTAGTCCACCAACCCAACCGCATCCCCCCCGAAACCGCCCAAGCCTTCATCGAAGAGCTAATGTAAGAAAACCCACCCAGACAGTATCGAAGCAGCCGCAGTCCTTGCCGTTACAGTTGCCTTTGCAGTTGTCGTTGCGGTTGCCCTTGCTTTTCTGGTTGTCATCCCGCAGGGATCTGCAGTTGCAGTTGCAGTTGTTTTTGCAGTTGCTTTTGCTTTTCTGGTTGTCATCCCGCAGGGATCTGCAGTTGCAGTTGCAGTTGTTTTTGCAGTTGCTTTTGCAGTTGCAGTTGCAGTTGCAGTTGCAGTTGCTTTTGCAGTTACTCTTGTTGTTGCTTGTTCCACGCCGTCATCCTGACCCTAAGCGTAGCCGAAGGGGAAGGACCCCCACATTCCCCACCTCAAACCCGTCATCTCGACCGAAGCGAAGCGAAGTGGAGAGACCCCTGTATTTGTCTTTGCTCTTGCCTTTGCTTTTGTCGTTGCTCTTGCTGTTGTCGTTGCTCTTGCTGTTGTCGTTGCTCTTGCTCTTGCTGTTGTCGTTGCTCTTGCTCTTGTTGTTGTCGTTGCTCTTGCTGTTGTCGTTGCTCTTGCCTTTCGATCGATCAAGCCCAACCGCGCAAGGCAACCACAACCCAGGTACCCCGACCCTTTAGGGTCGGGTCTCATAGCCCCAAAAGGAGAAGGGGGCTTAAGCCTCCGGTTTGCCGCAATCCCCCTACGCCCGCCCGGCAAACTCCCCATTCTCCGTAGCCACCTTCACCTTCTCACCCTCTTTAATAAACAGCGGCACCTTGATCTCCAGCCCCGTCTCCAGCCGCGCAATCTTCGTCGCGCCGCTAGACGTATCCCCCCGCACGGCCGGCTCTGTGTGTGCAATATCCAGCTCCACAAAAATCGGCAACTGCACCCCAATCGGATTGCCGTTGTACTTATGCACCTGCAGCGCTGTCCCATCGATCAGGTAATCCAGCGCATCGCCCAGCATCGCTCCGCTAAGCGTCAACGTCTCAAAGCTCTCCTGGTCCAGAAAGTAAGATCCATCATGATCCGAGTACAGAAACGTAGCCGGAACCAGCACCAAATCCGGCTCCTTGAACTTATCCTGCGCCTTGAACGTCTTCTCGAACACCGCGCCCGTAAGCAGGTTGCGCATCTTCAACCGCACCAGCGTCTGCCCACCCCGCGCCGTCGGCGTGCTGATGTCCGAATCCAAACAGGCATACGGAGCATTCTCAAACTCAAACATTGTCTTGCGCTTCACGTGGATCGCTTCAATCAGTGCTGCCATGAACTCCTCAGGGAACTCTCCGCCATTCCTTCAGCGTCACCCAATTTAATCTCCCCCCAAGTATAAAGGCCGGCACACCACTGCATCCTCACCGACCTCAGCCGCAAACCTCCATCGCGTTCTCCGTTTTGAAGGGGCGGGACTTGAGTCCCGCCGTTTATCCCGCCGATGAGGGAATGTCGAGGCCGAATCCGTTGCCCAACCCCTCCCACTCTGCAATCATGTCCATGGCCTCCCACCATGCCAACTCCGAACCCACACGCACGCTGGACGCCCCTCCCATCCGCCGTCCACGCGCTCGTCGAAGCCAGCCCCAACGCCATCCTCCTCGAAACCTCCCGCTACGACGCCGCCAATCACCACAGCTATCTCTTCCTCAATCCGACGCGCATCCTCACCGCCAACACCTTCGATGAAATTCCCGCGCTCTTCGCCCAAATCGAAGCTGCACTAGCCGAAGGCCTTCACGTCGCCGGCTATCTCTCCTACGAGTGCAATGGCCACTTCGAACCCTCCGCCGCCCGCGAAATCACTCAACCCTCGCCGTCCACGCACGACATCCCCCTCGCCCACCTCGCCGCCTACCCCGCACCCATCCTCTTCGACCACGCCACCGGCGTCTTCCTCACCCTGCCCCCACCACTCCCAGGCAAACCCTCGCCGTCCGCGCAGGACCCGTCCGCAGAGAAACCCTCGCCGTCTGCGCAGGACCCGTCCGCGCAGAACCTCCGCATCTCCGACGCCGACTATCTCCGTTCCATCGAACGCATCCAGAACTACATCGCCGCCGGCGACACCTACCAGGTCAACTTCACCGACGCCATCGAATTCCGAACCACCCTCTCGCCCGCCACCCTCTTCACCGCACTCTCGCAGCAACAATCCGTAGCCTACGCAGCCTTCCTCAACCTCACCACGCATCACATCCTCTCCCTAAGCCCCGAACTCTTCTTCCGCATCGAAACCCAACCCAACGCCGCCACCAACAAAATCACCACCCGCCCCATGAAGGGCACCATGCCCCGCGGCCTCGACACCGCCGAAGACGCACTCGCCATCCAATGCCTCCGCCACGACGAAAAAAATCGTGCCGAACACGTCATGATCGTCGACCTCCTTCGCAACGACCTAGGCCGCATCGCCGCCACCGGCACCGTCCGCGTCGACGACCTCTTCTCCATCGAGCGCTACGAAACCCTCTTCCAGATGACCTCCACCATCTCCGCCACCCTCCGCCCCAGCCTCACCTTCTACGACATCTTCCGCGCCCTCTTCCCCTGCGGCTCCATCACCGGCGCCCCCAAAATCCGCACCATGCAAATCATCCGCGAGCTCGAAGCCCATCCCCGCGGCATTTACACCGGCGTCATCGGCTTCATCGCCCCCAACCGCAACGCCGTCTTCAGCGTAGCCATCCGCACCCTCGTCCTCGCAAACAACCTAGCCCACATGGGAGTAGGCGGCGGCATCGTCGCCGACTCCGTCCCCGAAGCCGAGCACCGCGAAGCCCTCCTCAAAGCCAGCTTCCTCACTCGCATCCACCAACCCTTCGAACTCATCGAGACCCTCCTGTTCGACCACCACTACCAACGCCTCCCCCTCCACCTCGATCGCCTCGAGTCCTCCGCCGCCTACTTCAACTTCACCTGCGATCGCATCTCCATCGAAGCCCAGCTCCGCGCCTTCGCCCACTTCCTCGACCCCCGCGCGCACCATCGCATCCGCCTTCTCCTCGACCGCTCCGGCAAGCTAACCCTCACCAGCGAACCCCTCGCCCTAAACCCCGCCACCGTCGCCGTCATGATCTCCCCGCACCGCACCCACTCAACCGACCCATACCTCCGCCACAAGACCACCAACCGCCGCCTCTACAACGACGAGCTCACCCGCGCCCGCGCCGCTGGCTTCGACGAAGTCCTCTTCCTCAACGAGCGCAACGAACTCACCGAAGGCGCCATCAGCAACCTCTTCCTCGAAATCCCCGCGACCCCCAGCCAACCCGCGCAGCTCCTAACCCCACCCCTGGCCTCCGGAGTCCTCCCCGGCATCATGCGCCGCCACCTGCTCGAAACCCTCCCCAACGCACAAGAACGCGTCCTAACCCTCGCCGACCTCCAGCCCCCCAGCACCCTTTACCTCTGCAGTTCTCTCCGCGGCCTCCGCAAAGTTACGTCCCTCCATCTCCCCTCCTGAACCCACCCGGTCAGACCACAATTCTCAGCTCTGGTTCACTCCACTTCCTAAAACCTCCTCACGCTGCTAAGGTGTTGTTGTTCGTTAACCTCAGCAATCAGCGGAGCGTAACTGTCCATGCCGGCCCTCAAGCACCCCTCGCCCGAATCTCATCGCACCATGCAAGTGGTCAACCACATCCGCACCATGCTTGAGACCGGAGCCCTCCAGCCCGGCGAAAAAATCCCCTCCGAGCGCGACTTCGCCCGCTCCCTCAAGATCTCCCGCGCCAGCCTCCGCACCGGCATCAACTACCTCGCCGCCATGGGCGTCATCAAAGTCCGCCACGGCGTCGGCACCTTTGTAGCCGACGGCCCCGCCGAGTTCGACAAAGCCTCCCTCAGCATCATGGGCGCCCTCCACGGCTTCCAATCCTGGCAGATGTTCGAAGCCCGCCTCATCCTCGAAAGCCATCTCGCCGAGCTCGCCGCCGAGCGCAGCAAGCAGGAGCACCACGCCGCCCTCTCCGAAGAAGTCGCCGAGATGTACGCCGCCATCGACGCCCCCTCCGACTACCTCATCCACGACGTCCTCTTCCATCGCATCATCTCCCAGGCCTCCGGCAATCCCATCCTCGCCGCCCTCATGGAGACCATCACCTCCGCCCTCTATGACGACCGCGTCAAAACCGTCGAGCACTCTCTCGACCTCCGCGAGTCCGCCGAGATGCACCGTGCCATCTACCGCGCCATCCGCAATCGCAAGCCCCAGGAAGCCCGCAAGCTCATGGAGCAACATCTCCGCATGGCCGAAACCGCGCAAGGCAAAGAACTCTCCGCGCGCGCGAAAGATCAACCACCCGCACCCACCGAAGACGCAACCCTCCCTTCCCTCGACGCCTCCGCCAAGCCCGCGCGCAAAACCAAATCCGCCGCAACCAAATCCAGCAAACCCAAACCAGCACGCAAATAATCACCGGAGCCATCATGCCCACGCTGAAATCCACGGCCTCCCTGGCCGCGCTCCTCCTCGCCGCCGCCGCGCCCCTCGCACTCCACGCGCAAGACTCCCGCCACGTCACCGAACCCCACATCCCCCGCGCCTGCACCACGCTCACCGCGACCATCGCCGCCCCCAACGGCAACATCCCCGCGGCCTCCGAGCACTCCCTCGACACCGCCCGCATCCAATCCGCGCTCGACCACTGCACTCCCAACCACGCGGTCATCCTCCGCGCGCGCGGCGCAGACAACGTCTTCCTCACCGGCCCCCTCAACCTCCGCTCCAACGTAACGCTAGTCATCGACGCCAACACCTCCCTCGTAGCCTCGCGCGACCCTCGCATCTTCGACATCGCCCCCGGCACCTGCGGCATCGTCAGCGAGCGCGGCCACGGCTGCAAGCCTCTCATCACCGCAGACAACGTCACCAACGCCGGCATCATGGGCGCGGGCTCCATCGACGGCCGCGGCGGCGCCACTCTCCTCAACCAGCACGTCACCTGGTGGGACCTCGCGCACACCGCCAAGGTCACCGACAAAAGTCAAAGCGTCCCCTGGCTCATCATCCTCCGTCACGCCGACAACTTCACTCTCTACAACATCACGCTTCGCAACAGCCCCGGCTTCCACGTAGCCGTCAACGACACCAACGGCTTCACCGCCTGGGGCGTCAAAATCATGACTCCCAGGACCGCGCGCAACACCGACGGCATCGACCCCGGCTCCTCCACCAACGTCACCATCACCCACTGCTTCATCCACACCGGTGATGACGACGTAGCCGTCAAGTCCGGTCGCTCCGGCCCCTCCACCAACATCTCCGTCCTTCACAATCACTTCTACACCGGCCACGGCATGTCCATCGGCAGCGGCACCAACGGCGGCGTCTCCCACATGCTCGTCGACGACCTCACCATCGACGGCGCCGACAACGGCATCCGCATCAAGTCCGACCGCTCTCGCGGCGGCCTCGTCCACGACATCACCTATCGCAACGTCTGCATCCGCGACACAAAAAATCCGCTCTTCTTCACGCCCCTCTACACCACCTTCCCCGGCAATCTCATCCCCGTCTATCGCGACATCACGCTCGACAACGTCCACATCACCTCCCCCGGCATCTACACCTTCCTCGGCGCCGACGCGCAACACAAACTCGGCCTCACGATGAACAACGTCTTCGCCGACGACCAGGCCCACTCCACCTTCATCGCCAAAGATGCCGACATCACCCTCGGCCCCAACCTCGGCAACCTCTCTCCCTCCGGCGACGACGTCAACCTCCAGCAAGCCCCCAACGCCCACCCCGGCAAGCCGCTCGCCTGCGACGCGCGCTTCGTCCCCTTCACCGATCTCTCCACCGCGCCCGAGATGGCCGGCACCATCCCGCCCGTCGACCACACCCTCTACGTAGCCGCCGACGGTACCGGCGACTTCTCCTCCATCCAGCGCGCCATCGACACCGCACCCTCCACCGGCGCAGTAGTCCTCGTAGGTCCTGGCACCTATCACGAAGTCCTCACCATCGATAAGCCCAACATCACGCTCCGCAGCGCAAACACCGACGCCTCCAGAACCGTAGTCGTCATGAACAAGAGCGCCGGCACCTCCGGCGGCACGCTCCACTCCGCCACCGTCAACGTCACCGGCGACAACTTCCTAGCCGAAAACATCACCTTCCAGAACGACTTCAACGCCACGCACCCCCAACTCCCGCAAGGCTCGCAAGCCCTGGCGTTAAGCATCACCGGCGATCGCGCCATCCTTCGCAACGTTCGCCTGCTAGGCAATCAGGACACCCTCTACGCCGCCAGCAACAAGTGCCCTCTCACCAAGGCCGGCCAGCCAACGCCCGATTGCAAAACCTCCCGCCAATACTTCACCCACTGCTTCATCGCCGGCAACGTAGACTTCATCTTCGGCAACGCTCGCGCCGTCTTCGACCACTGCGAGATTCACAGCACCCCGCACAGCGAAGGCTTCCTCACCGCGCAATCCAAAAACTCTCCCACCGAAGACTCCGCCTACGTCTTCGACCACTGCACCCTCACCGCCGACCCCGGCGTAACCAACGTCTACCTCGGCCGCCCCTGGCGTCCCTACGCAACGGTCATCTACCTCAACACCGAGATGGGCGCACACATCAACCCCGCAGGCTGGCGCGAGTGGCACCCCAACGAAACCCACTCCTTAGACACCGCCTACTTCGCCGAGTTCAACTCCACCGGCCCCGGCGCAGACCCAACCCAACGCGAACCCAAATCCCACCAACTAACCGCCCAGCAAGCCGCCCCCTACCAACCAGCAACCTTCCTAAGCGGCCACGACAACTGGAACCCCACCCAGGCCCAATAGCCTCCCGTCAACGCCTCGCACAAACACACCGCGTCATCTCGACCGAGCCCCGAGCGTGCCGAAGGGGAAGTGGAGAGATCCCTGTATTTGCCGTTCTAGTAGCACTGGCCGCTGCACTTGCCGTTGCCGTTGCCGTTGCCGTTGCGGTTGCCGTTGCCGTTGCCGTTGCCGTTGCGGTTGCCGTTGCCGTTGCTGTTGCCGTTGTCGTTGCTGTTGCCGTTGTCGTTGCTGTTGCCGTTGTCGTTGCTGTTGCCGTTGTCGTTGCCGTTGCCGTTGTCGTTGCCGTTGCTGTTGTCGTTGCCTTTTTGTTTGTCATCCCGTAGGGATCTGCAGTTGCAGTTGCAGTTGCAGTTGTTGTTGTTGTTGCCGTTGTTTTTTTGTTTGTCATCCCGTAGGGATCTGCAGTTGCAGTTGCAGTTGCAGTTGTTGTTGTTGTTGCCCTTGCCCTTGCCCTTGCCTTTGCCTTTGCCTTTGCCTTTGCCTTTGCCCTTGCCCTTGCCCTTGCCGTTGCTCGTGTTACGCCGTCATCCTGAGCGAAGCGAAGGACCCCCGCATTGGCTGTTGTCGTTGCTCTTGCATTTGCTTCTGCCTTTGCTTTTGCCCTTGCCTTTGCCTTTGCCCCTGCCCTTGCCCCTGCCTTTCCATCCGTAATTCCGAGCGAAGCGAGGAACCCGCATCTCGCGTCCAAAGCACGCGCCCCCCTCACCAAAATAAGTGGTATGACCACTCCCCCCAATTTGTCGTATCATAATCCCCGAACGCAACTCACCCCTCCGAGGCTCCTCGTGAACCGCATCCACACCCTCTCCCTCCTCTCCCTCGCCGCAATCTTCACCATCTCCGCACACGCCGAAACCACCTGCAACGTCCACACCTACGGCGCAAAAGCGAACGGCACCACCAACGACACCCACGCCATCCAGTCCGCCATCGACGCCTGCGCACACAAGGGCGGAGGCACCGTTCTCCTCACCGCCGGCACCTATCTCAGCGCCCCCATCGTCCTCAAGAGCAACATCAATCTCCACCTCGACAAAGGCGCAACCCTCCTCGGCTCGTCAGACCACTCCGACTACCCCTCCATCACCGAATTCCGCGCCCCCGGCAACCAGGCCCTCGTCAGCGCCACCAACGCCCACAACCTCTCCATCACCGGAGAAGGCGTCATCGACGGGGCAGGGCAGAGCTGGTGGGACGAAGCCCGCGCCGTCAAAGATCACGGCGTCATGGGCTCTGAACACACGCGCCCCCGCCTCGTCGTCTTCGACCACTGCAAACAGATCCTCATCGAAGGCATCACCATCCAGAACTCGCCCATGTGGCAACTCGTCCCTTACTACTCCGACAACATCACCATCCGCAACATCAAGGTTCTCGCCCCGCAGCACTCCCCAAACACCGACGCCATCGATCCCTTCTCCTCCTCCAACATCGTCATCGATCACGTCCTCGCCGACGTAGGCGACGACGACATCGCCATCAAGTCCGGCGCCGCCAACTCCCCCGGTCCCGACTCCCCCTCGCGCAACATCAAGATCACCGACTGCACCTTCCTCCACGGCCACGGCCTCTCCATCGGCAGCGAGATCGCCGGCGGCGCGCAAAACATCCTCGCCGAGCGCATTCACTTCGACGGCACCGACAACGGTATCCGCGTCAAAGCCAACCGCGACCGCGGCAACGACGTCAGCCACCTCCTCTTCCGCGACATCGACATGAAGGACGTCAAGAACGCCCTCGTCATCAGCGAGTACTACCCCAAAATCGCTCCCACCGGAGAAGTAGCCCCCGCACCCATCACCCGCCTCACCCCCCACTTCCACGACATCACCATCGAAAACCTGACCGCCATCGGCAGTACCTCCGCCGGCGCCATCTTCGGTCTCCCCGAAGCCCCCATCACCAACGTAGTCCTCAACAACGTCCACATCAGTGCCATCCGTGGTCTGACCATCAGCTACGCACAGGTCTCAACCACCAACCTGAAAGTCGATGCCACCGAAGGCGAATCCATCACCAAACTAGCCGGCGCCGAAGTCAAATAGTGTCAAGGAAACTTGACATGATCCCCAGCTCAGCTCAATCTGTGCGCAGAAAACCCGGTTCGGAGCAGCGTTTTGCAGCTCCAAACCGGGTTCAGATCAGCACGAAACTCACACGATTTACAGCCGGTAGGCCTTCTTCGCCAGCCCGTACGCCAGATCGTGCGCCAGCTCAAACGCCTCATCTTCTTCCAAGCGATGGTCGCTCACCAGCCTCGCCAGGAACGCACAATCCACCCGCCGCGCCATGTCATGCCGCGCCGGAATCGACAAAAACGCCCGTGTATCGTCATTAAATCCAACCGTATTGTAGAAACCGGCCGTCTCCGTAACGCTCTCCCGGAACCGCATCATCCCCTCCGGACTATCGTGAAACCACCACGAAGGCCCCAGCTTCAAGCAAGGATAATGTCCCGCCAAAGGAGCTAATTCTCTACTATAAGTAGACTCGTCCAAAGTGAACAAAATAATAGACAAATCGCGTTCATTTCCAAACGCATCCAGTAGCGGCCGCAGCGCGTTCACGTAGTTCGTAGGCCCCGGAATATCCGCCCCCGTATCCCGCCCATACGTCTCAAACACCTTAAGATTATGATTCCGCACGCTTCCCGGATGGATCTGCATCACCAGCCCATCCTCCAGGCTCATCCGCGCCATCTCGGTAAGCATCTGCGCCCGAAACAGCTCCTTCTCCCCCGCATCCGCCTTCCCACGCAACACCTTCTCAAACAGGCCCTCGGCCTGCGTTTTCATCAGGTTAGCCGTCTGCGCCGTAGGGTGCCCATGGTCGGTAGCGGTGCATCCCAGCGCCTTGAACCGCGCCCGTGTAGCCAACAAAGCCTTCAAATATCCGGCCCACGTCGACGTATCTTCACCGGTCAAACCGCCAAGCTTTTCAATGCTCTCCGCGAACCCCACAAACTCCGGGTCCACCACCGAATCCGGACGGAACGTAGGCAGAATCCGCGCCTTCCATCCCGACTCCCGAATCGCCTGATGATCCGCCAGCGAATCCAGCGGCGAGTCCGTAGTTGCAAGAACTTCCAGATGAAAACGGTCATACAGCGCACGCGGCAAAAACTCCGGCGTCTTCAGCTTTTCCAGGATCACATCGTAAGAATGATCCGCCGTCTTCTCCGACAGCCGATCCTCCAACCCAAACAACTCCTGAAAGCAGAAATCCAGCCAAATCCTGGTCGGCGTACCCCGAAAAAGGTAGTAATGACGGGCAAATATACGCCAAACCTTCCGCGGATCCTTCATCTCCGCCTGCCCAATCTCCAGCTCATCCATCGACACGCCCTGGCTGTAAAGCATCCGATAAACGTAATGGTCCGGCTGCACAAAAAGCTTAGCCGGATTCGGGAACGGCTCATTCTTCGCAAACCACCCCGCCTGCGTATGCCCATGCGGACTGATGATCGGCAACCCCCGCACCTGTTCATAAAGCGCCTTAGCTATCGTGCGCGTGCCTGCTTCTGCCGGAAATAAACGGTCCTCATGGATTAGCATGTCGTGTCGATTTCTTTCGAATTCAGTTGCCCAGTGGTCTGAACACTTGGGGCGAGAATCAAAGTATACAGCTATAGAAAAGCCTCACGCCAGCGCGTTGGCATCTCCCCCACCCGCCCGCTTTGCTCGCACGAATCCAAGCGTTACGAGACCGAAACGCCCGCCGCTTCCTGACCCACAAGTCGCATATACTCCTGCGTCAGCAGCGACCGTAGCCGCTGCCCCGTCTCCGGAGCACATGGCGACTCCAGCATCCGGCACCGGTCGATCGCCGCGCGCAGATCCTGGATAAACGCCACGCAGGGCCTGCAACCCTCAATATGCTCCCGCATGCGTTCGCACGCCACCGACTCCACGCGTCCATCCATATACTCCGACAAGTTCGCAAAAATCTCCGTGCACTCACGCGGCTTGCCGCGCGCACTTCCCACCTTGCGCAATCTGCCCGCGCGCCCCACACCCTCGTTCACCACCTCTTCTCGCCGAACCTCCGCCGCAGCCAGCGCCTTGCGCACAAACAGCCGAGCCCTGTGCAACCTCACGCGCACCGTGCCTTGTTGAATCCCCAAAACCTGTGCGACTTCTTCCGTCTCCAGGTCCTCCATATCGTGCAGTACCAGCACGATGCGATACGTAGGCGGCAGCGTCCACACCGCCTCCTGCAACCGCTGGCTCTGTTGCGCCTGCGTCGCCTGCATCTCCGGAGTCGGTCCACCGTCCTGGAGCAACTCGCCGAGCTCCATCTCTCCAGGCATGAGTTCGCTCAACGACAGCATCTGTGTCGGTGCATACGCGCTCTTCCGCCGCATCCTCCAGCAGCGATTGCGCGCAACCGTATACAGCCACACCGCCAGCGCCTTCGGTTCGCTAATCTTCGCCAGGTGCGGCAGCGAGCGCACAAACACCTCCTGCGCCGTATCTTCCGCGTCTTCCGAGTGTCCACAGACCTTCATACTGAACGCATACACCGCGCCCTGCAGCAGCCCCAGCGCCTCGTTCACCGACGCCGGATCCTTGGCCTGCAACAACTCTGTCGCTCGTATCAGTTCTGGACGCATCGATCCCTAGCCGCCGCGCCCATCCACCGGCCATACTCAGCCCAGCTCAAATCCTGCGGCACAGCATTGACTCCATCATACGGCCGCGCGTCTAGCAGTAACCCAGCCAGATCTAATGCCCATAGGTATCCGCGTACGCTGAAACCTTCCCGCGAAACAGCCAGTAGACAATGCAGAAGTACATCACTGCCAGCAACGTCCCAATCATCCACCACACTAGCCCAACCCGCAGGCTATGCGGTCCCACAATGGAGTTCGCAATCGTAATCGACTCGCTAGCAGAACTCGTCGACGGCAACAGCACCGGAAACAATCCCACCGCCGCTCCGCACAGCATCGCAATCAGGTAAGCGCACGAGGCCAGAAACGCACCCAGTTCCGACTTCTTGCGCATCGCCACCAATATCGCTCCCAGGCTCAGCACCACAACAACCGGCGAAAGAAACGCCGCAGGATGTCCATGATAGTTTGCGAGCGAACCAGGCCTCGCCACCACCGTCGCCGGGATCGCCAGCACCGTGGCCACGGTCACAAACGGCCACAGTCGTCCCGCAGCCACTCGCGCTCTGCGCCTCAAATCCCCTTCGCTCTTCAGCACCAGGTAAAGCGCTCCATGCATCGAAAGCGCAAGCAGCGCCATCACTCCGCCGATCACGGTATACCAATCCAGAATCCCCGGGTTCGCCCCCGTCCGCCAGTTCGTCCATAGCGGCAGATAGAAGTAGTGGTCGGCTCCCAGCGGCACGCCGCGAATCACATTCGCCAACGCTGCTCCGAAGAAGATCGCCAGCAGCGCACTCGCAAACACCATCAGCCCATCAAAAAAGCTGCGCCACAACGGATCAGCAAAGTGCATGCGCAACTCCACCGACAACCCACGCAACACCAGCAGCCAAAGCACGATCATCAGCGGCATATAGAACCCGCTGAACGCAGACGCATACACCAGTGGAAACGCGAAGAACAGCGTCCCTCCCGCGGCCAGCAGCCAAACCTCATTCCCGTCCCACACCGGTCCAATCGCACGAATCGCCTGCTGGCGCTCAGCCTCTGTCCTGGCCACAAACGGCAGCAGCGTGCCCACGCCCAGGTCAAACCCATCCAGCACAACGTACGCGGCCAGCATCACCGCTACAATCCAAAACCACAGTGTCGCCATCCCCGCCTCCTACGCGTTCGTTAGTGTTGCACCCGGAGCATGTTCCATCAGCGTCTTCGGCCCGTCGTCGATGATGTGGTACACCAGCAGAATCCACAGAACTGAAAGCACCGCATACATGCCCATGAAGCCGAGTAGCGTAAACAGAGTCGTCCCCGCGCCCACGTGGTTCGAGTAGCCCTGCGACGTGCGAATCAGGTTATAGACCAGCCAGGGTTGCCGCCCAATCTCCGCCGTCATCCACCCTGCAGTGTTCGCAATGTAGGGCAGCGGGAAGCTCAGCAGGATCGGCCACAACACCCATCGCGCACCATACAGCTTGCCTCGCCACAGCAGAAATCCTGCAATCCCCATCAGCAGCACAAAGTACGTTCCCAGCCCTGCCATGATGTGGTACGCATAAAACAGCAGCGGCAGTGTCGTGGGCCACAGGTCTTTCGGATACGCATCCAGCCCCTTCACCTCGGCAGACGTCGTCCCATAAATCAGAAAGCTCAGTACGTCATTCACCGCGATCGGGTTGTCAATCTTCTCTCCCCCAAAATCCGGCTGTCCCATCAAGACAATCGGAGCGCCCTTCGCGGAGTGGAACAGCCCCTCCATCGCGGCCATCGCGACTGGCTGATTCTTTGCCACGTACTTGCCGTGCAAATCACCGGTCGGAAAGATCTGCACGATGCATGAGAGGATTCCTGCCGTCACCCCGAGTCTCAGAAAGATTTTGCCGAACTCGCTATTCTTGTCGCGCAGCAAATACAGCGCGCCCACCGCCGACATCACAAAAGCCCCCGTCACCACAGCCCCGCACATATTATGTGCATACTGCAGCCACGCCCAGGGATTCATCATCAACCCCCAGAAGCTCGTCACCTGGTACGTCCCGTCCGGCATCAGTTGATACGCCACCGGATGCTGCATCCACGCGTCCGTAACAATAATGAAGAATCCTGAGATCCACGATCCCAGGAACACCAGGAACGCCGCGCCCCAGTGTTGCAGCTTCGACAGTCGCTTCTCTCCAAACAAAAACAATCCAAGAAACGCCGACTCCAGGAAGAACGAAAACACGCCCTCCATCGCCAGCGGCTGTCCAATAATTCCACCTGCGCGCCGCGAAAACTGCGACCAGTTCGTGCCAAACTGAAATTCCATCGGGATGCCCGTCACCACACCCAGCAGAAAATTCACCGCAAAGATTCTTGCCCAGAATCTTGCCGCATCGCTGTAGCGTTCGTTCCCGGTCCGCAGCGCCATCGTCTTCAAAATCACGATCAGCAGCGCCAAACCCATGGTCAGTTGGGGAAAGAGGTAGTGGAAGGTAACTGTGAATGCAAACTGAAGCCTATGCAATGCAAGCGCGTCCATCGTTCGGTAGCCCTCGGGATCAAGCTTACGCCTGATCGTAGCGATTAACGTTCGGTCCGTTCGCTAAGCGGTCGACCTCTTCGCCCGCGAATCCGGAGTGCAACCCCATTCTGCAGTCACCACCAAACCTCTGCTGTGATCACACGCACCGACACGCCAGCGCTATACTGACACCCAACCAGCTAGCTTTTGTCGTCCGCTTCTCCTGCGCCCTCGCATGTCTTCATCCGCGTCATCCCTTTGATTTTTTCTCGGCCCCGCAACTTAACCTGTCCTATCAATTTCATCAGGAGCGCCTTCTCCCCATGCTCATTGCATCTCGTCTGCGCCTCATCGCACTCGGCATCGCCGTCTGCCTTCTCGGCACCTCTCCTCTCTTCGCTGCGGACGCACCTGCTGGCCGTACCGGCTACTATCGGTATCCCGCTCTGCACGGCGACACGCTCATCTTCACCTCCGAAGGCGATCTCTGGTCCGTGCCCCTCAGCGGCGGCGTCGCCAGTCGTCTCACCTCAGCTCCTGGCATTGAGTCCATGGCCACCATCTCGCCCGACGGCCAGACCGTCGCCTTCCGCGCGCAGTACGAGGGCCCCAACGAGGTCTACACCATGCCCATCCACGGCGGCCTCCCGCAGCGTCGCACCTGGAGCGGCACCGCGCGCCCCGACGGCTGGACACCCGACGGCCGCCTCATCATCAGCACCACGCGTTACTCCACCCTGCCCGACCCGCGCCTCGCTCTTATCAGCACCGACGGCCAGCGTGAAATCGTTCCTCTCGCCGGTGCCGCCGAAGCCGCGTATCTTCCTGACGGCCACACCCTCATCTTCACGCGCTGGTACAAGCAGCCCAGCAACACCAAGCGCTACAAAGGCGGCTCCGCGGAAAATCTCTGGAGCTACGACGGCCACGGCGAAGCCGTCCCTCTCACCGCCGACTACACCGGCACCTCGCACGACCCCATGGTCTGGAACAACCGCATCTACTTCCTCTCCGACCGCGACGGCGTCATGAACGTCTACTCCATCGACCCGCACGGCCACGACCTCAAGCAGGAAACTCATCAGCACACCTTCGACGTCGAGACCGCCTCTATCTCCGACGGCCATCTCGTCTACGCCTGCGCCGGCGCGCTCTGGTCCCTCGACCTCTCCACCGGCCACGACACCATCATCCCCATCACCCTTCTCTCCGACTTCGATCAGCTCCAGACCCACTGGGTGAAAGAGCCGCTGGACTACCTCACCGGCGTCCACATCTCGCCCGACGGCAGCCGCGCCGTCTTCTCAGCACGCGGCGAAGTCTTCACCGTCCCCGCCAAAACCGGCCGCATCATCAAAATCGCCGGCGATGACAACGACCGCTACAGTGAGGCCCGCTTCCTTCCCGACGGCAAGAGCATCATCGCCCTCTCCACCGCTACCGGCGAGACCGAATTCTGGAAGTATCCGGCCGACGGCTTCGGCAAACCCGAGCAGTGGACCCACGACTCCAAGATCCTCACCTGGGACGGCCTCCCCTCGCCCGACGGCAAGTGGCTAGCCCACTACGACAAGAACCACATCCTCTGGCTCTACAACATCGAAACCAAACAAGACAAGCAAATCGCCCAATCGAACGCCGGCGACTTCAGCGACCTGGCCTGGTCTCCCGACAGCCAGTGGCTCGCGTACGTCGAGTCCGCCGACAATCTCTTTGACCAGATCCACATCCTCAACGCCTCCACCGGCGCGCTCCACACCATCACCGACGACCGCTACAACAGCGAAAGCCCCGCCTTTAGCGCCGACGGCAAGTGGCTCTACTTCCTCTCCGACCGCATGCTCAAGACCACCGTCGGATCTCCCTGGGGCGCGCGCATGCCCGCTCCGCACTTCGACCGCGCCGTCGAAGTCTACGAGCTCGCCCTCACCCCCGGCCTTCGCAGCCCCTTCCTTCCCTCCGACGAACTCCACCCAGACGACGCCGACAAATCCAAATCCGACAAGTCCACCGACGACAAATCCTCCAAGCCTGACGCCGCGAAGTCCTCCAAGTCTGACGACAAATCCGACAAGTCCACCAAGGCCGCCGACGACAAATCCACCAAGCCAGCCGACAAGAAACCAACCCCGGTAACCATCGACTTCACCGATATCTCCGCGCGTCTCACCAAGGTTCCCGCACCCGCCGGCAACTACGACAATCTCCAGCTCACCGACAAGCGTCTCTGCTGGCTCAACCACTCCGACGACATCCGCGCCAAGCTCACCCTCCAGTGCCTCGACATCGCCAACAAGGGCGACAACCCGGACACCGTCATGTCCGACGTACGCGGCTTCGAAATCTCACTCGACCGCAAGAAGATGCTCGTCTCCAAGGAGAAGAACTTCTACATCTTCGACTCCGACGTAAAGGGCTCCTCACTCAACGACGCCAAGAATCTCTCCAAGGCCGAGCTCAACCTCTCGCACTGGACCTTCTCCACCAATCCCCGCCAGGAGTTCCGCAGCCTCTTCCTCGACGCCTGGCGCCTCGAGCGCGACTACTACTACGACCCCAGCATGCAGGGCATCAACTGGCCCGCCATGCGCGACCGCTATCTTCCGCTCGTCGATCGCGTCTCCGACCGTGACGAGCTCAACGACATCATCGCCCAGATGGTCAGCGAGCTCTCCACCCTCCACACCTTCGTCTTCGGCGGCGATCACCGCAAGCCAGCCAACGATATCGACATCGCCACCCTCGGCGCCGAACTCCACCGCGACGAGAAGGCCGGCGGCTACGTCGTCGACCACATCTACCTCCACGATCCCGATCTCCCCACCGACGCTCCGCCCTTCGCCCGCCCTGAATCCCTCGTGCATCAAGGCGAAGTCATCCTCAGCATCGACGGCCAAAGCACGCTCAGTGTTCCCGACGAGCGCGCGCTCCTCCGCGGCAAGGCCGGCACGCAAGTCATGCTGCGCGTCAAGTCCACCTCCGGCGAAGTGCGCGACGCCCTCGTCACGCCCATCGACGCGCACGAAGACGCCACCCTCCGCTACGCCGAGTGGGAGTACACGCGCCGCCTCGAAGTCGACTCCGCCTCGCACGACGACATCGGCTACGTCCATCTCCAGGCCATGGGCCCCAACGACATCGATCAGTGGGCCCGCGACTACTATCCCGTCTTCA
The DNA here is from genome assembly GCA_049578265.1 of Acidobacteriaceae bacterium. GTDB lineage: Bacteria > Acidobacteriota > Terriglobia > Terriglobales > Acidobacteriaceae > Granulicella. The sequence goes on from JBAULP010000149.1 coordinate 110,860, forward strand.
ACCGCCAGGGCCTCATCATCGACGTCCGCCACAACCACGGCGGCAACATCGACTCCTGGCTCCTCTCCACCCTCCTTCGCAAGGCCTGGTTCTACTGGCAGCCCCGCAACAGCGAGCCCATGTGGAACATGCAGGGCGCCTTCCGCGGACACATCGTCGTGCTCTGCGATGAAGATACCGCCTCCGACGGCGAAGCCTTCGCCGAAGGCTTCAAGCGTCTGCACATGGGCAAGATCATCGGCACCCGCACCTGGGGCGGCGAGATCTGGCTCAGCACCGGCGACACCGCACAGGAGGATGGCGGCGTAGCCAGTGCCGCAGAGACGGGCGTCTATGGTCCGGAAGGGAAGCAGTGGCTCATCGAAGGCCACGGCGTCGATCCCGACATCACCGTCGACAATCTTCCCCACGCCACCTACACCGGTGAAGACGCGCAACTCCAGGCCGCCATCAAACTCCTCCAACAGGAGATCAAGGACGACCCCAACCCCGTTCCCCCGCACCCGCCCTATCCCAACAAATCCTTCGACTACAAACCATAGCTCTCACCGCATCGCACGCAGCAAAAATGGGAGGCCGCAACCGCGGCCTCCCATTCTCTTGCTGCTCTGCCCAATCTAGAACTGCAACTGCAGCGACATCTGCACCTGCCGCGGACTGCCAATCGTGTGCGTCACCACACCCAGGCTGAACGGGCAGTTGTAGAAGCCCGTGTTATTCGCGTCGCACGACGTCGGCAGAACCGGCGTCCCCGCAGCAGGGAAGCCGTTGTAGTTCTCATTCTGCGAAACCTCGTTGCCCGGTACGTCGAAGCTGCTCGTGTTCGTCAGGTTGTACACATCGAACGTGAACTTCAGGCTGTAGCGATCCGTGAACTGCGTCTGCTTCACCAGCGAAGCATCCGCGCGCTTCTGGAACGCCTGCCGGAAGATGTTGCGCTGGCCGGTGGTGAACGTCGTCTCGTAAGGATCAGACGTCGGCACCGCTCCGTTCAGCCCACCTGCCGGCAACACCGGAATCGTGAAGCACGAGGTCTTCAGCGCATAGTCACCAAACGCGCCGGAGAGCCCTGTCTTCGCGCTCTTCGCCGTGCAGCCGTTCGCCAATGGCACAATCGGATTCGTAATGCCATCGCTCACGCCGTAGTAGATGCTGCCCACCGCGCCGCTGAAGTCGATCACGCTATACGGTTGCCCACTCTGCAGAACAGTCAGTCCAACCAGCGACCATCCATTCGTAAAGTAGCTTTCAACCCCGTGCCCGCTTACAAAATTCGGTAGCCGATACACGTAGTTGAAGTTGATCACATGCGTACGATCAAAGTCCGACGACGCATACCCATCGCGCAGGTTCAGCGGGTTGTTGCCGTTGTAAAACAGCCCCAGTCCGCTCTGCTCGTCCAGCGCATGCGAGTAGGTATACGAGGCAGCCACCTGCAGCCCATGGCTCATGCGCTTCTCAATGTGTGCCGTTAGCGCGTTATATGCATCGATGCCCGCTGCCTTGTAATCAATCGACTCCGCCGCATACCCGATGTAAGGAACGCGATGATCGACATTGCCGCCCTCATAGTCGGCCAGATACGATGAGCCATCCGGCAGCGTCGCCCCGCCCACGTTGTATCCGTAAGAGTAGTTCTGCCCATGGATCGGGCTGCTCGGCGAAGCAATCCCCGGCTGGTTGAACGGCACCGGAATCACCTGGTGGCGTCCCAGGTTGCCCACATACCCTAGCTCCACCGCCAGGTCGTTGCGCGGCTGCCATTGCACATCCAGCGTGTAGTTATACGTGTAAGGCAGCTTGTTCGCACGATCGTAGATGCCCAGCGAAATCGGCTGGCCACCATTCTCGATGCTCGCAATGTTCGGCAGATACTTGCTCAAGTCCGACGACTTCGGGTTGCTTGGCGCCGCCGACTCCACATTCGTGTAAGGATTCGCCAGGTTGCCCGTCGCCGCAGTAGGCGCGTCCGTGGGAGGCCCAAATCCACCATCGCCGCCGCACGTAGGAATGTAGTAGCTATACAAGCTCGCTACCGGGCAGTTCTGCGCCGTAACAAACGGCAGTTGCTGGTTCACGCCAAACGGTCCGCCCGTCACCGTTCCAATCGCATACCCCGGAGAGAAGTAGGTGAACAGTTCGCCGCGGTCGTAATACATGCCGAAGCCCGTCCGCACCACCACCTTCGAGTGGAACATCGCCGGCTGCCACGCTGCGCCCAGCCGCGGCGCAATGCCCCATTGCCGTCCCGTCAGTGTCGTGTTGCTCACGCTCTTGGTTCCATTCGTGTTGTTGCCGGCGATGATGAATCCCGGCTGCGTAATCGTGTCCGAAGCCGCGTCGTACTGATACGCATTCGGATCGCTCGTGTTCGCACTCGGAAAATCAAAGTTGAAGATGCGCCCGTACTTCTCCGTCAACCCGCCGTCCCAGTCGTAGCGAACCCCAGCCGTCAAACTAAGGTTCGGCGTGATCTGAAACTTGTCCTGCAGATACGTCCCCAACTGGTTCGCCCGATAGTAGCGATTCGCATTGCCCTGCAGGAACGAGCTCACATAGAACGCCGTCGACGAACTGCCCGGCGTCACATAGCCCTGCGCATACGCGCTCAAATCGTCGGTCGCCACCGTGCCTGTGCCCGTTCGGTGATCAATCGTATTCAACTGCGTATAGCTGTAGCTCACGCCAAACGTGACCGTATGCTTGCCCAGCGACCAGATCCCGCTCGCCGATGGCTGCAGCCGATTCTGAAACACACCCGTATTCGAGCTCTGTCCCTCAGCATTCGGTCCAATGTTCAATATGCCCGTTGACGACAGCCCCGCGTTGTACGCTGCGTCGCCCAGCACATTCACAATCGACACGCCCGGAAAGTAATTCGATCCAAACTCATTGATCGACACCGTGCCCAGCGTTCCTCCCGGAATCGCCTGCGGACCGAACGGCTGCTCGTTGGTCTCGTAGATCTTCTCGCGAATGTACCCCAGCGTCTGCTGCGTGCTCAGGTTCGACCGCACCAGGTACGTATTGTTGATCGACCCAACCTGCGCGCCCGAGTCCAGATGCTCTGTGAATCCCGGCACGCTCGAGAGCGCATACGGAGCCACAGTCGGATCATGCTGATAGAAATACTTCAGCGCCACCGTGTCCTTGCTGGTAGCGTTGTAGTCGATGTCCACAACACCCATATCCGCCTTGAATCGGCCTGTCCCCGGAAGGAACGCATCGAACGGATGTGTCGGCGATAAGTTTCCCGACCCCGTATCGTTCGGGATCAGCCACTTGCCCGGCTCCCCCGGCAGCGCCGGAGAGTTGAACAGCGCCAGCGCCGTGTTGTCGATGTTGCCTGCCGTCAGCGTCTGGCTCCCATCCGGAAACTGCGCATTCACAATGCCGGCAAAGTTTGCCGCCGTGCGCGTGCTGTCCGAGAGCCCCACCGGCACATCCAGAAACGAGTCGCCGATCTCCTGGTCCGACACCTGCAGATGTTGATACCCAATGAACCCAAACAGCTTGTCCTTGATGATCGGCCCGCCAAACGTTCCGCCCACCAAATAACGGTGCAGCTCCGGATTCTTCAGGTTGTCCGGGATATCGCCGTCGTTCTTGAAGAAGAACGGCGCTGCATTGATCCAGTTCGTCCCGCGCCGCCCAAACAGCGAGCCGTGATACTTGTTCGTTCCCGAAGCCGTGCTCATATCGATATGCGCGCCCGAGGTCGAGCCCTGCTGCGCGTCATACATCGACGCATTCACCCGCACCTCTTCAATCATCTGCGGCGGCGGCGTCGGCAACGCGTTGCCAATCGACAGATAGATCGAAGCCGCGCTCTGAATCACGCCGCCCGCTCCCGTGCTCGTCGAAACACCCGTGCTATTAATCACGCGCGCCGATCCCACATCGCTCGTGCTCTTGCCGTTGAACAGGTTGCTCGCATCCACGCCGTCGAGGGAAAAGCTGTTGCTCGTGTCTCTCTGCCCATTCGCCCAGATCGGAGGATTGCCCAGCCCCGCATTCGCACCCGTCCCCGGCGACAACTCCGCATTCACACCCGGCGAAAGAATCGCCGCACCCAGCACCGACCCCGTCGGCAGCGGAATCTGCTGGATCTGCTGCTTGTCCAACACATATCCATTGGTCGTATCCGTGGCATTCAGCAGCGGCGTCGCCTCCACCGTCACGGTAGACGTAGTACCCACCGTCAACTTCGCGGGCAGCGTAATCGTGCGGTCCGCCTGCACCGAAATCCCGGCAATCGTCTCCTTCGAAAACCCGTCCATCGAGAACGTAAGCGTATACGTCCCAATCGGCAGATCCACCAACTGATACGTGCCCGCAGCGTTGCTCTTCGCCGTGCGCACCAGCGTCGTCTCTTCCGACGTAGCCTTTACTTCCACACCTGGAATCGCGCTTCCCGACGGATCAACCACCGTCCCGGTAATGCCTCCCAGCGTCTGTTGCGCCCACACTGGAATCGTCATCAAAATCATCGCGGCAACTGAAAGAATGAGGACTGATAATCTGCTCTTCGAATACACCAATGCACTACCTCCTGAATGTGAATCACCGCCGACGCAGATGCCTGTCGATATGCTTCGACACTGCACCCGTTGCGCCAACGACAATGGCTAGGACGTTGCTCTTTGTTCGGGCCCGCTGGTTGTATTACGTCGTTTCGAACCGCGATGCGGCTCCATTCCACTTCCGGAGAAAACAAGATCGCAGAACGCAATCTTGCCGGATGCAAACCTGCTGTTCAGTTCGGCCGTTTCGCTTCGACCGTTCGGTTGGATAGACCACTGCGTTGCCTCCAAAACGTGTTCGGGGGTAGAGCGCTGCCTGGACTGCTTGTTGCGTTTCGTGCGGATGCAACTGCAAAAAGTTAAACGAATGCGCCCCGGCGAACCGGATAGCTGAACCCCTTAACTTTCTGAGCCGATACCGAAAGCATAGCCCAAATCCTGACCCGCATAAAGGAAATTGAACCGCCAGGTAAATTTTCCGTGGAAATGTCACCGCTTTTTCCGCACCCCCTTTAATACATCCCACACGAAGCCGCCCCCAAACCCTTCCTCCCGCACCCATGACAAACGTCACCACCCTTTCCTGACGCCCCTCACTCCTCCCAACCCCCGCGCCGCTCCATACTCACTCTTGTCATCAGTTCTCTCCACACAGGAGCAACGCCATGAACGCAGTCCTAGAGCCCGAAACCGCCGCCCCCATCAACACCGCCGCAACCACCTCCGTGGCCTCGCTCTCCCACATCACCAAGCGCTACGCCAACGGCGTCCTCGCGCTCGACGACCTCTCCCTCACTCTCCACCCCGGCGAAATCGTCGCTCTCCTCGGCCCCAACGGCGCCGGCAAATCCACCGCCGTCAAGCTCATGATGGGCCTCAGCGCGCCCACCTCCGGCGCCGTCCGCATCTTCCACGCCGACCCCCGCCTCACCGCCACGCGCCTCCGCACCGGCGTCATGCTCCAGGTCGGCCGCGCCCCCGAGATGCTCCGCGTCCGCGAGCACATCAACCTCTTCCGCGGCTACTATCCCAACCCCATGCCCTACGCCGACATCATCCACGCCGCCGCTCTCAGCGAAAGCAGCCCCGGCAAGAAAGACGGCATCGAGTCTCGCTTCTTCGGCCAGCTCTCCGGCGGCCAGAAGCAGCGCGTCCTCTTCGCTCTCGCCCTCGCCGGCGACCCCGACCTCATCTTCCTCGATGAACCCACCGTAGGCCTCGACATCGAATCCCGCCGCATGATGTGGTCCCAGATCCGGGCCCTCGCCGCCCGCGGCAAAACCGTCCTCCTCACCACCCACTACCTCGAAGAGGCCGACGCCCTCGCCAATCGCATCATCGTTATCAACAAAGGCCGCGTCGTCTGCGAAGGCACACCCGCCGAAGTCAAATCCCAGGGCCTCTCCGCCGACCCCACCAGCAACACCGCGCGCACCGCCCCCTACAAAATCATTCGCTGCATCACCACCATCCCCACCACCACCATCGCAGCCATCCCCGGCGTAACCACCACCGAAACCCTAGGCCCCACCACCATCCTCCACACCACGCAACCCGAGCGCACCCTCCGAGAACTCCTGGCTCTCGACCAAACCCTGAACTCCCTGGAAGTAGCCAGCCCCGCACTAGAAGACGCCTTCCTCGCCCTCACCACCAACGCCTAGCCGCCTTCTCTACGCTCTACACTCTATCCCCTGCTTTTAGGAGCCGCCATGTCCTCCACCACGCTCACCTTCCCCGCCCGCACCGCCGCCCCCAGCAACCTCACCGTCATCACCACCGAAATCCGCTACGAGATCCTCCGCGCTCTCCGCACCCGCGCTTTCTCGCTCTCCACCATCGGATTTCCCATCATGTTCTATCTCTTCTTCGGCCTCCTGATGAACCGCCACCAAAACATCGCCGCCGGAGTCTCCGTTGCCAAATACTTGCTCGGCAGCTATGTCACCTTCGGCGCGCTCGGCGTGGCCATCTTCGGCATCGGCGTCGGCGTCGCACTCGACCGCTCCGCTGGCTGGCTCGAGCTCAAGCAGGCCAGCCCCATGCCGCCTATCGCCTACGTCCTCTCTAAGTGCTCCATCGCCGTCGTCTTTTCGCTGATCATCGTCAGCGCGCTCACCATCCTCGGCATCACCCTCGGTGGCGTCCACCTCTCGCTCGTCGAGTTCGTCCACATCTCTACCATCGCCGCCGTCGCCGCGGTTCCTTTCTCCTGCCTCGGACTCGCCATGGCCTTCCTCTCGCCACCCAACGCCGCCGGCGGCATCGCCAACCTCATCTACCTCCCCATGAGCTTCCTCTCCGGACTTTGGCTGCCCATCCAGTTCCTTCCCCACGCTCTTCAGGTCATCGCTCCCATCTTCCCCACCTATCACCTCGCGCAGCTCATGTACGCCGCGCTCGGCGCACCCACGCAGGGCAGCGCTCTCAGCCACTGGCTAGGCGTGCTAGGCTTCACCCTCGTCATGCTCGGCGTCACCGCCATAGCCTTCCGCCGCTCCGAACAAAACTCCTAACCAGCCCCTGCGCCGCCGGCGTTACACTTCACTGGAGCAGCCATGCCCTTCGCCTCCGTCATCCCGAAACCGCAGCAACCCAACTCCTCCGCTGCGTGGATTTGGTTCATGTACACCGGCTTCCTCTTCATCGATCCCTTCTTCGATCGCACCGTCCTCTGTTGGTCCGTCACGCTCGCATCCTTCGTCCTCTTCATCGGCATCTACGCCGCCTACGTGCACAGTGTCGATTGTCAGTCCAAGCTCCGGTTCTGGATGATTGGCGCAACCTTCATCCTCGGCATGGCTCTCTTTCCCTTCAACGGAGGAGCCTCCACCTTCTTCATTTACGCCGCGGCATTTCTCCCCTTCAACATCGCACCTCTTCGCCGGGTCTTACTCATCTTCTTCTCCGAGATGGCGATCGTCTTATTCGAAGGCGCATTCTTCAGCGCGCAGCACGGCGTTCTGCATGTCTCCTGGCCAAATACGATCATCGCCGTCTTCCTCATGGTCATGATCGGCGGCGCCAACATCTTCTTCGCCGAGCAGATGCACTTCAACCGCGCCCAGGCCAAAGCCCAGCGTGATCTCCTCCATGCGCAGGCAGAAAACCTCGCCCTCGCTGCCGTAGCCGAGCGTGAGCGCATCGCGCGCGATCTCCACGACGTCCTCGGCCACACCCTCTCCGTCATCGTCCTCAAAGCCGAGCTGGCCAACCGCCTTCTCACTGCAACCACTCCCAACTGCGATCGCGCCGCCACCGAAGTCGCCGACATCGAACGCATCACCCGCACCGCTCTCTCCGAAGTCCGCGAAGCCATCGGTGGCTACCGCGCCCGCGGCCTCGCTGCTGAAATCGAAGCCGCGCGCCTCACCCTCGACGCCGCCGGCGTAACCCTCCAGCT